>DASRGB010000029.1:0-108266 GCA_035651255.1 Pseudolabrys sp.
AGGGGCGCGAACTTGGCGGTCGACGGCGCCAGCATCTGCACCGAGCCGAGCTGCAGAGCCTCGATCTCTTCCTTGTCCTTGTACAAGGTCGAGTTCGGATAGACTTCCACCTTCACCTTGCCGTTGGTGTATTTCTCGGCGAGCTCCTTGAACTTGAGCGCGCCCTTGCCTTTCGGCGTGTCGTTGGCGACGACGTGACTGAATTTGATGACGATCGGCGTCTGCGCCGGCGCTGTTGCGGGGACAGCAAAAACGGCAGCCGCAGCCGCCGCGATAAGCCACTTACGCATGGACCAATTCCTCCGGGTTCAATGCACCACCGGCGTTTGTTTGATTTTTCAGCCGGTTAAGTACATTCAGGATGACATGGGGCAGAACCGTGGGCAAGTGGGCCCGCGGCAACACCGCTATGCGCCGAGCCACGCCGGAGTAATGAGGGCCGCGCTCAGTTCAGCGCGGCGAGCACGGGCCCCAGACCCATTTCCTGCGCGAGCCGCAAGGCCCCCTGCTTCTGGTCGTCGCGCAGCCGCTCGATCAGCGGACGCGCCGCGCGCGCCACCCGGGCAACCGCCGCGCTGTCGAGGACAATCGAGACGACGCGGTGACTGATCCTGTGCACCAGGCCCGCCGGTTCCGCCTGGGCCTGCCGGCGCGCGACGTCGCGCAGCGCGGCCTCGACCGGCGGCCAGTACGCCTCTTGCTCCGGAGTGAGCTGCAGCACGCGCTTGACGCGCGCAATATCGATCGACGCCGTCTCCTGAACGCCGACGCCATCGGCATCGTTGGCATAGGTCTTGGTGCTGGTCGTCAGAGACAACAGGCCGGTCGCCGCGAGCGCGAGCACGCCCGCGAAAATCAACGTCCTCATTCCGGAATTCCCCCGTCTGCTTGGCTTACCGGCCCGGCGCTTAGACAGAGAATTTGCCGCCAGCGGGGCGAAATGCGGATTTTTTGTGATTTCTGGGTTCCGCGCGGAACCGAATGGCTCGGTACAGAATGCCGCACCCCTCAAGGGTGCGGCATTCTTGCATGCGGGCGGCTTTAGCCGACGTCGGTCGAGTGGATGCGCCGCTCGACCGCAGGCGTCTTGTTGCGCTTGCTCATCAGCTTGTTGAGCGCACCGAGATAGGCCTTGGCCGAAGCGACCAGCGTGTCGGGATCGGCGCCCTTGGCGGTAAAGGAGCGGCCGCCCTCGGCGAGCCGCACCGAGACTTCGGCCTGGGCGTCGGTGCCACCGGTGACGGCGTGCACCTGATAGAGCTCCAGCGTCGCCTCGTGCGGTACCAGCGCCCGGATCGCCTTGAAGATGGCGTCCACCGGACCGTTGCCGGTCGACTGCGTAGTGACATGCTCGCCTTCGATATCGAGCGTCAATGTCGCGGTCTGCGGGCCCATGGTGCCGGCGATGACGGTGAGCGACAGCACCTTGATGCGGTCGTGGGCGGTGGCGATCTCCTCGTCGACCAGCGCCTCGATGTCCTCATCGAAGATCTGCTTCTTGCGGTCGGCCAGCGCCTTGAAGCGCACGAAGGCGTCCTCGAGCTGATTGCCGGCCAATTCGTAGCCGAGCTCCTCGAGCTTGTGCACGAAGGCGTGGCGCCCGGAGTGCTTGCCCATCACCAGCGAGGTCTGTTTCACGCCGACCGACTCCGGCGTCATGATCTCGTAGGTCTGCGCGTTCTTGAGCATGCCGTCCTGGTGGATGCCGCTCTCGTGCGCAAACGCGTTGCGGCCGACGATCGCCTTGTTGTACTGCACCGGGAACGAGGTCGCCGCCGCGACGAGCTTGCTCGCCCGCGTCAGCATGGTCGCTTCGATGCCGGTCCAATAGGGCAGCACATCGTTGCGCACCTTCATCGCCATTACGACTTCTTCCAGCGCGGCGTTGCCGGCACGCTCGCCGATGCCGTTGATGGTGCATTCGATCTGCCGCGCGCCGGCCTTGACGCCGGCGAGCGAGTTGGCCACCGCCATGCCGAGATCGTTATGGCAGTGGGTGGAGAAGCGCGCCTTGTCGGCATTGGGCACGCGCGTGCGCAACATCTCGATGAGCGCGAAATATTCCTCCGGCACCGTGTAGCCGACGGTGTCGGGGATGTTGATGGTGGTGGCGCCGGCGTTGATCGCCGCCTCGACGCAGCGGCAGAGGAAATCGTGCTCGGTGCGGGTGGCATCCTCGGCCGACCATTCGACGTCGTCGGTGTGGCCGCGGGCCCGCGTCACCTGCCCGATGACCATTTCGTAGACCTCGTGCGGCTCCTTCTGCAGCTTGTATTTCATGTGCACCGGCGAGGTGGAGATGAAGGTATGGATGCGCTTGCGCCTGGCCGGCTTGATGGCCTCGGCGCAGCGGTCGATGTCCTTGAAAGCGGCGCGCGACAGGCCGCAGATCACGGCGTTCTTGGCGCGCTTGGCGATCTCGTTGACGGCTGCGAAGTCGCCCTCCGAGGCGATGGGGAAGCCGGCCTCGATGATGTCGACGCCCATCTGGTCGAGCAGCTCGGCAACCTCGAGCTTTTCCTCGTGGGTCATGGTGGCGCCGGGGCATTGCTCGCCGTCGCGCAACGTGGTGTCGAAGATGACGACGCGGTCCTTGTCGGACTGGGTCTTGGCAGTCATGGCAGTCGGTCCTTCTCGAATTGGAATGCGCCGCTTGCGGGCGCTCTGTTGGGGTTTCGTCTCCGTCATCCCCCGAGTGCCCAGGCGCATCGGCCCAGCCGGCCCTCAGGGGCGGGTAAGCAGAAGGAGCGAGCCCAGAATGAGGGTGGCCGCGGCGCCGGCCGTTGCGGCCGTCCGCTCGATCGCGCAGACCTGGTAGCGCGTCGTCATGGCGTCCAAATCACCCTTCATGACCGATGGTCAGGCTTCATGACCGATGGTCAGGTTCGCGGAACAAGGTAAAGCCCGCGTTAACCGGACCGAACGCAAGCTTCTAGCGGAAGCGGGCGGCGCAAATCAAGCGCGCGATAGGTCAGCATTGCTGCCCAGTCCGCTGAGCTGATGAGCCCGGCTATTTTTCCGACTTGAGCGCCTTCTCGACCTTGCGCAGTTCCTTGAGCGCCTTGCCGGTAACCTTCGGATATTTCAGGTCGAGCGCCTCAAGCTCCTGCACCAGCACCGCCGCGACGACGATGCGCGTGAACCATTTGTGGTCGGCCGGCACCACAAACCACGGCGCTTCCGTCGTGCTGGTGTTGCGGATCATGTCCTCGTAGGCCTGCTGATATCTCGGCCACAGCTCGCGCTCTTTGACGTCATCCATGAAGAACTTCCAGCGCTTGCCCGGCTCGTCGATTCGTTCCAGGAAGCGCCTGCGCTGTTCCTGTTTCGAGACGTTGAGAAAAAATTTGAGGATCAGCGTGCCGTTACGCGCGAGATGCCGCTCGAAGGCGCGGATATCGTGGAACCGGTCTTTCCAGATGTCCCGACCGACGAGCCGTTTTGGCAGATTTTGCGCTTCGAGCAGCTCCTTGTGGATGCGCACTGTCAGGACTTCTTCGTAGTGCGAGCGGTTGAAGATGCCGATGCGGCCGGCAGCAGGCAGGCGCTGCGCGACGCGCCAGAGAAAATCGTGCTGCAGCTCCTCGGCGCTCGGCTTGCGGAAGGAGTGAACCTCGACGCCTTGCGGATTGAGCCCGCTCATCACGTGCTTGATGATGCTGTCTTTGCCGGCGGCGTCCATCGCCTGCAGCACGATCAGCACCGACCAGCGGTTTTCGGCCCAAAGCCGTTGCTGCAATTCGGTCAGCCGCTCGATGCCTTCCGTCAGCATGATCTGGGCATCGTGCTTGTCGACGGTCAGCCCGTAACACTCGGCCGGGTCGCACTTCGACAGACGGAACTTGTCCGGCTTGTCGACGCGGAAGCGTTTGGCGACGTGATAGAGCCTCATGGGCGGAAAGCCTAGCGCGCGGCCAAGCGCTGCGCCAGAAAGGCCGTGACAAAACGCGGCATGGCGCGATCAAAATCGGCGGCGGAGCGCACGATGCGGATATCGCATAGCTCCGGCTGCTGTTCGCGTGCAATGTGGGCAAGGATGCGCCGACGCAATTCATCGGCCGTCTCGCGCGCGCGGAAAAGCTTCGCCTGCATGATCAGCGCGCCGTCGACCACGGCGGTCCAGCCGGGCTCCGGCGCAAATGCCCCGGCATCGAGTCCGGTCTCCTCGGCAAGCTCGCGCCGCACGCTGAAATCCAGGTCGACCCGGCCATCCTTGACGTCGTCGGGATCGGGCGTGCCGCAGGGAAAATAGATGCGGCCGGGATTGAAGGTGTGCGGCGCCATGACACCCAAGAGAAAGGCGCCGTCGATCGATCGAACAGCCGCGGCGCCGAAGCAGTCATGCACGCCGGCGGGCGGCGAGCCCCAGTGCCGCCAGGCGGCAAAGCTGGCGTAGTCCGTCTCCAGATAATCGCCGCGGAACACGCCGTCGCGCACCACTTGATGGTGCAGCAGCAGCACCCGGCCGTTCCAGATCGCCGGCTTTTCCCGCTGCAGTTCGGCGAAATAGGCGTCGATTGCGGCGCGCCGCTCGACGGCGAAAGGCCATGGCTTTGGGCTGAAGGCCAGCTCGAGCCGGTCGAGGCGGAACAACGTGGGGTCGGCGTTCACGGAAGCCGTTCCGCTGCGAAGGTCCGGCCCGGTTTGACAAGTTCGTCCTGGGCGGTGACGAGCGCAAGCTCGGGCGTGCCAGCTTCCGTCGTCTTTGCCAGTACGCCGAACACCGCCGATGCCGACGCCGCGAGCGCCATGTCGACGCGGCCGCTGCGCAGACAATGGGCCAAGAACAGCGCAGCGATCATATCGCCTGCGCCGTTCATCTTCTGCGGCAGCCGCGGCGTACGCAGGCGGAAACAGGCTTTGCCGTCGGACGCCAGCAGATCGATCGCGTCCGGCGGCGTCTCCTGCGTCTGCATTGACGTCACCAGGATGGCGCGCGGCCCCTTGGCATGCACGGCCTGCACCGCCATGCGGGCATCGTCCAGCGTCATGCACGCGCGCCCGGCCAGAAATTCGAGCTCGAACTGGTTGGGCGTCACGATATCGGCTGCCGGCAACGCTTCGCTTTTCAAAAACTCCGGCACGCCGCGGGCGACGAAAACACCGCGCCCCGCATCGCCGATTACCGGATCGCAGCAATATTTTGCCGCCGGATTGGCCCGCTTGACGGTTGCTACCGCATCGAGAATGGCGGCGCCGAGTTCGGCCGAGCCGATATAGCCCGACAGCACGCCATCGCATTGGCCGAGCACGCCACGCTCTGCGAGGCCGCCGACCATGTCGCGGATAAGGGCCGCGTCGAATACCTGGCCGCGCGGCTTGCCGTAGCCGGTGTGATTGGCGAACTGCACGGTATGCACCGGCCACACCTCGACGCCGATGCGCTGCAGCGCGAACACCGCGGCCGAATTGCCGACATGGCCATAGGCCACGTGCGACTGAATGGAGAGGAGGTTCATCGCCGCTTGCTCAAAGTGTCATCGCCCGCGCAAGCGGGCGATCCAGTAAACACCGGCCTCGCGATAAGTCGATAGGTCCCGGGAATACTGGATGCCCCGCTTTCGCGGGGCATGACAGCTTTTGTATGTGGCGATGCCGGCGCTACATCCCCTTGCCGGCGGCCTCGACGAACCTGTTGGTGTAGGTCTTCGACAGATCGATGTTCGCCTTGGCCACGTCCGGCGACGACTGCGAGAAGACCGCGAGCACGGCCGCGGCGCCCTTCGGGTCCATGCGGCCGGTTTCCGAATACATCGGCAGCGTGTTCTTGAGCGCGGCGACGTAAGCACTCTTGTCCTTGCCGACATATTCCGGCGGCATCTTGTCGGCGATCTCCTCCGGCGTGTGGGAGTGGATCCACTTCAGCGTGGCGACGATGGCATTGGTCATCGCCTGCACTTCCTTCTCGTGGCCGGCGATCCATTCGGCCTTGGTGTAGAGCGCGCCGCCCGGATATTCGCCGCCGAACACGGCAAGCGTGTCCTTCTGCGAGCGCGTGTCGCTCAATATCTTCAGGTCGCTGTACTTGCTTTTCAGGATGGTCACCGCCGGATCGAGCATGACGGCGGCATCGATCTGGCCCTGCTCCATCGCCGCGACCGCGGTGGCGCCGAGGCCGACTCCGATCACCGAGGTGCCGGCCGGATCCATGCCGTTCTTACTCAGCAGGTACTTGAGGAAGAAGTCGGTCGAGGAGCCGGGCGCGCTGACGCCGACCTTCTTGTCCTTGAGGTCCTTGATCGACGTGATTTCGGCGGCGTGCTTCGGCGACACCACCAGCACCAAGCCGGGGAAGCGGTCATAGACCACGAAGGCCTGCAGGTGCTGGCCCTTGGCGGCGAGATTGACGCAGTGGTCGAAATAACCGGAGACCACGTCGGCCGAGCCGCCGATCACCGCTTTGAGCGATTCCGAGCCGCCCTTGAAGTCGACCACATCGACCTGCACGCCGGCCTTCTCGTATTCGCCGAGCTGCTTGGCCAGCATGGTCGGCAGATAGCACAGGCACGAGCCGCCGCCGACGGCGAGCGTGACCTTCGACTGCGCCAGTGCGATGCCGCTCGAAAGAACGAGCACTGCGGCGGCGGCGGCAAGCCGCCGGAAAACCTTCACGGACATGACGTCCTCCCTGTTGCATGCGGCCTTTTGCCTGGCCGTTCGGCGCGGACGATAAGACAACCGTGCCGCGGTTACCAGAC
The DNA here is from genome assembly GCA_035651255.1 of Pseudolabrys sp. Classification (GTDB taxonomy): domain Bacteria; phylum Pseudomonadota; class Alphaproteobacteria; order Rhizobiales; family Xanthobacteraceae; genus Pseudolabrys. The sequence continues at coordinate 6,699 of DASRGB010000029.1, forward strand.
CGTAGCGCCGCTATCGACCACCATGATGGCGCCCGTTGTGATCTCGGCCTCATCGGAGGCGAGATAAACCGCCATATTCGCCATATGGATGGGATAGCCCAGTCCCATCAGATGCTGCGACGCCAGCTTCTCGATGTCCTTGGAACCTTCCAGCAGCTTCTTGACGCGATCGGAGAGCGTCACCGACGGCGCAATCGCATTGACGCGGATTTTCTGGGCTGCGAACTCGACCGCCATCGAGCGCGTCATCGACGCGATCGCGCCCTTGGCGGCAGTGTAGCAGTCGCGGCCGGGCACGGCGTTGAGCGCGAGCGTCGACGTCATATTGATGACGCTGCCGCCGCCCGCCTTGGCGATCAGCGGAATGCCGATGCGCGAGCACAGGAACGTGCCGTAGAGATCGAGCTTCAGGACCCGCCAGAACTCGTCCTCCGACACCGTGGTGACCGGGCCGTCGTTCGGCGAAGAGCCGCCGGCGTTGTTGTGCAAGACGGTGAGCTTGCCGAAACGGCGCACGGTCTCGTTCATGGCCGCCTCGACCTGCGCCTTCTCGCGGATGTCGCAATGGATGAACAGCGCATCACCGCCGGAGGTCTTGCCCCTGGCGCGCGCCGATTCCTCGGCCGCCTTGCCGCGCGCCTCGTCGATCTCGGCGATGACGACCTTGGCGCCCTCCTCGGCGAAGCGTTCGGCGGTGGCGCGGCCGATGCCGCCGCCGCCGCCGGTGATGAATGCAACTTTTCCTGCCAAACGCGGCATGCGTCCCTCCGAAAGCCAATACTTTGCCAACGTCGGCGTGACAAAGTCGAGAGGCTTGATGCCGCAAGTTATCGGAGGAAATGACGTTCGGCGGCGAACCTAGTTCGCTCCACTCTTCTGCGGTCGCGCCGACGAGTGGTGGTGCGCGATGAGCCAGCGCCGCGCGTCCGGTTTATAGACGTAGACGTAGGTGTAGCGGGCATAGCTATCGACCCGCGAGGTCCCTTCATCCACCGTGAATGTGTAAAGTCCGGCGACGACGCCCATGTTGCAGCCCGCCGGAATAATGGCCCGGGTGTCGATCCGCCCGACCGGATGCTTCAGCAGAAAGTGTTCGAAGTACCCGTGAATCGCTTTGCGGCCGACAAGCGGTCCGTTCTCGAACGTCGGCAGCAGGACGGCGTCCGGCGCATAGGTCAGCGTGACCGCGTCCGGGTTCTGCTGCAGCGCCTTGTTCCATTCGTCGAACAACCGCTTGGCCAGCGGTTCGGTCATGACCTGGCATCGGGCCGGCTGCCGATCCCTCGACCACCCCTGCGGCGTTGAAACCAAAACAGCAAGAAGGGTCACGATCGCGACGGCGCAACCACGCAGCGGAACCCAAGTGGAGTGTTTCATGGCGTCGGTAACTCCTGCGCCGCCGACCCGCATGGACCGATGTCCGACAGCGGCAAAGCAGACTATAGCGTGGGCGACGAGCCGTTACAACCTTGACGTGTAGCGTTGCCGGACCTTTGCACGGCGCCGTTTTCCGGCGCGCCGCGTTACGGCCTCGCCTCGCCGACCACCGGCCGCCACACCAGCAGCCGCTTTTCCACCACGCTCACCACCATGTCGATAATGATCACAAAGGCGGCCAGCACGACCATGCCGGCGAACACGCCGGCGACGTCGAACACGCCTTCCGCCTGCTGGATCAGGTAGCCGAGACCCGCGGCCGAGCCGAGATATTCGCCGACCACGGCGCCGACCACCGCAAATCCGACCGAAGTGTGCAGCGACGAGAACATCCAGCTCAACGCCGACGGCCAGTAGACGTGGCGCATCAGCTGCTTTTCGCTCATGCCGAGCATGCGGGCATTGGCGAGCACGGTCGGCGACACCTCGCGCACGCCTTGGTAGACATTGAAGAACACGATGAAGAACACCAGCGTGACGCCGAGCGCGACCTTGGACCATATCCCCAAACCCAGCCACAGCGTGAAGATCGGGCCGAGCACGACGCGCGGCAGCGCGTTGATCATTTTCACGTAGGGATCGAACACCGCCGCGGTGCGCGGCTGGCGCGCGAACCAGAAGCCGACCAGAATGCCACCGATTGAGCCGATGACGAAGGCCAGCATCGATTCGAGCAGCGTCACCCAGAGGTGCTTCCAGATCACGCCGCTGGCGAACCAGGCGACGATCTGCGCGGCGACGTCGACCGGGTTGGAGAAAAAGAACGGCGGCAGCACCATGTGCCCGAACAGCGGATAGGTGGACAGCAGATGCCACAGCGCGATGCCGATGACGGCCACCGCGAGCTGCATCGCCAGGAGCTGCGCGCGCGATTTCATGCTGCCCCCTCGGCTTGCGCGTAGCCCTTGATCACTTCGGCCTTCAGTTTTTGCCAGATCTCGCGGTGCAACTCGTGGAAGGCATGATCGAGCTTGATCTCGGCGATGTCGCGCGGCCGCGCCAGGGGAACCCGCCAATCGCCGATGATGCGTGAGCCCGGCGCCGCCGACATGATGACGACGCGGTCGGACAGCGCGATTGCCTCCTCGAGATCGTGGGTGACGAACAGCACCGCCTTGCGGTCGGCGCTCCACAGGTCGAGTAGCAGGTTGCCCATGATCTGCCGCGTCTGCGCGTCGAGCGGCCCGAACGGCTCGTCCATCAGCAGAATCTTCGGATCGCGGATCAGCACCTGGGCAAGCCCAACGCGCTTGCGCTGGCCGCCCGACAGCATGTGCGGATAGCGGTCGCCGAAAACGCCCAAGCCGACGCGCTTGAGCCACTCGAGCGCGCGCGGCCGCGCCTCGGCCGGCGATGTGCCGGCCGTTTCCAGGCCGATAGCGACGTTTTCCAGCGCCGTCTTCCAGGGGAACAGCGCGTCGGCCTGGAACAGATAGCCGGCCTGGCGGTTGAGCGCGGCAAGCGGCGCGCCGAACACCTCGACGCGGCCCGACGACGGCGGCATCAGCCCGGCGGCGATGTTGAGCAGCGTGGACTTGCCGCAGCCGGTCGGGCCGACGATGGCGACGAATTCGCCGTCGGCGACGCGCAAGCTCGCGCGCTCGACCGCGGTGTAGCGGCCGCCGCCGACGAGACGAAAGGCGACGCCCACGTCGGCAAGCGCGACAGCCGCCGCCTGTGTTTCGCTCCCCGACATTTGCTCCCCTCTTCGCGGCAAACCTAGCGGCTTGCCCCCGCATTGCAAACCCGGCCATCATCGCCGGCGATGAGCATCGACTCCCGCTGGGCCGAGGCGTGGGCGCGGCTGCCGGACTATCTCGGCAGTCATGTCCTGGTGAGCGTCACGGCGCTGGCCATCGGGCTCGGTATCAGCCTGCCGCTGGCGGTCCTGTCGGTGCGGCGGCCGCTGCTGCGCGGCGTGCTGCTGACGATCGCCAGCGTCGCGCAGACCATCCCCGGCCTCGCCTTGCTGGCGCTGTTCTATCCGCTGCTGCTCGCGCTTTCGGCGCTGACGCAGCGGCTGTGCGGCGCGGGCTTCTCGGCGCTCGGCTTTCTGCCGTCGGTACTGGCGCTCGCGCTCTATTCGATGCTGCCGGTGCTGCGCAACACCGTGACCGGCCTCAACGGCATCAACCCGTCGCTGCGCGAGGCGGCGCGGCTGTTCGGCGCCGGCGGCTGGCGGCGCGTGCGCGACATCGAACTGCCGCTCGCCGCGCCGGTGATCATGGCCGGGATCCGCACCTCGGCAGTGTGGGTGATCGGCACCGCCACGCTGTCGACGCCGATCGGCCAGGAGAGCCTCGGCAATTACATCTTCGCCGGCCTGCAGACGCAGAACTGGGTGTTCGTCGTGTTCGGCTGCGTCGCCGCGGCGGCCCTGGCGCTGGCGGTCGATCAATTGCTGGCGCTGATGGAGCATGGTGTCGCCGCGCACAGCCGCGCCCGCATCGCCGCCGGGGCGGGCGGGCTGGCGCTGGTCGTGCTGGCGGCCTTGGCGCCCGGCCATGCCGGATCGCAGAGCGCCTACGTCATCGGCGCCAAGCCGTTCACCGAGCAATATGTACTGGCGGCGCTGATCGAGCAGCGGCTTGCCGCCGCGGACCTGCCGGGCAGGCGCCGCCCCGGCCTCGGCTCGGCGGTCATCTTCAACGCGCTCGCCGCCGGCGACATCGACGTCTACGTCGATTATTCCGGCACGCTATGGAGCAACGAGATGCACCGCACCGACACGGCGCCGCGCCAGGCCGTGCTGCGCGAGGTCGCGGATTGGCTGCTGAAGGAGAAGGGCGTGCGCCTGCTCGGCGCGCTCGGCTTCGACAATGCCTATGCGCTGGCCATGCCGCGGCAAAGGGCCGAGGCACTCGGCATCGCCTCGATCGCCGACCTCGCGGCGCACGCGCCGCAGCTTGCCATTGCCGGCGATTACGAATTTTTCGAACGACCGGAGTGGAAGACGCTGCAATCGGCCTACGGCCTGACATTCCGCCGGCAGCGCACCATGCAATCGGACTTCATGTATCAGGCCGCCGCCAACGGCGAGGTCGACGTCGTCTCGGCCTACACCAGCGACGGCCGCGTCGCACAATACGGCCTGAAAGTGCTGAGCGATCCCAAGGGCGCCATCCCGCCCTACGACGCCGTCCTGCTGATCGCGCCCAAGCGCACCGGCGACGCAAAACTCATCGACGCGCTCAGGCCGCTGATCGGCGCCATCGATGTTACGACCATGCGCGAGGCCAATTTACGCGCCTCGGCCGGCGACGTCACCGCCGACGCCGTCGCGCAATGGCTGTGGGGGGAGATCAAGAAGAAGTAAAAGAGCGCGGCTTTCGCCATGTCCCCTCTCCCCTTGTGGGAGAGGGTGCCCGAGCGGAGGCGAAGCCGAGCGAGGGCGGGTGAGGGGTCAGCGCCTAAAGCAAGCCCGGACCCCTCACCCGGCTCGCGCTCGCTATCGCTCCGCGCTCGCCACCCTCTCCCACAAGGGGAGAGGGGAAGAGAGAATGCGGCCCTCCCTTACTCTAGTTCTTTGTCTTATCGACCAGCGCCCGCTGCTTGATCCACGGCATCATCTCGCGCAGCTTGACGCCGATCTTCTCCGCCGGATGCTCGGCGAGCTTGGCACGCGTCGCCTTGAACGACGTCTGGTTGACCTTATTCTCCAGCATCCAGTCCTTGGTGAAGCGGCCGGACTGGATGTCGGCAAGGATGCGCTTCATCTCGGCGCGCGTTTCCGCGGTGATGACGCGCGGGCCGGAGACGTATTCGCCGTATTCGGCGGTGTTCGACACCGAGTAGTTCATGTTGGCGATGCCGCCCTCGTAGATAAGGTCGACGATCAGCTTCATTTCGTGGATGCACTCGAAATAGGCCATTTCCGGCGCGTAGCCGGCCTCGCACAGCGTGTCGAAGCCCGCCTTCATCAATTCGACCACGCCGCCGCACAGCACCGCCTGCTCGCCGAACAGGTCGGTCTCGCACTCTTCCTTGAAGGTGGTCTCGATGATGCCGGCACGGCCGCCGCCGATCGCGGCGCCGTAGGACAGCGCAAGCTCGTGGGCGTTGCCGGACTTGTCGGCATGCACCGCGAGCAGGCACGGCACGCCGGCGCCGCGCGCATATTCCGAGCGCACGGTGTGGCCCGGCCCCTTGGGCGCGATCATCATGACGTCGAGATCGGCGCGCGGCTCGATCAGGTTGAAATGCACGTTGAGGCCGTGCGCGAACATCAGCGCCGCGTTTTGCTTCATGTTCTTGGCGAGATGGTCATTGTAGATGTCGGCCTGCAATTCGTCGGGCGTCAGCATCATCATGACGTCGGCCCATTTGGCGGCCTCGGCCACCTCCATGACCTTGAATTTCTCGGCTTCGGCCTTCTTGACGCCGCCGGAGGTCTTGCGCAGCGCGACCGCGACTTCTTTCACGCCGCTGTCGCGCAGATTGAGCGCGTGAGCATGGCCCTGGCTGCCATAGCCGATAATGGCGACCTTCTTGCCCTTGATGAGATTGAGATCGGCGTCCCGGTCGTAATAAACACGCATGATACTTGGTCCCTTCCCAATGTCTTTGGACGGCAAAGACGGCATTAGCGGCAGAAAATCAAGTGCCGCCTCTCCCCGTCATCCTGAGGTGGCCGGCGAAGCCGGCCGTCGCCCTTCGAGGCTCGCGTAACGGATCGAGGTCACCGATGCGTCATGCCCTCCGGGCCGCGCGCGATGGCGGCGATGCCGGTGCGCGACACCTCAACCAGCCCGAGCGGCAGCATCAGTTCGACGAACTGGTCGATCTTGTCGCTCTTGCCGGTGATCTCGAACACGAAGCTCTCGGTGGTGGCGTCGATGACGCGGGCCCTGAACGCATCCGCCAGGCGCAGCGCCTCGACGCGGTGCTCGCCCTTGCCGCGCACCTTCACCATGGCGAGCTCGCGCTCGATGGCGTTGCCGGCCTGCGTCATGTCGACGACGCGGTGCACCGGCACCAGCCGGTCGAGCTGGTTCTTGATCTGCTCGATCACCATCGGCGTGCCGGTGGTGACGACCGTGATCAGCGACAGATGCGCCTGGTGCTCGGTCTCCGACACCGTCAACGACTCGATATTGTAGCCGCGGCCGGAGAACAGGCCGATGACGCGCGCCAGCACGCCCGGCTCGTTGTCGACCAGAACCGAGAGTGTGTGCGTCTCCGCCTTCTGCGCCGTCGGCGCGGCTGGATAGTGGGAGGTGGTCGGTGCGGGAGCGTTCATGGGCGACACCTGAGTTGTTTCTTACCCGTTCGTCCCCACGAAAGCGGGGACCCAGGGCCGGATTCCCGCTGGCGCGGGAATGGGCGGAGAGTGGGGCTGCGCGAGGGTGACATGATCTAGCGCCTCAAAATTCCAAAGGCGAAGTCGCGGCCCTGGCCGCGCACCAGCGCCAGATCGATCCACAGCATGGCGTGGGCTTCCAAGAGCCGCGCATTGCGCAACGGGCCGGCGTCGATCACCTCGAAGCCGAGATCGCCGACCAGCTTGATGACCTTGGGTTTGTTGGCCGCATCGTCGCCGGCGACGAACATCACCGATTGTCCGCCCTTGAACACCGGATTCGCCATGTTGCCGAAGCCGGTGGTGTTGAGCGTCTTGAACACCGAGGCGCCGGTCGCCCAGCCCTGCACCTTCTCGCCGGCCGAGATCGAATGGCCGATTTCGAGCGCAATGCCGTCCGGCCCGCGTGTCAGCGGGTTGGTGGCGTCGAGCACGATCTTACCCTTGAGATTGCCCATCGACCGGATCGCAGCCTCGGTCGCCGGCCAAGGCGTCGACAGAACGATAAAGTCGGCCGCGGCCGCCGCCTCGGCCGGGCTCACCGCCTTGGCCTTGGCGCCGATCTTCTTCAGCACGGCTTGCGTCTTCTCGGCCTTGGGGTCGCGGACGCCGAACAGGATATCGTGGCCCTTCTGCGCCCAGTTGGCGCCCAGTGCCCCGCCGACATTGCCGGCACCGATGATGGCGATGTTCATGGAGTTCTCCCAGCGTGAGGCCGGCTCTCTTCCCCTCTCCCCTTGTGGGAGAGGGTGGCGAGCGCGGAGCGATAGCGAGCGCGAGCCGGGTGAGGGGGCCGTGAGTCGATGAGAGGCACAGCCGCCTCACCCGCCCTCGCTCGGATTCCCTCCGCTCGGGCACCCTCTCCCACAAGGGGAGAGGGAAAGCGCGCCCGCTGCAATGCCTTCCGCAGCATCACTTTTACACCATCACCTTGCCTTCTTCCGTCACCGCCTCCTCCACCGACACCCCGGCGTCGCCGAGGATCATCTCGTTGTGGGCGCGGCCGGACGGGATCATCGGGAAGCAGTTTTCCTTCGGATCGACCACGCAATCGAACAGCACCGGTCGGTCGATCTTGATCATCTCCTTGATGGCGTGATCGAGATCGCCGGGCTTGTCGCAGCGGATGCCGACGGCGTGATAGGCCTCGGCGAGCTTGACGAAATCCGGCAGCGCCTCGGAATAGCTCTCGGCATAGCGCCCGCCGTGCAGCAGTTCCTGCCACTGCCGGACCATGCCCATGTAGTTGTTGTTGAGAATGAAGATCTTGATCGGCAGGCGGTACTGCACCGCCGTCGACAATTCTTGCATGGTCATCAGCACGCTGGCCTCGCCGGCGATGTCGATGACCAGCGATTTGGGATGCGCCAGCTGCACGCCGACCGAAGCCGGCAGGCCGTAGCCCATGGTGCCGAGGCCGCCGGACGTCATCCAGCGGTTCGGCTCCTGGAAATTGTAGAACTGCGCCGCCCACATCTGGTGCTGGCCGACCTCGGTAGTGATGTAGACGTCCTTGTCCTTGGTCAGCTCGTAGAGCCGCTGGATGGCGTATTGTGGCTTGATGACCTCGTTCGAGCCGCGGTAGGCGAGCGACTTGCGCGCCCGCCACTTGTCGATCTGCGTCCACCACATCTGCAGCGATTTTTTGTTGGCGCTGCGCGCCTCGGTGCGCCACAGCCGCACCATGTCCTCGAGCACGTGGGCGCAGTCGCCGACGATCGGCACATCGACATGGATGTTCTTGTTGATCGAGGACGGGTCGATATCGACGTGGATTTTCTTCGAGCCGGGCGAGAAGGCGTCGACGCGGCCGGTGATGCGGTCGTCGAAGCGCGCGCCGATGCAAACCATGACGTCGCAATCGTGCATCGCCATGTTGGCTTCAAGCGTGCCATGCATGCCGAGCATGCCGAGCCATTGCGGATCGGTGCCGGGATAGGCGCCGAGCCCCATCAAGGTCGAGGTGATCGGAAAGCCGGTGAGCTTGACCAGTTCGCGCAAGAGCTCACTCGCCGCCTTGCCGGAATTGACGACGCCGCCGCCGGTGTAGAACAGCGGCCGCTTGGCATGCGCCATCAGCTCGATCGCCTGCTTGATCTTGGCGATATCGCCTTTCTCCCTCGGCTTGTAGCCGGTGTGGGGAAAATCTTTCGGCTTGGCATAGATGCCCTTGGCGAACTGGATGTCCTTGGGGATGTCGACCACGACCGGGCCGGGCCGACCACTTTGCGCGATGTGGAAGGCTTCGTGCAGCACCCGCGGCAGGTCCTCGATGCGCTTCACCAGGTAGTTGTATTTGGTGCAGGGCCGGGTGATGCCGACCGTGTCGCATTCCTGGAAGGCGTCGTTGCCGATGAGGTGCGTCGGCACCTGGCCGGTGATGCAGACGATCGGGATCGAGTCGCACAGCGCGTCGGTCAAGCCGGTGACGGCGTTGGTCGCGCCGGGGCCGGAAGTGACCAGCACGCAGCCGACCTTGCCGGTCGAGCGCGCATAGCCTTCGGCGGCGTGCACCGCGCCCTGTTCATGACGGACGAGCACGTGTTGCACCTTCTTCTGCGCGAAGATGGCATCATAGATCGGCAGCACCGCCCCGCCCGGATAGCCGAACAGGTGCTGCACGCCCTGATCGGCGAGCGCCTCGATCACCATTTCGGCGCCGGTCATTTCCCGTGTCATGCTCGCCATCCTTCCTGCCTTCCTGCTGCTCGCCCGCCAATAAAAAAGGCCCGCTAAGGGCCATGTCCGGACGCTTGCCTGGGGAGCCCTGTCAGGGCTGCCGAGGCGGCGTCCGAACGCTTACCACGAGAGTAATAATATTGCGAAACATCACTTCCGTCCGAACTTTCATTGCGCGGTTTATAGGGGCGCCGTCTGTGCCGGTCAAGCGGAATTTAGCGTCCCGAAAGCTGATTTTCGAGCGCCTTATCGGCCTCTTCCGCCGAGTGCCACGGCCAATCCGGCATCTGATTGCGAAACCAGGTGAGCTGGCGTTTGGCGTAACGGCGGGTGTCCATCACCGCGCCCGCCACGGCCTCCTCAAGCCCGATCTCGCCTTTGAGGTGGCGGATGAGCCAGGGCACGCCATGCGCCTTCATCGCCGGTAGCGACGGGTCGAGCCGGCGCGCGGCTAGCGCCCGGACCTCCTCCAGCGCGCCGGCTTTGAGCATTGTGGCAAAGCGCGTCTCGATGCGGCGCATCAGCTCGCCGCGCTCGCAGGTGACGAACACCTTGGCCGCTCGGCCGGCATCGATGAGCGGCGGCAGGCCCTCGCGGTGCCAGTCCGACAGCGGCCGTCCGGTCGCCTGCACCACCTCGAGCGCCCGCGAAATGCGCGAGCGGTCGTTGACCGTGATGCGCCGCGCCGTCGCCGGGTCGAGCCGCATCAGTTCGGCATGCAGCGCCGGCGCGCCCTCCGCTGTGAGCCGCGCCCGCACCTGCTGGCGGAGGGCGGCCGGGATCGGCGGCACCGCTGCCAGGCCTGCCGTCAGTGCCTTGAAGTAGAGCCCGGTGCCGCCGACCAGGATCGCCGGGCGGCCGGCGCGGGAAAGCCCGGCGAGCACCTCGCCGACGTCGCGCAGCCATTGGCCCGTCGAGTAATTGACTGCCGCATCGACATGACCGTAGAGCCGGTGCGGCACACGCGCCTCTTCCTCGGGCAAAGGCCGCGCGGTGATGATCGCCAAGTCGCGATAGACCTGCATGGAATCGGCGTTGACGATTGCCGCGCCGATCTTCTCGGCCAGCCGCAGCGCCAGCGCCGACTTGCCGCTGGCGGTCGGCCCTGCGATAAGCACCGCCCTGCCCGGGTTGCTCGTCATCGTGTTGCCTCGTTTGCCGCTTTGATACCTTGCCTCGCGAACCGGAGATAGCGTTGCCGCTCATTCAGCCGTTCCGTGCCTTGCGTCCCGCGCCGGCGCGCGCCGCCGAAGTCTTGGCGCCGCCTTACGACGTGTTATCGAGCGCGGAGGCGCGCCAGCGCGCCAAAGGCAAGCCATTCAGCTTCCTGCACGTGTCCAAGCCCGAGATCGACCTCGATCCGGGCATCGATCCTTACAACCGCGCGGTCTACGCCAAGGCAGCCGAAAATATGCGGCGCATGGTCGAGACCGGCGTGCTGATACGCGACGCAGCGCCCTGCTACTACGTCTATCGGCTCACCTGGCGCGGACGCGCCCAAACCGGCCTTGCCTGCGTCGCCTCGCTCGGCGACTACGCCTCAAACCGCATCCGCAAACACGAGCTGACCACGCCGGTGAAGGAAGACGACCGCGTCCGCCAGATCGAGGCGGTCAACGCCCAGACCGGGCCGGTGATGATCGGCTATAAAAGCGCGCCGGCCATCGACGCACTCATCGCCAAGGCGGCGGCCGGCGAGCCGGCGGTCGACGTCACCGCCGATGACGGGGTACGCCACCAGCTCTGGGTCGTTTCCGAGCCGACCGCGATCGACAAGATCACCGGAGCCTTCGATGCCCTGCCCGCGGTCTACATTGCCGACGGCCATCATCGCTCGGCGGCGGCGGCGCGGGTTGCTGCCGCACGCAAGGGAGACGGCACGCACCGCTATTTCCTGACGGTCATGTTCCCCGACCGCGAGATGACCATCCTCGACTACAACCGCGTCGTGAAGGATTTGAACGGCCGCACGCCCGAGCAGTTCCTTGTGGAGCTCCGCAAGAGCTTCACGGTTGCGCCCATGGATAAGCCGGTGCGCCCCACCGCGGCCAACGAATTCGGCCTCTATCTCGGCGGCCAATGGCACAGACTGACACTACGCGCCGATCTGATACCCAAGGACCCGATCGGCCGCCTGCCGATCACGATGCTGACGCGTAACGTCGTCGAGCCGCTGCTCGGCATCACCGATCCGCGCACCGACAAGCGCATCGACTTTGTCGGCGGCGCGCGCGGGCTCGAGGGTCTGGAGGCGCGCGTGATTTCGGGCGAGATGGCGGCGGCCTTCGCCCTTTACCCGACGCAAATGGCCGATTTGATGGCGGTGGCCGATGCCGGCGGCATCATGCCGCCGAAATCGACCTGGTTCGAGCCGAAGCTCGCCGACGGCATGGTCAGCCACGTGCTCGACTGAAGGATTGCGGCGCGGCGGACCGCGCCGCCGCGTTACTGCAGCCCGACCACCACGAAATTCTGGTCGCCGTCGGGCGTAACCACCAGGAGCATCACGGTCTTCTTGCCGGACTTCTTGAGCTTGTCGATGCGGCTCTGCAGATCGGCCGCAGTCGTCACCGGCTGCTGCTGCACTTCGGCGATCACCATGCCGGGCGCGAGGTGCTTCTCCGCCGCGGGCGAATCCGGTTCGACCGCCGTGATCACCACGCCCTTCACCTTGTCCTTGATGTTGTGTTTTTTGCGCAGGTCATCGCTGAGGTTGGCGAGGTCGAGGCCGAGCGCCTTCTTCACCACCGGCTTGTCCTCGCCGGCCGAATCTTTCTTCGGTGTCAGCGCCGCCTGCTTTTCCGCCTGCTCCTCGAGCCGGGCGAGCTTCACCATCTTGGTGACTTCCTGACCCTTGCGGATCACCGTCACCGCGACGTCCTTGCCGACGGGCGTGTCGGCAACGATGCGCGGCAGATCGCGCATCTCCTTGATGTCCTTGCCGTCGAACTTGACGATCACGTCACCCGGCTCAATGCCGGCGGGCTTGGCCGGGCCCTTATCGTCGATGCCGGCGACGAGCGCGCCGCGCGGCGGCTTGATGTTGAGGCTATCGGCGATCTCGTCGCTGACCTGTTGGATGCGCACGCCGAGCCAGCCGCGCCGCACTTCCTTGAACTCGCGCAGCTGGTCGATGACCGGTACGACGGTCTTCGACGGCACGGCAAAACCGATACCGATCGAGCCGCCCGACGGCGAGATGATCGCGGTGTTCACGCCCACCACCTCGCCATTGAGATTGAACAGCGGGCCGCCCGAGTTGCCGCGATTGATGGCGGCGTCGGTCTGGATGTAGTTGTCGTAGGGGCCCGACTGGATGTCGCGGTTACGCGCCGAAACGATGCCGGCGGTGACGGTGCCGCCCAGGCTGAACGGATTGCCGATCGCGATCACCCATTCGCCGAGGCGCAGCTTGTCGCTGTCGCCGAACTTGACGGCCTTGAGCGGCCGGTCGGGCTTGACCCGGAGCAAGGCCAGATCGGTCTTGGTGTCGCGGCCGATCACTTCCGCTTTGAGCGTGCTGCCGTCGTTGAGGATGACGTTGACCTCGTCGGCGCCGGCGATGACGTGATTGTTGGTGACGACGAGGCCCGACGGATCGATGATGAAGCCGGAGCCCAACGAGTTGACCCGGCGCGGCGTTGGCGCCTCGCCGTTCTTGCCGCGGCGGTTCTTGAAAAACTCCTCGAAGAACTCCTCGAAGGGCGAGCCGGGCGGCAGCTGCGGCATTGCGTTGCTGCTCAGATCCACGGTTTGCTTGGTCGAGATATTGACGACGGCGTCGATGACCTGCTCGGCAACGTCGGCGATGCCTTCGGGCCCACGCGCGGAAGCCGGCGCTATCGGCCAAGCAATTGCGCCAATGAGCAAAATGGCAGCCGCCGGACGGCGGACATGTGTCGTCATACGGGAAAAGAGTGCGCCCATGGGCGTCGATTCTCCTGGGAAGCGGTCTGCCGCAAAGTGGCCCTGTCTTCAAGGCGATTCAAGGGCAGGTCCCCTCAAAGCCGTGGAGGCCGATTTGCCTGCAAAATCCGACGATTGCCTCGGCTAGCCGCGCACCAGCCAAACCACGATGACACCGACCACCGCCGAAGCAATACCGATGATGCGCAGACTTGCCTCGGGGGTCTCTAGCACGCTCGTCATCGCGCGTTTGGCCTGGGACGGAAAGGCAGCGAAGATCAGCCCTTCGATGACGAACACCAGCCCGAGCGCTGCGAGAAAGTCGGACATTTAGGCGGCGACCACCCCGTTAGCGGGACGCCGAAGGCGCGCCCGGCGTACGCGGCGCAGCCGGGTTCGCGGGCGGCCCCGCCTGTTCGCCTTCGGCCGCCTTGCCGCTCGGATTGTTGAAATAGCGGAAGAAACTGGTGTCGGGCTTGAGCAACAGGCGCGTATCGCCGGGCTTGAGGCCGTTTTCGTAGGCCTGCATCGAGCGGTAGAAGCTGAAGAAGTCCGGATCCTGACTGAAGGCCTTGGCGAAAATCTCGTTGCGCTGGGCATCGCCCTCGCCGCGGATCTGCTCGCCTTTCGAATTGGCTTCCGCCACCAGCACGGTGACCTGGCGATCGGCGCGCGAGCGGATTTCCTGGGCGCGCTGCGCCCCCTCGGCGCGGAACTCGGCGGCCTCGCGCTGGCGCTCGGTCTGCATGCGGCGGTACACCGCCTGGCTATTCTGCTCCGGCAGGTCGGCACGCCGGATGCGCGCGTCGACCACCTGGATGCCGTAACCCTGCGCTTCCTTGTCAATCAGCCCAAGGATGCGCGCCATCAACTCGGCGCGCTGGTCGCGCACGACGTGGATGAACGTTGCTTCACCGAGCACGCGGCGCAGCGCCGAGTTGAGCAAAATCGCGAGCTGCGAGTCGGCCGCCTGCTTCGAGCCGAGCGTCTGATAAAAGCGCAGCGCGTCGTGAATGCGGTAGCGCGCGAAAGCATCCACCACCAACCGCTTCTGGTCGGAAGCGATGACTTCCTGCGCCGGCGCCTCGAGATCGAGAATGCGCTTGTCGACGTAGACGACGCTGTCGATGAACGGCGCCTTCGCGTGCAGGCCTGGTTCGGTAATGACAGCCTGCGGCTTGCCCAGCCGCAGCACCAGCGCCTGGTGCGTCGGATAAAGCGTGAACAACGCCGAATAGGCGACCATCAGCGCGGCAATCACGAGGACGGCAATGACCCCGCCGGCGACATTGAGCCTCATTGCTGGCCTCCCGCGCGCGGCGGCGCCGGTTTGGGGGTGAATTCCGGCAACGGCAGATAGGGCAGGACACCTTGCGTGCCGGGCTTGGTGTCGACGATCACCTTGTCGGTCGAGCCAAGCACGCGTTCCATGGTCTCCAGATACATGCGCTCGCGGGTGACCTCGGGCGCCTTCTTGTACTGCTCGTAGATCTTCAGAAAGCGTGCGGTCTGGCCGGTGGCGTCGGCAACCGTCTGCGAACGATAGGCTTCCGCCGCCTGGGTTATCTTGGCGACTTCGCCGCGCGCCTGCGGGATGACCTTGTTGGCATAGGTCTGTGCCTCGTTGACCGAACGTTCGAGGTCTGCACGCGCCGCCTGCACGTCGCGGAAGGCGTCGATCACCTGTGTCGGCGGATCGACCTTCTGCAATTGCACCTGGGTGACGTCGACTCCGGCACCGTAGTGATCGAGCGTTCTCTGCATCAGATCCTGGACAGCCGTCTCGATGGTCTGGCGCGCGCCAGTGAGAATCGGCTGGATCTCCGAGCGGCCGATTACCTCGCGCATGGCGCTTTCGGCGACCGCCTTCACGGTGCCTTCCGGGTTCTGGATGTTGAAGAGGAAATTGCCGACGCCGCTCGGTTTGACCTTCCAAAAGACCGAGAAGTCGACGTCGACGATGTTCTCGTCGCCGGTCAGCATCAGGCTCTCTTCCGGCACGTCGCGCAACGCGGCGGCGCCGCGGCGCGTGGTGTCGACTTCGCGCACGCCGATGTCGATCTTGTTGACGCGCAGGGCCTTGGGCGTCAGCGCCGTCTCGACCGGATAAGGCAGGTGGTAGTTGAGCCCGGGCTGGACTTCACGCACCTGCTGGCCGAAGCGCAGGACCACGCCGAGTTCATCGGGCTCGACCTTGAAGAAGCCGGAGAAGCCCCACAGCGCAATCGCTGCAAGGCCGACGAGTGCAAAGCCCTTGTTGCCCATATTGCCGCCGGGCAGCACGCGGCGCAGCCTGTCCTGGCCGCGGCGCAGGATTTCCTCGAGATCCGGCGGCTTCGGGCCGCCCGGCGACTGCGGTCCGGAGCCCCAAGGCCCCTTGCCGCCCGAGCCCCAAGGGCCGCCGCCACCGCCGCCCTGATTGGTCCATGGCATTTGAATTGATCTCCCGGCGCACCGGCCGTTTCGCGCCGGTAGCCTTATGTCGGCATGGGTTATAGGGGACGCAAGGTGGCGTTACAACGCGCGGGTTCTGCGGCGTATTTAGGCGCTTTAGCGGATGCGCTCGTATGTCAGGATCGTGAAGTCGGCGCCATCCTGCGGCCCGCGCGCGCGGCGCTCGCGCTTGACCTCGCGCCATTGCTGCGGGTCGATTTCGGGAAAATATGAATCGCCCTCGGGCGAGGCATGGACGCGGGTAATCTCCAGCCGGTCGGCGACCTCCATGGCGGCCTCGAAAACATCGCTGCCGCCGATCACCATGATCTCATTGACACCGCGCTTGTCGGCGTCGGTCTTGGCGAAGGCGAAAGCGGCGTCCATGCTGGTCGCCAGCACGGCGCCCGGCGCGGCCAGGGACAGATCGCGGCTGAGC
The DNA here is from genome assembly GCA_035651255.1 of Pseudolabrys sp. GTDB lineage: Bacteria > Pseudomonadota > Alphaproteobacteria > Rhizobiales > Xanthobacteraceae > Pseudolabrys. The sequence continues at coordinate 22,892 of DASRGB010000029.1, forward strand.
ACGATATTGGTGCGGTCCTTGAGCGCCTTGCCGATCGATTCGAAGGTTTTGCGGCCCATGATGACCGGCTTGCCGACGGTGAGACGCTTGAAATGCATCAGGTCGGACTTGAGCCGCCACGGCAGCGCGCCCTGATTGCCGATCACGCCGTTTTCGCCGACGGCGGCGACGAGGACGACGGTTTTCCCCGATCTCATGACACACCCTCGCGCGCAAAACCGCTGAGCGCCTCACCGCTCAGCCGGCAGATGCGCCATTCGTTCAGCACTTGCGCGCCAATCGACTTGTAGAACGCAATCGACGGTGTGTTCCAGTCGAGCACCGCCCATTCGAAGCGCGCGTAGCCATCCGCCACGCAACGGCGGGCGAGACGCTGCATCAGCGCCTTGCCGATGCCGCGCTTGCGGAATTGCGGCCGCACGAAAATGTCCTCGACATATATCCCGGGTCGCCCGCGAAAAGTCGAATAGTTGAGGAACCAGCTCGAAAAGCCCGCCGGCTCGCCTGCCCATTCGGCGATGTCGCAATAAAGACGCGGCTGCGGCGCGAACAGCGCCGCGGCGATCGCATCCTCGGTGGCGTCGACGTCGGCGGACAAATTTTCGTATTCGGCGAGTTCGCGCACCAGAGCGAAGACCAGCGCGCGGTCCGAGGGCCGCGCCGCGCGGATAGCGAGGCTCACACCGCGACCTCCGCTTTGATGTGCGGATGCGGGTCGTAGTTCTCGACTTTGAAATCCTCGTAGCGGAAAGCGAAGATGTCCTTCACGTCCGGATTGATGCGCATTGTCGGCAACGCGCGCGGCGCCCGCGACAACTGCAGATGCGCCTGCTCGAGATGATTGAGGTAGAGGTGAGCGTCGCCGAAAGTATGGATGAAATCGCCGGCCTTGAGGCCGGTCACCTGCGCCACCATCAGCGTCAGCAGAGCGTAGGAGGCGATGTTGAACGGCACGCCGAGGAAGACATCGGCGGAGCGCTGATAGAGCTGGCACGACAGGCGGCCCGCCGCGACGTAGAACTGGAACAGGCAATGGCAGGGCGGCAGCGCCATCTTGTCGACGTCGGCCGGATTCCAGGCGGTGACGATCAGCCGGCGCGAGTCCGGGTTGCGTTTGATCATGCCAATGACGTGGCTGATCTGATCGATGGTGCGGCCGTCCTGGGCCGGCCACGAGCGCCATTGCTGGCCGTAGACAGGTCCGAGTTCGCCGCGCTCGTCGGCCCATTCGTCCCAGATGTGCACGCCGTGCTGGTTGAGATATTTGATGTTGGTGTCGCCGGCCAAAAACCAGAGCAATTCGTAGACGATCGATTTCAGATGCAGCTTCTTGGTGGTCAGCAGCGGGAAGCCGGCTGAAAGATCGAAGCGCATCTGGTGCCCGAACACCGAGAGGGTGCCGGTGCCGGTGCGGTCGCGCTTTTCCACACCGTCGGCGAGGATATGCTCCATCAATTCGAGATACTGGCGCATTGCTCCGGGTCCGGCCTTCCGCGACTCAACCATGGGCAAGTTTAGCCGCCCCGGCAACCGCCGCAGCCGCTTATCGACAGGCCCTTGACGGTATAAGTTCCACCCCCGGAAGCTGAGGCAAGCCCTTGATTCCGATGAAAATGCCGCGCCTTGCTGGCCGCCGCCCGCCCGGCCGGCCCTGGTGACGTGACGACCCCGCCTCGGCCAAGAACAGGAGAAACGCCATGAGCTTCGACTACAGCCTTCTTGCCCGCGTGCTGTTGACGCTGGTGACCATCGGCTACGGCTTCATCACCATCCTCGCCGACTTCAACAAGACGCATGCCACCAATCCCCGATGGACCGGACACGCGCGCTTCCATGTGGTCTGGCAGATCACGAGCTATATCGGCTTCGGCGTGCTGGCGCTGGCGCTGTTGTGGTGGCCGGGCCCCTACGCGATCGAGCGGCTCTATCTCGCCGCCATCATCGCCGGCATCGTCTACGCAGGGTTCTTCATCGCGGTATTCACCATGCCGGTCTATGGTGGCGCCGCCTACGACACCAACGGCTATCTGCCGTTCGACGCGCCGATTCCGATCGTCGCGCGCAAGTGGGACGTCAATATCACAGCGTTCTGTGTGCAGGTGATCCTGCTCATTGCCGGAACCGCATCCATTCTGGCGGCAGGCTGAGGCGCGCCGCCGCTCGGTTATAAGAATTTTACGCAACGGCGGTTAAACTTTACGCGCCGTTCGCACAACGCACCCCTACAACAAATCGCGTCCTGCGACCGCAGGCGAGGGTTTTGTCATGCAGCAGAAGGCCTTGGCCCTGATCGAATGGGCTATCCCCTGTTCGATCGTCGGCGCCATTGTCGCCGGCACGTTCTGGGTGCTGGCCTTCGGTTAACTGACGGGACGTTGGCGATGTACACGATTTCCGGGATCGTTCTGATTGCGTTGGGTGCTGGCAGCTTCTGGTACCTCCTGCCGCGTAATGGCGAAGTGAACCCCATAGTCCGTAATTCGGATGTGGGTTCCATGATCACAATCGGCATCATGACAGTATTGACTGTCGGTATCGCCTTGGTCTGCGCGGGCTTGTTCGCGTAGGCGCTATTCGACGAAGACCTCGTCGCGGCGCTTGCGGATCATCGGCAGCACCGCGATCACCAAAAGCGCCACCGCGACCGCAATCAGCCCAGCCGAAATTGGCCGCGTAAAAAACACTGTGGCATCGCCGCGCGCCAGCACCATGGCGCGGCGAAGGTTCTCCTCCATCAATGGCCCGAGCACGAAAGCCAGCACCAGCGGCGCCGGCTCGAAATCATGCTTGACCAGCCAGTAGCCGAACAGGCCGAACACTGCGGAGATCAAGACATCGAAGGGCGAGTTGTCGATCGAGTAGATGCCGATGCAGCAGAACACGATGATCGACGGATAGAGCAGCCGGTAAGGTACGCGCAGCAGGCTGACCCAAACGCCGACCAGCGGCAGGTTGATGACGACCAGCATCAGATTGCCGAGCCACATCGATGCGATCATCCCCCAGAACAAGTCCGGCTGCTTGGTCATGACCTGCGGGCCCGGCACGATGCCGTGGATGGTCATAGCGCCGACCATCAACGCCATCACGGCGTTGGGCGGAATGCCGAGCGTGAGCAGCGGAATGAACGAGGTCTGCGCCGCCGCGTTGTTGGCGCTTTCCGGCGCCGCCACACCCTCGATGGCGCCGCGCCCGAAGCGCTCCGGATGCTTGGAGATGCGCTTCTCGAAGGTATAGGCGGCAAACGAGGCCACCACTGCACCGCCTCCCGGCAGGATGCCCAGCATCGAGCCGAGAATGGTGCCGCGCGCAATCGCGCCGGAGGAATCGATGAGATCCTGGCGCGTCGGCATCAGACCCTTGATCTTGCCCTTTATGATATCGCGCGACTCCTGTGACATTTCCAGGTTGCGGATGATCTCGGCGAAGCCGAACAGGCCCATCGCCACGTTGGTGAAGCCGATGCCGTCATAGAGCTCGGGCAGGCCGAGCGTCATACGGCCGGCGCCGGTTTCGAGATCGGTACCGACCATCGACAACATAAGCCCGGTGAGGATCATGGCGATGGCCTTGAGCACCGAGCCTTTCGCCAGCACGACCGCGAAGATCAGGCCGAGCACCATCAGCGAGAAATATTCGGCCGGTCCGAACAGCAGCGCGATCGAAGTCAGCGGCACGCCAAGCGCCGCGACCAGCACGGTCGAGACGCAGCCGGCGAAGAACGAGCCGATGGCGGCGATGGCAAGCGCGGCGCCGGCGCGTCCTTGCCGCGCCATCTGGTGACCGTCGAGGCAGGTCACGACCGAGGTCGCCTCACCCGGGATATTCACCAACACCGATGTGGTGGAACCGCCATATTGAGCGCCGTAATAGATGCCGGCGAGCATGATCAGCGCGCCGACGGGCGGAAGCCCGAACGTGATGGGCAGCAGCATGGCCACCGTCGCCACCGTGCCGATACCCGGCAGCACGCCGACCAGCGTGCCGACCAGCGCTCCTAACAGGCAGAAGGCGAGGTTGTGCAGATTGGTCGCGACCGAAAAGCCGAGTACCAGATTGTGCAGGAGTTCCGACATCCGCTCAGTACCCGGGCCAGAGCTGGAACGGCAACTGCAGCAGGTAGACGAACAGCCCGATGCAAAATGCCGTCATGGCGACGGCGGCAATGAACGCCTCAACCCAGCGCAACTCGGTCGAGCCCATGATCGAGATCATAAACGCGGCGAAGGTCGATGCCACCAGTCCAAGCGGCGGAATGGTCAGCGGAATGCCGACCGGCTGCAGACCGATTCCCTGAATCATGACCGCGAAGGCCAGGATGCCCGTGAGCACAAAGGCCGGTCCGCGCACCGCGTAGCCTTCGATCGGGGGACCTTCGACGAGCAGTCCGCTCAGCGCGACCAGGGCGCCGATCCCCGCAAGCAGCCCCGCAAACATCCGCGGCGCGGTGCCTGAACCGAAGGTGAAGCCCTGCTGGCCCGGCAAGTCGCTTGCCGCCCAGATCGCCAGAATTGCGAGAATGATCAGCGCGATGCCGCCGTAAAAGTCACGCGGTCCGCGCACCTTGAAACGAAAGCCACGCTCCCGCGATGGGCTTTCTCCGGCCATAGGTGTTCCTCCCTGGCCCATTTATTTCGGTTTCTTTTGCGGGCCCCACCTGCGCGCCTAGAACTAGCATAGAGGCCAGGCACGCCGAAAGCGGTCAGGATGTCGCTCAAGCCGAGCGTCAGCCGCTTTTGCTCATCGGAAAAGATGATTACCTGCCGGCGAACCGGCGCGATCAGGCGTGCATCGCGGCCGGCTGGACAACGCCTTCCGCCGCACGGGACTCGTTTGGCGGCGGCGATTCCAGGATGATCGAGCTACCGCATTGCGGGCATTCCCAACCGCTCTCGATGCGCATCATGGCCACCCGACAAACCGGACAGGAGCGAACCAACATTGGTTTCTTGTTGCCCATGTCCACTACATGCGCGTCAAAGCCTCCGGCGGCAATTCAGGAAAGCCCCGCTACGTATAGTTCCGTAGCCTTAAGTTGGTGGAAAAAGGCCATAATTCAACAATTTCGTGGTCCCTGTTTACCTTCACAGGTTCGGCGTTCACCGGGGCGGCTGCGGGGCGACTTCACCATGCATCGCTTGACGCAATTGCCGGCACGCTTTCCGGCCAACAGCAAGTACGCGCTCGAATCGCGCGGGCTTTTGGTGCACCGGTACATCGAGTTCCCGGACGGGCGCCCCACGCAAGGCGCTGCCCAGCCATTGCGCTGATCGGGCGTTGCTGCACGTCGTAAGCGACATCAAGCGCAAGCGCGTCGTCGCGGCTGCGGCCTAAACCAACCGCGCGAATCCAAGAACGCCTGCAATCAGGAAAACCCACAGCGGGTTGACGCGTGTCCAGAACGCGGTCGCCGCGGTCGCCAGCGTGATCAGCGCCGCATACACGTTGTGGTCGGCGGCCCGTGCCAGCACCGCCGCGCTGGCGGCTATCAGGCCAAGCGACACCGGCACGAAGCCCTGTTGCACGGCGACGCGCCAGCGCGCGTCCTTGAAACGGTCCCAGGTGCGCGCCACGAAATAAGCGAGCACGCACGTCGGAACCACCATCGCGGTGATTGCGACCGCCGCCCCGGCAAGGCCGGCGACGTGATAGCCGATCAGCGCCACGATAATCACGTTCGGCCCAGGCGACAGCTGCGAGATCGCGAACATGTCGGCGAACTGTTTGTCGGTCATCCAATGCATGACGTCGACGGCAACCCGGTGCATTTCCGGGATCGCGGCATTGGCGCCGCCGACGGCCAGCAGCGACAGCACGGCGAACAGCGAAAACAGCGTCCATAGCGGGTTCTGGCTCATCGCCTCACCGCTTGAACCAGGCCAACGCGACCGCAATCGGCGCCAGCCCCAGAAACACATAAGGCAGCGGCCAGTGCATGATCGCGACGCCGATGAATGCCAGGATCGCCACCGGCGGCCCCGAGTTCCATTCCCGCATGAACATCGGCGATGCCATCTTTGCGACCGAGGCGATCAGCAGTCCGGCCGCCGCCGAAGCGACGCCGGAGAGAATATGGCCGAGCGTTTCAACGTCGCCATAGCGTTCGTAAAGCACGCCGAGAATGGTGACGATGACAAGCGGCGGACCGACGAGACCAAGCAGGGCGACCGCCGCGCCGGCGACGCCGCCGAAGCGCGAGCCGAATACGACCGAGAAATTGATCGTGTTCGGTCCGGGCAGAAACTGCGACAGCGCGAAGGTCTCGTTGAACTCGTCATTGGTCATCCAGCGCTTGCGCTCAACGATCATGCGCCGCGACCAAGGCAGCGCCCCGCCGAAAGCCGCGAGCGAGACAAAAGTGAAAGCCCCTAGCAACTCGCCCAACGTGGGCTCGCTGGGCAAGGGCGACGCTGGTCTATCGGGGGAAGAATCGGACATTACAGGCAAGCATACCAACGCCGCCGGATGCAGCCAGCGGGCGAAGGCCGGCGCAGCCTTGCAGGACCGTCATGGCATCGTTAGCTCAGGTCGCATGTCTGCGATGAATTTGCTGTTGAACGTGCTGTGGATCGTATTCGGCGGCCTGCAAATGGCCGTCGGCTGGCTTATCGCCGCTGCGATCATGGTGCTCACCATCATCGGCATTCCGTGGGCCCGAGCGGCGCTGACCATCGCGCTCTACACGCTGTTGCCCTTCGGCCAGACGGTGGTCGACCGCAAGACCGGCATCGGTTCTGGCCCGATCGGCTTCCTCGGCAATCTGATCTGGCTCGTGCTCGCGGGCTGGTGGCTGGCGCTCGGTCATTTGATCGTCGCCGTGCTGTTGGCGATGACGATCATCGGCCTGCCCTTCGCATGGGCTCATCTGAAGCTTGCCGGTCTTGCACTCTGGCCCATCGGCAAGGACGTGGCCGGCCGATAATCAGCCGACGAGATGGGACGCCCACGCCATGAATGCACTGAACCGGTCGGGGTAGACCAGAAAATAGATGACGAGGGCTATGGGTGCGAGCAATAGCAGCCAATCGCGCATCGACCACACCTGCTGTCGCAGCCCATTATGCGCGCGATCCGTACCGGGGTGCGGCGGATGTGGCGGCAGTGCTAATGGATCGCCGTTGCCAGCGCTAAATATTGCCTCGAATTGAGCGCAGGCCTAGGCGGATCGCGTCTTCCGCGCGCATCACCCGTGGCCCCCGAGCCGGCGGCGAAGGGGACAGGGCCGAGGAGCGCGGCAACCAGGGCGAACGGCACAGGCCATACCGCCCTAGGCCGCAAAAACCGGCCGTCATGGACGGTCTTTATTCCTTAAGCCTTCGCCCCTATATTCAAGGGGCCGGGGCAACCCGGCTATGGCGATAAACGGCCGTCGTAATAAACCCATCGGACCCGGGGGCAGTACCCGGCGGCTCCACCAACGGGGCCGAACTAGGATCGACGAGGGCGTAAAGGGCGGACTTTTGCTCGGCATGGTACCGCCGTTATCGGGCCAAATTCATAGTTGCCAATGACAACTATGCTCCGGTTGCTCTGGCTGCGTAAGCAGTCCGAAAGACCGATCTAAAGCCCTGACGGGTTAAGCTCCATCAGGCGGGGTTCGGAGGCACCTGGCAACAGAAGCCTCCACTTCCTTCCGATTGTGACAATGTGGTTTTTGCGTTGCTGCCGGGATAGCTTTCGCCGCCAATCGCGCTAGATTCCCCGCGAAACTGCAAGCATCCGATGGCCGACCATATCCGCTACGATGTTCTGACCCAGCAAGCCCTGCGCGGGGTGGTGCGGACCGTGCTCGCCGACGCCGCCAAAAAAGGTCTGCCGGGCGAGCACCACTTCTACATCACGTTCGACACCCAAGCGCCCGGCGTGCGCATCTCCGAGCGGCTGCTCGCGCAGTATCCGGAAGAGATGACGATTATCCTCCAGCACCAGTTCTGGGATCTGACGGTCGGCGACCATGATTTCGAGGTCGGACTGTCGTTCGGCGGCATCCCGGAGAAGCTCACGGTGCCGTTCGAAGCGATCAGCGGCTTCTTCGATCCGTCCGTGCAGTTCGGCTTGCAGTTCGAAGAGGTGACCGAGGGCGAGGAACAGCGGCCGGCGCCGACGCTGACGCAGGATAAGGCAGCAGGAAAGAAGCCCCGCGGCGTCTCCTCGGCGCGTCCGCCCACGGTGGCAGCAACGGAAAAGCCGCCTGCGCCGCCGGCGGTGCCCGATCCCACGCCCGACAAGCCGATCGGCGGCGGCGAAGTCGTCCGCCTCGATCGGTTCCGCAAGAAGTAATGGCAAGATCGCGCAAGCGAAGCGCAAGACGAGGCGGCAAGCCCCGCACCCGCACCGAAGCCGACGCCTTCGGCCCGCTTGAAATCGAAGTCGACAAGCTCTGGGGCGCGCAGACCGAGCGCTCGTTGCGCAATTTCCGCATCGGCAGCGAGCGCATGCCGATCGAGATCGTGCGCGCGCTGGGGCTGATCAAGCGCGCCGCCGCCGAAGTCAACCGCGACCTGGGCTCGCTCGATCGCAGGCGCGCCGCCGCCATCATCAAGGCGGCGCAAGATATCGCCGACGGCAAGATGGATGCGCACTTTCCGCTGCTGGTCTGGCAGACCGGCTCCGGCACCCAGACCAACATGAACGTCAACGAGGTGATCGCCAACGCCGCCAACGTCGCGCTCGGCTCAAAGCTCGGCGCCAAATCGCCGGTGCACCCTAACGATCACGTCAATATGAGCCAGTCGTCGAACGATGCGATCCCGACCGCCATGCATATCGCGGCGGCGATCGCCATCCGTGATCGCCTGTTGCCGGCGCTCAAGCACCTGCAATCCGCGCTCGACCGCAAGACCAGGCAATTTGCCAGGATCATCAAGATCGGCCGCACCCACACCATGGACGCAACGCCGATCACGCTGGGCCAGGAGTTTTCCGGCTATGCCGCGCAGGTCAAATCGGCCATCGCGCGCCTTGTCTTGGCGCAGCGCGAGCTCTACCCGCTGGCGCAGGGCGGCACCGCGGTCGGCACCGGGCTCAACACCAAGCCGCAATTTGCCAAGGCCTTTGCCCGGCGCATCGGCAAATTGACCAAGCTGCCTTTCGTCTCGGCGCCGAATAAATTCGAGCACATGGCCGCCCATGACGCCTATGTCTTTGTGCACGGCGCGATCAACGCCGCAGCCGTGGCGCTGTTCAAGATCGCCAACGACATCCGCCTGCTCGGCTCTGGGCCGCGCTCGGGGCTCGGCGAATTGATTCTGCCGTCAAACGAACTCGGCTCCTCGATCATGCCGGGCAAGACCAATCCGACGCAAAGCGAGGCGCTGACCATGGTGTGCTGCCAGGTGTTCGGTAATCAGACCGCGATCACCGTTGCCGGCAGCCAGGGGCATTTCGAACTCAACGTGTTCAAACCGGTGCTGGCTTACTGCATGATGCAGTCGATTAGGCTGCTGGCCGATGCGGCGAGATCCTTTACCGACAATTGCGTGACCGGTATCAAGGCCAACGAACCGCGCATCCGCGAATTGATGGAGCGCTCGCTCATGCTGGTGACGGCGCTGTCACCCAGGATCGGCTACGACAAGGCCGCGCAAGTGGCACAAGCCGCACACGCCAACGGTACCACGCTACGCGAGGAGGCGGTGCGGCTTGGCTTTGTCACCGCCGCGGAATTCGACCGCCTGGTGCGGCCGCAGAACATGGTGCGGCCGCGCTGAGCCGCACTGTGGACAGCCTCGGCCTGGTTGCATTCGGCAATGCCTATCGAGGCCGCAACGACGCGGATTTTGCCGATCAACCAACTGTGTATTGCCCGCGATCAAGCCTCCACGCATTGATGGTGGCGCTGGCCGGCCAGGGCCGGCTGCGGCCCTGACGGCGCATGCGGCACCGACGCAGGGGCAATGACCAAATCCGACCTGCCGTGAGGCTGGCATGGCCGAGCTGATCAATCTTCGTCTTGCGCGCAAGCGCGCCAAGCGGCGCGATGATGAGTCTCGCGCCGCCGTGAGCCGCGTTGCGCACGGTCGGCCGAAATCCGAGCGCGAGCGCGATGCGGCGCGTGAGGAGAAGGCCCGGCGCGAACTCGACCTGCATCGGATCGACAAGGACAGCGACCGATGAGCTCGCCGGTGGTCAAGCGCTCGATCGTGGTCGCAGGGCACAAGACGAGCGTCAGCTTGGAAGATGCCTTCTGGAAGGGTTTGAAGGAAATTGCCAGCGAGCGCGACCTCACGCTCTCCGATCTCGTGGCGACAATCGATACCGGCCGCGACCGCAATAATCTGTCGTCGGCGATCCGACTCTTCGTTCTGGACCATTATCGCGCACGCGCCGGCGGCACGCATGCACGCGGTGCAGCGCGCAGCGGCGGAAAAGCGGCCTCAGCGTTGCGAGCCGACTGCTGAGGCCTCCGGCAGCGATGGCCGTCCGGGTATTCGTCCGACTTCGACCGGCGGCGGCAAGGCCGGCGCATGTTGTTGCGGGGTGAGTTGAAGCGGGCCGCGCCCTACCGATGGCGCCGGCTGCCGCCCCGCCGGCGGTGCCGGCGGCGTCCGTTTGGCGGCGGGCGGCGCCTCGCTCTTCGGCTTCGGCGGCGGCGCGGACTCGATCGTGCGCAGCTGTTTTGACTGGTTTTCGATCTGCCGCAAGGTCAGCCAGCCGGTCAGCGCCGATACGTCGACCGCGCGCTCCGGCGCGGACAGCGGACCCTTCAAGGAGATGAAAATGTCCGGCCGCGCACCGCCCTGAGCGCCCGGCCCCGACAGCACCAGCCGCGCATCGATCGCACCTGTGGTCAGATCGAGCTCGCCCGCAGCCGTCAATTGCAGCGCCGCGCCGTCGACGCTGAATTTGCTCAGCCGTACCTGGCCGGCGCTGACGGGAAGGTCGCCCCGCACACTCTTGGCCGTGAGCGGCCCACCGAGCAGTGCCTTGCTCGCCAGATCGGCAATGCGCGCCTGATCGACCACCAGCCCCCGATCGACTGCGCCGGTAACGGAATCGAAGACGCGCGGGTCGAGCCCGGAAAATTGCGCATCCGTAAGAATGAACCGCCCCTCGCCTTGCAGCGATCCGATCAGCGCTCCCGGGCTGAGACCCACGCCCGCCATTTCGCCCGACAGCGCAAGCGTACCTGTCACCGGCCGCCGGGCGCCGGATGCCAAAAGCTTACCCGCATCGGCGCCGTTCAGGGCGAAGCGCGTACTCATGTGCAGCCCATCTTCCGCCGCGCGGAACGACAGGCCGCCGCTCAGTCGGCCGCCGGCAATATCGCCGGAGATATCTGCGAATGACACGTCCTTCTTATCGAAGATGATGGTCGCGCCGAAGTCCTGCGCGCCCAGTTGTGGCATCAGTTCGACACTATGCGCTTTCACCGTAATGCGCCCGGCATAGTCGCCCAAGAGTCCCGCGGTAAAGGGCTCGTCCGCCGCGCTCCAGCCCGTTGCCTTCGCCGCCGGCATGCCGACAGCCGCCGCGATCATGCGGCTGCCATCGATCCGGTCGACGACGATGTCGCCCTGCAATCGATGCGGCGCTGCCAAAGTCAACGCGAGCCTGCCGCGCATGGTGCTGCCGGCGAGGCTCGCCTCGATATTGTCCAGCGTCAGCTCGCCGCCGGCGAGCGCGATCCGCCCGTTGAAGTTCGCTGGAATGACGCCCTGCCCGTCCCGGAACGGCCTGAGCTGGACGCGGGAGATCGCCGCCTGCACCGCGGCGGAAGGCTTGCCGGCGAACGGGTTTGCCGTGCCGCTCGCGCTCGCGTCGAGAGTAGCCGCCTTGAGTGTACCCTCGACATGAAGTTCGCCATGCGCCGGGCCGCTTGCCTCAAATTCGAGGACCGCGGCGCCCGCATCTGCGGCCACAACAGAATCGACACCGAGCATGGCGAGCAGTTGCCTGCCGTCATCGGCCGCAAGCGTGCCGCCGAGCTTGAAGTCGCCCAGACCAAGAGACAGCAAATCGACGTTCGTCTCGCTGGTGACGGCAAGACGTGCCGCGCCAAGGGCGCCGTCGATTCCGAGCTTGATCGAAGCCTTGGGCGAATCGCCTTCGACGCTGAGCTGGGCATGTAATTTGGCCGGCGCCATCGCCTGCGCGCGAGGCGCAATCATGCCGGCGGTCTCCGGCCAGAACCGCGCCAGCAGGGCTGCGACCGGCGTCATGTTCCGCGCGTCGAGATCGAGATTGATGCGGCCCTGCGGCTTGGGCGCCGTGACGATGTGCCCGCTGGCCGACATGGCGGCACCGCCGAGGTCGGCGACCGACAGCCGGTCGATCCTGAGCCCGCCGGCATCGACCTTGAGTCGGGCGCTCAGATCGCGGGCATCGAGCCCGGCGACCGTGCCGTGGCCGATGTCGGCGGCAATCGTCATATCGTGCGGCCGCTCGATATCGGCGCCGGCCAGCAGCGCATTGCCAAAGGCGAGCGCGGCGTCGATATCGAGATCCTGTGCCTTGAAATTTGCCTCGAGCCGCGCCGGCTGTGTTCCCTCGGCAAAGGCATAGGCGAAGCGGCCGGTGATCGGTTTGCGGTCGAATTCGGCCTCGAGCCGATCGGCCGCAATTCTGTCGCCGGCGAGCGTGATGTCCCCACGCAGGCTCAACGGCCGCAGCTCGCTGTGCGCCAAAGGCCGCCCTTCGAGCCATGCGGTCAGCGCCTTGGGATCGTTGGTCTTCAGTTCTGCGGGACCCCTGAAATCGACGCCATTGCCCGCGACCGCGAGGCGGCCGCTGACCCGCACCTGGGTGAAGCCCGGCGCGCGAAATTCGAAGTGATCCAGGCTCCAATCGCCGGCGTCGGCGCTGAGGTCGCCGCGCAGGTTCTGCACCGTGTCGCCGCCGAGCGTCACCCGATCGATGCCGATGCCAATCTTGACGGGAATGCCGGGGCGGAAGGCGCTGCCGCCCAGTTGCGCGAGGCGTGCAAGTGCGGCAGCGGGCGGTAGCGCGCCGCCGCGTTCGGCGAGCGCACGGTCGAGATCGATCTGGTCAGCCGACAGCACGCCGTCAAAGCGCGGCGTTTTACCGAACTTGAAATCGGCGACGCCGGTGAGTTTGAAGCCTCGATCGGCCGCACCGTACTGAAATTCGACGTTCTGCATCAGCGCCGAGGTCGTCGTCGCCTTAACCTTGCCGCCGAGGTACCACGGCTGGATGAGCCCGCCGCTGCGTCCGGCGGCGGCAAGACCGACCGGCCGCCGCAAGCTCAGCGTGCCCTCAAAAACCGGGGTGCCGCCACCGAGCGAGAGCGCGCCGTCGGCTTCGGCGCTGAGCGGATGGTTGACCGGATCGACGGTGAGGCGCAGCCGCAGCTTGCCGTCGTCGCCGTAGCGGCTCGCCGACAGCCGGAACGGATAGAGGTCACCGCCGACATTGGTTGCGCCCTCGCCCTTGACCGGGCCGAGCAAGGAACGCACCTCGCCCTTAAACCAGAGATGATCAAGCGTCAGGCTGCGGGCGGCGGCATCGGTTAGCGTCAGCGTGCCGTCGTCGATGCTGAGCCGGTCGATGCTCAGCGCGTCGGGATCGAGACCGATCGCCAAATTGGGGACTTGCAGACGACCTGCGGCATCGAGGCCGAGCGTCAGTTGCGGCCCGGTGAGATGCATCTCGGTCGCGCGCCATTCGCCGCGCATCAAGGGACCGAGCGCAAGCTCGAGGCCCAGCGCGCGGGCGCGCACGCTCTCCTGCCCACGGCCAATTTCGATGCCGTGCAACGTCAGCTGCGGTGACGGCAGGAGCCGTGCGTCGATCGCGCCGGAGACGCGCACCTCGAGGCCGACGATCCGAGTCGCCTGCGCCTCGAATGTCGATCGATAGCTGCCCCAGTCGATGAGCAGCGGGCCGACCAGCGCCGTCACCAGCGCCAGGATGATCGCGATCGCCAATCCGAGCAGTGTTGTCTGCAATGCTTAGCTCCGGCGCCGGCCCTGCCATGCGCTCGATCCCGGAATGTACGCGATTTTGGCGCCGCTTGCCGGCAAATCTATGTCGCCGCATTTAGTCGAGCGCGACAATCTTGCCGGGGTTCATGATGTTCTGCGGGTCGAGCGCGCGCTTGATCGCCGCCATCGCCGCCAGCGCCGCCGGCCCATGCTCGCCCAGCATGTACTTCATCTTGCCCTGGCCGATGCCGTGCTCGCCGGTGCAGGTGCCGTCCATCGCCAACGCCAGCTGCGCCAGCCGCTCCATCAAAATTCCTGCCCGGCGCACCTCGTCGGCGTCGCTCATGTCGACCAGCAGGCTGAGGTGGAAATTGCCGTCGCCGACATGGCCGAGGATGGGCGCCACCAGCTTCAATTCGGCGACCTCGCGCTGGGCGGCGGTGACGCATTCGGCCAACCGCGAAATCGGCACGCAGACGTCGGTGGCGAAGGCTTCGGCGCCGGGGCGCAGGCGGCGCGCGGCGTGGTAGCCGTCGTGGCGCGCCTGCCACAGCCGGCTGCGATCCTCGACCTTGGTCGCCCATTCGAACGGGCCGCCGCCGAGCTCTTTGACGATGTCGCCGAAGCGCTGCGACTGCTCGGCGACGCCGGCGTCGGTGCCGTGGAATTCGACGAACAGCGTCGGCACCTCCGGCAGCGCCAGCTTGGAATAGGCGTTCACCGCCTTGATCTGCAGCGCGTCGAGTAATTCGATGCGTGCAACCGGAATGCCGGACTGGATGGTGAGGATGGTGGCCTGGCAGGCGGCGTCGACCGAGGGAAACGGGCAGACCCCGGAAGCGATGGCTTCGGGGATGCCCGATAGCTTGAGCGTCAGCTCGGTGATGATGCCGAGCGTGCCCTCGCTGCCGACGATCAGCCGTGTCAGGTCATAGCCGGCCGAGGATTTCTTGGCGCGGCGCGAGGTGGTCATCAACGTGCCATCGGCCTTGACAACCTTCAACGCCAGCACGTTGTCCTTCATGGTGCCGTAGCGCACGGCGTTGGTGCCGGAGGCGCGCGTTGCCGCCATGCCGCCGAGCGAGGCATCGGCGCCGGGGTCGATCGGAAAGAACAGGCCGCTGTCGCGCAGCTGCTCGTTGAGCGCCTTGCGCGTGACGCCGGGCTCGATGACGCAGTCGAGGTCCTCGGCATGCACAGCAAGCACCTTGTTCATGTCGCGGAAGTCGACCGAGACGCCGCCGAACGGCGCGTTGACGTGCCCCTCGAGCGAGGTGCCAGTGCCGAAGGCGATGACCGGGACGTCGTTCGTCGCACAGATGCGCACGATGCGCTGCACGTCCTCGGCGTTTTGCGGAAACACCACTGCGTCGGGCGGCTGGTTCGGTACCCAGGTCAGCGTGTTGCCATGCTGCTCGCGCACGGCCTGGGCGGTGACCAGCCGGTTGCCGAAGGCCGCGGCGAGGTCGGCGACCGCCTTCTTGACGGCTGCCGGGTCGCGGCGTCGTTGTGTGGAGGCTGGTTCAAGCAGCGCCATTCGCGGATCCTCTCGCGTCCGACATTAGCAAATGGCGGACGCGGTCACGAGGCAGGAATAGGCACCAGCTTTGCGATTGTCTAGCCGCGCGGCGCGAGACGCCCGTCCCACGACATGAACCACCCGCTGCTGTCCTCGCGGATGAGCCGGAAACCGAGATTGCTCGGCGGCGTGCCGACCGCACAACCGCCGGCGCGGGCGTCGCGGATGAAATCCGTGATGTAGGTGCGGTGGCGGCCTTCGACGACGCGCACGCCGCAGTTCTCCGTCACCACGCGCGCCTTGCCGCCCTCGACCAGCGAGCGCGTGAAGCAGGTCGAGGTCCATTCCCAGACATTGCCGCCGATATCGGCGATGCCGTTTTCGTTGACTCCGAAGCTGCCGGTCGGCTGAGTCGTCGGATCAGCCGGCTGCGAGCGCGCCTCGCGATCGTAATGATAGAGCCAGCGCGCGATCGGGTCGTTGGCGACCGAGGACAGCGGCGCCTCGTCCGGGGCGCGGCTGCCGGCGGCATAGGTCCACTCCTCGTCGGTCGGCAGGCGATAGCGGCTGCCGGTCTTGTCCGACAGCCAGCGGGCGTAGGTTTGCGCGTCGCGGAAGCTCACCATGACCGCCGGCCGGTCCAGCCTGGCGGCAGTGTCCGGCGGCACGGCGACGCAGACCTTGTCGGCGACGCAGCGTTGATACTCCGCCACCGTCACCTGGTATTTCATCAGCTTGAAGGCGCGGCGGATATGGATCGTCGCCGGCGGCGGATCGCCGGGCTTGCCGTCGCGGATGAACTCGCCCGGCGGCCAATAGGGCGCAGTGCCGGGCTTCAATTCGACCACGACCGGTGCCTCGACGTCACCGTGCGGCGCCGGCGCCAGGACCGAGACCGCCATCGGGCTTGCGGCAAATGCCGCCGCCGCGACAACGATCTTGATCTTGAGCGCCAGCAACATGGCGGATCTCCCAGGCGGCGGGCCAAGGCCCGCCGCAGATCGGTTACTTTTCGCCGACGGTCTGCTTGATCGGAGCCGGCGGCTTGATCTGCTTCATCAGGTCGTCGTTCCACTGGCCGTCCACCTTGAAATGGGCGGTGGCGCCGAGCAGCGCCGCTTCGATGAGATTGTGGTTGACGTAGGCGTAGACGCCGGGCTGACGGAAGGTGTAGAGCGCCGCCCCCGCCGAACCGCCGCGAATGAACCAGGTCTCGAGATTGGTGTCGGGCGCGACCGAGAACTTGCCCTGCTCCCAGACGTAGTCGCCGTGGCCGCCGATCAGGTGCGGTCGCGTATCGCGGTTGGCCTGCGAATGGATGATCATCACCGTCTCGCCGACCTTGGCCGGCATGGCGTTCTTGCCGGTGAGAGAGCCGACCTTGCCGTTGAAAACGACGTGCGTCGGGATGAGCTTGCGCATCGCCTCTTCGGTGTCGGCATAGGAGTCGCCGAGCGACTCGTAGGTCTTGAACTTGCCCTGCTCGTCGCGCGGGATGTAGAACTCGTTCTCGCCGATGTAGTAGATGCGGTCGTAGCGCAACGGCTTGCCGTTGCCGTCCTTGAGGCCGTCGCGCGGCAGCACCATCACCGCGCCGCTCATGCCGGATACGACGTGCCACGGGATCATCGGGCCGCCGGGCGCGCAGTGATAGACGAAGACGCCGGGCCGGGTCGCCTTGAAGCGCAGCACGACCTGTTCGCCCGGATTGATCAGCGTCAGCGGCGCGCCGCCCAGCGCGCCGGTGGCGGCGTGGAAGTCGATATTGTGCGCCATCTGGTTGGCCGCCGGATTGACCAGCGTCAGCTCGATATAGTCGTCCTGATGCACGACCATCAGCGGGCCGGGGATCGAGCCGTTATAGGTCATGGCCTGCATGGTGGTGCCGTCGTCGTCGATGACGATCTTTTTCTCCTCGATCGTCAGCGTGACTTCGTTGATGACCGGGCCCTGCTTGGCAACCTGGTCGTGCGGATGCACCAGCGGCGGCGCCACGAGATTGAGCTTCTGGCGGCGGCTCGGCAGCGTGCCGACCTCGGTCGCCGCGGCGGCGGCCTCGGGACGGGCGGCGGTCGCGGCAGCGGCCGCAAGGCCAGCGACACCGATCATTGCGGTGCGTCGGGTCAGAAACATGGCAATCCCCTTTGTGTTTTGAGTCCTGAAACCGGCAATCAAACTAGGCGCAAAGGGGCGATCTTCTTTGCGCTGCATCAATCTCAAATGTCATTGAGTCTACGTATGAATCCGTAGCGGCGCGGTTGCCGCACCCAACCCAAATTTGTCCCGGCTTACGTAGAAATACGGAGGACCGATCAGCCTTCGGCCAAAGCCTGCAGCTTCTCAGGCTCGCGCACGACGATTCGCTGGCGGCCGCCGTCAATGAGCCCTCGCTGCTCCCAGCCGCTGAGGATGCGGCTGACCGTGTGCAGCGTCGTGCCCGTCATCTCGGCGATGTCCTGACGGCTGATCGGAAAGTCGACTTCGACGCCGGATTCGACTTTGCGGCCAGCCTGGCGAATGAGACGAAGCAGAGCGTGCGCGACACGGCTTTCGGCCTGCTCGGTCGACATTTCGACGACGCGGGTGTGGGAGTCTTGCAGACGACTGCCCAGCGTCTGCAGTGTATTGGTCGCCAGCACCGGATATTTCTCGACCAGGCGCGGCCAAATTGACGCAGGCCAGACCAGCACCACGCTGTCGTCCACCGCCGTCGCGGTCGCCGGGTAACGCGGCAGGCCGATGGCCATGGCGACACCGAAAATTTCGCCCGGCGCCACGTAGCGCACTACGACCTGCTGGCCGTCCGACGTCGTCTTGGTGGCGCGCACATGGCCGTGCAGCAGGACGAAAAACGACTCGGCCTCCGCACCCTCTTCGAAGACAACGCTGTTCTTCGCGTGATGAACCGCATGGGCTTCACGCAGGATGTCGTCGAGTTCGGTGGGCGAAAGTCCGGCAAAAAGTGGCAGGCCCGCGGCAAGCGAGCGGTCGACTGCGGCCATGATCGTCCTCTCGACGTCCGTCTGCGCAGCCTTATTAGACCGCGTGTGCCGCGGACACAATTAGCGGAAATGTCCCGGTGGACGGGCGAAATTCGCTGTCGTAGGTTCCCGCTCCCGTTTGTCGAAGCTGGAGTTTGCGAATGGCCGGCCCGATCATTGCCGTCACCGACAGTGTCTTTCCCTCCCTCGATCCCGCCAAGGCCGCGCTCGCCAAGCTCAATCCGACGTTTCGCATGTCGAAAAGCGCGAACGCTGACGATATCCTCGCGGTTGCCAGGGATGCAGACGCGATTCTGGTCACCTACGCCAAGCTGACGCGCGAGATCTTGACCCAACTCACCAAATGCAAGGCGATCGGCCGCTTCGGCCTGGGCGTCGACAACATCGACCTCGTAGCGGCCAAGGAAAAGGGCATCGCCGTCAATTATGTGCCCGACTATTGCATCCGCGAGGTCTCGGACCACGCCATGGCTTTGCTGCTGGCGCTGATTCGCAAGATTCCGTTCTCCAACAGGCTGGTGCAAAGCGGGCGCTGGGAAATGCCGGCGGTGGTGCCGATCCGTCGCATCGAAGGCACCGTGCTCGGCCTTGTCGGCTTCGGCAACATTCCGCGGCTGGTTGCACCGAAGGCAAAGGCCTTCGGCATGAAAGTGATCGCCTTCGACCCCTTCGCCAAGACCGAGCTGTTCAAGGCAGCCGGCGTCGAGAGCGTCGATTTCGACACCTTGCTAAAGACTTCCGATTACGTCTCGGTGCATGCACCGCTGACGCCGCAGACGCGCGGCCTGATGAACGCGACCACCTTCGCCAAGATGAAAAGGGGCGCCTACATCGTCAACACCGCGCGCGGGCCGCTGATCGACGAGGCGGCTTTGGTCGCCGCGCTCGACAGCGGCCAGCTCGGCGGCGCCGGACTCGACGTGGTGGCAGCAGAGCCGCTCGCCAAGGATTCTCCCCTGCTCGGCCGCGACAATGTGATCGTCTCGCCGCACACAGCATTCTATTCGATCGAGGCGCTGGAGGAACTGCAGAGCAAATGCGCCTCCGATGTCGCCCGCGTGCTGAGCGGCGAAAAGGCCGTCTATCCGATCAGCGCATGACCAAACGCTCCGCTCATTCCGCGCAAGCGGGAATCCAGTTCTTTTTGCCCTGCGTGCCCGCTTTCGCGGGGACTGGCGCCCTAGCCAGGCCGTGACGGAATTCCCCGCCCCCTTTGTCTCCTCGGTCATGCGGGTCGAGCCGGCCTGGATCGACTACAACGGGCACCTCAACATGGCCTATTACAACGTGCTGTTCGACCGCGCGGTGGACGAGACCTACGAAATGCTCGGCATCGGGCTCGACTATCTCAAGCGAACCAACCATTCGACCTTCACCGCGGAAGTGCATGTGCGCTATCTGCGCGAGATCCACGAAGGCAATCCGGTGCAAGTGGAGTTTCAGCTGCTCGACTATGACGAGAAGCGCATCCATTATTTCGAGACGCTGAAGCACGCCGAGCAAGGCTGGGTTTCGGCCACGTCGGAGAACATGACGCTCCACGTCGACATGGGCGCCAAGAAGGTGGCGCCGTTTCCCGAGGACGTCCTGCAACGGCTGGAAGCGATGAAGGCCGCGCACGCGCGCCTGCCGCTGCCCGACGGGGTCGGGCGCCGCATCGCCATGCCGCAAAAACAAAAGCGCTGACCGCCTGCTACCTCACGCCGAGCGATTGACCCTCACTGCTTACAATCCTTGGCGTAAGGATCGGCGTTATCGGCAATCACCTTCTCGACAATCGAGGTTTGATATTTTCCGTCCGCGCGCTTGACGACCTTGGTCAAATAGAAATCCTGGATCGGATAGCCGTTGACGTTGAATTTGAACGAACCGCGCAGCGACTTGAAGTCCGCCTTCTTGAGCGCGGCGCTCAAGGCCTTGCTGTCCGACACGTTGCCCTTGGTTGCGCGCACCGCGCTGTCGATCAGCATGGCGGCGTCATAGGCCTGCATCGCATAGGAGGCGGGGATTGCGTGGTAGGCCGCCTCATACGCTGCGACGAACTTTTTGTTCTGCGGATTGTCGGTGTTCGGCGCCCAGGTCAGGGCGCCGAAGATGCCATCGGCGGCTTCGCCCAGCACCGGCAGCGTCGCCTCGTCGGCGGTGAAGGCCGAGATGATCGGAAATTTCCCCTTCAGGCCCGCCTGGGTGAGCTGCTTGATCAGGCTGATGCCGAGGCCGCCGGGCATGAAAGTGAACAACGCGTCGGGCTTGTTGGCGTTGAGTTTGGACAAGTCCGCCTGGAAATCGAGGCTGTTGAGCGGGACCAGCGATTCCTCGACGATCGTGCCCTTGTATGTGCTCTTGAAGCCAGCGAGCGCGTCCTTGCCGGCCTGATAGTTCGGCACCAGGGCGTAAACGCGCTTGTAGCCTTTGTCGTTCGCCGCCTTGCCCAGCGTCTGGAAGATCTGGTCGTTCTGGTAGGACGTGACGAAAAATCTGGCATTGCAGGCCGCGCCGGCAAACGACGATGCTCCGGCATTGGTGCTGATCAGTACCTTGCCAGCATCCATGACCGGCTTGTGAATTGCTTGAAGGATATTGGAGAAGATCGGGCCGACCACGATGTCGACCTTGTCGCGCTCGAGCAGTTCCTGGACTTTCTGAATCGCGACGTCGGGCTTGAGCCCGTCATCGGCGACGAACAGTTCCACATCCTTGCCGCCCATCTTGCCGCCGAGGTCCTTGACCGCAAGCTCGAAGGCATTCTTCGACTGCTGGCCGAGCACACTCGGCGGCCCCGACAGCGTGTAGATGAGTCCGATGCGGATTTTGTCTGGGGCGGCGCCATGGCCGGCGGCAATAAAGGCCACAAATGCCATAAATGCCACAGCGGCCGTTGCCGCAGCGGCGCGCGGCGAAAATACTCGGTACATGTTTTCACTCCCCCACATGGCGCGTTGTGTTCGGCACGGGACCGGCGGCCGCCGTGGCGCTACGCCGCGAAGCGGCGAATTCTAAGTGGAATATCGGCTTTGTGAAGCCCTGTCGCTTGCGGCCGCGGCGCCGTCGCCAGCGCCCGCGGTCGGCCGTCATGTTCACAACTTTGGCACGCTCATGTATGTTGCCGGCGCGTGCGACGTTGTCAGGGAGAGTTGCGTGAGTGACCAGGTCAAATTCGTCTTGGACGAAACCCGTATCCCGAAGGCTTGGTACAACCTGGCAGCCGATCTTCCGAAGCCCCCGCCGCCCGTCCTGCATCCGGGAACGAAACAGCCGATCGGCCCCGCCGACCTCGAACCGCTGTTCCCGATGGCGCTGATCATGCAGGAGGTGTCGGCGGAGCGCTACATCGATATTCCCGAGCCGATCCGCGACGTCTACCGGATGTGGCGGCCGTCGCCGCTGATCCGCGCCCGCCGCCTCGAACAGAAGCTCGGCACCCCCGCCAAAATCTACTTCAAGTACGAAGGCGTCTCGCCGGCCGGCTCGCACAAGCCGAACACCGCGGTGGCGCAGGCCTGGTACAACCAGCAGGCCGGCGTCAAACGGCTGAGCACCGAGACCGGCGCCGGCCAGTGGGGCTCCTCGCTCGCCTTCGCCGGCGCGCTGTTCGGCATCGAGGTCACGGTGTTCCAGGTGCGCGTGTCCTACGATCAGAAGCCGTACCGCCGCGCGCTGATGGAGACCTACGGCGCGCGCTGCATCGCCTCGCCGTCGAAAGAGACCGACTCCGGCCGCGCCATCCTCAAGCAGCACCCCGACAGCCCCGGCTCGCTCGGCATCGCCATTTCGGAGGCGGTGGAAATGGCCGCCAAGGACCCGGCGGTGAAATATTCGCTCGGCTCGGTGCTCAACCACGTGCTGCTGCACCAGACGGTGATCGGCCAGGAGGCCATCGAGCAGCTGGCCATGGCCGGCGACGACGCCGACATCGTCATCGGCTGCGCCGGCGGCGGCTCGAACTTCGCGGGCCTGGCGTTTCCGTTCCTCGGCCTGCAGCTGCGCGGCGGCCGCAAGCGGCGCGTCATCGCGGTCGAGCCCGCGGCCTGCCCGTCGCTGACACGCGGCAAGTACGCCTACGACTTCGGCGACACCGCGCATCTGACGCCGCTGGTGAAGATGCACACGCTCGGCTCGACCTTCATCCCGCCCGGATTCCACGCCGGCGGCCTGCGCTATCACGGCATGTCGCCGCTGGTGTCGCACGTCAAGGAGCTCGGCCTGATCGAGGCGCGCGCCTACCACCAGAAGACCTGCTTCGAGGCCGGCGTCGAATTCGCGCGCTGCGAAGGCATCGTGCCGGCGCCGGAAGCCACCCACGCCGTGCGCTGCGCCATCGACGAGGCGATGCGCTGCAAGAAGGAGGGCAAGGCCGAGACCATCGTCTTCAATCTGTCCGGCCACGGCCATTTCGACATGCAGGCCTACATCAACTACTTCGAAGGCAAGCTCGTCGACCAGAACTACGACGAGAAGGAACTGGCCATGGCGCTCGCGGGGCTGCCGAGCGTGGCCGCATGATCCTTAGTTTGTCATTCCGAGACGGCCCGAAGGGCGGGGCGCGGAAGCCATAATCCGCAGCGCTGCGGAGGATGGATTCCGGGCTCCCCGCTGCGCTCGGCCCCGGAATGACGCGAATCCAATGAGGGGGAACCACCTATGATCGAGCCATATAACGCCGTCGGCCTGATCCCGAGCTTCTGGGGCATTCGCCGGCGCGAGGAGATCAAACACAATATCGAGCACCTCAAGGGCCTGACCAAGGCGGCCTTCTGGCTGTCCAACCTCGACATTCCGGTGCGCCTGCTCGCCATCCCCGAGGGCGCGCTGATGGGCTTCAACGACGAGGTGCTGGACGTCGATCACGCCGACTATGCCAATACCTGCTGCATCGACATCCCGGGGCCCGAGACCGACGAGATCGGCAAGCTGGCGCGGCAGTGGAACGTCTTCATCATGGCGCAGGCCAAGGCGCGCCACAAAGACTGGAAGGACCGCTTCTTCAACGTCGGCTTCATCGTCGACCCGGACGGCAAGATCATCCTCAAGCACTACAAGATTTCGGCGCTGCTGCCGGTCGAGCGCTCGGTGTCGCCGCACGACATCTACGACTGGTGGATCGAGAAATACGGCCGCACGCTCGACGCGTTCTGGCCGGTCGCCGACACCAAGATCGGCCGGCTCGGCATCATGATGGCGATGGAAGGCAATTACCCGGAGAACGGCCGCGGCCTCGCCATGAACGGCGCCGAGGTGGTGTACCGGGCCTCGATGCCGGCGCCGTTCACCGAAAACGACGTGTTCGAGATTTCCAACCGCGCCCGCGCGCTCGAGAACAACATGTATATCGTGGCGCCGAACATCGGCAGCTATCACCTCGACGCCGATCACCCGGTGGGCATCGACGCCGGCGGCGGCCAGTCGATGATCGTCGACTACAAGGGCCAGCTGGTCGGCAAGCAGCGCGACACCAACGGTTCGACCTTCGTCGCCGGCGTCATCAACATCGAGGCGCTGCGCCATCATCGCGCCTCGGCGCAGGTCACCAACTGGATGAAGGACATCCGGGCCGAGCTGGCCCAGATCATCTACGAGAAGCCGATCTATCCGAAGAACCGCTACCTGAAGAAGATCCCGCCCAAGCACGCCGACTACAAGCGCGACGTCATCGACAAGCAGGTGGCGCTGATGCAGAAGCGCGACATCTGGAAGAAGCCGTCGTACTGACGCGGCGCTAGTCGATGCGGCCGCCGGAGAAGCGCCGCCCCGGCACGGTGAGGAAGTAACCGACCGCCTGGCCGCCGTCGGCGCCGACCACGCTGCCGGTGGTGTAGCGGGACTCGTCGCAGGCGAGGAACACCGCCGGCCCGGCGATGTCCTCGCCGGAGCCGACGCGGCCCATCGGCACGCCCTTGCGGCGGCCCTCGTAGATCTCCGGATCGGCATACATCGCCTCGGTGCCGGGCGTGCGGATGTAACCCGGCGTGATGGCATTGGCGCGGATGCCGTAGGGCGCCCACTCCATGGCCTGCAATTTGGTCAGCATGATCAATCCCGCCTTCACCACGCTGTAGGCGCCGGCCCAGTTGTAGGGAAACAGCCCGGCGATCGAGGCGATGTTGACGATGACGCCGGATTTCTGCGCGATCATGTGCCTGGCGCAGGCCTGGCTCATCATGAACGAGCCCTTGAGCCCGATGTTCATCGTCGTGTCCCAGGCGGCTTCGGGAAGCTGTTCCAGTTTTCCCGGCACGATCTTCATGGCGTTGTTGACGAGAATATCGATCCGTCCACGGTCCTTGATGACCGTATCGACCATGCGGGCGATGTCGGCCGGCTTGGCGACGTCGGCGACGACGGCCATGCCGCCGGCCTCCTTCGCGGTCGCCTCGGCGGTCGCCGCATCGACGTCGTTGATGACGACCCTGGCGCCCTCCCTGGCATAGGCAAGCGCGATGTCGCGGCCGATGCCGCGGCCCGAGCCGGTGATGATCGCCACTTTGTCTTTGAGTCGCACGGAATTCTCCCCGCCTGTTTGTGAAAAGCCTGAAAAACCACGCTAAAGGCGGGGACTTCGGGCGACAAGGCCGCCCACAGACCTCGAAATTACGGCCCACGGGTGCCACATTGGCCGTGGAAGAGAGAATCGATGGCCGAACCCAAGCGACGCGTTCCAGCCGCGACCAGTGCCGGCCCCGCCCCTGGCGGGATCGCGGCGCGGGCCATGGGCGCGCGCGCGGCGCCCTATCTCGCCGACCTGAACCCCGAGCAGCGCCAGGCGGTGGAGACGCTCGATGGGCCCGTGCTGGTGCTGGCGGGGGCGGGGACCGGCAAGACCCGTGTCCTCACAACACGCATTGCACACATCCTCAACCTCGGCCGCGCCCGGCCCGGCGAAATCCTCGCCGTCACCTTCACCAACAAGGCGGCGCGCGAGATGAAGGACCGCGTCGGCGAGATGGTCGGCCAGGTGGTCGAGGGCATGCCGTGGATGGGCACGTTCCACTCCATCGGCGTCAAGATCCTGCGCCGCCACGCCGAGCTGGTCGGCCTCAAGAACAGCTTCACCATCCTCGACGTCGACGACCAGATCCGCCTGATCAAGCAGCTGTTCGAGGCGGAGAAGCTCGACGACAAGCGCTGGCCGGCGCGCGTCTTCGCCATGATCCTCGACGGCTGGAAGAACCGCGGCTTGACCCCCGACCGGGTGCCGGCCGGCGAAGCGGCGAGCTTCGCCAACGGCAAGGGCAAGAAGCTCTACATCGCCTATCAGGAGCGGCTGAAGACGCTCAACGCCGCCGACTTCGGCGACCTGCTGCTGGAGAACATCCGCCTGTTCCGCCAGCACCCGGACGTGCTGCGGCAGTACCAGAGCCGCTTCAAGTTCATCCTGGTCGACGAATATCAGGACACCAATGTCGCGCAGTATCTGTGGCTGAAGCTGTTGTCGCAGCCGATGAGTGTGCCGCAAGCCGCAGCGCAACCCTCTCCCCTTGTGGGAGAGGGTGGATCGCCTGAGCGAAGCGAAGGCGAGCCGGGTGAGGGGTTCAGCCTCGAAGACAGCTTCGACTCGCCGGCAAGTCCGACCCCTCACTCGCCCTCGCTCGGCTTCGCCTCCGCTCGGGCACCCTCTCCCACAAGGGGAGAGGGTGAAGCGAGCGCGCCGCACGGCACAGCCTTACCCTCTCCCCCAAGGGGAGAGGGTGAAGCGAGCGCGCGGCACGGCACGGCGTTACCCTCTCCCCTGGGGGGAGAGGGTGGCGAGCGAAGCGAGCCGGGTGAGGGGGAAACTGACTCTCGAGAGTCAATTGCCCCCTCACCCGCCCTCGCGGCTGACGCCGCTCGGGCACCCTCTCCCCCCAGGGGAGAGGGAAAGCAAGAAAGAAAAAACATCTGCTGCGTCGGCGATGACGATCAGTCGATCTATGGCTGGCGCGGCGCCGAGGTCGATAACATTCTGAGATTCGATCATGACTTCCCGGGCGCCAAGGTCATAAGACTGGAGCGCAATTACCGCAGCACCGGGCACATCCTCGCCGCGGCCTCGCACCTGATCGCGCACAACGAGGGCCGGCTCGGCAAGACGCTGCGCACCGAGGACGTGCTCGGCGAGAAGGTCCGCGTCACCGCCTGCTGGGACTCCGAGCAGGAGGCGCGCGAGATCGGCGACACCATCGAGGGCTATCAGCGCGACGCCCGCGACCGCGGCGAGGACCACCCGCTCGACGAGATCGCCATTCTGGTGCGCGCCTCGTTCCAGATGCGCGAATTCGAGGACCGCTTCATCCAGCTCGGCCTGCCCTACCGCGTCATCGGCGGGCCGCGCTTCTACGAGCGCGCCGAAATCCGCGATGCGCTGGCCTATCTGCGCGTCATCGCCCAGCCGGCCGACGATCTCGCCTTCGAGCGCATCGTCAATGTGCCCAAGCGCGGCCTCGGCGACGCCGCGCTGCAAATGCTGCACGACTTCGCCCGCAAGAAGAAGATCCCGCTGACGGAGGCCGCCAGCATCGTCTCCGCAACCGACGAGATGAAGCCGAAGCCGCGCGCCGCCTTGCGCGAGCTGATGGCGGGCTTCGCGCGCTGGCGCGACATGCGCGACCGCATGGCGCACACGGAATTGGCCGAGATCGTGCTCGACGAGAGCGGCTACACCGAGATGTGGCAGAAGGACCGCTCCGCCGACGCCGCCGGCCGCCTGGAAAACCTGAAAGAGCTGGTGCGCTCGATGGAGGAGTTCGAGAACCTGCAAGGCTTCCTCGAGCACATCTCGCTGGTGATGGACCGCGAGAGCGGCGAAGGCGTCGAGGCCGTCAACATCATGACGCTGCACTCTGCCAAAGGTCTCGAATTCGACACCGTGTTCCTGCCCGGCTGGGAGGAAGGCTTATTTCCGCACCAACGCTCGCTCGACGAGAGCGGCAAGGCCGGCCTCGAGGAGGAGCGCCGCCTCGCCCATGTCGGGCTGACGCGGGCGAGGAAGCGCGCCCGGATCTATTTCGCCACCAACCGGCGCATCCACGGCATGTGGACCTCGACGGTGCCGTCGCGCTTCCTCGACGAGCTGCCGGCCGAGCATGTCGAGGTGACGGAGGCGGCGGGCGGCGCCGGCGGCTTCGGCATGTCGGGCTACGGGCCGAGCCGCTTCGACGAGATGGGCGCCTTCGGCTCGAACTACACCACGCCCGGCTGGCAGCGCGCGCAGGGGCGCAAGGGCAAAGGTGGTTTTGACGAGACGGGCCGCTCACGCCGCCCTATGGGCGGCTTCAGCGAGAACGGCCAGCCGCGCTATGTGCCGGACGGCGTCTATGACGATGTCGATAAGGACGAGGGCGACGCCACATCGTCCCCTCCCCCCTTGCGGGGGAGGGTCAGGGAGGGGGGTAAGGGCGCTGCCGCGTCACGCAAGCGCCGCGCCCCCCTCACCATCGAAGGCGAGCTGATCGCCAAATCCACCGGCGCCACGTCGGCTTTTGCCGTGGGCGAGCGCGTGTTTCACCAGAAATTCGGCAACGGCAACGTCACCGCGGTGGACGGCAACAAGCTCACCATCGCCTTCGACAAGGCCGGCGAAAAGCGCGTGGTGGATAGTTTTGTGGAGAGGGTGTGAGGGGGAATGCGCGTTCTCTGCTATTGGAACATAACGAGAACGGTGCTAATGAGTGTTCCAAACATTGAACGTCATGCTGTGGAAAGCCCAATAAGGGTCAAACGGGTCGCGATGGCTGCGTGTTAGGAAAATTACTTGCCAGGAGGCTTCCTGCCGTGATCCCGAAAAAGAAAACCGCCGAAATAGATACTGCCCTTGAGGCGGCCATTGGCCGGATTGTGGTCGGACACGCGGCGCAAGTCCTCTCAAATTTTCCGGATGGCTGCATCGATATGATCGTCACTTCGCCGCCCTATTGGACGGCAGTTGAGTACGAGGGTCAAAAGAGTCCTTGGGATTCGTATGATGCTTACATCGAAGACATGATGACAGTTTGGCGGCAATGCTCGCGAGTTCTGCGGCCTAACGGGAAACTTTGCATAAACACTCCGATCATGCCGATCCCTAAGAGCGTGATCGAACAGCACACCAGACATATCAAAAACATCGCCTTCGATTTTGAGCATTTGATTCTGCGAGACACAGACTTACTGCGGTACAGCCTCTTCATCTGGCAAAAGCAGACCTCAAAGCTCATGTTTGGCAGCTACCCGTATCCTGGAAATATTTTGGAAAACAACACAATCGAATTCATCAACGTGTATGTAAAGCCTGGCAAGCCGCCGAAATTTGATGCGGCTGCCAAAGAAGCCAATAAATTGATGCAGCAAGAGTGGGTCGATTTGGCTCAGCAAATATGGTTCATGTATCCCGAGGACGTAAAGCGCGAAGGCGATCATCCAGCGCCATTTCCTGAGAAGCTTCCGGGCCGATTGATGCGCATGTACACTTATGGGATGGCGGACGGCTTTCCCGGGGAATTGGTCTTAGATCCATTCTGTGGAACAGGCACTGCTTGCGCGGTAGCAAAGCGAATGGGCCGTCGTTACATTGGAATCGACATTTCTCCACGGTATGCTGAGATGGCTGAGGATCGGGTAGCTTCCGCACGTCCAAACGATCGACCTGTACTGCTCGTCGGCCGACCTAAGTTCGCAGGGAAGGATGAGCTGATTGGGCTAGATGCTGCGCTCGCGACAGGCAATGCTGGGCAAGCGGCCGAAGCGAAACATAAAAGAGAAACGTACGGCAGGTCAGTACCAAAAAAAGAGCAACTTGGATTTGAATTCAGAGATACAGATGAGCTTGCGCTCTTTGAGGTAGACTCCGATGGCCAAGAAGGGACCGACAATTCCTAAGTACTGGGAGAAGTTTATATCTAATTACGTTTCACACGACGCCTACTGGTACTTTCCGAAAGCACGAGCCGTAAACAACATCGAGAGTGTGCGTGACATTTTAAAAGTGCTAGCTGGATTCGAGGGGCAGCCTTGGAAAGATGTAAAACCTAAATTTTTGGAAGGATTAGAGAGCGCCAAACTGTTCGAGCGTCATGCCGAGGACCAGTCCGAGGCAGATAGCTTGGCGATGGCCCGGATACTGAAGGTAACTTTTGACAATCTCGGATTTGCATGGATTGACGACGACGAGAAGCTGAGCCTGACCCTAGCTGGTAAGAAATTCATAGAATCTAACTCTCCTGCTGAAATCTTCGAACGCCAACTCTGGCGGTACCAGATATCGAATCCACTTTGGGGCGGCTCCAAGGATGTTCGACTGTTTCCGCACGCATTCTTGTTGGAAGTGATGCTGGAATCCGAACTAGTCTTGAGTCGAAATGAATTCATTCTTTTTGTTGCAAGAGCACGCACCTCGAATGAACTGGCTGATGTTATTGATCACATCGACCGTTGGCGAATGCTCGACGATGAAACGCAAAACGCGATTATTGGAAAATTATATGAGGTGCCGCTCGATGGAGGCGATGAAGACAAATCGATGATTAATCGCGTCGATCTCAATTCTTCATACTGCCTCGCTTTTCATGGGCTCGCTACATACCTCAATCGCAACGTAAAAATTCGCGGCCACGAATATGCGCTTTCTCTCACTCGCTCGGCAATGCGTGGCTTGCGCCCTCGGCTTGAGCGATTCTGGAAAGAAACGGTTTACATCGAATATGAAAGTAAGAAAGACTGGATCGCTGCTTATGGGGACCTCGAAAATAACAGCACGCGATCTGAGGCTGTTGAGTATTACGCGGATCGTTCGAACGTCGATAAAGCTGTAAAAGCATTTATGCAGCTCGCTCCAGAAGCTCGCGAGGGTTTTTCTGAGGAGCAATACAAACAGATTCAGATTCAAGAGAAGGTTCTAGAAGATTATTTAGAGTCAAACATCACCATTCTGGACGATACTCTTACGTTGGTTAAGGATGGCCGACAATATGAGACCATCGTCGGGCCCATTGACTTGCTAGCGACCGAAAAGGACGGAGGATTTGTTGTAGTAGAATTGAAGAAGGGGCGCGCTGCAGACAAAGTGTTCGGGCAGCTCTGCCGATACATGGGTTACATAAAGCGAGAAGTGGCCAACGGCGCACCAGTGCGAGGCATTATCGTCGGCAAAGAGATTGACCAAAAGCTACAATACGCTGTTGAAGCGGTACCAGAAGGCCTCGTCTCGCTAAAGGCATTCGATCTCAAGCTCGCGGTCCAAGATCGCGGTCTGGCAAAAAAAGTAATTACAAAACCGCAATAGAGCGACACTCCGAGATTTTCCAACATCAACTGCCCCTTCTGCCCCACCACGCGCTGCACCGCGTGGGCGAAGCGCGCCAAGAGCCAGGGCAGCGTCACCTCCAGCCGCACGCCCGAGTCATAGACGTCGATCGTGCCGTGCGCGTGGCTCACCGAGCGCAACTTGACCCCTAAGCCCCATTGGGGTACCGTCCTCTTTCCATGCCGGACCGGCCTGTCTCGGTGGTTGAATTCTCCGGTTATCGGCGGCGGGCCGAGGAGTTGCTCGCACCCGATGAGCAGGACGCTGTCGTCGACCTGATTGCGCACGACCCAACCTGTGGCGACGTGATCCAGGGCACCGGCGGCCTGCGTAAAGTGCGCATCGGGATTGGGAGCAGCGGCAAACGAGGCGGCGCGCGGGTCATCTATTACTTCTACAACCCGACCATCCGGTCTTGCTTTTGGCTCTCTATGCCAAGAATGAGAAAGCCGACGTAAGCGCGCAGGACAAAAAGAGGTTCATCGCTCTGGTAAAGGAGATCACGGCGCAATGGCAAAGAAAGTGAAGAAGCGGACCAGGAAGCCCCGCGTTGCCGACGACATCCTCGCGAGTCTGGAAGAGGCTGTCCGCTGGGCGCGCGGTGAGAAAACTGGAGCCATCGTCCATCGCGTCACGCCGAGCGACACCGACGCGCGCGAGGCGCGGCACAAGCTCGGCCTGTCGCAACGCGAGTTCGCCGCGGCAATCGGCACCGGCGTCGGCACCGTGCGCAAGTGGGAGCTCGGCACGCGCCGCCCCTCCGGCGCCGCGCGCACGCTGATCGAGGTGATCAAGCGCGAGCCGAAGGCGGTGCGCCGCGCGCTCAAGAGCGAGGCGTCCTGAGATGCGACGTGCGAAATATCTGCTGTTCGAATCGCTCGGCTACGCGCTTTGCGAACTGGCGTTCAAGACCGATTGCCGGGGGCCGTTCGCTTATGCCTATCGCGCCGGCTGCTGGTGCTACGGCAAGGCGGAAGATTTCGTTCCGCCCTCGCCCGATCCCCGGATCATTTTGCACAAAGATGGCTTCCAGGGATGACCGCGCCGAGCGCGGTCACTTCTTCTCCAACATCACCTGCCCCCTCGCGCCCACCACCCGCTGCACCGCGTGGGCGAAGCGCGCCAGGAGCCAGGGCAGCGTCACCGTGAGCCGCACGCCCGAGTCATAGACGTCGATCGTGCCGTGCGCGTGCTGGCCGAGGGCGCTGGCCGCAAAAGAAAGACGGTCGCCCTCCCAGCTGTCGTTGTCGATGCGGATCAGGTGCGCGAACTCGCCCTTGGCGCGGCCGATGCCGTCCTTGATGCGGCGCGCAGCCTCGTCCTTGCCGAGGCGGTGGGGAATGGTGACGACGAGCGGGGCGGACATGGGTTTGATCCATCTGCGGCGCAACTCACTCCGTTCGTTCCCGCGAAAGCGGGAACCCAGTGCAGGTGGCCCCTGGGTCCCCGCTTGCGCGGGGACGAACGGGAGAGGGTGCTTCCGAGGATATGGCGACGCGGAAGGTGCGGAGGAAGGGAGGCTTGCTCTCTTCACCTCTCCCATGGGGAGAGGTCGGACGGCGAAGCCGTCCGGGTGAGGGGTTACGGACTATCGAGAGTCACTTGCCCCCTCACCCCAACCCTCTCCCCCCAAGGGAGAGGGAGCGCGCTGTGCCTGCGGCTCGCGCCCCATAAACCTTAACCACCCCCGCCTCTCCCCACCCTCCTCGCCTCCACCCTCCTCGCCTCCACCCCCGCCCCCCGCCCCGCATAGCCGCCATACGCATGGGCCGCATGCGAAGGGTTTGCCACGGTCTCGCCCCATTCCGCCGTCCTAAGGCGGCCATCGCCAACAACACGGGATTCGATTCAGTGAAGCTGACTGCTCTTGCTTTGCCTGCCGGGGCGCTCGCCGCCGCGCTCGCCTTCGCCGCCTTGCCCGCCGCGCGCGCCGCCGGCTGGGAGAGCGTGCACAAATACGTCCACCCGACCGGCGCGTGCCCGGGCCAGGAAGTGCTGGCGAGCACCTATTCGTCCGGCAAGCGCACCGCCACCGGCGAAGCCTTCGACGCCAACGGCAACACCGCCGCGGCCCGCACCTGGGCGCTCGGCACCACGCTGACGGTGATGAACCCGAAGACCGGCCGCTCGGTCGCGGTGCGCATCAACGACACCGGCCCGTGGGGCACCGCCTACGCGCAGGGCGCGCGGCTCGATCTCGCCGCCGGCGCCGCGGCGCGCATCGGCATGCACGGCGCGCAATATGTCTGCGTGATGTGAGGCTTTAGGCCCCGCGCACGCTGCCAACCGCCAGCCTCCCGCGACGCTTTCCCCGTCACCCTGAGGTGCGACCCCCGCGAAAGCGGGGGAGCCTCGAAGGGTGACGGCCTGCGACGCCGTGGCCGTACATCCTTCGAGGGCCGGCTTCGCCGGCCACCTCAGGATGACGGCCAGGGGTTGCTGCGCCCGCACCTCAGGATGACGGCGCGCTCGCTGCGTCCGCACCTCAGGGTGACGCTTGCCCGCCCGCTACCAGCGGCCGCCGCGCTTCACCAGGCGGATGATCACCAACAGGATGATGGCGCCGAGCGTGGCGTTGATGATCGCCGCCAGCAGCCCGACGCCGAGGTGCAGGCCGAGCTGCGGGAACAGCCAGTCGCCGATGAAGGCGCCGACAATGCCGATGACGATGTCGCCGATCAGCCCGAAGCCGGTGCCCTGCACGATCTGGCCGGCCAGCCAGCCGGCAATGAGGCCGACGACCAGAATGATGATGATGCTTTCACCCGACAAATACATGGCCCACGTCCTCCTGTTGCCCCCGAAACGCGGCATCGTCGCCCGCCACGGTGACAAGGGCAAGACGCGGGGCGGACGCCCATCCGCCGGCGTCATGCGGGCTTGACCCGCGCATCCCGCTTGGGGTCCATAGGCCGTGCCTTCCTAAGCGAGATGCCCGCGCCAGGCGCGGGGATGACAGAAAGAGTGCCCCATGCCCCTCTCCGACACGCTCAAGACCCTGATCCGCAACGCCTGGGACGACGGCTATCCGCTGCTGGTCGCCACCGTCGGGCCGCTGGGGCCGAACATCGCCCCCAAGGGCTCGATGATCGCCTATGACGGCGAGCACCTCGCCTGGTGGGAGCGCTCCAAGAAGGGCGTGCTGGAGAATTTGGGCCACGACCGGCGGGTCTGCATCATGTACGCCAACTTCAAGGCGCAGCGCGACGGCATCCTGGAGTCGGGCTTCATCCGCTTCTTCGGCAAGGTCGAGCTGATCGAGAGCGGGCCGGTGCGCGACAAGATCTTCTCCATGCTGCTGCCGCGCGAGCAGACGCATGTCGGCGCCGACACCGGCATCGGCGCGCTTGTTCGGATCGAAAAGGCGCTCGACGCCCGCGGCAAGGTCATCATGTGAGCGGCCCTTGCCCGGCGGCGGCGCGGGCCGCCCGCAGGCTCGCGGCGGCTACTTGGCGTCGCTGAGCGTGCGCGCGCAGGCCTCGGCCACGTCGCGGTTAGGCTCGCTGCTGCCGGGGAAGGTCGCCCAGCCGCCCTTCTCGACGAAGCTGTCGCGCTTCCACGATTCGGTTGCGGCGAGCGCCACCGTCGTCGCCTTGGCGTCGGCGCTGTGCTGGAACCGGTCGACGCAGATCGGCGTCAGCGCGGCCACCAGCGCCGCCGTGGTCTGTAGGTCGGCGGCCTTCTGCGCCTTGCCCTGAAGCTGCCAGCCGCCCCAGCCGAAGCCGAGGATCATGGTGAGCACGGCGCCGGCGGCGGCGCCCTGGATCAGGCGCTTCAGTGAGTCGCCTTGCAGGAGGGGCGGTAATTGCATGGCACGTCCTTTCGTCCGACAGGCGTCGGCGCGAGGGGGTTACGGACGCCCGGTTGGGCTCCGGCCGCGAGTTGGAGAAAAGGCCCGGCTGCTTTGCGTTGGCCGCTCGGTCCCGGGCAGCCTGCGCCCTTTTTTGGCCGAAGTCGATGCTATGACACGGGGGCCAAAAGGCCGTGCCCCCCACCGGCCAAGGTGCTATGCTGGGGTTTTCGCGGCTGGAGGATTTGCTATGCGTCGTCTTGCGCGCTTGCTCGCCGCCCTCGCCGCCGCCGCGGCGCTCGCCGCCGCAGCGCCGGCGCGCGCCAATATCGTCATCAGCGTCGACAAGTCCGCCCAGCAGATGACCGTCTCGGTCGACGGCGACCCGCGCTATATCTGGCCGGTGTCGACCGGCCAGGAGGGCTACGACACCCCGGCCGGGCAGTACACGCCGTTCCGCATGGAAAAGGACCATTTCAGCCGCGAATGGGACGACGCGCCGATGCCCTATTCCATCTTCTTCACCAAGCAGGGCCACGCCATCCACGGCACCAACCACAAGATCGACGGCGAGGCGCATTCGCACGGCTGCGTGCGGCTGTCGACGCAGCACGCCGCCCAGCTGTGGGCGCTGGTCAAGCAGGAAGGCATGGCCAACGTGCGCGTCGAGCTCTACGGCCGCATCCCGAGCCGCGGCGAGCTGATGGCGCGGCGCGATCCGGGCTCGATGCTCGCCGACCGCGACCCGCGCGGCACCGACCCTACCTATCGCTACAACAACAACGGCGACCGCGACGCCCTGCGCGGCACCGACCCGATCTATCAGGACGAGCGCGCCTATAACGACCGCCGCAGCGACGACGACATCACCGGCGACGTGCCGCCGCAGCGCGGCCCGCAGTCCGCTTGGCGCGAATATCGCGAGGGCGGCCGCGTCTACTACTACCGCGACGGCCCGGACGAGATTCAGCGCCTGCCGCAGCGCCGGCGGCCGTATTACTACCGGCGCCTCGGCGGCTTCCCGTTCTGGTGAGGCCTTTGCGCTAGATCAACGCCGCTTGCCGCCGGCTTTGCTTGCCTGCGTCTCATCGCGCAAGGAGGCCGCCATGGCGAAATCCGCAGCCGTGAAATCCCGCCGCGGCCGGGCCAAGGGCCTGGCCAAAAATCGCGCCAAAAATCGCGCCAAGAATCGCGCTAAGAATCGCGCCAAGAATCGCGCCAAGCCGGGCGCCAGAGGCGGCGGACGCTTCTTCCACATCGAGGTGCGGCCGAGCGCGCAATTTGCCGCGTTCCGCGTCCAGGATGTCGGCCGGCCGGGCGGCGTCGAGCGCGTCGCCGGGCTGCGCGCCAGCGGCTCCTGGGCTACGGCCAAATGGCTGATCGAGAAGAGCCAGGCCCACATCGACAGCGGCCGTCTGGTGCCCGACAGCCTCGAGGCGCGGCGCCTGTTCCGGCAGCTCGGCTCGGTGCCGGTGCATGTCGGCGGCGACCGCTTCCGCGCCAGGCCGCGCCGCGATATTCCGGAACGCGAGAAGCCGACGCCGGCCATGCGGCGGGCGCAAAGGCTCAACATCAAGAAGGCGCAGGCCGCGGCGGCGCGCCAGCGCGCCGCCAAGGCGGCCGCCGGAACCAAAGCGCGCGCCAGGGCTTGAACGCAAGGCCAGCGGCGCGGAGGCCCGATCATGATCCGCAAGCTCAAGACCGGGCGGTGGCGGCTCTATTCGCGCAAGAAAAACCCGCGCACCGGCAAGCGGCGCAACCTCGGCACCTTCGCCAGCAGGAAGGCCGCGTTGCAGCACGAGCGCGCGATCCAGTATTTCAAGCGGCAGTGACGCTGTGCGTCATCCCGAGGCGGCCGCCCAAGGCGGCCCTCGCAGCATGACCGCCGTCACCCGTCGAGGCTCGCTTCGCTTGCACCTCAGGGTGACGGCGCAAGGTCAATGCCCCACCCCGAGCGCCGCCTCGCCGCGGTCGAGGATCAGCGGCACGATGAGGTCTTCCTCGTCGTCAAGGTGACGGATCAGGCCCGAAAGCAGCGCGGCGCTGGCCGCCGCATAGGCGTCGCCGCAGCACCGCAATGTGTCCGTGTCGCCCGCCAGCGCGCGCAGCAGCGCGTTCGCCGTGTCGGCGGCCCGCGCCATGTCGGCGTGGATGGCGTGGTGATCGCCTTCCAGCACTTCGAAGCCGCGCTGCAAGCGCGCATCGGCGGCGCGGAAGATCGGGAAGTAATGATAGTCCTCGATCTGATGGTGGACGCTGAGCTGCGACAGCAGGAATTGCAGCCGCGGCGCCAGGGCGCGCGGCAATTCGGCGGGCGCCAGGCGGCCGTCGCGAAAGCCGCCCTCGATGGCGCGGATCGCGGCCGCCAGCTCGCGGAACATGTCGTGGCGCGACAGCCAGAATTGCGCCATGGACCCGAGATTGGCGTGGCCGCGCCATTGCTCGCGCGGATAGCGCGCGATCAGCACGCGCAGGTCTTGCGGCCAGCCGTCGCGGCTCGCCAAAGCCAGCGCATCGGCGCCGGGACGATCAATGCTCATGCCGCCTGCATAGCCGTTGCCGCGGGGCCTGTCATGCGCGGGGACGCGAGCCGCGCTGCCCGCCCAGCAATACACAGGGCCGGGACATGGGATGGCCGGACCAAGCCCGGCCATGACACAGTCAGGCCATGCCCAGTTTCGTTGCCCGCCTGACCTGCGACCAGGCCGCCGCGCGGCGGCTGGCGGCGGCCTTTGACGAGGACCTCGGCGAGGCGGTCTGCTCGGTCTTCGAAGCCGACGACGGCCGATGGCAGGCCGCCATCCATTTTGGCGCGCGGCCGGACGAGGCCGCGGTGCGCGCGCTGGTCGCGCAGGCCGTCGGCGAAGCCGCGGCGCGGGCCTTGCGCTTCGAGCCGGTCGCCGACAGCGACTGGGTGGCGCAGAGCCTTGCCGGCCTGACGCCGGTCCGCGCCGGCCGCTTTGTCGTGCACGGCGCCCACGACCGCGGCCGCATCCCGCTCAACGCCGTCGCCATCGAGATCGAAGCCGCGCTCGCCTTCGGCACCGGCCATCACGGCACCACGCGCGGCTGCCTCATGGCGCTCGATCGGCTGGCGAAGCGGCGGCGGGCGCGAAACATCCTCGATGTCGGCACCGGCTCGGGCGTGCTGGCGATTGCGGCGGCGAAGCTGTGGCGCCGGCCGGTGGCCGCCGGCGACATCGACCGCCAGGCGGTCGCCGCGGCGCGGGCCAATGCGCGCCTCAACAAGGCGGCGACCGTCATCACCACGGTGCATGCGGCCGGCGTCAGCAGCGCGGCGCTGGCGCGGCAGGCGCCTTACGATCTGATCTTCGCCAATATCCTGCTCGGCCCCCTGATACGGCTTGCGGTGCCGCTGACGCGGCTCGCCCGCCGCGGCGCCAGCATCGTGCTGTCGGGCCTGCTGCCGGCGCACGCCAATGCCGCGCTCGCCATCTATCGCGCGCAGGGCCTCGCGCTGGAGCGGCGCATGATCGTCGACGGCTGGTGCACCTTGGTGCTGGCAAAACGCTCCCCGCCAAAAGCAAACCGCCCCGGGCGGGGAGGACCGGGGCGGTTTCTTGGATGAACGGCTGATCGCTAGCTGTTGAACGGCATGTCCTTGCCGTCGAGCTTGATCAACCTGTTGCCGCGTTCATCCAGGCTGTAGGGCAAGAGGTGGGCGTGCCGCATGATCTCGCGGTGCGCCTGGCGCATGCGCGCTTCGGCCAGCGCATCGAACAGGCGGGTCAGCAGCTTTTTCTGCGCGGCGCGCTTCGGCGCGGCCTTGGCCAGCGGCTTGACGCCGCGGGGACGGGAAACTCCGTAAGTAACAGCAACCATTGTCGATCTCCTTCGTCGTTCAAAAACCGCATCGGTCAGCAATGCCCTGGCCTTATCGATTTATTGCACTGCAAAATAGGTCGATTCGACTTTGCGAACCACTCGCAAAAGCGCATAGAGGCCCGTCGTTCCGGCATGGAATAATTAAACAGCAGGTAAGTTTGTCATCATGAGTGCCGCAAATATGTGCGATGCACAAAATTGATTCGTGGCGCAATTCCATGGCTCCGGAGCGGCCATTTGCGGACGAAATCTTGCGGAATTTGCTCGCCGCCCGGCATGCTCCTTCATGACATGACAGCGCCCATTGCCGCGGCAGCGTCGCGCATCGGTGCGCGCGCTGCATGGCTGCATTGCTACGCGGCGAAGGCGCGTTAGAGTGCCGGCGGCATGGTCGAAGCCCGCTTCCAGACCTTCGAGGATGCAAGCGAGCGAGCGCAAAGCGCGGCGCGGGTCGCGGCGCTGCGCGCCGAGCTCGGCCGGCGCGGGCTCGACGGTTTCGTGGTACCGCGCGCCGACCGCCAGCAGAACGAATATCTGCCGGCGAGCGAACAGCGCCTCGCCTGGCTCACCGGCTTCACCGGCTCGGCCGGGCTGGCGATCGTGCTTGCCGAGCGCGCCGTGCTGTTCGTCGACGGCCGCTACACCGCGCAGGCGGAGGCGCAGATCGACAAAACGGTTTTCGCCATCGAGCACCTGGTCGACAACCCGCCGGAGCAGTGGCTCGAGCGCAATCTGACGAGCGGCCGCAGGATCGGCTACGATCCCTGGCTGCACACCGCCGACGCAGCCGAAAAGCTCAGGAAGGCCTGCACGGCCGCCGGCGGCGAATTCGTCGCCGTCGAGCACAATCCGATCGACGCGCTGTGGCAGGACCGGCCGCCGCCGCCCATGGGCGCGGTGACCTTGCGCGATGCCAAGCTCGCCGGCGAGACCTCGGCCGCCAAGCTCAGGCGCATCCAGACCGAGCTCGCCAAGCTGCGCGCCGACGCGCTCGTCGTGTCGAATCCGCAGAACGTCGCCTGGACCTTCAACATCCGCGGCGCCGACGTCGCGCATACGCCGCTGGCGCTGGCCTTCGCGCTGGTGCCGCGCGAGGGCAGGCCTTCGCTCTATATCAACGGCGGCAAGCTCGGCAACGCGGTGCGCCACGCCTTGCAGGACGTCGCCGAGGTGCGGCCGCCGGAGGCGCTGACGCGCGACCTCGCAAGCCTCAACGGCAAGGCGGTGCGGCTCGACCAGGCCAGCGCCGCCGACGCGCTCGTCGGCTTGCTCGCCGACAACGGCGCCAAGCCGTCGCGCGGCCCCGACCCGATCGCGCTGATGAAGGCGGTGAAGAACCAGGCCGAGATCGCCGGCATGCGCGCCGCCCACAAGCGCGACGGCGCGGCGCTGACGCGCTTCCTCGCCTGGTTCGACCGGGAGGCGCCGCAAGGCAAGCTCACCGAGATCGACGCCGTCGCGGCGCTGGAAGGCTTCCGCCGCGACACCGGCCTGCTCAAGGACGTGTCGTTTCCGACCATCGCCGGCTCCGGCCCCAACGGCGCCATCGTGCATTACCGCGTCACCACGGCGACCAACCGCACCATCGGCAGGAACCAGCTGTTTCTCATCGATTCCGGCGCGCAATACGAGGACGGCACCACCGACGTCACCCGCACGGTCGCCGTCGGCACGCCGAGCGCGGAAATGCGCGACCGCTTCACCCGCGTGCTCAAGGGCCACATCGCCATCGCCACCGCGGTGTTCCCCGAGACCACCACCGGCGCGCAGCTCGACCCGCTGGCGCGCACGGCGCTGTGGCAGGCCGGCCTCGACTACGATCACGGCACCGGCCACGGCGTCGGCAGCTATCTGTCGGTGCACGAGGGGCCGGCCAGCATCTCCAAGCTCGGCACCACGGCGCTGCGCCGCGGCATGATCCTGTCGAACGAGCCGGGCTTCTACAAGGCCGCGGCCTACGGCATCCGCACCGAGAACCTGGTTCTGGTGATCGCGGCGCCCGAGCCGCCGGGCGCCGAGAAGCCGCTCAACACTTTCGAAACGCTGACGCTGGCGCCGATCGACCGCCGGCTGGTCGAGCCGCGCCTGCTCACCGACAAGGAGCGGCACTGGCTCGACAGCTATCATGAGCGCGTGCGCGAGGTGATCTCGCCGCTGGTCGACCGATCGACGCGGCAGTGGCTCGCGGCGGCGACCGCGCCGCTCGGTTTCGCCCCGCGCCAGCCGGCGCGACGGGCCGTCGCCAGCAAGCGCCGGGCAAAGCGCAAGAAAAAGCGCTTGTGATTGCGGCGGGCAAAACTGGCGCCTGACCCAAGGCCGCTCGCACTTGTCATGGCCGGGCTTGTCCCGGCCATCCCGCTTAGGCGCGCACTGCGTCCCTAAGCGGGGCCACCGGGACAAGCCCGGTGGCGACAATTATTGAATGAGCTTCAGCCACTCGTCCTCGGTCAGGACCGCGACGCCGAGCTTCTTGGCCTCGGCGAGCTTGGAGCCGGCGCCGGGGCCGGCGACGACGTAGTCGGTCTTCTTGGAGACCGAGCCCGCCGCCTTGGCGCCGAGCCGCTCGGCCTGGGCCTTGGCCTCCTCGCGCGTCATCTTCTCCAGCGTACCGGTGAACACCACGGTCTTGCCGGCGATCCTGGAGTCGGCCTTGGGCTTCTCGACGTCGAGGATCGTCACCTCCCTGGTGAGACGCTCGACGATGCCGCGGTTATGGCTCTCGCCGAAATAGGCCCTGATGCTGTCGATCACGGTGTCGCCGATCTGGTCGAGCGCATCCATCTCGGCTGCGGCCTCCTCGTCGCCCTTGGCGACCTTGAGGCAGGCGTCGTGGAAGGCCTGCCACGAGCCGTAGCCGCGCGCCAGCGCCCGCGCCGTGGTCTCGCCGACATGACGCATGCCGAGCGCGAAGATGAAGCGGTCGAGCACGATCGCGCGGCGCTGGTCGATCGCCGCAAACAGGTTGCGCACCGAGGTTTCACCGTAGCCCTCCTCCGCGAGCAGGTCCTTCTTGTGCTTGCGCTCAAGCGTGAAGATGTCGGCCGGCTCCGTGACCCAGCCCTTGTCGAAGAACAGCTCGATCTGCTTCTCGCCGAGGCCTTCGATGTCGAAGGCGCCGCGCGAGCAAAACAGCTTGAGGTGCTCGATCTTCTGGAACGGGCAGGCGAACTCGCCGCTGCAGCGCAGCCGCGCGCCCTCCTCGCCGGTCGCGGTGGTCTCGCGCACGATGTCGGTGTGCAGCGGGCACGGGCATTTCTTCGGGAACCGATAGGGCTTGGCGTCCTTGGGCCGCTTGTCGATCACCACGTCGACGACCTGCGGAATGACGTCGCCGGCGCGCTGGATGATGACGGTGTCCCCTATCCGAATGTCGCGGCCTTCGCGCAACACCTCGCCTTTGTTGCCGACGCCCCTGATATAGTCCTCGTTGTGCAGGGTGACGTTCTGCACGATGACGCCGCCGACGCCGACCGGCTCGAGCTGCGCCGTCGGCGTCAGCGTGCCGGTGCGGCCGACGGTGATCAGCACGCCCTTGACCACCGTGGTCGCCCGCTCCGCCGGAAACTTGTGCGCGATCGCCCAGCGCGGTGAGCGCGAGACGAAGCCGAGGCGCTCCTGCCAGTCGAGGCGGTCGACCTTGTAGACGACGCCGTCGATGTCGTAGTCGAGCCCGGCGCGGCCGTCCTCGATCTTGCGGTGGAAGGCGATGAGCTCCTCGGTCGAGCGGCAGATCCTGGTCAGCGGGTTGGTCTTGAAGCCGCAGGCCTCGAACCACTTGATCATGCCGGACTGGGTGTCGGCCGGCATTTCGCTCATCTCGCCCCAGGCATAGGCAAAGAAGCCGAGCGGCCGCGAGGCGGTTACGCCTGGGTCCTTCTGGCGCAGCGAGCCGGCCGCCGAGTTGCGCGGGTTGGCGAAGGTCTGCTCGCCGGCCGCCTTCTGCCGCTCGTTGAGCGCCAGGAAGGCCTGCTTGGTCATGTAGACCTCGCCGCGCACCTCGCAGACCGGCGGCACATTTTTGCCTTTGAGCTTCTGCGGCACGTCCCTGAGGGTGCGGATATTGGCGGTGACGTCCTCGCCCTCACTGCCGTCGCCGCGGGTGGCGGCGGTGACGAGCGCGCCGTCCTCGTAGCGCAGCGACATCGACAGGCCGTCGATCTTGGGCTCGGCGGAGAAGGCGATGGTCTCGTCGTCGCCGAGCTTGAGGAAGCGGCGGATGCGGGCGACGAAATCGGCGACGTCGTCCTCGCTGAACGCGTTGTCCAGCGACAGCATCGGCACCGCGTGGCGCACCTTCCTGAAGCGGCCGGTGGGCGCCGCGCCGACCTTGAGCGACAGCGATTCCAGCGTGCGCAGCTCGGGGAAGCGCCGCTCGATGGCGTTGTAGCGCGCCCGCAGCGCATCGTATTCGGCGTCGGAAATCGTCGGCCGGTCCTGCTGGTAATAGCGCCTGTCGTGTTCGGTGATCTCGGCCGTCAGCCGCGCGTGCTCGGCCTTGGCCTGCCTGGCGGTGAGCAGTTCGACGGGCGTCTTGTCGGTTTGAACTTTGGCCATATCATTCTTCGTCGTTCCGAAATGCGCGTACTATTCTTAGTCATTCCGGGGCGCGAGCGTAAGCGAGCGAACCCGGAATCCAGAGGCGATGCACGAGCATTAATTTGTTCTACGTCTATCTCCTGGCAAGCCGGAAGCAAGGAACGCTTTATCTCGGCGTTACCAATGACTTTTGCGCCGTGTCTATCAGCATAAAGAAAAGCTGATTCCCGGTTTCACGTCCCGCTACGATATTCGGCGACTGGTTTGGTTCGAATCCGGGTTGGAAAGACCTGTACCCTGAAATCGCTCGGCAGCCCTTGCGTCTGGATTCCGGGTTCCGGCCTTCGGCCGGCCCCGGAATGACTAGAAAACAAATGTGGTCGGCCGTCATTCCGGACGCCGCGCAGCGGCGATCGGGAGTCCAGATGCAACGCGGCGCGAGCCTTTGGATTCCGGATTCGCGGCCTAAAAGCCGCGCCCCGGAATGACTAGGACGCCTGCTTGATCAGCCGCTCGGCGGCGGCGCGGGCCTCGCTGGTGATCTCGGCGCCGGCCAGCATGCGGGCGATCTCCTCGCGCCGC
Source organism: Pseudolabrys sp. (assembly GCA_035651255.1). GTDB lineage: Bacteria > Pseudomonadota > Alphaproteobacteria > Rhizobiales > Xanthobacteraceae > Pseudolabrys. The sequence continues at coordinate 66,303 of DASRGB010000029.1, forward strand.
TTCTCGGCCGGCAGTTCGGTGACGCGGGTGGCGACCCGCTTGCCCTTCTCCAGAGCGTCCTTGCTGATGAGATAGTGGCGGTCGGCGCGCGCCGCCACCTGCGGCGCATGGGTGACCGCCAGCACCTGGACGCCGGAGGCGAGCTTGGCGAGCCGCACGCCGATGGCGTCGGCGACCGCGCCGCCGACCCCGGTGTCGATCTCGTCGAACACCAGCGTCGGCGCCGAGCCGCGGTCGGCCAGCACCACTTTCAGCGCCAGCAGGAAGCGCGCGAGCTCGCCGCCGGAGGCGACCTTCATCAGCGGGCCCGGGCGCGTGCCGGGATTGGTCTGCACCCAGAATTCGACGCGGTCGATGCCGTTCGGCCCGGGATCGGCGGCATCGATCTGGGTGGAAAACCTGGCGCGCTCGAGCTTGAGCGGCTTGAGCTCGCCATTGACCGCCTTGTCGAGGTTGGCCGCGGCCTTGGCGCGCGATTTCGACAGCGCGTCGGCGGCGGCGCGATAGTCGGCCTCGGCGGCGCGCGCGGCGGTCTCCAGCGCCTTGAGCTTCTCCTCGCCGGCATCGATCAGAGCGAGGTCGGACCTGTAGCGCGCCGCGAGCGCCGCCAGCTCGTCGACCGGCGCGTTGTATTTGCGGCCGGCGGCGCGCAAGCCGAACAGCCGCTCCTCGATGCGCTCGAGCTCGGCCGGGTCAAAGTCGGCGGCGCGCAGGGCCGCTTCAAGATGGCCGCGTGTGTCGTCCAGCGCGGCGAGCGCGGCGTCGAGCGCCTTTACGGTCGGCTCGATCAGTTGTGGGGCCTGTGCCTGGCGCCGCTCCAGGCGGCGGATGACGCCCGACAGCGCCGGCACCGAGGAGTTGGCCCCGGCGATCACCTCGTGCGCCTCGCGCAGGTCCTCGGCGACCTTCTCGGCCTGCATCATTCCCGTGCGGCGCTCGGCGAGCTGCGTCTCCTCGCCGGCCTGGGGAGCAAGTTCTTCCAGCTCGTCGACGGCGTGGCGCAGCCAGTCGCTTTCGCGCCGGGCGCGGGCGACCTGGTCGCGATGCGCGGCGGCTTCGGCCTCGGCCTGGCGGCGCGCCTCCCACAATGCGGCGACGCGGGCGGCCGCGGCTTCGAGGCCGCCGAAGGCGTCGAGCAGCCGGCGGTGCGTGCCGGCATCGGTGAGCGCGCGCTCGTCGTGCTGGCCGTGGATTTCGACCAGCGCCTCGCCGAGCTGCTTCATGACCTGCACGCTGACCGGCTGGTCGTTGACGAAAGCGCGGGTGCGGCCGTCGGCGAATTGCACGCGGCGCAGGATCAGATCGTCATCGGCGGCGATGTCGTTGGCCTTGAGGATGGCACGCGCCGGGTGGCCGCGCGCCACCTCGAACACCGCGGTCACCTGGCCCTGTTCCACGCCCTGCCGCACCAGCGTCTGGTCGCCGCGCGCGCCGAGCGCCAGCGCGAAGGCGTCGAGCAGGATCGATTTGCCGGCGCCGGTCTCGCCGGTCAGCGCGGCAAGCCCGCCGGCAAAGTCGATATCGAGCCGGTCGATCAGCACGATGTCGCGGATGGACAGACGAGAAAGCATGGGAACCGCCCGCGTTCGCCGCGCCCGGCGTTGGTGCCGGGGCATCGACGTCTTATCGGATTCGCCATCATCAAAGACGGGCGCGGCCGGGACAAGCCCGGCCGCGACGGTGTGGGTAAGTCGGCGGGCGCTCAGCCCGCGATCGTCTTCTTGAAGTTGGCGAAGGCCTTGCTGATCCAGGAGCCCTTGTTCTCGACCGGCTCGGTGCCGCCGGTTTTCACCAGCGCATAGGCGTGCTTGTACCATTCGCTGTCGGGGAAATTGTGGCCGAGCACGACGGCGGCAGTCTGCGCCTCGCCGGTGATGCCGAGCGCCATATAGGCTTCGGTCAGGCGTTCCAGCGCCTCCTCGACTTCGCGGGTGGTCTGATACTTGGTGACGACCACTTTGAAGCGGTTGATGGCGCCGGTGTAATCCTTGCGGTCGAGGTAGTAGCGGCCGACCTGCATTTCCTTGCCGGCCAGCTGGTCGCGCGCCACCTGTATCTTCTGCTTGGCGGCGTTGGCGTATTCGCTGGTCGGATATTTGCGGACGACCTCCTCCAGCGCGGCGAGCGCTTTTTCGGTGCGCGCCTGGTCGCGGGTGACGTCGGGGATCTCGTCGTAATTGGCGGCGCCGATCAGATACTGGGCGTAGGCGGCGTCCTCGCTGCCGGGATGCAGCGTGATGTAACGCTTGGCGGAGTTGACGCACTCGTCGTAGTCGCCGGCGGTGTAATAGGCGTAGGACGACATCAGCAGGGATTTGCGCGCCCAATCCGAATAGGGATGCTGGCGGTCGACTTCCTCGAATTTCTTGGCCGCCTCCTTGGGATTTTTCTTCTGGTTGAGGAGGAAGAGGCCCTCGTTGTAGAGCCGGTCGGCGGGCTCATCCGGCGCCACGTCGTCCTTCTTGAAAAAATCGAAGCTGCTGCAGCCGGCGAGGCTTGCCGCCAGCAACGCCATGCCGAGCGCGCGCAAAAAGCGCCGACCGTGCCTGCCGATCAACCTGTCAATCCGCGAATACATGCCTTGCGTCGCAGTCCCCCGGGGCGGTCTTAGAGCGTCGGCCGAAAGCCCGCCCGATCCGCGCCGATGTAAGCGAAAAGCCGCGGAACCGCCAAGCGATTACGCAGACATTCGGCCCGGATTAAGGCGAAGGTAAACCGCAAAATCCTTAAGTTTTCAGGCTGTTTCCGGCCCATAGGCCGGGGCAAGACCGGCCACCAGGTCGCCGTGGCCGCGAACGCGGCGGGCCGGTTCCGCGGCGAATTCCACCACGCGCCAGGCGCTCGGATCGGCCATCAGGGCGGTCAGCACCGCATGGTTGAGCTTGTGGCCGCCGCGCACCGTGCGGTAGGCGGCAAGCAACGGCTGACCGGCCAGCGCCAGGTCGCCGATGGCGTCGAGCACCTTGTGGCGCACGAACTCGTCGGCAAAGCGCAGGCCTTCCGGGTTGAGCACGCGGTCGTCGGTGATGACCAGCGTATTCTCGAAGGAGGCGCCGAGCGCGTAGCCCGCGGTCCACAATTTGGCGACGTCCTTCATGAAGCCGAAGGTGCGCGCCCGGGCGACCTCACGGCGGAAGGTCTCGGGCCCGATATCGAGCGCGAGCGCCTGTTTGCCGATCAGCGGATGGTCGAACTCGATTTCGGCCTCGACCCGGAAGCCGTGGTCGTAAGGCCGCAATTCGCCGAGCGCGCCGTTCTTCTCCACGCGCACCGGCTTGATGACTTCGATGTAACGGCGCGGCAGCGCCCGGGTCGTCAGGCCGGCCTGATCGATGGCGTCGACGAAGGGCGCGGCGCTGCCGTCCATGATCGGCACTTCCGGCCCGTCCATTTCAACAACAACGTTGTCGACGTTGAGCCCGCGCAGCGCCGCCAGCAGATGCTCGGCGGTCGAGCACAGCGGACCCTTGGCGTCGCCGAGGACGGTGGCAAATTCGGTGGCGGTGACGGCGCGGACGTCGGCGCGGATCTCGCGCTCGATGGAGCCGTCGGCGGCGACGCGCTGGAAGACGATACCGGCATCGTCATCGGCCGGATGCAGCGTCAGGGTGACAGGACGCCCGGAATGGACGCCGATGCCTGAGAGGGCAGTCTGGTCGCGCAGCGTTGTCTGCTTAGCGCCCTTCATCAACCCGTTTCCGCGAGCCTACCCCTCGGCTGCCGCGGTCCCCTTCAACAAGCCCCAACCGGGCCACATTTCGGCCTTCAACTCAGCGACCACCAACGAACTCTGGACGGCAGCCCCCAAGGAAGGAAAGTCCCTTACGCGGCTGAAACTTAGGCCAAGGCCCGGGGCTCCTCCAACTCACCATTTCTTACCGACTGTTACTCTTTTTTGCCGCAATTGCCGGCCGCAGACGACCGCTTCGTCGGATTTACCTTACCCGGCTGCTGTTAAAGTTTTTGGCCCGGGCGTTCGCAAGCTGAACGCCGTCGCGGAATCTCACGCGAGCACAACGACCTACCCCCAAAATACACGCGGCCCCACTCCGCAGACCGGAGCGGGGCCGCGGGCGGGACCGTGCGGCTCAGTTGGCCTGGCGGCGCAGGAAGGCCGGGATGTCGAGCTGATCATCCTCGGGCGAGTTATGCACAGGTGCCGGCCGGCCATGGGGATCGAGGCCCTGCGGCGCGGAGCGGCGGGCATATTCGGAGACCGGCGGCATCGGCCGGCCCTCCGGCTGGCGCGCGCTCGGCCGCGCCGGCCGCTCGAATTGCGGCACCGGTTGCGCGGTCTTCGGCGCCTGCGGCGGCTCCGGCTCGTCGTTGCGGCGCCCGAGCCCGACCGAGGCCAGCCGCTGCATCAGCGACATCCGGCGCTTCTCCGGATGATCGTCGGCGAGTTCGCCGCGCTGCGCCCTGAGCTCGTTCTGCGCCGGCAGCGGCAGCTCGTCGATGCGCGGCATGCGCGGCGCGCGCGGCGCCAGCCGTTCCGGCGGCGGCGGGATGAATGTCTTGGGCGTCGCCGGCTCGGGCGGCGCGAGCTCGGCGGGGGCATCGAACAAAGACGGCTTCATCGGCATCGGGCGGATCGAAACGTCCTCGCCGGGCGGCGACATCAGCGCCGCGGCGACTGCCGCATGAGCGGCGGATTCGACGGCGGCGGTGCTGGCACTGGCGGCCGCCGGCTGCGGCTGCGGCGCAGGCGGTGCGGCCCGCTCGACGCGTTCGGCAATGCGGCGGCTGTCGTTGCGGATCTTGCCGGCAAGCTCCTTGAGCGCGTTTTCGGCTTGCGCCGGCTGGCTCTGCTTGATGGCGGCATGGTCGATGCCGGTCGCCACCACCGAGACGCGGATGATGCCTTCCAGGCTCTCGTCGAACGTCGCGCCGACGATGATGTTGGCTTCCGGATCGACTTCATCGCGGATGCGGGTGGCGGCTTCGTCGACTTCGTAGAGCGTGAGGTCCTTGCCGCCGGTGATCGAGATCAAGAGGCCCTTGGCGCCCTTCATCGAGGCGTCGTCGATCAGCGGATTGGCGATCGCGGCTTCGGCGGCGGTGAGCGCGCGCTTCTCGCCGGAGGCTTCGCCGGTGCCCATCATCGCCTTGCCCATCTCGCGCATGACGGCGCGGACGTCGGCGAAGTCGAGATTGATCAGACCTTCCTTGACCATCAGATCGGTGATGCAGGCGACGCCCGAATAGAGCACCTGGTCGGCCATGGCGAAGGCGTCGGCAAACGTCGTCTTTTCGTTGGCGACGCGGAACAGGTTCTGGTTCGGGATGATGAGCAGCGTGTCGACCACCTTCTGCAATTCGACGATGCCGGCTTCGGCAAAGCGCATGCGGCGCCCGCCTTCGAAGTGGAACGGCTTGGTGACAACGCCGACCGTGAGGATGCCGAGGTCGCGCGCGACTTTGGCGACGATCGGGGCGGCGCCGGTGCCGGTGCCGCCGCCCATGCCGGCGGTGACGAACACCATGTGCGCGCCGGTGAGGTGATCGCGGATCTCGTCGATGACCTCTTCGGCGGCGGCGCGTCCGACCTCGGGCTGGGACCCGGCGCCGAGCCCTTCGGTCACCTGGGCGCCCATCTGGATGATGCGCTCGGCCTTCGACATGGTCAGCGCCTGCGCGTCGGTGTTGGCGACGACGAAGTCGACGCCCTGCAGGCCGGCGGTGATCATGTTGTTGACGGCGTTGCCGCCGGCGCCGCCGACGCCGAATACGGTAATGCGCGGCTTCATCTCGCGAATGTCGGGGATCTTCAGGTTGATGGTCATGTTTGCCTCTTTATTGCACGGGCAGCGAGCTGCCGAACCGGCCGGTCCGCCACCGGCCGAGCATGGATCCTAGTGTCACGGTCAGAAGCTTTCGCGCAGCCATTGTCCGACCCGTGCCATGTAGCCGCCCGTTCCTGTCATCAGCTGCCGCGTTCGCCGCGGTTCGAAGTGTTCCAAGTGCGCCGCCTGGGGGTAGACCAGCAGTCCCGCCGCCACCGCAAAGGCCGCGCCTTTCGCCGCATCGGGAAGCCCGGCGATGCCGAGCGGCCGGCCGATGCGGACCGGCCGCTTCAGGATACGCGACGCGAGATCGGCGATGCCGACGAGCTGACTGGCACCGCCTGTGAGCACCACGCGACCGCGCGGCTCGGCAGCGAAGGGCGAGGCCTTCAGCCGGTCGCGCACCATCTCCAGAATCTCCTCGACCCGCGGCTTGATGATCCGCACCAAAGCCGCGCGCGAGACGAACTGGGGCGGCTCGCGCTCGTCGTCGCCGACGGAAGGAACCGTGATCATGTCCCGTTCGTCCGAGCCGCCTGTCAAAACACTGCCATAAATCGCCTTGATTCGCTCAGCATCCGCAATCCGGGTGTTCAGGCCGCGGGCGACGTCGAGGGTGACGTGCAGGCCGCCGAGGGCAAAGCCGTCGGCATGGACGAATTTGCCGCCGGAAAACACCGCCAAAGTGGTCGTTCCGGCCCCCATATCGATGGTGGCGGCGCCCAGATCGGCCTCATCGTCGGCAAGCGCGGCCAAGGCCGCCACATAGGGCGAGGCGACCATGGCCTCGACCGAGAGGTGGCTGCGCTCGACGGTCAGCATCAGGTTGCGCACGGTCGCCACCTCGGCCGTCACCATGTGCATGTCGACGCCGAAGCGGTGGCCGAGCATGCCGCGCGGCTCGCGGATGCCGGTCGCGGCGTCGAGCGCGTAGCCGATCGGCAGCGAATGCAAGACGGCGCGGCCGTCGCGCACCGAATGGCGGCTGGCGGCGGCGAGCACGCGGGCGATCTCGTTGTCGGTGACCACGCCGTTGGCCAGCTCGATATCGGCGATGAAGCGCTCGCTGCCGAGCCGGCCGCCGGACAGCGACACCACGACCGATTCAAGCTGCACGCCGGCCATGCGCTCGGCCGCGTCGATGGCCTGGCGGACCATCTCTTCCGCCTCGACCAGGTCGACCACCGAGCCCGCCTTCATGCCGCTCGCCGCGGTGTGGGAAAAGCCGAGGATGCGCACGCCGTGGCTGCGGCGGCGCAGCACGTCGGGCGGCGCGGTCGGCTCGAGCTTGGCGATCAGGCAGACCACTTTGCTGGTGCCGACGTCGAGCGCGGCGACCACCGCGGCGCGGCGCGGCGACACCGGCTTCATCTTCGGGGTGAGGCCAAAGCGCAGCACGGTCATGCGGCCTCCCCACTCGTCATTCCGGGGCGCGAGCGAAGCGAGCGAACCCGGAATCCAGAGCCAAGCATGAGAACATCGCCCTGGATTCCGGGTCCGGCCCTTCGGGCCGTCCCGGAATGACAAAGAAAGGACAGCAATTTTCCGGTCACGCCTCCCCTCCCTTGGCCTTCTTCTTGTTCTTCGCCGCCGCCTTGAGCGCCTCGTCGCGCGCGGCGGCGGCGGCATCCGACAGGCGCGCGGTGACGCGATCGGGCTGCCGCAGGTCGATGGCGACGACGTCGCGTGACAGGATCTGCCTGCCGCGGTCGAGCTCGGCCAAGGTCTGCAGCGCGCGCTCCGGCTCGTTCTCCGGCAGCAGCACCTCGACGCCGCCCTTCATGTGCAGGTTCCAGCGCCGGTCGGCGACCAGCACGGAGGCTTCCACGTTGCGGGCGATGTCGGGAAAGCGGTTGACGAGGTCGATAAAGTCGTGGGCCGCGTGCTCGGCGCCCTTGCCGACGACCAGCGGCAGGCCGGCAAAGCGCGGCGGCACGTAGCGCTCGAGCACGGTGCCGTCGGTGGCGATCAGCGACACGACGCCGTCCTTCTGCCAGAGCGCGAAGGGCTGGCGCTCGGTGATGCCGATGCGCAGCCGCCCCGGGTAAAGCTTGAGCACGGCGGCGTCGGCGATCCAGGGATTGGCGAGCAGGCGCGCGCGCGTGCGCGCAGCGTCGAGGAACAGGAGCGAGGAGCGTCCGGTGATGCCGGCGAGCGTCAGGATGTTCTCGCGGCTGAGCTCGCGGTTGCCGGCGAGCGCGATCTCGGAGATGCGGAAGCCGGCGCGATTGGCCGCGGTGTCGCAGATGTCCTGCACCTGGGCGACGATATTGTCGTAATGGCCGCCTTTGACGACGCCGTAGCAGGTCGAGGCGAGCAGCAAGAGCGCCGCGGCACTGGCGCCGAGCCCGCGCGGCGGCTCGAGCGCCACCAGCGTGGCCATGAAGCGCCGCGCCACGCGCTGGCCGCGCGCGGCGGCGTGACCCACTTTGTGGCTGAGCGGTTGAGCGAGGCGGCGGTCCATCGCACCAGTTCTAGGTTCGGCCCGGCTGGGCAATCGGCAGCGCGGCATGACGACATGATCGTCATGTCCGATCGATCGGCGGCGAATTCCCCGGCGCGCAACGAGATGCAGCAAGCGCGGATTGCGCGCGAAAACGCCGCCAGGCCGCTAGTCTTCGGGCCAGTTGGTAAACAATTAGTAAAAGTTGAGGGATTATGAGGATTTAGCGGGAAGAAGCGGCCGGCGTGGCAATTCAGTGACGGTTGAGGCTTGTGGCCGGTCAAAATGCCTTCGGTAATCCGGCGTGGCGCAAGATCGCATTTGCTGTGTGGCGACTCACGATGCCGACCGGGACCGGAAAATTCCGGCGCGTGATGGGCTACGCCAAATTTCGTGACTGCCCTTGCCCTGACGGACCATCGTGCAACCGGCGGCGCGCAGCACGTAGCCCGGGTGGAGCGAAGCGTAACCCGGGGACGATTGATAGGCTGTCCCGGATTTCGCTCGGCTCAATCCGGGCTACGTTCGCTTCGCCTATACCAACTACATCCTCAGCAAGTAGCCCGGGTGGAGCGAAGCGTAACCCGGGGTGAGCGCCTCCACAAATCCCCGCATTCCGCTTCGCTCCATCCGGGCTACGGATCGGAGATCAACCCCTCCGCTCGCCGAAACCCATCGTGGGCTCGTCGACATCGCCGGCCCAGCAAGTAGCCCGGGTGGAGCGAAGCGTAACCCGGGTGAGCGCCTCCACAAATCCCCGCATTCCGCTTCGCTCCATGCGGGCTACGGATCGGAGATCAACCCCTCCGCTCGCCGAAACCCATCGTGGGCTCGTCGACATCGCCGGCCCAGTCGGCTGGCAGCAGACCACGCCTGACATAGACGTGAAACGACGAATAGGGCCAGTCGCGCACGCGGCTCACCAGCCTGTGTTTGACCGGGTTGAAATGCACGTAGTCGACGTGTCGCTCGAAATCGATCTCGTTGCGGATCGTGTGCTCCCAGAATCGCCGTTGCCAGAGTGCGTATTCGCCGTTGCGATGGCGCTCGACCGGCACGCCGGCAGCGACAAGCGATCGCGTGAAATACGCCTTGATGCGCTTCCAGCGGCCCGAAAAATCGGAATCGCCTGACGGCAGCGTCCAGATGGCATGCAGGTGTTCCGGCAGGACCACAATGGCGTCGATCATGAAAGGGCGCTCGTGCCGCGCGATACGGAACGCCATCCGCAAGTCGTTCGCGTGGTCAATCATCACCGAGGATGTCCGGTCGGCGAGCGTGACCGTGAAAAAATAGGTGCCGCCTGGGACGAAATTGCGCCGGTATCGAACCATCGGCTCATGTTATCCCGGATTTCGCTGCGCTCCATCCGGGCTACGAGCTACTACTACGAGCTACTACGAGCTACGAACTTCTCCATCTCGTCGTCCGGAACGAATTCGCCGCGGCGAGCCGCCGCCATGCCCTCACGCACTGCCGTGCGTTCCTCGTCGGACAACCGGTAGACGCCCGTGCGGCGGGCCTCGATGACCCGCGCCACGTCGGCCAATTCTTCCTGGTCCTCCGCGGGCCAAGATTCCACTTGCCGAAGCAGGTCTTTGACGGTTGCGCTCATGACACCAATATAGCACGCGTTCATTCAGCCGCCACGCTTGGCTCCATTTCAGACTCCAGAATAAATTCCTTGACAGCGTGACGCTGCTCCGCTAGCTTTCGGCCAGCGTGCCACGCTCGCGCGTCTAGCCGCGCCTCGGCGCCGCCCGCTTTCCAGGACAATCAGAGTGGAGACTGCCATGCCCGGCTATACGCCGCGTTTCCTGGCCGCCGTGCGGCGGCGTTACGAAGACACCGACGAACCGATGTCGCAGATCGCATTCCACTACGGCATCAGCCTGCGCACGCTGCACCGCATGGTCGAGCGCGAAGGCTGGCGCAAACGCGGCGACCGCCCGCCGAAAGATCTGTGTGCGTCCGAACTTCTGCTGCAAGCGGTGGAGGTTCTGGAACGCGTGCAAACGGGCCAGGCGTCGATGCAGGACCATAAAGCGCTGATGCAGCAGTACTACGAGCGGGCGCGCGTGGAACGGGAGGAATTGCGCCGGCGCGGAGTCTTGCTGCCGCCGGGGTAGCGGCGGCGAAGCGGATCATAGGGCGCGGCGCCTGGTCCGGCCTGACGCCGCAGCCGGCATCGGCCAGAGCCAGCGCGCCAGCGCGACGGCCAGCGCCGCGCCGGCCAGCTGCGCGGCGATGAAGGCCGGCACGCCCCCCGGCGCAATGCCGGCAAAGGTATCGGACAAGGCCCGCGCCAGCGTCACCGCCGGATTGGCAAACGAGGTCGACGCCGTGAACCAGTAGGCGGCGGTGATGTAGAGGCCGACGGCATAGGCGACCGCGCCCGGCGCCGAAGCGAGGCAGCCGAAGATCGTCAGCAGCAAACCGAAGGTGGCGACCGTCTCCGCCAGGAATTGGCCGGGGCCGCTGCGCAGCGTCGTCGACAATTGCCAGAGCGGCAGCTCGAACATCAGATGCGCGATCCAGACGCCGAGCACGGCGCCGGCGATCTGCGCCGCCGCGTAGACGCCGGCCGCCGGCCATTCGATGCGGCCGCGCAGGGCGAAGGCGAGCGTCACCGCCGGATTGAAATGCGCGCCGGACAGCGGGCCGAACACGAGGATGAGCACGCTCAGCATGGCGCCGGTCGGCAGGGTGTTGCACAGCAGGGCGAGCGCGCCGTTACCGCCGGCGAGGCGCTGCGCCATGATGCCGGAGCCGATCACCGCGGCGAGCAGGAATGCCGTGCCCAGAAGCTCCGCGACCGCCCGCTGCGCCGGCGAGCCCGTCACGTCGGCTCCTCAATCCGCGCCGCACCGACGCGGCCGATTTCCCGAAGCTTGGCCTGCAACGACAGCCGGTCGAGGCCGGCGACCGGCAGCGCGACGAAGATCTCGATGCGCCTGAGCAGCATGCGGTAGGCCTCCTTGAAGGCCAGCGCGATCTCGGCCTCCGAGCCCTGCGCCGCGGCCGGGTCCGGCACGCCCCAATGCGCCGTCATCGGCTGGCCCGGCCACACCGGGCAGGTCTCTCCGGCGGCGTTGTCGCAGACGGTGAAAACGAAATCGAGCGAGGGCGCGCCGGGCTTGGCAAACTCGCTCCACGACTTGGAGCGGAACCCGGCGGTGTCGTAGCCGAGGCTCTGCAGCAGCGAGACGGTTCGCGGATTGACGCGGCCCTGCGGCGCGCTGCCGGCGCTATAGGCGCGGAAGCGGCCGCGGCCGATCTTGTTGAGGATGGCCTCGGCCATGATCGAGCGTGCCGAATTGCCGGTGCAGAGAAACAGCGTGTTGTAAATTCGATCGGTCATGACCAACGTCCTTGCGATTTGCGCTAGGCCGGTTCCTTGAGCGTCCTGGCGCGTGCCGGCTTGCACAGCGGCGGCGCGCAAAGCTCGGCGGCGCCCTGGCAGCAGTTCTCGGTGAGAAAGGCGAGCAGCGCGTTCATCGCTTCAAAGCGCGCCGCATAGATCATCGAGCGCCCGTCGCGGCGCACGGTGACGAGGCCGGCCTCGCGCAGCCGGTCGAAATGGAAGGTCAGCGCACTGGGCGCGAGCCCGACCGCGGCGGCGACGGCGCCCGCCGGCAGGCCGCCGGGCCCGGCCGCGACCAGCCGGCGGAACACATCGAGGCGGTTGTCCTGGGCGAGCGCGGCGAGCGCGGCGACGGCATCGGCCTTTTTCATATTTCAATGATTATTGAAATAAACGCGGGCGTCAAGGGCGCGCTGCGGGCCAAGCGCGCCGCGCTCGCCAGAAAGCGGATCGGACTCCTCAACGATCGAGCGAGGCGTCCTCGACCATCCAGCGCACCAGCTCGGCGAACGAAATGCCGGCATGCGCCGCCATCTCCGGCACCAGCGAGGTCTCGGTCATGCCGGGCTGGGTGTTGACCTCGAGGCAGAACAGGCCGGCCACGCCGGCGCGGCTGTCGTCGTAGCGGAAGTCGGCGCGGGTGACGCCGCGGCAGCCGAGCGCGCGGTGCGCGGCGAGCGACAGGCGCTGGCACTCCTTGTAGACCTCCGGCGCAACCGGCGCCGGCAGCAGATGCCGCGAGCCGCCGGGCGCGTATTTGGCCTCGTAGTCGTAGAACTTGGTCGCCGGCACGATCTCGATGACGCCGAGCGCCTTGTCGCCCATCACCGCGCAGGTCAATTCCTTGCCGGGGATGAAGGGCTCGACCAGCACCGTCTCGCCGAACTTCCAGTCGGCGCGCGTCAGCTCCTGCGGCGGGTGCTTGTGGTCCTCGCGCACGATGAAGACGCCGACGCTCGAGCCCTCCGCTACCGGCTTGATGACGTAGGGCCGCGGCAGCAGATGTTGCTTGGCGGCTTCCAGACGCGAGACGATGTGTCCGCCCGGCACCGGCACCTGCGCCGCCTTGAGCAGCGTCTTGGCAATGTCCTTCTGCATGGCGGCGGCCGAGGCGAGCACGCCGGAATGGCTGTAGGGGATGCCGAGGATTTCGAGCAGGCCCTGCAGCGTGCCGTCCTCGCCGGGGCGGCCGTGCAGCACGTTGAGCGCGACGTCGGGCTTGAGGCCGCGCAACGTCGCGGCGATGTCGCGGTCGACGTCGACGCGCGACACCGTATAGCCGCCGAGCTTGTCCAGCGCGTCGGCGCAGGCCGTGCCGGAGCGCAGCGATATCTCGCGCTCGGCCGACCAGCCCCCCATCAATACGGCGACGTGTTTCATGCGGGTCCCGGCGCGCGATTCGTGTGCGCCGTCATAAAGGACAGATCATGCGCCGTCGAGCATTTCGGCAAAAGCGGTTAATCTAGCGGGCATGGCCGTGCGCCCGATCCTCGCTTTCGCCGTTGCCGCGCTGCTCGCGCTGCCGTTGCGCGCGGCGGACACCGTGCCGCCGATGGCGGGCTTGAGCGCGCCCGCGGCCAAGGAGCGCGCCGGCCTGTTCGCCGCATTGGCGGCGACCAGGAGCGACGCCGAGGCGCGCGCGGTCGAGGACCGGCTGTGGAGGTTCTGGCGCGGGCTGGGCGACGCCGCTTCGCTTGCGCTGCTGAAAAAGGCCGAGGACGCGCAGCTCGAATTCGACTACGGCCACGCGATCGAGGCCTTGCAGGCGATGGTCGCACACCAGCCGGATTTCGCCGAGGGCTGGAACCGGCTCGCCTATGCGCTGTTCCTCGCCAACAGCTACGACGCCGCGCTCGCAGCGCTCGACAAGGCGATCGCGCTCGAGCCGATGCATTACGCGGCGCTCGCCGGCCGAGGCGTCATCCTGATCCGGCAGGGCAACGATCCGGACGGCGTCGCGGCGCTCAAACGCGCGCTGGCAATCGATCCCTGGCTGAAGGAACGCAACCTCATCGCCAACCCGTCGGCGATCCGGAATTAGCCTCCTTCACCTCTCCCAAGGGGAGAGGGAGCGCGCTGTGCTCGCCGCAATTCCTACGCCACGCCGACGCGCTTGATTTCCCATTCGAGCTCGATGCCGGAATGGGCCTTGACGCGCGCGCGCACGTCCTCGCCGAGCGCCTCGATGTCGGCGGCGCTGGCGCCGCCGAGGTTGATGAGGAAGTTGCAGTGCTTCGCCGACACCTGGGCGCGGCCGATCGTCAGGCCGCGGCAGCCGGCGGCCTCGATGACGCGCCAGGCCGATTGCCCCGGCGGGTTCTTGAAGGTCGAGCCGCAGGTCATGTTCTTGGGCTGCGTCGCCTCGCGCTTGCGTTTGATCTCGGCCATCTCGGCCTCGATCGCGGCCGGATCACCGGGGCGGCCTTGCAACAGCGCGCCGACGAAGACGACGTCGTCGGGCGCCCGGCAGTTGCGGTAGGAGAAGCCCATCTCGGCATTGCTGAAGGTGCGCACATTGCCCGAGCGGTCGATGGCGCGCGCCTCGATCAGCACGTCCTTGGTCTCGCCGCCGAAGGCGCCGCCATTCATGCGCAGCGCGCCGCCGATCGAGCCGGGAATGCCGGAGAAGAAGGCAAGCCCGGCGATGCCGGCGTCGCGGGCGTGGCGCGCGACATGGGCGTCGAGCGCGGCGCAGCCGGCGCGCAGTCTGTGCCCCTCCTCGACCGCGATGTCGCCGAACGGCTTGCCGAGACGGATGACGACGCCTTCGATACCGCCGTCGCGGATGATGAGGTTGGAACTGGCGCCGATGACCATCACCGGAATCTCGGCCGGCAGGTTGCGCAGGAAGTAGCACAGATCGTTCTCGTCGGCCGGCATGTAGAGCGCCTGCGCCGGCCCGCCGGTGCGGAACCAGCTCTGGCTGTCGAGCGCCATGTTGGCGATCAGGCGGCCGCGCAATTCCGGCATGCGCGCCTTGAGATCGGGGACGATGTCGGGAAAGGCCATTAGGTTCTGTCATCACCGGGCTTGTCCCGGTGACCCCGATTGTGAGGGCACTGCGTCCCTGATCGGGATGGCCGGGTCATAGGCGTTCTTAAGAACGCCGTTCTTCGAACGGCTATGCCCGGCCATGACAAGCATATCATTTCAGCGCCTTCAACTGCTCGGGCAACGCGTAGGCCCATTGCGTGATCGAACCGGCGCCGAGCAAGACCACATAATCGCCGGGCTTGGCCAGGCCCTTGACGATGCCGGCGAGGCTGGAAGGGCCGTCGAGCGCGATGACCTGGCGATGGCCGCGCAGGCGCAGCGCCTCGACCAGATGATCGCGGTCGGCGCCTTCGATCGGGGCCTCGCCCGCCGGATAGACGTCGGCGACGATGACGGCGTCGGCGTCGTTGAAACAGGTCGAGAACGGCTCGAACAGGGTCTTGAGCCGCGTATAGCGGTGCGGCTGCACCACGGCGATGACCTGGCCCTTGGAGACGTCGCGCGCCGCTTTGAGCACCGCGGCGATCTCGACCGGATGATGGCCGTAGTCGTCGATGATGGTGACGCCGTTCCATTCGCCCGCCTTGGTGAAGCGGCGCTTGACGCCGCCGAATTTGGCGAGCGCCTTGCGGATGGTGTCGTCGGGAATTTTAAGCTCATGCGCCACGGCGACCGCGGCGGTGGCGTTGAGCGCGTTGTGCCGGCCCGGCATCGGCAGCGTGAGGTTGTCGATGGTGTGCACCGTCTGGCCCTCGCGATCGCGGAACAGCACGGCGAATTTCGAGCGGCCGTCGTGATGGTCGAGCTCGGCGAGGCGAACGTCGGCCTGCGGATTTTCGCCGTAGGTGATGATGCGCCGGTCGGTGATGCGCCCGACCAGGCGCTGCACGATCGGATGATCGGTGCACATCACGGCAAAGCCGTAGAACGGCACATTGCCGACGAAATCGGTGAAAGCTTCCTGCACCGCGGCGAAGGTCTTGAAATGATCGAGGTGCTCGGCGTCGACATTGGTGACGATGGCGATGTCGGCCGGCAGCTTGAGGAAGGTGCCGTCGGACTCGTCGGCCTCCACCACCATCCAGTCGCCGGCGCCGAGCCGGGCGTTGGTGCCGTAGGCGTTGATGATGCCGCCGTTGATCACCGTCGGGTCGAGCCCGCCGGCGTCGAGCAGCGCCGCCACCAGCGAGGTGGTCGTGGTCTTGCCGTGAGTGCCGGCGATGGCGACGCAGGACTTCAGCCGCATCAGCTCGGCCAGCATCTCGGCGCGCCGCACCACCGGCAGGCGCTTCAAGCGCGCGGTGACGAGCTCCGGATTGTCCTGCTTGATGGCGGAGGACACGACCACGACGTCGGCGCCGTCGATATTCTCAGCCTTGTGGCCGATGGCGATCTTGACGCCCTTGTCGCGCAGCCGCTTGACGTTGGCGTTCTCGGACACGTCCGAGCCGATCACGGTGTAGCCCTGGTTGACCAGCACCTCGGCAATGCCGCTCATGCCGATGCCGCCGATGCCGACGAAATGGATCGGGCCGATGTCGCGCGGCAGTTTCATAACGCTGGGTTCCCCCTACGGTCATCACCCGCCCCCGCCTGCGCGGGGGCAGGCTGCGGCGGGTGATCCAGTCATCACGGCGTTCGTTTAGGGCACCGCATCCAAAATTGAAAGGTCGGCGATTACTGGATGCCCCGCCTGCGCGGGGCATGACAGCTCAGAGTTAATAGCCTGCCACTTTATTGACCAAATCGGCCAGCCGCTCGGCGGCGTCGATGGTGCCGGCGGATTTCGAGGCCAGCGCCATGCGCGAAAGCCGCGCCGGATCGGCGGCCAGCCGCGCGATCTCGGCGGCCAGCCGCTCCGGCGTGAAATCGCGCTGCTCGATGCGGATGGCGCCGCCCGCCGCCGCCAGCACATTGGCGTTGGCGAGCTGGTCCTGGTCGAGCGCGTGCGGCAGCGGCACCAGAATGCCGGGGCGGCCGATGGCGGAGAGCTCGGCGACGGTGGAAGCGCCGGAGCGCGACACGACAAGATGGCTCTGTGCGATCCGCCGCGGCAGGTCGGCAAAAAACGGCGCGCAGTCGGCGGCGACGCCGAGCCTGGCGTAAGCTCCGCGCACCGCCTCGATGTCCTCGGCGCGCGCCTGCTGCACGAGATGCAGGCGCGCGCGCAGGCTCTCCGGCAGGCGCGCGATCGCCGGCGGCACGATCTCGGCCATGACGTGGGCGCCCTGGCTGCCGCCGAACACGACCAGGCGCAGCGGCGCGCCGGCCGCCGGCGCGGCGTAAGGCGTGGCGGCGGCCTCGATCACCTGCGGGCGCACCGGATTGCCGGTGAAGGTGACCTTGGCTTGCAGGCGCGCATCGAGATTGGCGAGGCTGTGGAAGCTCGTGGCAATGGCCGTGACGCGCGGCGCCAGGAAGCGGTTGGCGCGGCCCATGACGCCGTTCTGCTCGTGCAGCACGGTCGGCACGGAGCGCAAGGACGCGGCGAGCAGCGGCGGCACCGTCGGATAGCCGCCGAAGCCGACCACCGCGGCGGGCTTGATACGGCCGATCACGCCCCAGGCCTTCATGGTGCCGAAGGCCAGCACGCCCAGCGTGCGCACGAGCGACAGCGGATCGCGGCCGCGCAGCGTGGCGCTGGGGATGACGTGGACGGCGCGCGCCGGGAACTTGAACTGCGCGGCGCGCACGTCGGTCGCGAGCTCGACCGCGGCGCCGCGCTTGGCCAGCGCAACCGCGAGCGCCTCCGCCGGAAACAGATGGCCGCCGGTGCCGCCGGCGCACAGCAGGATGAGCTTGGTCGCTTCCGTTGATGCCATCGCGCAGCCTCGAACCGTCATCCTGAGGTGCGAGCGGAACGAGCCTCGAAAGATGACGGGCACTGAGTCAGGGGCCGTTCATCCTTCGAGGCGCGCCTGTCGGCGCGCACCTCAGGATGACGGAGAACGGCAGAGACTAGACCGCGCTTTCCGCCGCGGAAAGGTCGGGCGCCAGCATCGCCGCGCGCGGCTGCTCCCGCGTCAGCGCCAGCAGCATGCCGACGGTATAGGCCAGCGCAATCATCGACGAGCCGCCGTAGGAAATGAACGGCAGCGTCATGCCCTTGGCCGGGATGAGGTGGATGTTGACGGCGATGTTGATGGCGGCCTGGCTGCCGAACAGGATGGCGAGGCCGGCCGCGGCAAAGCGGATGAACATGTCGTCGTTGCGCATGGCGCGCACCAGGCCGCGGATGACGATGAAGGCAAAGAGCGCGACCAGCACCAGGCAGAGCGCGACGCCGAATTCCTCCGCCGCCACCGAGAACACGAAGTCGGTGTGGCTTTCGGGCAGGATGCGCTTGACGGTGCCCTCGCCCGGGCCGCGGCCGAACCAGCCGCCGCGCATGAAGCTTTCGGTGGCGATGTCGATGTTGAAGGTGTCGCCGGAGGCCGGATTGAGGAAGTGCTGGATGCGGCGGGCGACGTGCGGCACGGTGTAATAGGCCGCGAGCAGCCCTGCGCCGGCGACGCCGGCGATGCCGAACACCCAGACCATGCGCATGCCGGCCATGAAGAACAGCGCGCTCCACACCAGCGCCACCAGCATGGTCTGGCCGAAGTCGGGCTGCAGCACCAATAGCGCGATCACCATCAGCAGCAGCAGCAGCGAGAAGGTGTTGGCCGGCATGTCGGGGCGCTTGGCCGACTCGCCGAACAGCCAGGCGACCAGAATGACGAAGGCCGGCTTCAAGAATTCCGACGGCTGCACGTTCATGCCGAACAGCGTGAGCCAGCGCCTGGCGCCCTTGATCTCGGCGCCGAACACCGGCGTCAGCGCCACCAGGACGAGGCTGACGGCGAAGACGACGATGGCGAGGCGGCGGATCTGGCGCGGGCTCAGGAAGGACACCGCCAGCATCACCGCGATGGCCGGCACGAGATCGATGACGTGGCGGTTGACGAAATAGAACGGGTCGAGGCCGAGCCGTGCTGCGACCGGCGGGCTCGCGGCCAGCGACAGCACAACGCCGGCCAGCATCAACGCGCCGACCGCGGCGAGCGTCAGCTTGTCGACCGTCCACCACCACTCGCCGAAGGGCGTGCGTTGCGCGCGCGAAACCATTGCTCCCGTTCCCGTGAGGGAAGCTGACGCCGGAGGGTTGAGGAAGGATTAATGGACGCTGTCATTGCCCGCGAAAGCGGGCAATCCAGTAGGCCGCGGCCTTTCACCGTCACCCTGAGGTGCTCGACCGAAGGCCGAGCCTCGGAGGGCGACGGCCCGAAGGTAGCGCCCGTCATCCTTCGAGGCTCGCTACGCTCGCACCTCAGGATGACGGCTCAGAGGCCTTGACCCCCGGCAGCGCGCGCACGATGTCGATGAAGGCCTGGCCGCGCACTTCGAAGTTCGGATACTGGTCGAACGAGGCGCAGGCCGGCGACAGCAGCACCACCGCCTCCTTGGCGCCGGAGGCTTGCGCATCGCGCGCGGCGGCATCGACCGCCGCCGACATTACGCCGGCGATCTCGTAGGCCACCTTGCCCTCGAGCGTGGCGGCGAAGTCCTTGGCCGCCTCGCCGATCAGATAGGCCTTGCGGATGTGCGGGAAAAACTCCGCGAGGCTCGTGATGCCGCCGCTCTTTGGCTTGCCGCCGGCGATCCAGTAGATGTCGTGGAAACTGCCCAGCGCCTTGGCGGCGCTGTCGGCATTGGTGGCCTTGGAATCGTTGACGAACAGCACGCGGCCCGCCGTGGTGTCCTTGGCGCCGATCTGCTGCATGCGGTGGGCAAGGCCGGGGAAGCTGACCAGGCCTTTTTGAATAGCCGGCAGGTCGAGCCCGAGCGCGACGCAAGCGGCGATGGCGCAGGCGGCGTTCTGCGCATTGTGCCGGCCGCGCAGGCTGCCGATGCCGGCAAGCTGGGCGGCGGCATGGGCCTTGCCGCCGGCCGCGCGCATGATGCGGCTGCCTTCGGCGTAGAAGCCGTCGCGCAACGGCGCCTCGACCGAGACGCGCACCACGCTCTTGCCGGCGCGCGCGATGCGGTCGGCGGCGGCGCGGGTGTAGCGGTCGTCGACGCCGATCACCGCGGTGCCGCCGGGCTCGATGCTCGCCGGCAACAGCGCCTTGATGGCGGCATAGTTCTCCATCGAGCCGTGGCGATCGAGATGGTCCGGCGAGACGTTGAGCAGGATGCCGACGGTCGGATGCAGCGACGGCGCCAGATCGATCTGGTAGGAGGAAATCTCCAGCACGTAGATGCGCCCCGCCTTGAACGGCTCGAGCCCCAGCACGGCGACGCCGATATTGCCGCCCATCTCAACGTCGCGCCCGGCGCTTTTGAGCAGATGCGCGGTCAGCGCCGTGGTGGTCGATTTGCCGTTGGTGCCGGTGACGGCGATGAGCGGGCAGTCAAGTCCCGACCTGGCGCGCTCGCGGCAGAACAATTCGATGTCGCCGATGATCTCGACGCCGGCCTTGCGGGCAAGCGCGACGCTCCAGTGCGGCGTCGGGTGCGTCAGCGGCACGCCCGGGGCGAGCACGAGCGCGGCGATGCCCGACCAGTCGCTATCGCGCAGGTTCTCCGTCGCGATGCCTGCGGCGCGCGCTTCGGCGAGCGATTTCTCGCTGTCGTCGAAGGCGACGACCTCGGCGCCGCCGGCAATCAGCGCCCGCGCCGACAACAGGCCGGAACGGGCGAGCCCGAAGACGGCGACCTTGCTGCCGGCAAAAGTGGTGATGGGGATCATCGCCGCGCACTCTTGTCACCTCCCCCCTTGAGGGGGAGGTCGACCGCCGAAGGCGGTCGGGAGGGGGGTCTATTTCGAACAACTCGCGATCGCCACCTCCCTCCCCAACCCTCCCCGTCAAGGGGGGAGGGAGCAGGCAGAGCGCGTCGCAACGTCAAATAATTCATCTGAGTTTCAGCGAGGCAAGGCCCGCGAGCGCCAGCACCACCGCGACGATCCAGAAACGGATCACGATCTGCGACTCGGTCCAGCCGAGCTGCTCGTAGTGATGGTGGATCGGCGCCATCTTGAACACGCGCTTGCCGGTGAGCTTGAAGGAGACCACCTGCACGATCACCGACAGCGCCTCGAGCACGAACAGCCCGCCGATGATGGCGAGCACGATCTCGTGCTTGATGGCGACGGCGGTGGCGCCGAGCATGCCGCCAAGCGACAGCGAGCCGGTGTCGCCCATGAAAATGGAGGCGGGCGGCGCGTTGAACCAGAGAAAGCCCAGGCCGGCGCCGATCAGCGCGCCGCACAGCACCGCCAGCTCGCCGGTGCCGGGCACGTAGCGGATCTGCAGATATTCGGCGAACACCGCGTTGCCGGCGAGATAGGCGATCAGCGAAAAGCTCGCCGCCGCGATCATCACCGGCACGATGGCAAGCCCGTCGAGCCCGTCGGTCAGGTTGACGGCGTTGCCGGCGCCGACGATGACGAAGGCGCCGAACATGAAGAAGCCCCAGCCGAGATTGACCACCAGTTCCTTGAAGAATGGGAACACCAGCGAGGTCGCGATCGGCCCGCTGCTCAAGCGCGACAGCGCGGTGACGGCGACGATGGCGATGACGGCTTCGGCGATCAGCCGCGTCTTGCCGGTGAAGCCGGTGTCCGCCTTCTGCTGAGTGATCTTCAGATAGTCGTCGTAAAAGCCGATCAGCCCGAAGCTCAGCGTGACGCCGAGCACGATCCAGACGTAAGGGTTGGCGGGATTGGCCCACAACAGCGTCGACACCAGAAGCCCCGACAGGATCATCAGGCCGCCCATGGTCGGCGTGCCCTTCTTGGTGATGAGGTGCGACTGCGGGCCGTCGGCGCGGATCGGCTGGCCCTTGCCCTGGCGCAGCCGCAGCGTGTCGATGATCGGGCCGCCGAACAGGAAGACGAACACCAGCGCGGTGACGATGGCGCCGCCGGTGCGGAAGGTGATGTAACGAAAGACGTTGAGGAACGACAGGTGCCCGGAGAAATCCGCCAGCCAGTAGAACATCGGTCAAACCTTAAGATGTCTGCTCGAGCGCGCCGGCGCGCGGAAACTGGCGCTCCAGAGCCTTGACGATGGGCCCCATTTTCGAGCCCAGCGAGCCCTTCACCATCACCGCATCACCGTCGCGGATCGCCTCGACCACCGCCGGCTCCAGCGCCGCCGCGGTGTCGGCATAGCCGCCCCGGCGGTTCGAGGGAAGGGCCTCCCACAGTGCCTTCATCAGCGGGCCCGAGCAGAATACCAGATCGACTTTGGCGGCGGCGAGCGGTGCGGCGAGACCGCGATGCAATTCGGCGCCCGAGGGTCCCAATTCCAGCATATCGCCGAGCACGGCGATGCGCCGGCCGCGCGGCCCGACCGGGGCCTGGCCGAGCAGCGCGATGGCGGCGGCCATCGACACGGGGTTGGCGTTGTAGCTCTCGTCGATCAGCAGCGCGCGGCCGCCCGGCACGCGCAATATGGCGCGGGCGCCGCGGCCGACCGGCGGCGCAAGCTGCCCCAGGGCAAGCGCGGCAAGCGCGAGATCGGCGCCGGCGAGCGAGGCCGCCGCCAGCACGGCCAGCGAATTGACGACGATGTGGCGGCCCGGCGCACCGAGCTTGTAGGTGACGGGCTGGCCAAGGATGTCCGCCTCGGCGGTCGAGGACTCCGGCTGCAGCGACACGCGCAAGAGCCGCGCATCGGATTTCGGGTGTTCGCCGAACGACACGATGCGGGCAACCCCGGCCGCCTTCGCCGCGGCTTCGAGCCGGGCATATTGCGCGTTGTCGCGGTTGAGCACCGCGACGCCGCCAGGCTCGATGCCGAGGAAGATCTCCGCCTTGGCGTCGGCGATCTTGTCCAGCGTGCCGAAGAATTCGAGATGCACCGGCGCGATGCTGGTGACGATGGCGATATCGGGCCGCGCCAGTCTGGTGAGCGGCGTGATTTCGCCGGCATGGTTCATGCCGATCTCGAACACGGCGTATTTGGCATCGGCCGGACAGCGCGCCAGCGACAGCGGCACGCCCCAGTGGTTGTTGTAGGAGGCGGCCGAGGCATGCGTGTCGCCGTTGGCCGCGAGCGCCAGCCGCAGCGCCTCCTTGGTGCCGGTCTTGCCGACCGAGCCGGTGACGGCGATGACCTTGGCGTGGCTGCGCGCGCGCGCGACGCGGGCAAGATCGCGCAAAGCCTCGAGCACGTCGTCGACGACGAGCAGCGGCGCGCCTTGGAAACGCTGCGCCTGGGCGCGGGCGACGACGGCAAGGCCCGCGCCCCTCTTCAGCGCGTCGTCGACGAAGTCATGGCCGTCGCGGTTGTCGCCCGTGATGGCGAAGAAGGCCTCGCCCTTGCCGATGCTGCGGGTGTCGATCGACAGGCCTGGTATGCCGGCCGGCAATGCGCCGCGTTTCTCGGCGCGCATCGCCGCGGCCATGGCGTCGATGGTCCAGAGAGGGCTCATGCGATTCTACTTTGGCTTGGATAGGCGCGCCACAGGCACGGAGCTACCTCTCCCCCGGGGGGAGAGGTCGACGCGCGAAGCGCGTCGGGTGAGGGGGAAAGTGTGTCGGTGAGAGGCATTTGCCCCCTCACCCGCCCTCGCTCGGCTTCGCCTCCGCTCGGGCACCCTCTCCCCCCAAGGGAGAGGGCAAGAGAGTGTGCGGCTCTCGCATGCATCCTCATGACCAATTCACTGCCCCTTGAGCGCTGCGGCGACCGCCGCGTGATCGGAAAATTCCAGCACCCGGCCGCCGACGATCTGACCGGTCTCATGGCCCTTGCCGGCGATCAACAGCACGTCGCCGGTTTTCAGCCCGGCAATGCCGGCGCGGATTGCCTCGGCGCGGTCGCCGATTTCGACGGCGCCCTTGGCCGCGGCGAGGATGGCGGCGCGGATCGCGCCCGGCTGTTCGCTGCGCGGATTGTCGTCGGTGACGATGACCTTGTCGGCATTCTCCACCGCGATGCGCCCCATGATCGGCCGCTTGCCCTGGTCGCGGTCGCCGCCGGCGCCGAACACCACGATGAGCCGCCCCTTGGCGTAGGGGCGCAAGGCTTCGAGCGCCTTCTTCAGCGCGTCCGGCTTGTGCGCATAGTCGATGAAGATCGGCGCGCCGTTCCTGGTGCCCGCCAGTTCCAGCCGGCCCTTGGCGCCTTGCAATTTTTCCAGCGCGGCGAACACGCGCGCAGGCTCCGAGCCGGTGGCGATGCAGAGCCCCGCGGCGACGCCTGCGTTCTGCACCTGGAAAGCGCCGACCAGCGGCAGCTTGATCCGATAAGTCCTGCCGCCATGGGCGATGCGCACGACCTGGGCGAAGCCGTCGATCGCACCATCGAGCAATTTGATATCTTCGCCGCTCTCGCCCACCGTCATCACCTTGAGTCCGCGCTTTTTCGCCGCCGCCACCACCTGCCCGGCATAGCAATCGTCGGCGCCGACCACCGCGGTGCCGCCGGGCACGATCAGCGCCTCGAACAGCCGCAGCTTGGCGGCGAGATAGGCTGCCATGCTCGGGTGGTAGTCGAGATGGTCGCGCGACAGATTGGTGAAGGCGCCGGCTGCGACGCGCACGCCGTCGAGGCGGTGCTGGTCGAGACCGTGCGAGGAGGCTTCGAGGGCGAGATGCGTGACGCCCTCGCCCGCCAGACGGTCGAGGGTGCGATGCAGTTCGACCGGATCGGGCGTGGTGTGCGACCCGTATTGCGCAGCCGTCGGCGACACCACGCCGATGGTGCCGATGCTGGCGGCCTGCGCGCCGAGCGCGCCCCAGATCTGGCGCACGAAGGCGGCGACCGAGGTCTTGCCGCTGGTGCCGGTGACGGCGGCGATGGTCTTGGGCTGGCGCGGAAAGAAGGCGGCGGCGCAAAGCGCCAGCGCCCGCCTCGCATTGGCGACCTCGATGAGCGCGACTTCTGCCGGCACCTCCGCCTTGCGCTCGGCCATCACCGCGGCGGCGCCGGCGGCGAGCGCCTGCGGCACGAACGCCAGGCCGTCGCTCTTGGTGCCGGGCACGGCGACGAACAGATCGCCCTTTTTCACCTTGCGGCTGTCGGCGCTGATGCCGGCGATGTCGAGCCCGGCAAAGCGCGGGTCGAAGTGGGCACCCTCCAGCGGCAAATTGGCAAGCTTCATGGGCCCCCGTGTTGATCCGTCATCCTGAGGTGCTCACGCGCCATGCGGCGCGCGAGCCTCGAAGGATGATCGGCCCGGGCCGTCGCCCTTCGAGGCTCGGCCTTCGGCCGAGCACCTCAGGGTGACGGCATGAAGGCAGAATTGGCCAGGAACACGGCAAGCAACTACCGGCTTTCGGCCGCCTTGGCCAGAATCAACTGATCGGCCTTGGGCAGGTCGAACCGCGGCGGCAGATCGAGCAGCGGCGCGACCCGCGCGATCACCTTGGCCGCAGTCGGCCCGGCATTCCAGCCGGCGGTGGCAAAGCCGTGGGTTTCCGGCGTCGGCTGCGGCTCGTCCAGCATGATGAGCAGCAGGTATTTCGGGTTGTCGGCCGGCAGGACGGCGATGAAATCGGTGAGCAGTTTGTGCTTGGAATAGCGGCCGCCGACCACCTTCTCGGCGGTGCCGGTTTTGCCGCCGATATAGTAGCCGTCGACATTGGCGAGCGTGGCGGTGCCTTTTTCGGCGTTGAGCCGCAGCAGATAGCGCATCGCCTGGCTGGTCTGCGGCTTGAGCACGCGGACCGCGGCCTTGGCCGCCTCCTCCGGGCTGCGCTTGAGGAAGGTCGGCTTGATCAGCAGACCGCCATTGACGGTTGCCGCCACCCCCATCGCCGCCTGCAGCGGCGCGACCGAGAGGCCGTGGCCGAAGGCGATGGTGACGGTGTTGAGCTCGCTCCAGTTCTTCGGCACCAGCGGCTCGGCGCTCTCCGGCAATTCGGTGCGCAGGCGATCGAGCTGGCCCAACTTCTTCAGGAAGGCCTGGTGGTTCTGCACCCCGACCGCGAGCGCCATGCGCGCCGCGCCGATGTTGGAGGAGAAGGTGAAGATCTCCGGCACCGTGAGGAAGCGGCCCTTCGGCTCGTAATCGTGGATGGCGAACTTGCCGTATTGCAGCGGATGCCGCGCATCGAAGCTCGAGGCCATGGTGGCCTTGCCGGAATCGAGCGCCATCGCCACCGTCAGCACCTTGAAGGTCGAGCCCATCTCGAACACGCCGGTGGTCATGCGGTTGATGCGGGAGGGATCGTTGGCTTCGCGCGGATTGTTCGGGTTGTAGTCGGGGTCCGACACCAGGGCGACGACCTCGCCGGTGTTGACGTTGAGGATGAGGCCGGCGGCGGCCTTGGCGTTGAACTTCTCGCGCGCTTTCAGCAACTCGTCGCGCATCGCGTATTGCGCGCGCAGGTCGAGCGACAGCTGCACCGGGCGCTGCAGGCGGTCGGTGGCCAGCCCCGCCATGTGCAGCGCCGCGAGCCCCTGCCCGTCGAGCCACTTCTCCATGCCGGCGATGCCCTGGTTGTCGATGTTCACCAGGCCGATGACCTGCGACACCGTGGCGCCGTTCGGGTAGACGCGCTTGTTCTCGGTCAGGAAGCCGACGCCGGGGATGCCGAGCCGGTAGATCTCCTGCTGCTGCTTGGGCGTGATCTCGCGCTTGAGCCAGACGAAGCCGCGCTTCGAGGCCAGCCGCTCGCGCAATTCCTTGCCGTCGAGGTCGGGCAGTTCGGCGGTCAGCTGCTCTTCGGCGTCGTCGATGTCGATGAGCTTGCGCGGCTCGGCGTAGAGCGAGGGCGCCTTGACGTCGGTGGCAATGATGGCGCCGTTGCGATCGATGATGTCGGGGCGGGCGGTGGCGAGCGCGTCCTGGGTCACGGTGCGGTGGCCGCCGTGGCCGGTGCTCGCCATCGCGAACATCACCAGGCGGAAGGCGATGACGCCGTAGACGGCGACGAAGGCGACGATGGCAAGGCCGAGCCGGGCCCTGGCCTTGACCTCGCGGTCGACATTGCGGCCGTAGAGCAGCGAGCGCAGCATGCGCTGCCAGCGGCTTTCGGGCGTGTTTTTTGCGCGACCCGGCATGGCTTAGCGCTGCTCCGGCACGCTGCCGGTGGTCGCCGGCGGCGGCGCCAACATGGCGCCGATGGCGTCCTCGCCCGCGGGCTTGACCGGCGAACGCAGCGGCAGACGGTCGAAATCGTCGAATTGCGCGGGCTTGACCGGCTGCAAGGCGAGGTGGCGGTCGGCGAGGCCCTGGATGCGCGCGGGCGTATCGAGCTTTGCCCATTCGGCGCGCAAGGCCGCGATGGCGTCGCGTTCGCGCCGCAGCTCGGCGCTCACCTTGGCGACGCGCGCGCCCTGCAGCGTCGAATCGAACTTGATCTTGTAGACGGCGGCGGCCGCCAGCACGAGCGTGCAGATGACGAGGATGTTGAGCAGGCGCATCGGTCAGCGCCCTTTCAGCACGTCGGCAAGTGACGGCAGCCGCGGCAGGAGACCGGATAGATCGCCGCCATGCGCCGGCGCCTCGGTGCGCTCGCCGGCGCGCAATTTGGCCGAGCGGGCGCGCGGGTTGCGGGCGATCTCGGCCGTGTCGGCAACGACGGGACGCTTGGTGAGGACGCGGAAGCTCGGCGCGGCCTGCACGCGCTCCGGCGCATGACGCGAGCCGGGGCTGCTCTTGCCGCGCGCCGCCAGGAACGATTTGACGATGCGGTCCTCGAGCGAATGAAACGACACCGCCACCAGCCGGCCGCCGGGGCGCAGGACGCGCTCTGCGGCCGTCAGCGCGCGCGCGAGCTCGCCGAGCTCGTCGTTGACGAAGATGCGCAGCGCCTGGAAGGTGCGCGTCGCCGGATGGATGTCGCCGGGGCGCGAACGCACCGCCGAGGCGACGATGTCGGCGAGCCTGCCGGTCGTCGTGATCGCGGCTTCGCCGCGCGCCTTGACGATGGCGCGGGCGACCGCGCGCGAATGACGCTCCTCGCCGAGCAGGAAGATGATGTCGGCGAGATCGCGCTCGCCCGCCGCCGCAACGACGTCGGCGGCGCTCTTGCCCGATGCGCCCATGCGCATGTCGAGCGGGCCGTCGAGGCGGAACGAGAAGCCGCGCTCCGCGGTGTCGAGCTGCATCGACGAGACGCCGAGATCGAGCACGACGCCGTCGACGCGGTCGTGGCCGGATGCCTGCGCGATCCGTTCGAGGTTGCCGAAGCGATCCTCGGCGAGCGTCAGGCGGTGATCGGCGAGCGCGCGGCCGAGCGCGATGGCGTGCGGATCGCGGTCGATGGCGATGACCTTGCAATTCGCCTGCGCGAGGATGGCGCGGCTGTAGCCGCCGGCGCCAAACGTGGCGTCGATATAGACGCCGCCGTCCCTGACCTTGAGGAATTCAACGGCGGGGCGGCCGAGCACGGGAATGTGGGGGGCTGGTCCGCCAGCGACAGCAGAGCCGCCGCCGCCCGCCGTCATTCCCGTGCTCCAGGTGCTGCAACTTGTGCGTTGCGCGCCGCCGCCTGGGAGCTCAGCTCGGTCTTGAGCTCGCGCACCTTTTGGGTGGCCTCCGCGAGCTCGCTCCGGAACCGGCCGGGCTCCCAGATCTGAAACTTGTGACCGAGGCCGACGAACGCCACCGCCTCGGTAATCCCCGCGTGCTGCTTGAGCGTCTCGCTCAGGCTGACGCGGCCCTCGCCGTCGATCTTCAACGTCTCGCTGGTGCCGTAGAGGGCGAGGGCGAAACGCTCGCGCTCCTCCGAGAACGGCGCATAGCGCGCGATCAACGCCTCGATCTCCGACATCAGCGCATTCCCGCCGGCGTCGATCGCCGCTCGATCCAGCGCCGGATAGCAGTAGAGGCCGTCGAAGCCGTCGCGGGCGAGCACTGCGCGGAATGAGGCCGGGATGGATACGCGGCCCTTGGAATCGAGCCGCAACGTCACGTTCGAGACGAAGCGGTTCATATCCCTCACCCCACGCGACACACGCCAGCATTGAGAAATCGTGGGATATCATGGGATATTATGGGCGTCAATGGAATGGCCCCTGCCCCGGCACCGCGGAGCCGGAGCCGGCACAAAGCGCCATCCAGCCCTATTAACGACCCATAAACTTAAGGATTTCTTGCCGCCGGCAGCCCCCGGCTGGCGGCCATGCGGACGGCAAAAGACCGGACACGGGCTGGGGCCGCGACCCTCACAACCGGCACGGGCCCATCGGCCCTCAGCTAAGGCAGCAGCCCGCGTCGCGATTCAGGGGCAGCGGCGAACACGCCTTGGATAACCGGCGGCGGCGACGTCACGATCCTGCGGACGACAAGGCCGGCACGGCCCAGCAGTGCCGGCGCCGAACGGCCTTCGCGTTGGCGCCTGGCTCGAACGGCGACACCGACAGGCCCAAGCGGTCGATAACCAAGAGCGAGCTCGAGCAAGCGGCTCCTCGTTGACCGGCGCACCAGGCGGCGCGGCTGCCGCCAAGGCCCGTTGCCGTTTGACTCGATTGGCCGACGACGCGCGGCGCGGCCGCGGCCGAGCCGCAAGTTTTTCCGCGTATTGCTTTTTTCGTCGCGCACGGCGAAAGATGCGGTCCACAAGTTGTCGCGTATCCCGGGTGTCGTTCCGGCCCATGTCATCGTTCCCGCCGGATTCCTTCATTGTCAGCGATGTCGTGCCCTCGCCCAATCAAGACGAGCGCAAGGACGGCCGCGCGCCCGATATGATCCTGCTGCACTACACCGGCATGCAGACCGGCGAGGCGGCGCTGCAGCGGCTTACCACCGCGGAGAGCAAGGTGTCGTCGCATTACGTCGTGTTCGAGGACGGCCGCATCGTGCAATGCGTGCCCGAAGCGCGCCGCGCCTGGCACGCCGGCGTGTCGTCCTGGGCCGGCGAGACGGACATCAATTCGTGCTCGATCGGCATCGAAATCGTGAACCCCGGTCATGAATTCGGCTACCGCGACTTCCCGCTGCGCCAGGTCGCCGCCGTGATCTCGCTGTGCAAATCGATCCTGACGCGGCGCGGCCCGATCAGCGCCGACCGCATCCTGGCGCACTCGGATGTCGCGCCGTCGCGCAAGCAGGATCCGGGCGAGCGATTTCCCTGGCAATTGCTGGGCGAATCAAATGTCGGGCACTGGGTGCGGCCGGCGCCGCTCGACCTCGACGGCCAGAGCTTCAAGAAAGGCGACAGCGGCGATCCAGTCGCCCGCATGCAGCGCGCGCTGCAATCCTACGGCTACGGCATCACCGACAGCGGCGAATTCGACGACACCACCCACGACGTGGTGACGGCGTTCCAGCGCCATTTCCGTCCGGCCCGCGTCGACGGCATCGCCGATCCTTCGACCCTGTTAACCCTGCGGGCGCTGATCGAGACGCGGCCGGCCCCGCTCGGTTGAAAGGCCTTGACGGGCGCGGCCTCCGACCCCATTCCTATGCGGTCAGTCGGCCGGACGGCCGCTCCGACGCCTCCTCCCAACCCTGCCCCCGCAAGCAGAGGAGGGTTGGGTGGGGGTGCCGGGGAGGAAAGTCCGGGCTCCATGGACCAACGGTGCCGGATAACGTCCGGCGGGGCGTCTCGCGAGGGGCGCTTCAGGGACAGTGCCACAGAGAACAGACCGCCGCGGCTGCGTAGAGTTTTGGCCGCGGCAAGGGTGAAACGGTGCGGTAAGAGCGCACCGCGCTTCCAGCGATGGAAGCGGCACGGCAAACCCCACCGGGAGCAAGACCGAATAGGAACGGCGCGGGCGCCTGTCCCCGCGGAAGTCGGGGATCGGGCCCGGATCGGTCCGGATCTGCCGTTCGGGTTGGTTGCTTGATGCGCCGGGCAACCGGCGTGCGAGAGGAATGGCCGTCACGTTCGCCGGTTTCGACCGGCGGGCCATACAGAACCCGGCTTATAGGCCGGCTGATACGTCACAACGGGGGCTCGGCGGGATGACCGCCGGGCCCCCGCCAATTTTGCCGGTTCAGTTCAACTGGTCGAGCAGCGCCTTCGCCGCCTTCCAGTCCGGGTACTGAAAGCCCTCGGTAAAGCTCGCATAGATGGGCGCGAGCACCGCGCGCGCCTGGTCGGCTTGTCCTTGATCGGCGAGCAGGCGCGCCAGGCTCGTGGCCGCGCGCAATTCGATCGGCCGGCAGGGCTGGCGCGCGGCAACCGCCATTGCCTGGCGGTAAGCCGCCTCGGCCGCAGCAGCGTTATCGCGCGATTGCGCGAGCAGGATATCGCCGCGCAGCCGCACGATTTCCGCCTCATAAAAGCGCGTGTGCTGTTTCTCCGTCTCGTCAGCCGCGCGCTCGAGCGACGCCGCGGCGTCGGCGACATGACCGGCAAGCAACTGCTGGTGGGCGGTCAAGGTGAGCAAGAGCGGCCGCAGAACGGCGCCGGTCGCAATGACAGGGATCTCCAGCATGGCCTTGATCCCGGCCTCAGGGTCGCCTTCCTGCGCCATCAGCCAGGCGCGCTGAAATTTTGCATAGGAGAGCGGCCAGGCGAAATTGTTGCGCTCGGCGAACGGATAGAGCTCATCGCATACCGCGCGACATGCCTCCCGATCATAGAGCACGAGATGCGTCAGGCCGCCCATGTTAAGACCGTGCGCGATGGAGAACAGATGACCGAGGGCGCGGCCATCCTCCGCGCAGGCCCAGGCCGTCTTCTGCGCCTGCTCCGGCAACCCGAGTCCCCAAAGGCTGAGCGCATAGAAGCTCATCGCGCAAACCCGCGCATCGTGTCCGCCGAAGAAGAACGCGTGATCGCGGTGGCGCTCGCGGTCGTAGAGGCGAATGACCTGCTGCGCGGACTCGTGCATGGCCTTGAAATCCGCCTTGCGCAGCAAGCCCGGAACCTGCGCGTGATAGGCCTCCATCAGCAGATTGGCGTCGTCGACGCGCCGCGCGATCTCGACCAGCTGGTCGGCGAGCCGCCACGCCTCCACCGCATTGCCGAGCATGGTCTCGCCGAACCAAACGCCCCAGGTCGCAAGAAACTTTTCGCGGTCCCGGCCCGGAAGAGTTCCGCTCAGCTCCAGGGCGCGCCGGTAATTGACCGCGGCTTCTTTGGCGGTCGGACTGAGGCGGATCTGCTCCGCGAGGCCGATCTCGAGGCAGACCGCAAGCTCCAGCTCTGCTTTGCGCGGGCTCTCCGGCATGGCCGCGACCAGGCGCTGCGCGCTATAGTAATTTGCGACCGCCTCCTTGAGCGCGAAGCGGCGCAGGTCGCGATTTCCCGCCTGGCGCCAATAGTGGATGGCCTGCTCGGCGCGGCCGGCGCCTTCGAACTGCTGCGCCAGCACCTCGGGCGCCGTATCGGGGAAGCGCCGCTCCAGAATCTGCGCGATGGCGCCGTGCAATTGCTGGCGGCGCGCGCGCAGCAAAGCCGAATAGGCGGCGTCCTGCACCAGCGCGTGCTTGAACGAATAGGTGGCGTTTGGCGGCGTGCCGCGCGGGAACACCAGCTCGGCTTCGGCGAGCCGCGCCAGCGCATCCTGCAGGACCTGATCGGGCAGCCCGGCAACCGCCGCCAGCAATTCGTAGGAGAACTCGCGGCCGATGGCGGCACCGATCTGCAATACTTCGCGCGCCGAGCCGAGCCGGTCGACACGCGACATCAGCGAGGCCTGCAGGGTGGTCGGAATGGCGAGTTGCTGCGCCGGCTGGTCGAGATCCTCCCTTTCGAGCACCGCCTTGGTCAATTCCTCGACGAACAACGGCACGCCGTCGGTCCGCTCGACGATCTGCTCGAGCAGCGCCTGCGGCAGCGCCTTGCCGCCGCTGACGTGCTCGACCATCGCCATGCGCTCGCGGCGGCCGAGCCGGTTGAGGCTCATGGTGGTGACGTGCGGATGGCCGACCCATGGCGGCTGGAAATCGGGGCGGTGCGTGATGATCAAGAGAATCGGCAGCGCATGCAGGCGCTCGATCGTGAGCGTGAACAGCTCGAGCGAGGTCGGGTCGCTCCATTGCGCGTCCTCGAACACCATCAGCAATGGGCCGCGACGGGCGAGCATCGTGAGTTGCTCCAGCAGCGCCGCCAGCACCTGCGCGCGCTTGCGCTGCGGGTCGGCCGCACTCTGGGAGCCGCCACCCAAACCGAGCAGATCGGATATTGCGGCGACATCGGCGCCGGTGCCCAGGAGTTTCTCGAGCTTGCCGCGCTTGACGGCCGGCGTGTCGTCGCGGTCGAAGCCGGCGGCGTGCAATAACTGCGCCACGATCGGCTGCAGCGCGCTGCCCTGGTGATGCGGCAGACAGAAATAGCGCAAGCAGGTCGCGCGTTCGGCTTCGACCTTGTCGAGCAGCGCCGCGATCAGCCGCGACTTGCCGATGCCGGGCTCGCCCGAGAGCAGCACGACGCGGCCGTCATTGTCCTTGGCCTGCGCCCAGCGGCGCGACAACAGACCAAGCTCCTCGTCGCGGCCGACCAGCGGCACCTGGTTGGCCGCGCGCAGCTGCTCGAAGCGGCTCTGCATGCTCTGCTCGCGCAGCACGCGCCAGGCCGCGACCGGGCCGTCGAAGCCTTTGAGCGCGCCCGGATCGACCGGCTCGTAATCGAACAGATCGCCGGTGAGGCGACGGGTGCTGCCCGCGATCAGGACGGTATTGGGCGCCGCGGCCGATTGCAGGCGCGCGGCGAGGTTCGGCGTTTCGCCGACGACGTTGCGCTCTTGCGCCTCACCCGAGCCGACCAGCTCGCCGACCACGACCAGGCCGGTGGCGATGCCGATGCGCACCTGATGGCGGCCCGCGCCGGCCTCAAGCGCTCCGATCGCCTCGATCAGCGCCAATGCCGCACGCACCGCATTGGCGGCGTCGGCCTCGTGCGCTTCCGGATAGCCGAAATACACCAGCACACCGTCACCCATGTATTTGGCGACGAAGCCGTTAAAGCGCCTGACCACCTCGGCGGCGCATGTGTGGTAGGCGGCGATGACATCGCGCAGATCTTCCGGATCGAGCCTGGTCGACAGCGCAGTCGAGCCGACCAGGTCGCAGAACATCACGGTGATCTGACGGCGCTCGGCGCTTGAACCGGGGCGCGGCGCGGGCGCGGGCGCGGGCGGCGCGGGCGCGGCAGCCTTGGGCGCCGCAGCGCCGAGCTTGGCGCCGCATTGTGCGCAGAAGCGGGAGCCCGCCGCGTTGGCGTGGCCGCAGCCGGCACAGACAAGGCTCTGCGGCGCTCCGCATTGCGGGCAAAATCGGCTGCCTTCAGGCAATTCGGCCTGGCAGGCGAGACATATTTTTGTGCTGACCATTGAAACCAATCATACATTCGTTCGGCCGCCTGCCAACAAGACATGGGCCATGGCGGCTCGGATAATACATCGACGGGATCGTATCCCGGCAATAACTGCTGGAACCGGTGAATTTCGCCGCGCGGTCTTGGCGGATAGGGTGGGCGGCAGCAACCGCCGGGCCCCGCCGATTTTGCGGTGGCGCCAGGCGCGCCGCGGGCGTGATATAGGACAGCCATGAGCGAGATCATCTGGCGGGGCATGACGCGCGCCGAGCTTGACGCCGCCTACAACAACAGCGCGGCGGTCAAGAACAGCGCGGAAAAGCTCGCCGACTGGCAGGAGCGCAGCAGCCGCGTCCGCGCCCGGCGCAACGAGCTGCTCGACCAGCCTTACGGGCCGCGGCCGCGCAACAAGATCGACATCTTCCGCTGCGGCCGGCGCGGCGCCCCGCTGCTCGCCTATATCCACGGCGGCTATTGGCAGCGCAACGCCAAGGAATTCTATGCCTGCATCGCCGAAGGCCCGCTGGCGCGCGGCATCGATTGCGCCATGATCGGCTACACGCTGGCGCCGGAGGCGACCATGACCGAGATCGTCGCCGAGATCCGCGCCGCGCTGCGCTTCCTGCGGGCGCAAGGGCCGCGGCTCGGCGTCGGCGCGGCCAGGCTGGTCGTGTCGGGCTGGTCGGCGGGCGGACATCTGACGGCGATGGCGCTTGCCGAAGCCGACGCCGGCATGGCGATCAGCGGCGTCTACGACATCGAGCCGTGCCGGCTCAACTACCTCAACGAGAAACTGCACATGACGCTGGAGGAGCAGGTCGCGCTGAGCCCGATCCGGCAGCTGCCGGCGCAGTCGCCGCCGCTCGTCATCACCTACGGCACCGCCGAGCTGCCGGAACTGCAGCGCCAGTCGCGCGACTATCACGCCGCGCGCAAGGCGGCGGGCCTGCCGTCCGCCCTTGAGCCGCTCGACGGCCACGATCACTTCTCCATTCTCGAAGAACTTGCCGACGCCAAGGGGCGGCTCGCCGACTGCGTCGCCGGCCTCGCCGCCGGCTGAGGCCAAGCATCCCTAACAAAAGCTGAACGCAATGCCGGCAATTGCGCCGGTCACCGCAACGGAACCTCACGGAACTTGTGGGACACTGCCGCTGTCGCCGCAAAAGCGCCGGGGGGCCCTTTCGTGATGCAGATGAGCCGCAGCTATGGCTGGCTGGTCTTGACCGGCTATTGCGCGCTGGCGCTTGCCATTCCGGCGCTGACGCCGGCCATGCCGGCGTCGGAGACGTTGCCGCCGATGACGCCGCTGGTCATCGCCGACAATGACGATGACGCCATGATGCAGCCGCTGCGCCTGGAGGCGCGCGCGGCGCTGCGCGCGCTGCAAGCCGGCAGATCGCAAGCCGCGAATACATTCTAGCATCCGAGGCGTTGCACCGTCCGGGTAGCCGGCTGCGCGCGGGATCGTGCTAGGGTCCGGGCCGGTCCCGATTCCTTCCTGCTTTTTATGAACCATCCCCGCGAGACACTTGGGCTTGCCCTCGGGCTTGCCGGCATGGCGCTGTTCGCCGGCACCCTGCCGGCGACGCGGCTGACGGTCGCATTCATCGATCCGCTGTTTCTGTCCGCGGCGCGCGCCGCCATCGCCGGCTGCGCCGGGCTGCTCGTGCTTACGGTCATGCGCCGGCCGCTGCCGCCGCGGGCGCTGTGGGGGCAAATCACCATGGCCGGCGTCTGCACCATCGTCGGCTTCCCCGTGTCGATGGCGCTCGCCATGACGAGCGTGCCGGCGGCGCATGGCGGCATCGTGCTCGGCATCGTGCCGCTCGCGACCGCGGCAGCCTCCGCGATCATCGGCCATGAGCGGCCGAGCCTCGGCTTCTGGGCGGCGAGCGCGGTCGGCGCGGGCGTTGTGCTGCTGTTTGTGATGACGCGCAACGACGCCGCGAGCTTCGCGCTCGGCGACCTGTTCCTGATCGGCACGGTGATCTCCGGCGGCTTCGGCTACGCCATGTCGGGGCGGCTGAGCCTGACCATGCCGGGCTGGGAGGTGATCTCCTGGCAGGTCGCGCTGTTCCTGCCGCTGTCGGTGGTGGTAACGCTCGCGCTATGGCCGCAAGGACTGGCGGACGCACCGGCGGCGGCCTGGGCGGGGCTTGCCTATGTCAGCCTGGTGAGCCAGTTCCTCGCCTTCTTCGTCTTCAATGCCGGGCTTGCGCTTGGCGGCGTGGCGCGCGTCGGCCAAGTGATGCTGCTGCAGCCCTTCGCCATCGTCGCGCTGGCCTGGCCGGTCAACGGCGAGCCGCTCAAGCTGTCGACGCTGGCCTACGCCGCGGCGGTCGTCGCCATCGTGCTGATCGGCCAGCGCATGCGCGTGACGCGGCGTTGATCACGACATCGGCTCGACGCCATTGGCGCGCAGCGTCGCCGCCGCCGACGGCCCGCTGAGGAACTTGATCAGCGCCTTGGCCGCTTCGGGGTCCTTGGCGGCGGCGCCGAGGCCGGCGGCAAAGCCGATCTTGGTTTGCAGTTCCTCCGGGATAAAGCCGACGCGGTCGACCCCGGGCACGCCGGTGATGCGGGTGGCGACGACCACGACCATATCGGCCTCGCCGCGCGCCACGACCTCGACGGTGTCTTCCGCCGCCATCGGCTTGAGCTTGCCCTGCATCTGATCCTTGATCCCCATGCGGTCGAGCAGGCCGACGAAATAGATGCCGCTCGCCCCCTTGCCGGGATAGGCGACGGCCTTGGCCGCGAGCAGCGTCTTCTTGAAGGCCTCGACGGTGCCGATGTCGGGCTTGGGCGCGCCGCTTTTCACGGCGACGCCCAGACCCGAGCGGCCGATGTCGCTGCGCGGGCCGACGACCAGCTTGTCCTTGATCAAGGCATCGACGATCGGCGGATTGCCGACCACGACATCGAAGCTCTCGCCGCCCTCGATCTTCTGCTTGACCTCCGGATTGACGCCGAAGCGCAGGTCGATCCTGGCGCCGGTCGCCTTCTCGAACTGCGCGCACAGCGCGATCACCGCCGCTTTGGGGCCGTTGCCGCTCAATACCTTGATCTCGGCGGCGGAGGCGGCCGAGGCGGATAGCGCCAGTACCACGGCGGCGGCTGCGAGCTTGGTCATGACGTCCCCCTTGTGCATCGCCACAGGCTAGCAGGCTTGTCATGCGGCCAACAGGCCGGACATAGTGGCAGGCATTCGCCCACCTGTCGCCATGGCCGCAAAAACCTCGTCGCAACGCTGGGACTTCTGGATCGACCGCGGCGGCACCTTCACCGACGTGGTCGGGCGGCGGCCCGACGGCACGCTCACCGCGCACAAGCTGCTGTCGGAAAATCCCGAAGCCTATGCCGACGCCGCGGTGCAGGGCATCCGCGACCTGCTCGGGCTCGCGAAGGGCGAGCCGATCCCGCCCGGCCGTGTCGGCGCCGTGAAGATGGGCACGACGGTCGCCACCAATGCGCTGCTCGAGCGCAAGGGCGAGCGCACGCTGCTTCTGATCACCAGGGGTTTCCGCGACGCGCTCAAGATCGGCTACCAGGCGCGGCCGAAGATCTTCGCGCGCGAGATCATCAAGCCCGACATGCTGTACGAGAGCGTGGCCGAAGTCGACGAGCGCGTGCGCGCCGACGGCACCGTGGAAAAGGCGCCCGAACTCGACGTGGTGCGGCGGGTGCTGGCATCGGCAATGCGCGACGGCATCAAGGCGGTGGCGATCGTGTTCATGCACGCCTACCGCTACCCCGAGCACGAACGTCAGGTGGCGGCGGTGGCGCGCGAACTCGGCTTCGCCCAGGTCTCGGTCAGCCACGAGGTGTCGCCGCTGATCAAGCTGGTCGGCCGCGGCGACACCACGGTGGTGGATGCGTATCTGTCGCCGATCCTGCGGCGCTACGTGGCGCAAGTGGCGGGGGAGATGCAGAGCGGCGCGACAGACTTCACTTCACCTTCTCCTGGAGAGGGAGGGTCGGCGAGCGAAGCGAGCCGGGGTGGGGGTAACGCGATTTCGACCTCTACCCCCACCCCTAACCCCTCCCCACAAAGGGGAGGGGAATCGCGCCGTGCACGCGGCAAGGCTGACGGTCAAATCCGGCTGATGTTCATGATGTCGTCGGGCGGACTGACGGCGGCGGAGCTATTCCAGGGCAAGGATGCGATCCTGTCGGGTCCGGCCGGCGGCGTGGTCGGCATGGCCGAGACGGGGCGGCAGGCCGGCTTCGACCGCCTGATCGGCTT
This sequence comes from Pseudolabrys sp., assembly GCA_035651255.1. GTDB lineage: Bacteria > Pseudomonadota > Alphaproteobacteria > Rhizobiales > Xanthobacteraceae > Pseudolabrys. Next base: position 104,280 of record DASRGB010000029.1, read on the forward strand.
CGACATGGGCGGCACCTCGACCGACGTCTCGCACTATGACGGCGAATACGAGCGCACCTTCGAGACCGAAGTCGCCGGCGTGCGCATGCGCGCGCCGATGATGCTGATCCACACGGTCGCCGCCGGCGGCGGCTCGATCCTGCATTACGACGGTGCGCGCTTCCGTGTCGGGCCGGATTCGGCGGGCGCCAATCCGGGGCCGAAATGCTACCGGCGCGGCGGGCCGCTCGCCGTCACCGACGCCAACGTCATGGTCGGCAAGCTCATCCCCGATTTCTTTCCGAAAATCTTCGGCCCGCAGCAGAACGAGCCGCTCGACGGGGCCGCGGTGCGCCACGCCTTCAACAATCTGGCGCAGAAGGTCAACCTCAAGCAGAAGCACGAGGCCTCGGGCGAGGAGATCGCCGACGGCTTCATCAAGATCGCGGTCGAGAACATGGCGAACGCGATCAAGAAGATCTCCGTGCAGCGCGGCTACGACGTGACGCGCTATGCGCTCAACTGCTTCGGCGGCGCCGGCGGCCAGCACGCCTGTCTGGTGGCGGATGCGCTGGGCATGACCAAGGTCCTGATCCATCCCTTTTCATCATTGCTGTCCGCGTACGGCATGGGGCTCGCCGACATTCGGGCAACAAGGCAGCAGGCCATCGAATTGCCGTTCGGGGCAAAGGCGCTGGCGGAAATCAAGAGAACCGGCGGCCGGTTGGCGCGCCAAACCAAGGCCGAGGTCGTCGGCCAGGGCGTGCCGCCGGGCAACATCAGGATCTTCGTGCGCGCGCATATCCGCTACGCCGGCACCGACACGGCGCTGATCGTCCCGGCTTTCGTCATTCCGGACGCGACCGCAGGTCGCGATCCGGAATCCCGACGCGCGAAAAAATCTTCTGGATTCCGGGTTCGCTCGCTGCGCGAGCGCCCCGGAATGACGCTAGAAAAAATGCAGCGCGCGTTCGAGCGCGCGCACAAGGCACGCTTCGGCTTCATCGACCGTGCCAAGCAGATGATGGTCGAGGCGGTATCGGTCGAAGCCGTCGGCGGCGGCGCCAGGTTCAACGAGCGGGCGGGCAAGCGCATGCGCGCCAAATTGCCGGCGCCGGCGCGGCGCACGCGCTTTTTCTCAGCCGGGCAATGGCACCGCGCCAATGTCTACACGCGCGATCAGCTCAAGCCCGGCCACAAGGTCAAGGGCGCCGCGATCATCGTCGAGCCGCACCAGACCATCGTCGTCGAGCCTGGCTGGCAGGCCGAGCTGACGGCGAAAAATCATCTGATCTTGACGCGCGTCAAGAAGCTCAAGCGCACGCACGCCATCGGCACCCATGCCGACCCGGTGATGCTCGAAGTGTTCAACAACCTGTTCATGTCGATCGCCGAGCAGATGGGCGTGTCGCTGCAAAACACCGCCTACTCCGTCAACATCAAGGAGCGGCTCGACTTCTCCTGCGCGGTGTTCGCCCATGACGGCACGCTGGTCGCCAACGCGCCGCATATGCCGGTGCATCTCGGCTCCATGGACCGCGCGGTCGAGACCATCATCCGCGAGAACAGGGACAGGATCGCGCCCGGCGACGTCTACGCCATCAACGCGCCCTATAACGGCGGCACCCACCTGCCCGACATCACGGTGTGTACGCCGGTGTTCGGCCCCTCTTCTTCACCTCCTCCCTTGAGGGGGAGGTCGGCGCGCCATAGCGCGTCAAAGACGCGCGTAAACGCGCTTATAGCGCGCCGGGAGGGGGGTGAACTTGTTAAACGCTCGAAAAAAGATACCCCGCTCCCCAACCCTCCCCCTCAAAGGGGGAGGGAGCGCGCTCCTGCACGTGGAGAGCAAGAAATCCTGTTCTGGGTCGCCTCGCGCGGCCACCACGCCGACGTCGGCGGCATCTCGCCCGGCTCGATGTCGCCGAACGCCACCACCATCGAGCAGGAGGGCGTCTATCTCGACAACTTCAAGCTGGTCGACCGCGGCCGCTTCCGCGAGCAGGAGCTGATGGACACGTTGACGCGCGCCCGCTATCCGGCGCGCAACCCGGTGCAGAACGTCAACGACATCAAGGCGCAGATCGCCGCCAACGAGAAGGGCGTCGCCGAGCTGCGCAAGATGGTCAAGCAGTTCACGCTGCCGGTGGTGAAGGCCTATATGGGCCACGTCCAGGATAACGCCGCCGAAAGCGTGCGGCGCGTCATCGACCGGCTGCACGATTCATCGTTCGCCTACGAGATGGACCAGGGCACCGTGATCAAGGTGCGCATCTCCGTCAACAAGGACAAACGCGAGGCGACGGTCGACTTCACCGGCACCTCGCCGCAGCAGCCGACCAATTTCAACGCGCCGGAGCCGGTGACGCGCGCCGCCGTGCTCTACGTGTTCCGCGTCATGGTCGACGACGACATCCCGATGAACGCCGGCTGCCTGCGCCCGATCAATATCGTGATTCCCGACGGCTGCATGCTCAAGCCGCATTACCCGGCCGCCGTTGTCGCCGGCAATGTCGAGGTGTCACAGATGGTGACCGACACGCTGCTTGGCGCGCTCGGCGCCATGGCCGGTGCCCAGGGCACCATGAACAACGTCAACTTCGGCAACGACAAGTACCAGTATTACGAGACGATCTGCTCAGGCTCGCCTGCGGGGCCGGGCTTCCCCGGCACCGACGCCGTCCATACCCACATGACCAACACCCGCCTCACCGATCCGGAAATCCTGGAGTTCCGCTATCCGGTGGTGCTCGAAGACTTCCACATCCGCAAGGGCTCGGGGGGCAAGGGAAAATGGAATGCCGGCGACGGCGTGATCCGCACCATCCGTTTCCTGGAGAAGATGGAATACACCATCCTCTCCGGTCACCGCCGCATCCGGCCGTTCGGCCTGGCCGGCGGCGAGGACGGCCAGATCGGCGAGAATTACGTCCGCCGCAACGACGGCCGCCTGGAACGCCTCAAGGGCGCCGACGCCACCGTGGTCGATGCCGGCGAAGCCATCATCATCCAGACGCCGACCGCGGGTGGGTATGGCAAGCCGGAGAATCGATGATGTTCAGCGCCCACCACAATGGCGGTGCTCTACCTCTCCCCGCTTGCGGGGAGAGGTAGAGAGGCTGCGGCTCGCGGCTACGATTATCAGGGAGCAGTATCGTGCAAAAGCAAATCATCAAAGCCGACGTCGCCGAGACCGGCGGACCGTTCAACCTCTGCGTCAAGCACGGCAACATGATCTACATCTCGGGCCTGCCGCCGTTCGACGAGGAGTACGCGACCAGGCTCAAGAACGCGCGCTCCGCCAAACAGCCGATCCCGCCGTTTCCCGACGTGCCGTTCGAGAAGCAGGTGCGCATCGTCATGGACAACATGAAGAAGCTGGTCGAGGCCGCCGGCTCTAACATGGATTGCCTGCTCAAGGTAATCGTCTGGCTCAAGGACCAGCGCCAGCAGGAGGAGTTCGACCGCATCTACCGGACCTACTTCACCAGCCAGGAGACGCTGCCGGCGCGCACCCGCATGCAGGCCGGGCGCACGCCGATGGACTGCGGCCTCGAGGTCGAGGCGATCGGCTACGTACCGTGAACGCCGGAGGATCGACGATGGGCACCTACATTCTGCTGGTGAAATCGACCGACCAAGGCGCCAAAGGCGTGCGCGAAATCCCGAAGCGGCAGCAGTCCTCGCGCGACACCGCGGCCAAGCTCGGCGTCGTGCGCAAGAACGTGTACATGACCTTCGGACCGTACGACTTCGTGCAGATCATCGAGGCGCCGAACGACGAGGCGGTCGCCAAATACGTCCTGACCGTCAACTCCAAGGGCAACGTACGCACCACGACCATGCGCGCGTGGGACGAGCCCGAGCACCTCAAGTTCCTCGCCAATCTGGATTGATCGAGCGAGCGCCCGCTCTCAGTGCTGATGCACGTACGTCCCCGGCGCGGGACAAATCGGCGGCAGTTGATGCTCCACCGAACCCAGTTCCGGCGGCGAGACGTGGTCGTTG
>DASRGB010000030.1:0-33532 GCA_035651255.1 Pseudolabrys sp.
AACGCCGCCAGTGAAGCGGCCGATCGCATTGATGTGTTGGCTATCCGTTTCGCCGAACACCGCCTTGAACAGGTTGTGCAGGAAAACGCGGGTCCAGGTGTTTCCCGACTTGGGGTAGGAGGCGAGCCAGACAATTCCGGACCGCGGGACGCTGCCCGCAGATTCTTGTGGGTCGGCCGCTTGGGTAGATTTAACTACCATGTTACCCGCAAACGCCAAGTCTTTGGGAGTTTCAATATGTTACCATACATATCGAGCGTGTCACTTTTTTGCTACAGCTCGTTCGGTACAACTTTTAAGGCGTTTTCTGGGTGACGCACTACCCATAACGTGACACTGTCATACGGCTGTTATCGACAGTTCTCGCCGAACTGTTTTGAGTTGGGGGCGAGTTTATGCGGTTACGTTCTGTAACACAGTCGAGGCGCTTCGCACTCTTTGCCGGTGTCTCAGTTGCAGCGTTGGCGGTCGCGTCGCCGGACGCTATGGCTGCCGATCTTCCGGCGAAGGCGCCGGCGTACGCGCCTCCAGTCGCCCAAAACAGTTGGACCTGGTGGGTCGAAGGTGGCGCGTTCAGCACCAGCGATCCTGCCGCCGGGCCATTCCCCTTGTCGCTGTCGCCTCCGGTCGGCATCCAGCCAAATATTGGAGGGGAAGGCGCCATCGGTTTTGACTCCCTCCTGGCGGCTTGGCCCGGTTATCACATCAGCGGACAGTTCCGGTACGGATATGCGCAGCGCTCGGGCAAGACCTTCCCGGCCAACATCGCCGTGCCGTCGCCGCCCGGAGTCGTCTTCACCACGCGCACAACGAGCGTCTTTGCCAAGGGCGCAGGTTCTGCCGACATCAAAGAACATCATTGGCTGGTGGACATCATGATCGGGCGTGATTTCCACCTCGGCTCCGGCGACGCGCAGGTCAAGGCGGGCATCAGGGTCGCGGACATCTACGCAAAGATTACGGGCAACGGTTCCGTCAGCGGCGGGGATGCGCCAGGTGGAGGCGGCTCCCCCATCACCGGCGTCTTTACTTTCGCATCGAGAAGCAAATTCCTCGGCGTCGGGCCGCGCTTTGCGGTCGATGGCGAAATACCGCTCGGCGGCAAGGCACCGCAGAGAACCCTTTGGAGCATCGATTACGGTGCCGGCGTCGCTGTCCTGATCGGTAGCCGCAGCCTGGATTCCAGTTCAACGCTGAACTTGGTTCTAAACCCGGGTGCCGGACCAGCCTTTGCCACTGTGAGCACGGCTTTGAGCAGTTCCAGCACCGGTGTCGTGCCCAATGTCGATGCCCAACTCGGGGTCTCCTACCATTTCAACTCCAATTCCAAGATCACAATGAGCTACCGTTTCGACGGCTACTTCGGCGCGCTGCGAACGCTCAATTCGTCGGGCGCCATCATCAACGAGGACGTCTTCTACTACGGGCCGATGATGCGCGCGACTTTCAGTTTCTGACGCCCGATTTGGCCGCTAATAGCCGGCGTGACCGACAAGCGGGCACGCCGGTTTAATTTTGCTTGGCTCCCGACGACGACAACGCCATTCTGACGTGGCAAGGGCCGCTGATGAGTGAGTTTCAAGGCAAACCAGAATTCCTATTGCGGCAGAAGCCGGTCGCGGACGCATTCCAGGAAGCTTGGGCAAAGCTTCAGCAAGCCGAACAGCTGCGTCAAAATCGCCAATACCAGCGGGCGCAGGAAATTTGCGAGTCGTTGTTGCAACGGCATCCCGACTATGCCGATGCTCTGCACACCCTCGGGCTGATATTGGCTGATCAGGAGTTCTACGAGGGCGCGCTCGACCATCTCATTCGCGCGCTGATGCAGAATCCGCGTAGTTGGAAGACGCTCACCGCGCTCAGCGGCGTCTACCTCAGGCTCGGCGCTATCGAGATGGCGGCGCAATCGCTGGAGCAAGCCCGCTCGATCCAGCCGCAGGATGCCAGCATCATGTTGATGCTTGGCGATCTCTATCGCGAGCACCGGGAATACGAAAGCGCCCGCGACGCCTACCTCCAAGCAATCAAACTGCAGCCGGATCTGGTCCCGGCAGCGATCGGTCTTGGATGGACCCATGAAAATCTCGGCAACGTCCGGGAGGCGGCCGCAGTCTTCGAAGACCTGATCGACCGCGGCGTGCGCCTGATCGAGCCGTTACGTGCGCTCGCCGCGTTGCCCCCTTCAGCAGTCAACGTCGATCTTCTTGCCCGGCTTGACAAAGCCCTCAAGGCCCCAGACGAGGACCAGCGCCAATTTGAAACCTCATGTGCTTTTGTCCGCGCCACCGCGCTGGACCGGGCCGGTCGCCACGCCGAAGCCTGGCAGGAACTGGTGCGAGCCAACAGGTCGATTTTTGCGCCGGTCGAAGGGCAAGTGAGAAAGGCCGCCGAATGGCGGCTCGCCAACATTGCTGCGCTGCGCGCTTTCCGGGCCGAGCCGCTGCCTCGCGCCGGCGAGAAGCTGCCCATTTCGCTCTTCATTCTCGGCCCGTCGCGATCGGGAAAGACGACGATGGAGCACCTGGTCGCGACGCTGCCCGGCGTCAAGCGCGGCTACGAAAATCCGATCGTCGAGATGGTGGTTCGCCGGACGTTCCAAGCCGCCAGCCTTCCGGGCGGCGGGACGCTCGCAACGCTCCCGCCGGCACTTCGTCACCTTTGCCGCGATATCTATTTTCAGGAACTCGCGCGCCGCATCGGCACGGCGACGGTTTTTACCAATACCCTCGCAGCCCGAATTTCCGATGCGGCATTTTTACTGGGCGTAATCCCAAACGTCCGCTTTATTTTCCTCAAGCGCAATCTCGAGGACAACCTGTTGCGCGTCTATATGCGTCAATACACCAAGGGAAATGCATACGCTTACGACCTCCACGCAGCGCGCGACTACATCCTGTGGTATTCGGACATGATCGGTGCGATGGCCGGTAAATTTCCCGATATTGTGCGTATCATCAATTACGAGGACATGGTTCGCGACCCGGCGACAGCACTTGCAAGTGTGGCCGCGCTCTGCGGTTTGCCCACACCTGCCGCCGCCCCGCTGATGATAAACGGCGACATCGGCTGTGCCGCGCCATATCGTCAGTTCATGGCAGCCGGGTTGAGCACGCAGGTTTGAGGTCGCGGCGCTATTTCACGAAACTGAGATACGATGCGATGGCGGCGATTTGATCAACGGATAATCCGCTTGCGACATGCGGCATCGGGTGCCTGGCCGCGGCATCGTAGCCGTCATGCCATTGCTGCAGTCTCTCTTGCAGGTAGGTGAAGCCGAGTCCTCCCAGGCGCGGGATTTCTCCAATTCCTTCGCCGCGAGGGCCATGGCACGCCACGCAGGCGGCGACATTCAAATCGGGCAGGCCCTCCTGGTAGATCGTTCGCCCGGTTGCCTCGAGGTCGGGATTGCCGTCGTTGGCCGCTTTTGCAGGCAAGGCGGCGAGATAATTGGCGAGATAGCGGGCGGCCTGCGGCCCGACATTGGCGGCGGCAGGCCACATGTACATCGCTGAGAACGGATTGTCGCGGCGGTGCGCGCGATAGCTGTTGAGTTGATTGACGATGTATTGCGGCCTCTGCCCGGCCAGCCGGGGCGCCGGCGCATAGCCTTGCGCGGACGGACCATGACACCAGGTGCAGTTGCGCACGTTGACGTTCGCCAGTTCGTCCGCCGCGGCGGGGGCGGCGCAGACGGCGACGACCGCGGCGACCAGCGTTAGTTTCTTGAGCCTCATGATCTGAGCTTTCGCATGACGACGGGTCACTTGAGATAACTGACGTAAGCCGCGACGGCATCGATTTGGCTCTTGTTCAGACTGTGCGCGACCGGCTTCATGATCGATGACGTATCCGGATTGGCCGGGTTCTGGCCGCGCTCGTTGAGCCAGTTCGATAACGTCTTCACGACATAGGGATAAAGCTGTCCGGCCAACCGCGGAATTTCTCCATGGCCGCTGGCATCGGGACCATGACACGCGGCGCAGGCCGCGATGTTGTCCTGCGGCACTCCGTTTTCGAAAATGTCGCGGCCGGCGGCCACAAGACGTCTGGGCGCTCCTCCGATCGGCGCGGGATTGAGGCGTTGAAAATGCGCGGCGATGGTCGTGATCATGGCAGGCCTGAGAACATGCGCCACGTTCGACATGATCGGATTCGGGCGGCTGCGCTCGACAAACGCGCGCAATTGATTCTTCAAGTACTCGGGCTGTTGCCCGGCCAATCGCGGGATCGGGTAAAATCCTCGGTAGCCTTGGGCCGAGAGTCCGTGGCAGTCCTCGCAGTACTTGATCTTGGCCTCGACGCTTTGTTTTGAACCCGCGGCTTCCGCCGCCACGCCCGCTCGTGAAAATGCCGGCATCGCCACCAGCAAAGACAGCGCCAGGCACAGTCCGAGTTTGATTGCCGCCTCGACACCGGCCCAACCCCGCGTCAGTCGTAAGTGCCGTCTCCTCATAGCGCGCGCCGGAACATGGTGGACCTACTCGAGCTGACTGACATAGGCGGCGACCGCCTCGATTTGCGACTCGCTCAAGCCGTGCGCGATCGGCGCCATGACGTCCGAGTTTTCCTCTTGCCGTTCATGGCTCCAATTCATCAATTGCCTCACCACATAAGGGTAAAGCTGCCCGGCCAGGCGTGGGAATGGTCCGTTGCCTTCGCCCTTTGTCCCGTGACATGACCCGCAGGCAGGGACATTGGCGCTCTCAATTCCATTGTCGTAGATCTTCTTTCCGTCACCCACTTTGTCCTTTGACGCGCCGCCGAGCGGCTTTGGATTGAGATCGTGAAAGCTCGTGGCAATCGCGCGTATCATCGCGGGGCTCAGCACATGACCGACCTGGAACATGACGTTCGTCGGCGTCGGTGAGGCCACATTGGCGCGCTTGTGCTCGACGAAGCCCTTCAATTGATTTTCGAAATACTCGACCTGTTGGCCCGCAAGCCGCGGGATCGGATAATATCCGACGAAGCCTCGTCCTGAGATGCCGTGACAGACTTCGCAGTAATCAAGCTTGGCTTTCAAAGCCTGCGGCGAGACCGCACTCGCATCTTGGGCGGCAGCAACAGCGGACAAGCCGACGAGCACCGCCGCCGACAAGCCAAGGCCGGCGAGCAGGCGATGCGTCCTTGTCTTGCTCATAGCGGTCGCCATGGTCCTACCGCCTTGCGCGGCCTCCGTTACATCGCGAACCAGACATGGAGGAACAGCGTGTTATTGTCGTGAGCGTATGCCGTCGTGCCGTCGAACTTGGTGTAGTAGGTGTATTGCAGGCCGATCTTGGTGTTGGCCCACGGCCAGCCCGGCGCTGTGCTGGTGACGAACGGGATGTAATCGATCTCGGCGACCCAGCCGCTGCTGTTCGGGCTGCAGTTGGTGGTGAGCACGCAACTGTTCAGGCCGGCATAGAGCAGCGGATCCGACGATCCCCACGTATCGAAATACTGCCCGGACAGCACAATCCTGTTGTCGTTGCCGTAGGACAGCGATGCGTAGGCTCGCAGCGTGTTCAGGGTATTGGTTGGATTGGCGGCGGCGCCGTTGTTGAAGAGGCCGTCGAGTCTTTGCTTTTCGTAGATATAGGTGCCCCGCAAGGTGATCCAGTAGTTGTCGCCCTGGTACTGGTACTGGGTGTCGAAGGCGACATCGGTGTACTTGTCGGTCTGCAGGAATGTCTGAGGAAGCGTGACGCCGATGCCCAGCGCGTTGGTGGCGGTCGCACCCGACCAGGTGTGGACTTTCTCGAAAATGCCGAACGCGCCGAATTCGAGCCAGTGTCTGCCCCAATGCGGTTCGATCGCGATCCGCCAATAGGGCGCCCACCCCTGGAACGGTCCCGGCATGCCGAACGGATCGAGACCCAATTTGGGCAGTGTCTTGTAGTCGAGCGTGCGGTAGGCACTGAACTCCAAGTAGACCAGATTATCGATAAACGCGTAGGCGCCGGCACCTCCCACGTATCCCGAATATGCGCCGTCGATCTGCGTTGCCGCCGCGGGCCCCGGCGCGACGTTGGACGACATGTAAGGAAAGGTCCAGGCCGGCACCGTGTTCCACGGGTCCTGCACGGTCGGATTGTTGTTGGCGGTGATGCCGTAAACAACATCCACACCGCCCAGCGTACCGGTGTTGGCGTAGCGGAAATCCGTATTGTCCCAGGACCATTCGCAATTCCAGCAGGGATCGGTCGGAGGCACCGGGGCACCGGTCGCGGGGTCACGCGCGGACCCGCCGGGCGGGGCGTTGCCGTAGGTGACCTGCGAAAACAGGCCGGTGTGCTCGGTGATAGCGCCGCCGTAAAAAAAGCTCAGCTGCACATTGGTGGCGTTGTCGTTGGCGTGGAACGGCGAGAGGCCGGGCATGTCCTGGGCCGTGAATGGCGGCAGCCCGACCTGGTCTTTCTGCGTGTGCGTGTAGCCGTAGACCTCCATCAATGCCAGCGGCGGCACCCAGATGTTGCTCGAGTCCGACTGGCCGCTGATCGTCGCATTTTGATCCTTTGTTTTTTTCGCGTAGTCGGCCAACGCGTTCGCCGAGTTCCCCCACGATGGGAACAGGGTGGTGCGATATTTGCCGCCGCCCGCGGTGTAGCCGTTCAGCTTGAAGAGACGCCCGTACGGCGTCAGCCCGGGATAGTCAGTATGACAGGTGCCGCAAGGCTGTCCCGTTTGTCGGGCAAAGCTCGGGAGCGCGGCGGCGGGCTGATGGCCAATGAAAAAAAACGCAACAAAGGTCGTCGCGAGAATTGCACCGGTCAGCCTCGATCCCAGAAGCCCACACCGTTCAAGCCAGTGTCTGCCTTGGGACTGCGGCTCGCTTCCCCAACAACACATAACGCGCCCGCCACATCGTCGTCGCCCCAGTCACAGCACAACAAACTCGCAAACCTCAGCATTTGACCTACATCAAAAACACTGGGTGCCGGCGTGAATTCCGACCATCGATCAATTCGCTCCACATAAATTCCACGTAAACTTCTTGCGGACGCGCGCCACGATGACACAGGGGAATCGGCGTCCGCTCTGCTCAAGGCAGAGGCGCGCGATGCGACGATACAGATAAGTGGGCTCGAACCATCGACTCACTGCGCTATGTCGATCCCGCGCAGGGAACACCGGCGATCGCGCAACGGCGTCGCCGGGCGCCCTCAAACCACGGTCACTCCGGCCCAGTGATTGACATTCGTCCAGTCGATGATGTGGGTGGGGTCGTGGACGGCGACGGAAAAATCCGCCTTCGCATCGCCGGTCACGTCGCCTTCGATGATCCAGCCGCTGGCGGTCGAGACCGCCCGCAATTCCCCCGCGGTATGGCTGAACGCCTTGTTGTCGCCGATGAAGGCAAAATCATCGTTGTTGACGGTCGCGCTCTTGGCGTCGATCGGATCGAGATCGATAAGATCGATGCCGTTTTCAAAATCCCAAATCGTATCGCGCGTTGCCGACGTCGTGCCACTCTCCGAAAGCGAGTTGATCACGAAGACGTCGAAAGTGCCGTCACCAGACGTATTGTTTTGATCGCCGCCCCAGAGATTGTCGCGGCCGGCACCTCCGGTGAGCGCGTCGCTGCCTGCACCCCCGGCGATCGTGTCGTTGCCGGCACTGCCGGTTACACTGTCGTCGCCCGCCCCGGCGGTAATCGAGTCGTTGCCGGCGCCGCCGTCGATAATGTCGGCCCCGCCCGCGTCGGAGATGACGTCGCTGCCGCTGCCGCCGTTGATGGTGTCGCCATTGACCCCGCCGGCAATCGTATCGTCGCCGGCGCCGCCGTCGAGAACATTGCTGCCGGATCCGCCGTTGATCACGTCGTTGCCGGCATAGCCGAAGATGCGGTCATTGCCGCCGTTGCCGGAGAGAATGTTGTCCGAGGCGGCGCCGTAGATCACGTCGGCGCCGGCGCCACCGATCCCGTTTTCGAAATTGGTGATGGTATCCGTCGTCGTAGTGCCGGTGGCGTCGTTTGAAATGTTGGTGCCGTACGCCGTCGACGCGGCAATCGCCGTGCCCGCGTCATTGTGCGCCAACGTGTCGAGATTGATGAAGACCGATTGCACCGCACCGGAGGCGTCGTAGCTGTCCTTGCCACTGCCGCCGGCGTCGACGACGTCGTGGCCGTCAGTCCCGGTCTGGCCGCCGGCCACGAACAGGTCATCGTCGCCGCCAAGACTATAGGTGTCGGCGCCGTTTCCGTCCCGCACGGCGTCGCCGGAATTGCCGCCGACATAGTGATCGTTGCCGCCGCCAAGGAGAACAACGCCGTCGATTCGACCGGATCCGCTATTGGTGACGCTGTCATTTCCTGCGCCCAAGAATATTTCGCCGGTGATGACCCCGCTGTTCAGGATCGTTATCGTGCCGTCTCCGGTCCCGATCGTGCCGATGAGTGCGGAATTGGTGATGCTATCGATGCCGTGACCTAGAAAGATTTCCGAGATGGCGCCGCCGCTGCCATTGGTAATGGTGTCGTTGCCGTCACCAAAAACAATTTTTCCGATTTGGGTGCCCGAATTGTTGACCTTGTTGATGCCGTTGTCCGCATCGATCTCGGCAATTTTTCCGCCGCCGCTGCTGGTGACGCTATTGTCGCCGCCCCAGAGGTCGACCAGGCCGTCGATCGAGCCTTTTGAATTCTTGAGGGTGTCGGAGCCATCGCCGAGGCTGACGTCGCCGACAACGTGCCCGGAATTGACGACGATGTCGTTGCCGAGTCCGAAATGAACTTCGTCAATGGTGCCTGAAGCGGAGTTGCTGAGCGTATTGTTGCCGTTTGCGGCCGAGATTTCGCCCATCGTACCGGTGTTCGCGATCTTGTTGTTGCCGTTGCCCAGTTTGACGTCCGCCATAACGCCAGCGTTGCTGATCGTATTGACGCCATCGTCCGCCAGGACGATGACGTCGATTTCGCCGTTGATTTGGTTGGTGAGAACGTTCGCGCCCTGTCCGAGCGCGACGCCGCCGCTCAATAGACCCGAGTTCGTGACGGCATCGTCGCCGTCGCCAACAACCAGGTCCACCATTTGGCCCGAATTGACGATCGTATTCTTGCCATCGCCGAAGCCTGCGGTATGGCCGACCGATCCCGAATTTATGAAACTGTCGTTACCGGCGCCGCCAGCCACGACGCCCGAAATGGACCCCGAGTTGTTGATTGAATTCGTGCCCGTCGCAAAAAACACATTGCCGGTGATGCTGCCAGAATTCGCGAGGCTATTCGTCGTTCCGCTGGCCGCTATTTCGGCTGCGTCGATGAGACCCGAATTGGTGACCTTGTTGATGCCGCCTTCGAGTTCGATCAAGCCGACGATCTGGCCGGAATTGACGATGGTGTCGTTGCCGTTGGCGTCACCGTTTATCGCCTCAGCTACGCTCGAGATCAGTCCGGTATTGGTGACGCTGTTGTTGCCGTTGTTCTGAAAGAAGATCGCCTGGTTGTCGCCGCCGCCGATGACGCCCGCGTTGACGATGTTGAGCGAGCTCTGCGCGAAAATGCCGATGTCGCCTCCGACCTCGCCGGTATCATCGATCTGGATCGTCGAGATCTTGGCGTTGCCGGCCGCCAGGCTGATGCCGGCATCCTGGGTGGAGGTGACCGCGCCGTCGATCGTCACGGTCCATGGCCCGGTGTTGGCCAGCAGCGCCCCGGGCGCGGCAGCGCCGGAGGCCACGAGGTAGCCGCCCTCGATAACGATCAGGCTGTCGGCGGCGGCGGAGTCCTTGGCGAATGCCGGCGTATTGTTGGCACTGGCAAATACGCTGTTGGTATTGTCGACCGTAAAAGTCGTCATCGCCCCTCTCCCAGCAGTGATGTCTATGGTGCCGCGAACCTCATTTCTTGCCGCATAGTGTTGACCAATGGAGCTCTTCAACCCGGCCGTCTCACCGCCGGAAATTTAGGTGAAACGATAGCAGCCGGCCCCGGGCAGGGCTGTGAACCAGCTCACAATCGAGCGCCTATGGCCGGCACGCCCGGCCGAATCGATGCCGCGGCGGCGCTGCGCAAGCCTTCAGGCCCGCGGCGGGCGGCGCCGTTCGTGGAACCAGGCGCGGTATTTGGTCATCTTCGCGCGCTGCAGCGTCGGCGCGTGGCGTTTGCAGGTCGCGGCCTCGGCGCTGCCGGGTGCCGCACCCCAGCGCAGCTCGACGCAGTCGTTGGGATTGTAGGCCATCTCGAGGTCGGACATCCGGTCGGCGACGTCCTTGAGCGTGAGCGTCCACGCCGAGCCGTCGCTGCGGGTGTACGAGAACTTGTGTTGCGGCAGCTCCGAGGCGAGCACGCGCTGCAATTCGGCCTTCACCTCGGCGGGGCTCTTGCCCTGCGGCATGGCGTAGCGGTCGGGCCGCCGCGCCACGCGATCCGGATAGCTGAGCACGACGTCGAGCGCGATCAGCAGCCGCAAGTCGCGCGCCGGGGTCGAGAAATCCTCCCAGGCGCCGGTGGTCTCGAAAATCGCCGGGCCGTCGGGCATCGGCGCCTCGCCGTGGCCGCCGATCTGGTATTTCCGGCCGTTCTCGACGGAGGTCACCCGCACCTTGACCTGTTCGTCGAGCGAGGCGATGGCGTCCTCCATCGCGTGCAGCGGGTCGAGCGGCTCCGGCGAGATGACGTCGTCCATGCGGTCGTAGAAGTCTTCGACGCCGAGCTTCGCCTGCTCGAGCGAGAAGTCGCCGTACTGGGGGTCCTTGGCAATTTCGCTGTTCGTCAGCCGGCGCAGCGCGCCGCTCTTGTCGCGCACGATCGGCCGGAACCGCTTGAATCCCGGCCCGCCGAGATTGGGGTCCTGGGCGAACAGGAAATTGCCGCGCCAGTAGCGCTTGCGCGCCACCGTGCCGTCCGGCTGGCCGTCGACGGCGAAGATGACGCCCGCCGCCCCGCCCGCCTCCGCAATGCGCTGCACGATCATCAGGACATGGCCGTAGGGATCGGCGTAGATGGTGCCGGGACGCAGCGTGTCCTGCGACAGCGGCACCGGGTAGTAGTCGGTATTGTTGTCGGCGGCGGCGGTGCGCGCCGACCCGGAATGCACGCCGTTGGCGAGCGTCGGCAGATAGCGGGCGAAGGCGGCAACGAGTCCCGGCCGGCTCGCCGCCGCAGGCGGCTGGCGCGGCGCGGCGTCCTGTTCGGTCGCCGCGGCGCGGGCGGTCTCATGCGACTCGATGCCGAACCACTGGAAGCATTTCGGCGCCTTGGCGCCGCCGCGCGAGCAGATCGTGTAGCCGAACGGCAGCCCCATCTTGAATGCGAAATAGGCGCGCAAAAAATACGGCAGGTCGGCGCAGTCGGGACGAAGAATGACGCCGGCCTGGTCCTCGTTGAGGCCCAGATAGTTGAACAAGAAATTGCGCGACGGATCGCGCAGCACGACATGGAGCGCCGGCCATGACGGCGTCGCGTCGGCAGGATCGGTAAAAAGCTTGGCGATCCACGCCGAGAAAAGATTCTCGGTGGCGCGGTTCCAGGAATTGTGGATGGGCCAGACGCTGGCCGGCGATGCGCTGATGCCGGGCGGGCGCTCGGCGCGCACCACGACATCGCGCGCGATGGTGCGGCATTCCGCCGAGCCGGTGTCGAGGCTGACCCGCCATTTTCCCGCGGCCGGCGCCTTGACCTCGGCGTACCAGAAATAAGGCGGCCCGCCCTGGCGGTCCTTCGCCCTGGCGGCCACGCTGCCGTCCGGCGCAATCAGGGTGAGCTCGCCCTCGATCGGCTTCTCCGCGGCGGCGACGACGCGCAGCGGCGCGCCCTTCCACGGCGTCTGCGGCGCCGGCAGGATTGCCACGCCGGCCGCCTCGTCGCAGCTGGCGGCGCGCGCCGCAGCCGGGCCGATGAGCGCGACAAGTGTGGCCGTCAGCAGCAGCCATGCAGCCGCCGCGGGATTGCCGATAGAGCGCGTTGCCTGTGCCGGTCGCCGTGCCATCGATGCGCGATTATACAGGGTTCGGTTGACGATTTCGACGACGCGGCTCACCGCATTTGCAGCAGAACGAACCATTTGTAGCCCTTGAGGGAACATTTCTCCGCCAAATCCGGCGCTTGCGGCGCGCCCTGCCCGGGCAAGGTCCAGTACCCGGGGCCGCGACAGCGCTCCGTCTGCACCGCCGAAAATTTAAGATCAGGCTGGCGCAGGTTCAATTTGCGCGCCGCCACCCCCTGCAGCACATTGCCGCCGATCGTGTACATCTTGCTCGCCGGCGCATCGATGAACGCCACCACCTCGCAATGCGCGCGCCGCACCGAGTGCGCTTCGGCGCTGCCGCCGAGTTCGGCGCGGATGCGCTCGCGCACCGCCTCCTCGCCGGCATCGGCGAGCGCGGGCTCGCGGTGATTGCAGATGATGTCGCCGACCCGGGGCTTCGTCGCGCTCAGCGGACAGGCCCGATAGAGCCGGTCGCTGGTCTTGGCCGCCGCTTCGGCCGCGCTGGTCTCGAAGGCGTCGTAGATATAGGCGCGGTGGGCATTGCTGAACTGGAAGGCGCTCGCGGCCACGCCGGCCTGCCGCACCACGTAGCTGATGAAGGCCGCCGACCACGGCGTGTCGACGACGGCCGTGCGCACCATCGCCTGGCGCAGGATTTCGCGCAATTCGGCATCGGGCACGGCCTCGAGCGCGTGCTGAAGCTCGGCCGGCGTGGCGCGCAACAGCTCTTCGCCCGGCGTCGTGGCGTCGCGATGCGCGCGCACCTCCAGCATCGGCCCGATATTGTCGCCATAGAGCGCCCGCCAATATGTCATCACCCGCCGCCAGCCGGAGCGGTCGAGGCTCGCCTCGCGCGCGCCGCTATGCTCGTCCTCGGAGTCCGCCGCGGTCGCGCCGAAGCGCAGGATTTCGCCGTCGGCGTCGATCTGGTGGCCGCCGAACAGTACGAATTCGTCGATCGCGGCGCGCGCGATGCGCGCGGCGAGCTCGGTCGCAGGCTTTGCCGCGGTGGCGTCACAGGTGGCCTGCACGGTTTTCCAGAACGCTTCGGGCGCGGGCGCACCGGCCTGCGCCAGCGCCGCAGGCGCGGACAAGGCGGTCGCCACGGCAACGGCGCAGGCCAAGCCACGCATGATCCCTCCCTGCCGACTCAGCGGATCGGCGGCGCGTATTGGATACCGCCCTTACTCCATAATCTATTCAAGCCGCGATCAATTTTCAGCGGCGAGCCGGAGCCGACGTTTCGTTCGAACACTTCGCCATAATTGCCGACCAGCTTGACGATGCTGACGGCCCAGTCCTTGGACAGCCCCAATTGCTCGCCGTAATTGCCCTCGGTGCCGACGAAACGTTTGATATCGGGATTGGCCGACGCCTTCATGTCGTCGATGTTTTTTGAGGTGATGCCGAGTTCCTCGGCATTGATCATCGCAAACAGCGTCCACTTCACGATGTCAAACCACTGGTCGTCGCCCTGGCGGACCGCGGGCCCGAGCGGCTCCTTGGAGATGATCTCCGGCAGCAGGATGTGCTCCTCCGGATTGGCCAGCCGCAGCCGTTCCGAATAAAGGCTCGATGCGTCGGTGGTGTAGACGTCGCAACGGCCCGCGTCATAGGCCTTGACCGCTTCGTTGGCGGTGGCGAAGGTCACCGGCTTGAATTGCATTTTGCGCGAACGAAAAAAGTCCGAGGCGTTGAGTTCGGTGGTCGTGCCCTGCTGCAGGCAAACCGAGGCGCCGGTCAGTTCGAGCGCGGAATTCACATTCAGCGCCTTGCGCACCATGAAGCCCTGGCCGTCGTAGTAATCGACGCCGACGAAGTTGAGGCCGAGCGAGCTGTCGCGCGAAATCGTCCAGGTGGTGTCGCGGGCAAGAAGGTCGACTTCGCCCGACTGCAACGCCGTGAAGCGGTCCTTGGTCGACAGCGGCACGAATTTCACTTTGCCGGCGTCGTTGAAGATGGCGGCGGCGACGGCACGGCAGAAATCGACGTCGAGGCCGGTCCATTGGCCCTTGGCGTCGGGCAAGCCGAAGCCCGCCAGAGTGCCGTTGGAGCCGCAGTTGAGAACGCCGCGCTGCTGCACCGCCTTGAGCGTTTGGGCGCCGGCACCGTGCGCCGCGACGGCAAGGCTGATAACGACAATGACGGCAAGGCGCTTCATATCAATCGCCGATTTTGTGCAAGGCGCTGCAATGGCGGCACTATCGCACATGTCGGCGAGATATGCGTCACGCTTTGCCGCCCGCCGCGGCGGACAAAGAGGTGCGGCGCGCCGGGCCGGATCATGCGCCGGCAACAGGCGCAGGATTTGCGCAAAGCGCTCGGCTGCTCAAAGCGGAGACTTGGGCGAGAGGATGGTACAGGTGGGTGGACTCGAACCACCGACCTCTGGTTCCACAGACCAGCGCTCTAACCAACTGAGCTACACCTGCACGCGGGCGCGAACCTAGGTTCGAGGCGCCGGTTTGGCAAGCGGGCAGCGAAAAGGCCCGGACGCTGCCGCCCGGGCCTTTGCGAATTCGCCGATTGCGCCTTAGGCCGCCTTGGTGAAGGCGCCGGTGAAGCTTTCCCGGATCGGCTCGGCGGTGTCGGTGCAGACCTTTTGCGCCTCTTCGGCCAATTCCTTGGCCTGGGCGGTCATGGTCTCGAACTGCTTGCGCATGAAGGCGGTGGAGAGCTCGACCACCTCGGCATAGGACTTGGCGGTGAGCAATTCGCCGAACAGGTCGAAGGAGGCGTTGCTGTTGGCGCGCGCGGCCTCGATGACCTTGAGGCCGTAGCCCGAGCAGCCCTTGGAGGCGGTGCTGTAGGTCTCCTCGAGCACGTCGGTCGCCTCCTCGGCGACGCCCTTCAGCTTCTCGTAGTTCTCTTTGGCCACCGAGACGCCCTTCTCCGCCAGCTCGCGGAAGGCGGTCGGCATCTCGAATTTGGGCAGATCGAATTTCGGCATCTCGAAGACGTTGCCGGCAGGCGCCGGGGCGGCCTTCGCTTTCGACTTGGCAGTCGGGGTTTCAA
Organism: Pseudolabrys sp.; assembly: GCA_035651255.1. GTDB lineage: Bacteria > Pseudomonadota > Alphaproteobacteria > Rhizobiales > Xanthobacteraceae > Pseudolabrys. Next base: position 14,928 of record DASRGB010000030.1, read on the forward strand.
CGGCTGACATGATTGAGATCCCTTCAATCGGAGGGCGGATCTGGCGGAAACGAGCGGCGGCCCTCGTTAAGCCGGCTCGCGCCGTGTTTCGGGGCCTGACCTCCGGGACCCATCTCGGGCTCGTGCAGGCCGTAAAACCTATATAGCACCGATTTTGGTGCATCGCAACAAAAATATTGCATTGCACAAAAGTGTCACGATTCCAACGCGCTCCGGCAAGGCGCCGGGGCGAGCCAAGGGGGTACTCGGACTGCTACAGGCGGTCTCAGTGCTGGGTCGCAGACCCGGCCATTTTGGCCGCTTCCTTGCTCAGCTCCTTGCCCTGGTCGGTCAGCGCCGCGATCTGGCGCTTCACATAATCGGCGTGCAGGGCGAGGACTTCTTCGCTGTCTTTGGCGCGCGCGAGCTGCTGGGCGAAGTCGAAGGAGGCGGCGATGTTGCGCTCGGCAAAGCGAACGGCAAGCTCGCCGACCTCCTTGGCGCCGGCGCGGGCATCCGCGGCCTGCCGGTCGGCCCGCGTGGCAGCCTGGGCCGCCGCCGCCATGATGCTGTCAAAGGCCTGGCGCGCCTGCTCGACGCTTTTTTCCGCCAGCGCGCGAAACTCCGTCGGTATCTCGAAACTCAGACTGCCCTGCTTGGCCATCGGTTCCTCCTGTGCGCGTCCCCTGCCCCGTTAACTTTTGCCTTATCTAGAGCGCGGCGCCGCCGCCGCCAGATCGGGAACCTTCACAATTAAGGTTATCGCCGGTTGCCTGTGGCAGCGGGCCGCCGCTTCGTGGACGCGGCAAAGAAGCCGCCGTATTAAGGTTTCATTAGCCGTAATCCGCGCGTGCGACGTAGCGATGAATGGGACCGAGTTCCAGTTCGCCTGCCTGAACGACCCGCGGCTCGCGGTGCATGCCCTGAGCCCGGCGCCGGCTTGGCTATGGAGCGTGGACGGCACGCGCATGCTGTGGGCCAATCCGGCGGGCGCGGCGATTTTCGAGGCTGCTTCGCCGCGCGCCGCCGCCGATCTGCGCTTCGACAACAAACATGCCGCCGCCGCGCAAGTGCTGCGCCTGGCCGGTACATTGCCGGGCGGCGGCGCGGCAAGGCTCGAGCGCCTGCGCGGCTTCGGCGCGAGCCTCGGCGGCGCGCTGATCTGCCTGTGTTCGCGCCTTGCGCTTGCCGACAACACGCCGGCGGTGCTCATCGTTTCCACCGAGCGCGCCGGCCGCGAGATCCCGCTGCCCGAGCGCGCGCGGCGGCTCGCCGCCGATTTCGCCCAGCCGTCCGCGGTATTCACGGCCGACGGCGAACTGATCGAGGCCGACACCGAGGCGCGCCAGCGTCTTGGCAAGGCCGCCGACTTGACCGCGCTCGGCGCGGCGGCGCTGGCGCGCGAGGCCATGCTCAACGGGCGCGCCGAAGGCGACATCGCCGCGGGGCGCGTGACCCTGCTCAAGCTCGGCGCCGGGCAGAGCGCGGTCGTTCTGCTGCTCGCCTTCGCCGCCGCCGAAGCAATCACCGCGCGCCCGGCCGCGCCACCGGCGCCGGCGCCCGCCGTGACCGAAGCGCGGCCGCGCCGCTTCCCGCTGCGCTTTGTCTGGCAGATGGACGCTGCGACCCGCTTCACGCTCGGCGCCGACGACTTCGCGCGCCTGCTCGGTTCGAAAGCGGCCGCGCTGCTGACCCGCCCCTGGGCCGAGATCGCCGCCGCGCTCAAGCTCGACCCGCAAGGCCAGATCGCCGCCGCGCTCGCCGCCCGCAGCACCTGGAGCGGCATCGTCGTCAATTGGCCGGTCGACGACGACGCCGAACGGCTGCCGATCGAGATGTCCGGCCTGCCGGTGTTCGACCGCGACCGGCAGTTCGCCGGCTTCCGCGGCTTCGGCATCTGCCGCGATGTCGAGCGGCTCGAGGCCATCGAGCGGCGGCGCGCGCAGCCCGCCGTGGAAGAGCCGGCCAAGGTGCTGCCGTTCCGCGCCCCGGCGCAGGCGCCGGCGCCGCCGCCGCCCGTCGAGCAGGCGCCGACGCTCAGCCCCGGCGAACATTCGGCGTTCCAGGAGCTTGCCCGCGAGCTCGGCGAGCGGCTCAAGAAACCTCCCGGCAAGACCGCCGGGCCGGCGACCGACGATTTCGGCGCCGAGCCGTTCGTGCCGACGGTGCCGGTGTCGCCGCCGCTGCCGCCGCCGCGCGCGGCGCGCAATGGCGATGCCGCCCGCGACACCAGCGAGGGCCGGCCGATTCTCGACCGGCTGCCGGTCGGCATTCTGGTCTATCGCCTCAACAACCTGATCTACGCCAACCGCGCCTTCCTCGACTGGACCGGCTACGACAGCCTGGAGGCGCTCGCCGAAGCCGGCGGCCTCGACAGCCTGTTCATCGAGACCAGGCCCGACGCACCGGACGCGCGCGGCGCCAAGACCCTCACCATCACCACCGTCAACGGCAACCAGCGCCCGGTCGAGGGCCGCCTGTTCAGCGTCGCCTGGAACAAGGAGAACGCGCTGGTGCTGATGATCAACACGCAGCCGGCGGCCGACGACAAGCACAGCAAGGCCACCGAACAATCGCTGCGCCGGATCGAGGCGGAAAACCACGAGCTCGAAGCCATCCTCGACACCGCGACCGACGGCGTGCTGGTGCTCGACCGCGCCGGCCGCGTGCTCTCGGCCAACCGCAGCGCCGAGGCGTTGTTCGGCTACGACGCCGCGCAGCTGTCCGAGCTGTCGCTCGGCGACCTGTTCGCGCCCGAGAGCCGGCGTCCGGTGCTCGACTATCTCGACCGGCTCGCCCGCGAGAGCGGAGCGCTCGATGCCGGCCGCGAGGCGATCGGCCGCGTCCGCCAGGGCGGCCTGGTGCCGCTCTCCATCACGCTCGGACGCATCGCCGACGGCGAGAAGTTCTGCGCCGTGCTGCGCGACATGACGGCCTGGAAGCGCAGCGAGGAAGAGCTGATCAACGCCAAGCAGCAGGCCGAGCGCGCCTCGCAGGCCAAGTCGGAATTCCTCGCCAAGATCAGCCACGAGATCCGCACGCCGCTCAATGCCATCATCGGCTTCTCCGAGGTGATGATGGACGAGCGCTTCGGCCCCGTCGGCAACGAGCGCTACCGGCAATACCTCAAGGACATCCACAGCTCCGGCGGCCATCTGATCGCGCTCATCAACGACCTGCTCGACCTGTCGAAGATCGAGGCCGGCAAGCTCGAGCTCACCTTCGTCAGCGTCAACATCAACGACCTGGTGCAGCAGTGCGTCGCCATCATGCAGCAGCAGGCCAACCGCGAGCGCGTCATCATCCGCACTTCGCTGCCGGTCAACCTGCCGCAGGTGGTCGCCGACGCGCGCTCGGTGCGCCAGATCGTGCTCAACCTGCTGTCGAACTCGATCAAGTTCACCGGCGCCGGCGGCCAGGTCATCGTCTCCACCGCGCTGACCGACGATCACGAAGTGGTATTGCGGGTGCGCGACACCGGGCAGGGCATGAGCGAGAAGGAATTGCAGACGGCGCTCGAGCCGTTCCGCCAGCTCGCCACCTCGCCGCGCTGGGGCGACGTCGGCGCCGGCCTCGGCCTGCCCATTACCAAGGCGCTGGCGGAGGCCAATTATGCGCGCTTCCGCATCACCAGCGATGTCGAGGACGGCACCCTGGTCGAGGTGGCGTTTCCGGCGACCCGCGTGCTGGCGCAGTAGCCAGAACGCGGCTTTGCGCCCCGATCGGGCGGCCATGAAAGGGTCACAGAGGCCGGCCAAGGTTGGCCAGACCGGACGTGGTGCTATAGTCCGCCCGGACAACCCGTACCGAAACAACCCGGACATCGCCTTTTGACGGCCGCGACTGGTTTCAGACGCTTGGGACTGGCTTTGCTTGCCGTGTTGGCGGCCGGGGCCGGCGTGCTCACAGCCGCGACCTACCTGGTGTCGCCCGACACCGTGCGCGCCCAGGTGCTGAGCAATATCCGCAGCGTCACCGGCCTCAACCCGACGCTCACGGGCGCCACGACCGTCAGCCTGTTCCCGACCGGCACGGTGAGCTTCGAGGACGTCACGCTGGGCGAGAGCGCTGCGCCGGCGCTGACCGCCGAGCGCCTGACGGCGCGGCTGCGGTTTTTCCCGCTGCTGTTGGGCCGCGTCGAAATCGCCGACGTCTCGCTGTCGCACCCGACCATTCTCGTCGATCTTGCCGACGACGGCGGCTCGAACTGGTCCGGCCTGATCGGCGCCTTAGCGCGCAGCCAGTCGACGGCGCCGCAGCGCCCGGCGGCCTTCTCCGAGATGAGCATCCGCGACGGCACCGTGGTGGTGCGCAACAAGGCGCGCAGTCTTTCCGAAACGTTCGACCACGTCGCCTTCTCGCTCGCCTGGCCGTCGATCTCCAAGAGCTTCGGCGCCACCGGCCGCCTGGTCTGGCACGACCAGCCGCTCGACGTGAACCTGACGCTGTCGGATTTCGCCGCGGCGCTCGCCGGCAACCGCAGCGGCGTCAAGCTGCGCATCGCCGGCGCGCCGATGAAGGCGGCGTTCGAAGGCGCCATCAGCGCCGATCCGACGCTCAAGATCGAAGGCACGCTGGCCGCCGGCGCCGCCTCGCTGCGCGAGGCGCTGCTCTGGGCCGGTCAGAAACCGCTGCCCGGCGGCGGCTTCGGCCGTTTCGCCATCAAGGCCAAGGCCGACGTCACCGGCGGCACCATCGGCCTCACCAATGTCAACGTCGAGCTTGACGGCAACAGCGCCGAAGGCGTGCTGACCTTCGCCACCGACGGACGGCAGACGCTGCAAGGCACGCTCGCCTCCGACAAGCTCGATCTCACGCCCTACGTCTCGACCGTCAAGCTGCTCACCGCCAACCAGCGCGAATGGAACAGCGGCCCGATCACGCTCGAAGGACTGACCGGCACCGATTTCGACCTGCGGCTGTCGGCCGGCAGCGTGGTGATGTCGGATGCCAAGCTCGGGCGCACGGCGATCGGCGCCAATCTGCGCGGCGGCCACCTCACCGTCACCATCGGCGAGGCGCAGGCCTATGGCGGGCTGATCAAAGGCTCGATGTCGCTGGCGAGTTTCGAGCAAGGCGTCGACGTCAAATCGCAGCTGGTCTTCAGCGATATCGATCTCGAAAGCTGTCTCGGCCAGCTGTTCGGCCTGCGCCGCCTGGAAGGCAAGGGCAATATCACGTTCGCGGTCGACGGCAGCGGCGACAGCGTGCTCGGCGTGACGCGCACGCTCACCGGCAGCGCCACCGTCACCGGCCATGACGGCGCGCTGGCGGGGCTCGACATCGAGCAGCTGCTGCAGCGGCTGGAGCGGCGGCCGTTGTCGGGCGGCGGCGATTTCCGCAAGGGCCGCACCAAATACGATTCGCTCGCGGTGACGCTGAAGATCGACCAGGGCAAGGTCACGGTCGAGGACGTCAAGGTGCTCGGCCCGGCGGTGCAGCTGGCGCTCGCCGGCACCGCCTCGATCCCGCAGCGCGAGCTCGACCTCACCGGCACCGCCTCCCTGGTGACGCCGGGCCGCGGCGGCGCCGCGCCCTTCGCCCTGCCCTTCATCGTGCAAGGCTCATGGGACGACCCGATCATGCTGCCCGACGCCGAAGCCCTGATCCGCCGCTCCGGCGCCGCCGCCCCGCTGCTCGACGCGGTGCGCGACCGGCGCGCGCGCGATGCCGCCCGCTCGGTGATCGAGCGGCTGACCGGCCGCAGCGCCGGGGCCCAGCCGGCCGCCGAGCAATCGCCCGCCCCGGCGGCGAAATAGCCGCTATTATTGCGCCGAAGCCGAATCACCCGGCCGGGGCGAGCCCCCGGCGCGATAGGGCATGGGATGCTGCACGCAACCCTCCGGACGCTCATCAAGGTCATCCTCGCCTCGCTGATCGTGGGCACGATCATGGCCCATTTCGGCGTCACCCCCGACAAGCTGATGCAGGAGATGGGGCTGTCGGCCGACCGCGTCCAGGACTATGCGCGGCGCGGCTTCGACTGGGCCTGGCCGAACCTGATGCTGGGCGCGATGGTGATCGTGCCGGTCTGGCTCCTGGTCTACATCCTGCGCCCGCCGGGGCAGCGCAGCAGCGACTGACGCTTGCATTTGTCATTCCGGGGCGCGAGCGTGAGCGAGCGGGCCCGGAATCCAGCAACGAGCACGGTGCATGCAAGTGGATTCCGGGTCCGGCGCTATCGCGCCGTCCCGGAATGACTTGAAGGTTACGTTTGCGCCGCAAAGGCCGCGCGTTCGCGCTTGACGGTGCCGCGCTTCATCATCAGCGAGGCAACGATAGTGGCGAGCGCCACCACAGCCACGACGATCGTACAAATAGCATTGATTTCGGGCTTCACGCCCAAACGCACCTCCGAATAGATGCGGATCGGCAGCGTGGTCGCACCCGGCCCTGTGGTGAAGCTCGCGATCACCAGATCGTCGAGCGACAGCGAGAAGGCCAGCATCCAGCCGGCGGCGATCGCCGGAAATATCAGCGGCAGCGTGATGACCAGGAAGGTCTTGAACGGCGGACAGCCGAGATCCATCGCCGCTTCCTCGAGGCTGCGGTCGAAGCCGATGAGGCGCGCCTGGACGATCACGGTGACGAAGCACATGGTCAGCGTGGTATGCGCAAACACGATGGTCCAGAAGCCGCGGTCGATGTTGACGGCGACGAACAGCAGCAGCAGCGACAGGCCGGTGATGACTTCCGGCATCACCAGCGGCGCATAGACCATGCTGGAAAACAAAAGCCGGCCGCGGAAGCGGCCCATCCGCACCAGCGCAAGGGCGGCGCAGGTGCCGAGCACGGTGGCGGCGGTCGCCGACAGCGCCGCGACGCGCAGGCTGATCGAGGCGGCCGCCAGCATGGCCTCGTCGTGCAGCAATGCGCGGTACCAGACGAGCGACCAGCCGCCCCAGATCGTCACCAGGCGCGAGGCGTTGAAGGAATAGACGACGAGGACGACAATCGGCAGATAGAGGAAGGCCAGACCGAGCGCGACCGACACGATGTTGAAGGGCGAGGTCCGGCGCATTAGCGCAAGCCCTTTGTCATCCGTTCATTCCCGCGCAAGCGGGAATCCAGCCCTTGTGCCGATTGGCCCCGGGTCGCCGCTTTCGCGGGGACGAGCGGTTGGATCGATTTCACCGCAAGCCCTCCAGTTGCCGCAGTTGCAGACGCTGGTAGATCACGATCGGCACCAGCAGCAGTCCCAGCAATGCAACCGCAATGGCGGAAGCCACCGGCCAGTCGCGGTTGGAGAAGAATTCGGTCCACAGCGTCTGCCCGATCATCAGCGTCTGCGAGCCGCCGAGCAGGTCGGGAATGACGAATTCGCCGACGATCGGGATGAAGCAGAGCAGCACGCCGGCGGCGACGCCGGGCAGCGACAGCGGCAGCGTCACCCGCCGGAAGGCGCGGGCCCGCGTGCAGCCGAGATCGGCGGCGGCTTCCAGCAGCGCCTCGTCCATTTTCTCGAGCGTGGCGTAGAGCGGCAGCACCATGAACGGCAGGTAGGAATAGACGACGCCGATATAGATCGCGGTGTCCGACGACAGCCAGGAGATCGGCGCGCTGACGACGTGCAGCGAGAGCAGCATCCGGTTGAGCAGACCATCGTGCTGCAGGATGTTGATCCAGGCATAGACGCGGATCAGGAACGAGGTCCAGAACGGCAGCACCACCAGCATCACCAACAGCGGCTGCAGGCCGCGCGGTGAGCGCGCCATGCCGTAGGCGATGGGGTAGCCGATGACGAGCAGGATGGCGGTTGAGACCGCGGCGATTTCGAGGCTCTTGAGATAGGACAGGAGATAGAGCGAATCCGAAGAGATCAGCCGATAGCTTTCGGCGCCGAGCCGGGCGAAGGAATCTTGCAGGCCCTGCCAGCCGGCGGTCGGATCGAACACCGGCACATAAGGCGGCTGTGCGATCGCCGTCTGCGACAGGCTGATCTTGAGCACGATCGCGAACGGCGCGAGGAAAAAGACCAGCAGCCATAGATAGGGCGCCAGCAGCACCGCGCGCGCTCCCCAGCTCGTTTTTGTCATCGCGACCTCAGCGCTGGTTCCCTCTCCCCGCCTGCGGGGAGAGGGTGGCGAGCAGCGAAGCTGCGAGCCGGGTGAGGGGGCGTTTCGAATCGTTCTGCGTTGCGGCTCAGCCCCCTCACCCGCCCCGCTTTCGCAAAAGCTTCGGCGGGTCGACCTCTGCCCGCACGCGGGGAGAGGTGGAGCGGAGCCTGCTGCACGCCCGTTCGCGACATCCGGTTTATTCCTTCAGCAGCACGCCGGCATCCGGCGGCCACGACACCCAGACGACGTCGTCGACCGCGAAAGCCGGCCGGCCGCCGGTATTGGCCAGCGCAACCTTGATCAGCGAACGGTCGGCCAGGCGCACTTTGTAGATCGAGACATCGCCGCGATAGCCGATCTCGAACACCGTACCGGCAACCGTGTTGCCGGCATCCGGCGCCGGACGCGCGGCGTGAAGCCGCAGCTTTTCCGGACGCAGCGCCAGCCAGGCCTTGCCCTCCGCCGCGCCGGCTTGCGGCGCCTTGAGCGGGCCGAGCGCGGTGGCAAGCCCAGCCTGCTCAAGCCGGCCCTCGATCAATGTCACCTCGCCGATGAAGTCGGCGACCCAGCGCGACGCCGGCCGCTCGTAGATCTCGGCCGGCGCGCCGACCTGGACCAGCCGGCCTTCGTTCATCACGGCAATACGGTCGGCGACCACCATCGCCTCTTCCTGGTCGTGGGTGACGATGACGAAACTGGTGCCGAGCTTGCGCTGCAATTGCATCAGCTCGAACTGGGTCTCGCCGCGCAGTTTCTTGTCGAGCGCCGCCATCGGCTCGTCGAGCAGCAGCACGCGCGGCCGCTTGATCAGCGAGCGCGCCAGCGCCACGCGCTGGCGCTGGCCGCCGGACAGCTGGCCGATGCGGCGCTTGCCGTAGTCCTGCAATTTGACCAAGGCCAGCATTTCGGCGACGCGCTCGGCGCGTTCGCGGCGGCCGACGTCGTCCTGCCGCAGGCCGAAGCCGACATTGCCCTCGACCGTCAGGTGGGGAAACAGGGCGTAGCTCTGGAACATCATGTTGACCGGCCGCAGATGCGGCGGCACGGCGGTGATGTCCTCGCCGTCGAGGAAAATGCGGCCCTCGGTCGGCGTCTCGAAGCCGGCGAGCAGCCGCAGCAGGGTGGTCTTGCCGCAGCCGGACGGGCCGAGCAGCGCAAAGAATTCGTTGTGACCGATGTCGAGCGTGAGGCCGTTGACGGCGGGGACGTCGCCGAAGCGCTTGCTCACCTCATCGAAACGCACCAGCGGGGGCTTGCCGCCGTCCGCAGTCCCGCCGTCCGCCATCGCAAACCCTCGCACCACCCGCCCGTAACGCTAGCGGGCGCGCGCCGCAGGCTCAACCGTCATTCGCCGGGGTTCAGGCGGGATCGGCGGCAGCGTCCGGCTCGGCTTTCGCCGCCGCCGGGTGTCGCGGCACCGGGCCGTAATATTCGCCGAGCTGGACGCTCTGGCGCGGCTTGAGCAGGATCGACAGCAGCCGGTCGAGCAGCGCCTTGGCCGACACCGGCTTGCACAGGAACTCGTTGACGCCGAGCCTTGCCGCCTCGGTGACGCGCCAGCGCTCGCCGTGCGCGGTGAGCATGATGATCGGGATATCCGGCAGCGGGAACACGCCGGGCGAGCGCACGATGCGCACCAGTTCGGGGCCGTTGAGCAGCGGCATTTCCCAGTCGAGCACCATGACGTCCGGCATGACCGAGCGGATGAGCTCGAGGCCGGCGATGCCGTCGCCGGCTTCGTAGACCTTCTTGACGCCGATATTGGCCAGCATGTTGCGCACGAGGTTGCGCATGAACGGATTGTCCTCGACCAGCAGCACGCGCAGCTGCTGGATCAGGTATTCGGCCTGTTTGGCGTTCATGCGCATGCGGGAGGCGATTTTGTTCGGCAAACGTCACCGGCTCGTTAACGTGCGCCGCACCGCCTCCCGCCAGCCGGCATATTTCTGCGCGCGGACGGCCTCGTCCATGCGCGGGGTAAAGCGCCGGTCGAGCCGCCATTGCGCGGCAAAACCGTCAAGATCGGGACAGAGGCCGGCGGCCCGCCCGGCGAGATAGGCCGCGCCAAGCGCGGTCGTTTCCATCACCTTGGGGCGGTCGACCGGCACGCCCAGGATATCGGCGAGGAACTGCATGGCCGCTTCGCTCGCCGTCATGCCGCCGTCGACGCGCAGCACGCAGGCGGCCTTTGCCGCCGCCGGCCAGTCGGCGCGCATGGCGTCGAGCAGATCGCGGGTCTGGTAGCCGACCGATTCGAGCGCGGCGCGGGCGATCTCGGCATCGCCGGATTTGCGGGTCAGCCCGAAGATGGCGCCGCGCGCCTGCGGGTCCCAGTAGGGCGCGCCGAGCCCGACGAAGGCCGGCACCAGATAGACCTGCTCGGCGGGGTCGGCGAGCGCGGCCAGCGCATCGGTGTCGGCGGCGCTGTCGATGATCTTCAAGGCATCGCGCAGCCATTGCACCGCGGCGCCGGCGATGAACAGCGCGCCCTCGAGCGCGTAGGTACGCTTGCCGTCAAGCTGGTAGGCCACCGTGGTGAGCAGCCGGTTGCGCGAGGCGACGCGCTCGGCGCCGGTGTTGAGCACCAGGAAGCAGCCGGTGCCGTAGGTCGACTTCATCATGCCGGGCGTGAAGCAGCCGTGGCCGATCAGCGCCGCCTGCTGATCGCCCGCCATGCCGAGCACGCGGATCGGCGCGCCGAACAAAGCCGGCTCCGTCACGCCGAACTCGCCGGCATTGTCGCGCACCTCCGGCAGCAGGCTTTGCGGCACGCCGAACAAGTCGCACAGGCCGGCGTCCCATTGGCCCCTGCCGATGTCGTAGAGCGCGGTGCGCGCGGCATTGCTGGCATCGGTCGCGTGCACCTTGCCGCCGGTGAGGCGCCACAGCAGGAAACTGTCGACGGTGCCGAAGGCGAGCTTGCCGGCGGCGGCCGCCTCGCGCGCGCCGGGCACGTGGCCGAGCAGCCAGGCGATCTTGCTCGCCGAGAAATACGGGTCGAGCAGCAGTCCGGTCTTGGCGGCGATCTCCGGTTCATGACCGTGGTTCAGGTGTTGGGCGCAGTCGCCGGCGGTGCGCCGGTCCTGCCAGACGATGGCATTGTGGACCGGCTTGCCGGTCGTCCGATCCCAGATGATTGTCGTCTCGCGCTGATTGGTGATGCCGATGCCGGCAATATCGCGCGCGGCAAGCCCGGCCTGCGCGATCGCCTGCCGCACGGTCGCAACCGTTGCCGACCAGATCGCCTCGGGGTCGTGCTCGACCTCGCCCGGCGCCGGATAGATCTGATGCAGTTCCTGCTGCGCGACGGCAAGCGGATTGAGCGCGGCGTCGAAGGCGATGGCGCGGGTCGATGTCGTGCCCTGGTCGATGGCGATGAGAGCGGCAGGCAAACGAAGTCCCCGCGATCGGGCCGGATGCGGCCGGCTTCGCGAAGCTTAGTTCAACATGATCAGGTTGGCGATTGCCTGGTCGTTGTCGGCATGCACCGCGGTTGCCATCTTGCGCGGCTCCGGCCCGTAGTAATCGCCGCTCCTGACCAGCGGCCGGGGCTTGGCCAGCACCGAGATCAGCCGGTCCTGCAGCGCCTTGGACGACACCGGCTTGAGCAGGAATTCGTTGACGCCAATCGACACCGCTTCGATGACGCGCCGGCGCTCGCCGTGGCCGGTCAGCATGATGATCGGCACGTCCGGGAACGGGAACGTCTCGGGCGAACGCACCATGCGCACGAAGCCAGAACCGTCGAGGCCGGGCATTTCCCAGTCGAGCACGACCACGTCCGGCGCCATGGTGCGGATGAGTTCGAGGCCGGACGGCCCGTCGGGCGCCTCGTAAATGGTGCGCACGCCGACGCTCATGAGCAAGGTGCGCACCACCTTGCGCATGTAATGCTCGTCGTCCACCACCAACACCTTGGTAGCGGCGAAACGCTGGGCGAGTGCCTTGGCGTCCATCGGCTCGTCATCCCACGACGGCAATTCGGGCTGCCATTTAGACCACAGAGAAGTGGCGTTCGGCTTAAAACGAACCCGTCGAATCGCGGGCGTCGGCGCAAGGATTGGTAAACCATCAAGGCGCCGGCTGGCGCGATTTTTCCGCGGTAAACAACGTCATAAAGCGGCTCAGCGCCTGGTGTTCCTCCGCGGTGGCGGTGAGCCCGAACTTGCTGCGCCGCCACAGCACGTCCTCGGCATCCTGCGCCCATTCATGCTCGATCAGATAGCGCACCTCGGCGGCGGTGAGATCGCCGGTAAAGACGTCGCCGAGGTCGGCCAGGCTCCGGGCGTCGCCGAGGATGCGCTCGGCGCGCCGGCCATAGGCGCGCGCCAGGCGCCGGGCGTGCGGCTCGGCGAGAAACGGCCAGCGGCCGATCAGTTCCGCCACCAGCGCATAGAAGCCGTCATGCAGAAAATCGCCGCCTGGCAGAGCGGAGTCCGCGGTCCATGGCGGCAGCGCCTGGAAGAAATGGCCGATCTTGGCCATCGCCGCCTCCGCCAGCTTGCGGTGCGTGGTGATCTTGCCGCCGTAGACGGTGAGCAGCGGCGCCTCGTGCGGCTTCTCGTCGAGCACCAGGGTGTAGTCGCGCGTCACGTCTTCCGGCTTGCCGGCGCCGTCGTCATGCAGTGCGCGCACGCCGGCAAACGACCAGACCAACTCGTCGGGCGTGACCTTGTCGCGGAAATATTCGTTCACCGTATCGCAGAGATAAAGAATCTCGTCGGGGTCGGGCGCCGGCGCATTGACGTCGCCGACGAAATTTTCATCGGTGGTGCCGATCAGCGTGAAATCCTCCGCGAAAGGCAGCGCGAAAACGACGCGGCCGTCCGCCGCCTGCAGGATGTAGCCGCAGTCGTGCTCGAAGCGCCGGCGCACCACGATGTGGCTGCCTTTGATCAGGCGCACCGGATCCTTCAGCGGATGGCGCAGCACGGTTTCCGCCACCGCCCCGATCCACGGCCCGGCGGCGTTGATCAAGGCGCGCGCGGTCGCGGTGCTGCGCTGGCCGCGGCTATTGAACACCAGTTCCCATTCGTGGTGGCGCTCGGCGCGCGTGAGCCGCGTGCGGGGGCGGATGACGGCGCCATGCTCGGCGGCGTCGAGCGCGTTGAGCACGACGAGCCGGCAATCGTCGACCAGGCAGTCGGAATATTCGAAGCCGTAGCGGAACAGCCGCTTGAGCGGCGCGCCGAGCGGATAATGCGTCAGGTCGACGGTCTTCGACGGCGGCAGCAGCCGGCGCGCGCCGAGCCAGTCGTAGACCAGCAGGCCCAGGCGCAGCGCCAGCGGGTTGCGCCGCCCCGGCAGCGGCGGCAGCAGGAACCGCGTCGGGCGGATGACGTGCGGCGCCATGCGCAGCAGCACTTCGCGCTCCGACAGCGCCTCGCGCACCAGACGGAAGGCGTGCTTCTCCAGATAGCGCAGGCCGCCGTGGATCATCTTTGAGGAGGCCGACGAGGTGCCGGAGGCGAGGTCGTTCATCTCGACCAGCAGCACGCGCAGGCCCCGGCCGGCGGCGTCGCGCGCGATCCCGGTTCCATTGATGCCGCCGCCGATGATGGCGAGGTCGAAGTCGGCCATGGCTGTTGATTCGCTGTGCTCGGCGCAGGATGGGCGGCTTATGCCGGCAACTCAACAACGGAACGCGTTAAACCCGATTTAAGGCCGATAAACGCGCTGCAATTGCCAATTTCGTCCGGTCTCGCCATATCAGAGCCCATGCCCTCCCCGCGCCTGCTGGTCATCGAAGGCAATTCACCGCAGACCACCGCCGAACACGTGGCCGCCGGCGGCATCCCGGCGAGCAAAGGCTATTCCGACCTGTTGCGCGAGCTGCTGCCCGGCGCGGCGGTCGACATCTGCTATCCGGGCGACCCGGCGGCGACGTTGCCGGTGGGCGAGGCGCTGGAAGGCTATGACGGCATCGCCATCACCGGCTCGGCTCTGCACATCTATCACGGCGGGCCGGAGGTGACGCGCCAGGTCGAGCTGGTGCGCGAGGCCATGACGACCGGCACGCCGCTGTTCGGCTCGTGCTGGGGCCTGCAGGTGATCACCGCGGCGGCCGGCGGCAGCGTGCGCAGGAACCCGAACGGCCGCGAGATCGGCTTCGGCCGCGGCATTCGCCTGACCGAGGCCGGCCGCAAGCATCCAATGTATGTCGGCAAGCTCGACGTGTTCAACGCGCCGACCGTGCATCTCGACGAGGTCGAGACCGTGCCCGAGGGCACCACCGTGCTCGCCACCAACGCGATGTCGGCGGTGCAGAGCGTGGAAATCCGCACCAACGGCTCGGTCGCCTGGGCCGTGCAGTATCACCCGGAATATCCGCTGCGCGAACTGGCGGCGATCGTTCGGCGCATCGGCACCCGGCTGATCGGCGAAGGTTTCTTCGAGAACGAAAACGACGTGATCGGCTTTGCCAAGGATCTCGACCTGCTCGACCGCGATCCGGCATGCAAGCGGCTATCCTGGCGCCACGGCATCAGCCGCAACGTGCTCGACAAGAAGCTGCGCGTCAGCGAAGTCGCAAACTGGATCGAATACCAGGTGCTGCCGACGCGGGTGAAGCGGGGGCGCGGCTAAAAATCGTCACGGCCGGGCTTGTCCCGGCCATCGACGACTTGCTTCAATGCACAAAGGCGTGGATGCCCGGCACAAGGCCGGGCATGACGGTGGAGAGCGATGGATTTTTCCGGCAAACACGTCGTCGTCACCGGCGGCACCGGCGCGCTCGGCGGCGCGGTGGTCGGCGCGCTCATCGGCGCCGGCGCGACCTGCACGGTCCCATACCTCCACGACGCGGAGGCGCAGCGCTTTCCCTATCGCGACCAGGCCGGGATCACGCTGGTCAAGGTCGCAGGTCTGGGCAACGAGGCGGATGTCGCGACAGTCTATGACGGCCCGACGCCCTGGGCTTCGATCCATCTCGCCGGCGGCTTCGCCATGGGCGCGGTGGCCAAGACCGACAAGGCCGCGCTGATGGCCCAACTCGACAACAACCTGATCTCCTGTTTCCTGTGCTGCCGCGCCGCGGTCAACGCCATGCGCGGTGGCGGCCGCATCGTCAATGTCGCGGCACGGCCCGCGCTCGAATGGCGCTCGGGCGCCGGCATGGCGGCCTACACCGTTGCCAAGACGGGCGTCGCCGCTCTCACCGTCGCGCTGGCCGAGGAAGTCGCCAAGGACGGCATCCTGGTGAATGCGGTGGCGCCGTCGATCATGGATACGCCGGTCAATCGCGCCGCCATGCCGAAGGCGGATTTCACGGCCTGGCCCAAGGTCGAAGACGTGGCGGCGACGATCCTGTTTCTCGCCTCGCCCGCCAATCAGGTGACGCGCGGCGCGGTGGTGCCGGTTTACGGGAGGTCTTAGGGAGCCCGTGGTCCGGCCGAGCGAGAGCGAGGGCCGGGACGACAGGTTGCAAAGCGCCTACCCGGCGATCGGCACCAACTCGAGCGGCGCGCGCAGCAGGCGCTGCACGTTGCTCGAGGCAACCACGGTGTGGCCTTCGGCATAGGCCTCGTGGTTCTTCTCGATGTCGTCGAGATCGTAAAGGTAATTGACCATCAGTCCGCAGCCTTGCGCCAGCGCCTTGTCCGACACATCCGCCAGCCAATCGATGCGTTCGAGGCGGGCGCCGTTGCCGAGGTGGAAGCGCGCCACGGGATCGAGCGGCAGGCCGCGCGGGCTGCGCGCGCGCAGGAAATACCAGGCCGCGGCGCGCATCATCGGATCCTGCAGGCTCTCGGCCTTGTCGGCATCGGCCCACCAGCCGGGCTCGTCGACCGCGGCAAGCATCGCCTTGTCGGTTTCGGTCAGCGCCATCGAGCCTTCCTGCGTGCGCTCGCGCGCAAGCCACGCCGCAAAGCCCACCACCGGCGACAACGTCACGAACGTCGAGAGCTTCGGCAGCTCGCGGCGGATTTCCTCGACCACCTGCTTGATGAGGAAATTGCCGAACGACACGCCCGTCAACCCGCGCTGGCAGTTCGAGATTGAATAGAACACCGCGGTCCGCGCCTTGTCGGCATCGGTGACGTCGCGCGTCGAACTGAGGATCGGCGCGATGGCGCCGGGAATGTCGCGGGTCAGCGCCACCTCGACGAAGATCAAAGGATCGTCGACCAGCGCCGGGTGGAAGAAGGCGTAGCAGCGCCGGTCGGGCGGATCGATGCGGCGGCGCAGGTCGTCCCAGCCGCGGATCTCATGCACCGCCTCATAGCGGATGATCTTCTCCAGCACGATCGCCGGCGTCGACCAGTCGATGCGCCGCAGCACCAGGAAGCCGCGGTTGAACCAGGACGAGAACAAATGCACGAAGTCGGCGTCGACGGCGCCGAGGTCGTCGTCGCGGTGCGGCAGCACGTCCATCAGCTGTTCGCGCATGCGCACCAGCGCCGCGGTGCCGCCGGGCGCGAGGTTGAGCCGCCGGAAAAGCTCCTGCCGCCGCGGCTCGGAGGCGGCATGCACTTCCGCCGCCGTTTCGTCGCACGGCTCGTCCCGCCACGCCGCGATCGCCTTGTCCATGCGGGCGGTATCCGGGCCGAAGCGCTCGGCCAGCGCCTCGAAGAAGGCGATGCGCGGACCGGTGGTGAGCTCGGCGTAGCGGGCGAGAATTTCGCGGGCCAACGCCACACCCGAGGCCTCGCCACGGCCCGACAGCAGATGCTCGGCGAGTTCCACCAGGGTCTCGGAGCGCGTCGAATCGAGGCCGCGGCGGGCGCCAAGCAGCGCCCGGCCGCGCTCGGAAATGGTTTGCAGCAACTCGCCGAAAAATGAGGCGTTCATGCAGGTCTTTCAGGCGCCGGGGCGGCGGCCTGTTACCTGCCGGCGCCCATCAGATGGTTAGGCAACCATGTGGCGATTTCGGGGAATATACACAAGATCACGATCGCCAGCATCATGCAGACGACATAGGGCAGCGTGCCCCACATCACCTTGGTGACCGGCACGTCCGGGGCGATGGCGTTGACGATGTAGATGTTGAGGCCGACCGGCGGGTGGATCAGGCCGATCTCCATATTGATGGTGAGGATGACGCCGAACCAGACCGGATCGAAACCCGCCGCCGTGATGATCGGCAGCAGGATCGGCGAGGTCATCAAGATGATGGCGGCGGGCGGAATGAAGAAGCCGCAGACCAACAGGAACAGGTTGATCATGAACATCAGCACCCAGCGATTGAAGTGCGCGTCGGCGATCGCCTGCGCCAGCGTCTGGGTGAGATAAAGCGACGTCAGCATGTAGCCGAACAGCACGGCCGCGGCGATGATGGTGAGGATCATCACCGACTCGCGCATGGTGTCGCGCAGGATCGCCCAGACCTGATCGGGGCGCCACAGCCGGTAGATCGCGATCGCCAGCACCAGGCAGAGCGCGGCGCCGACGCCGGCCGCCTCCGAAGGCGTGGCGATGCCGCCGTACAGCGCGTACATCACGCCGCCGATGATGAAGAGGAACGGTGCGATCTTCGGAACGCCGGCGAATTTCTCTTTCCAGGAATAGCGGAAATCGGCGGCGTGGGAGCGGAAGCCGCTGCGCCAGATGGCGAACATCGACCACAGCATGAACAGGCCGGTGAGCATCAGCCCGGGCAAAACGCCGGCGATGAACAGGCGGCCGATCGAGGTCTCGGTGGCGATGCCATAGAGGATGAAGGTGACCGACGGCGGGATGAGAATGCCGAGCGTGCCGCCGGCGCAGATCGAGCCGGTCGCCACCTCGTCCGGGTAGCCGCGCCGGCGCATCTCCGGAATGCCCATCTTGCCGATGGCGGCGCAGCAGGCGGGCGAAGAACCGGTGAGGGCGGCGAAGATGGCGCAGGCGCCGAGGTTCGAGATCACCAGGCCGCCGGGCAAACGATAGAGCCAGCGATCGAGTGCCTCGTACAAGTCCTTGCCTGCGGGAGAGGAGCCGATCGCCGCGCCCATCATCACGAACATCGGAATCGACACCAGCGTGAAATCGTTGAGGCCCGCATAGAAGGTCTCGGCGACCACGCGCAACGCGTCCAATCCCTGGAAGAGGACGAGGAATACGATTGAGATGACGCCGAGGCCGAATGCCACCGGTACGCCCGAGAGCAGCGTGGCGAGCGTTACGACGAGCACCAGCAAGCCCTGTGTGGTTGGACTCACTCGAGATGCTCCGGGTCAGCCGCGGCCGCGAAAGGCTTGGCACGGCCCGACACCAGCTCGAACAGCTCCGCCACGGCTTGCAGCGCGAGCAGCGCCAAGCCGATCGGCATCGACGAATAGGGGATCCACAGCCGCGCCCGCCACATCGTGTCCGAGACCCACTTCTGGCTCCACGCTTCCCACCAGAAGTCGGCGGTGAGCCCGGCGAGCACCACGGCGAAAAGCACCGTGGTGACCGAGGCACCGACCGCCAGCCAGTAGCGCGTCCGCGGCCCCGAGTAGTGCGGCAGGATGTCCACGTTCACATGACCGCGCGTCATCAGCACATACGGGCTGCCGACGAAGGTCGCGGCGATCAGGCAGTAGGTAGTGAAATCGGTCTGCCAGATGGTGTTGTGGTTGAGCACATAGCGCACGAACACCATGTGGC
>DASRGB010000031.1:0-5032 GCA_035651255.1 Pseudolabrys sp.
CGCGATCATCCTGGTTGCGGGCTGGAACAGCAACAAGAACACCGCCAGCAATCCGTCACCGGCTACCACCGGCGCGGCCACAGCGCCGACGTCATCGCCGTCGAGCACCACCGGCAGCGCGCCGCGGTCTGGGCCGACGGCGCCCGGCGGCAAGTAAGGCCACAGAGGCCGTAGATGCCGTAGAGGCCGTAGCGGCCACGGCTGCCACAACCGCAGAGGCCACGGCTGCCACAACCGCAGAGGCCACGGCTGCCACAACCGCAGAGGCCACGGCTGCCACAACCGCAGAGGCCACGGCTGCCACAGCCGCAGAGGCCACGGCGGTAACCCGCGCGTCCCGGCGCGTTGGCACGCCGGCACGGCCGGCTCAGGCAGCGATGCGACGGCCGACACTGCCGGCCCGGGCGGCGATGCGACGGCCGACACTGCCGGCGCGGGCAGCAATGCGACGGCCGGCACGGCCGGCCGGGCAGCAATGGGTCGGCCGGCACGGCCGGCTCAGGCAGCAATGCGATGGCCGGCACGGCCGGCGCGGGCAGCGATGCGACGGCCGGGACGGCCGGCACGGCCGGCGATGCGTCAGCCGAGAATGCCGTAGAGGCCGAAGCCGAGGGCGGCGCTGGCGATGGCCTCGAGCGCATGAAACTGAATCTCGGTCATGTCCGCGCTCAGGTACGGAAACAGCATGCGTCCGACCGGCAACATTACCGCGGCGACCAAGGCAACGCACAGCAACTTGGCAATAAACGGCCGGTCGATCATCATGGCCCGCTCCCCCCGAATTTTTGCCCCTCCATAGCGCGCCGCGCCGCCCCGTTCAATCAGGGCCCAAATGCCGGATCGATCGGAACCCGGTAGCCATTGGCCAACCTGTTGGTTTCATTGGCCATGCCGGTCACAGCCATGAGCTCGCCGAACATCGCCTCGGTCATGCCGGCCTTGCGCGCGGCGGCGGTGTGGCTGGCGATGCAATAGGCGCAACCATTGGTCACCGAGACGGCGAGATAGACCATCTCCTTGGTGAGCGGATCGAGGGCGCCAGGCGCCATGATCTCTTTGATGCTCTCCCAGGTGCGCTTGAGCGTCGCCGGATCGCGCGCCAGGTATTTCCAGAAATTGTTGACGTCGGGCACGTTGCGGGTCTTTTTGATGTCATCAAAGACCGCGCGCACCGCCGCGGACGCGTCGGCATAGTCGATGGGTTTGCTCATAGGCACAATTCCCTCATGCTGTCATGGCCGGGCTTGTCCCGGCCATCCCGATTCACGACACTCGGCGCATGCGCCAGCTCTACGTCTCGATCCTTGCAAGTCGACCCGGCGCAGCAATCTATAATCGGGGTAACGAGCGACTTGATACATCGCGTCTTCGAGCATAAGCAAAAAATCGTGCAGGGTCACACGAAACGATATGGCATCGACCGGCTGGTCTCTTTTGAAGTTTACGATTCCCCACAAACCGCGCTCCAACGAGAAAAGAACATGAAGCACCGGCCGCGTGCTTATAAGACCCGGTTAATCGCACAAGAGAATCCCTCGTGGCGGGATTTGTATGAGGAGATTGCCGTGGCTTCCTGAGCGGGATGGCCGGGACAAGCCCGGCCATGACAAAGGAAGAATACGGCCACGTGTGATAAGGAAAGGAAATAACATGCCCAGAACGCCCGATTATTTCCACGGCAAGACCATCGTCATTACCGGCGCGGCGAGCGGCATCGGCAAGGCCACCGCTTTGATCTTCGCCCGCGAAGGCGCCAACGTCGTCTGCGCCGATATCGACGAGGCCGGGGTCGGCAAAACGGTCGAGGCGATCAACGCCCTCGGCGCCCAGGCGCTGGCGCTCACCATCGACGTCACCAAGCGCGCCGCCGTCGAGGACATGATCGAGCTCGCCATCAACGATTTCGGCCGGGTGCATTTCCTGTTCAATTCGGCGGGCGCCGCCCTCAGGCGCTCGAAATTTCTCGACATCGACGACGACCTGATCGAGCGCACCTTCGACCTCAACTTCAAGGGCACCTTCTACGCCATGCAGGCGGTGTTGCCGCACATGCTCGAGCACAAGATGGGGGTGATCGTGAACGTCGGCTCGATGGCGCATCGGCGCGGCGGTCCGGGCACCTCGGTGCATTACGCCGCCGCCAAGGGCGCGGTGGTGACCATGACCATGGGGGTGGCGCGCGAATTCGCCGACCAGGGCATCCGCTGCCTGTCGATCTCGCCGGGACCGATCGATACCGCCTTTGCCGCCGCGGCCGCGACATCGCCGCAGCTCAAGCAGGCGATGCTCAACGACATTCCGATGAAGCGCTTCGGGCTGGCCGAGGAGATCGGCGAACTGGTGCTGTTCATGTGCTCGGACGCCTGCGAATTCATGACCGCCGACACCGTCTATGTGAACGGCGGCGGCGGCTGGCGGTGACTTAATCCCTCCCCTGAAAGGGGAGGGTCCGGCGCGAAGCGCCGGGGGTGGGGTCAACGAGCCGCCGATCCCCACCCGGCCGCTCGCTTCGCTCGCGTCCACCCTCCCCGGAGACGGGGAGGGATAAGGAGCGTCTGGAATAACCGGTTCGCAGCGTCGTTTGTACAAGAACAGCCCGGGAGACCATCATGATCCGCTTTACCATTGCTGCGCTTGCCTTCATCTGCCTCGCCGCGCCGGCTTGGGCGCAGGGCCAACCGACGCCGCCGGTCGGACCCGATTTCTCCAAGGTCGAGGTCAAGACCTTCGACCTCGGCCATAACACCTGGATGCTGTCGAACGGGCTGAGCGGCAATGTCACGGTCGCCGCCGGCGGCGACGGCATCATCATGGTCGACGGCCAGCACGCGCCGATGCACGACAAGCTCAAGGCCGCGATCGCGGCCTTGTCGCCGCAGCCGATCAAGTACCTGGTCAACACCCATCATCACGGCGACCACACCGGCGGCAATGCCGGCTTCGCCGCCGAGGGCACCACCGTGGTGGCGCACGAGAACGTCAAGAAGATGCTGGCCGCCGGCACAGCCAGCAACCTCACCGGCCAGAAGTTTCCGCCGGTGCCGGAGCAAGGCCTGCCGAAGCAGACCTACGCTTCCGACACCGGGCCGGAGCTGAGCGTCAAGGGCCGCAAGGCGATGCTCAAGCATCCCGCCAATGCCCATACCGGCGGCGATACCTACGTCTATTTCGCCGACGCCAATGTGCTGTCGACCGGCGACACCTTCACCAACGGCCGCTATCCCAACATCGACTGGATCAACGGCGGCAGCCTCAAGGGCGTGCTGGCGGCGACCGCCGCCTATCTCAAGCTCGCCAACGACGACACCAAGATCGTGCCCGGCCACGGGCCGCTCGCCACCAAGGCGCAAGTCGCCGAGTACCGCGCCATGCTGGTGACGGCGAGCGAGCGCATGGCCAAGCTGATCAAGGAGGGCAAGAGCGAGGCCGAGATCTACGCCGCCAAGCCCTTTGCCGACCTCGACGCCAAATGGGCGCCGAACGAGCAGATCGCCAAGAATTTCATGCGGGTGATGTATTACAACGTGAAGGGGGGCTGAGGCGGAAAGTTTGCACGCGGCGACGCGACATCCACGCTTCCCTCTCCCCTTGAGGGAGAGGGTGGCGAGCTGAAGCGATAGCGAAAGCGCGCCGGGTGAGGGGTGGGCGTTCGACGCGAGGCGCGACCCCTCACCCGCCCTCGCTCGGATTCCCTGCGCTCGGGCGCCCTCTCCCTCAAGGGGAGAGGGAAGAGAGATTGCGGCCTCGCCCCGCCCTAAGACCGCTCCTCCCTCACCTCGACAATATCCCGCGTGCGGCTGACGCCCGTGGGCCAGGATTTGTCGAAATCGGCGACCAGCGCCTTGAAGTCGGCCGAGCCCAGCGCGCGGTCGCACGCCGCCTTGTCGGCGAAGCGGTAGACGGCGTAGTGCACGCCCTCCTCCACCGTGCTCCAGCCGCGCCAGGCCTTGTCGCATTTGAAGACGCGGGTCGCCCAGGGCAGATGGTCGGCGGCGTACCAGCGGTCGAACCGCTCGCGCAGCTCGGGCGCGACCACGGCGCGGACGATGAAATCGGTAATAGCCACGGCCCTTCCCCGAGGTCATTGCCGGAACGCTCAATCTTGTCATTGCCGGGCTTGACCCGGCAATCCATGGTGGCTTGCGGCATCGAAAATCTTTCGTAAGACTTGCCTGGTCGTACTGCATCATGGATGCCCGGGTCATAGGCGTGCAAAGCACGCCGTCCTTCGGACGGCTATGCCCGGGCATGACCGTGGGATGGGACAGATGACAGTCGCGCGCCGTCTGATGCTGCTCGCCGCCCTGCCGCTGCTCGCCGTCGTGCTGACGGCGCAGGCGCCCCAAGAGGGAGCCAAGCAGGCGACGAAGCTGCCGCCGCAGAAGCCGGCGGCGCTCGCCGCGCAGCAGAAGAAAACCGCGGCGGCGGCAAAGCCGGTACCGACGCCGCCGGTCAAGCCGGCGCAGGCGGCGCAGGCGCAGAAGCAGGCGCCCGCGGCCACTCCGGCCCCCAAGCCGGCGGCGAAGCCCGATGCCAAACAGGATGCGAAGACGGCGGCGAAGCCGGCCGGGAAGACGGCGGCAGAAAAACCCGACGCCGGGAAACCCGCGCCGGCCAAGGCCGACTTCTCCGACTATTTCCGGGTGTGGGGCGTCGGCGGCGACACCACGCGGGCCGAGATCATCGCCCGCTTCGGCGAGCCGGCCCGCGTCGGCGACTGGGACAGCAAGCCGTTTTATTATTTCAACGACACGCTGCGCTTCTTTTTCGGCAGCGACGACACGGTCTCGACCATGATCGTCGGCAATTCATTCGAGCCGATGCCGCCGAAGGCGATCCCGCGCGACGTGCTCGACAAGGCCTTCATCGGCAAGAAGCGCGACGACGTGCTCAAGGCCTTCGGCCCGGCGCAGGCGGTGTCGTCCGACAACTACCGCTATTTCCCCAAGGCCGGCGTCTACAAGGTCGAATTCCAGTGCTACGACGTCAAGGGCTACGTCTGCGAGCAGATGCTGGTGCAGTTTTAGGGGGC
>DASRGB010000032.1:0-119735 GCA_035651255.1 Pseudolabrys sp.
GGTTCCCCGGTTCATGTTCTTCATTATTGGAGCTAGTGCCCACTTTCCAAAGTCCGCGCTACATCCCCGCAAGGCCTCTTTCGCGGAGAGTGAGTCAGGGACTTCAGACCGGCGGCACGAGCCGCCATCCGTCCAAGCAACCTTAGACGAATACGTCAAGTCACCCAAGAAAGGAGCGGACGAGCGTGGAAAACACCGCTGCAGGCGTCACACAGCGAACATGGATTAAATTTAATGTTCCGGGACCACCACCTTCACGGCAAATACGACGGCCTCCGGCAGGGGAGCTACCGGAGGCCGCGTGGAACATCGCATCGCGCCTAGGTTCGCGACGCGATGTGGGAGCTGGTTGTCACGCTAGAACGGTAGCAGCACGTCGGTCACCTGCTGGCCATAACGCGGCTGCTGGATATCCATGATCTGGCCGCGGCCGCCATAGGAGATGCGCGCCTGCGCGATCTTGGTGGAATCGATCGTGTTGTCGCTCTGGATGTCCTCGGGCCGTACGATGCCGGCGACGATCAGCTCGCGCATTTCGAAGTTGACGCGGATCTCCTGCTTGCCCTCGACCACCATATTGCCGTTCGGCAGCACCTGGGTCACGACCGCGGCGATGTTGGTGGTCAGGGTTTCCTGGCGCTGGATCGAGCCTTTGCCGTCGAATTGCGACGTTCCGTTCGCGGTCAGCAGATTGCCCGGCAGGAATTTCTGCGCTTGCGGACTCAATGCCTTGGCGCCGATGAAGTCGCTGATGGTGGAACCCGTCGAACCGGTCTGGTTACGCTGGGTCTCGTTGGCGAAATTGGCCTGATCGTTGATGACGACCGTTACGGTGAGCAGATCGCCGATCTGGTGGGCGCGCTGGTCCTTGAAGAAGGAGCGCGAGCCGTTCCGCCACAGCGAGTTCGGACTGTACGACACCGTCTCCGGCTTCGGCATCGGCATCGACACCGGCTTGTAGCCGGGCGCTGTCGTCGGGTTGTCGATCGAGGTCAGCTTCGGCTGCTCGCCGATTTGCGACAGCCGGCTCACCGCAGAGCAGCCGCCGGCCGCGCTGAGCACTGCGAACAACGCGCCGAGGCGAACGATTTGTCGCGGGAAACCGTACCTGTACTTCAACTGGGACATGAACCTTACTCTGGCTTGGACGTGACGGGTGCGTGAGTATCGGAGGCGACCGCGGTCGTGGCGGCCGTGTTGTCGGCTGCGGCAGCCGCATCGGGTAACGGCTGCGGCGTGGCGACCTGGATCGTGACCTGGCCGCGGCCGGTGACGGTGCCGGTCACCGTGCGCTTGGACTGGATGTTGAGCACGCTGACCACGTCGCCTTCGGTGCCGTTGTCGAGCGCCTTGCCGCGCGTCGTCAGGTAGAGGCCCGCGGTCTGGAAGATGATGGTGACGGCCTGGTCGCGCTGCACGAGGTCGGGCTTGACCAGGTCGGCCATGCGCACCGGCTGGCCGGCATGGACCGAGCGGCGCATCTGCATGCCGAGCGCCTGCTCGCGCGCGGCGGGATCGCTGCCGACTTCGGCGCGCGGACGGCGCTCCACGATGACGTCGGCGGATTTGAGGATGTCGGTGCGGTCGACATTGCGTGTCAGCACGGCGACCGCGACGGTCTCGATCGCGCTGCCGGTGAAGCGCAGCTGGGTCGGATTGCCGTTGTCATTGGCGATCTGGAAGGTGACGTCGAAGCGGCCGTTGCGCGGCTCATAGCGCGCCGATGTCGCCAGCATCGCACCGGTGTTGGACGCATCGAGGCGCAGATCGGCCACGTCGCGGTCGAAGGTGAGACTGATATTGGCGGCTTCCCCCAGCCCCCCGCGATGCTCGATCGCCTGCGCCACCGCGCGCTCGATTTCCTTGCTGTCGACGATACGGGCGAGCCGCGTCACTGCGACCTGCTTGATGTCTTTGGTGTCGACGCCGATCACGCCCTGCGCGCGCAGCACGTTAATCACCTGAGCCACCGGAAGCGAGCCGGTCGTGCCGAGGTCGGGCGCGCGATAAATCGCGACCTGCGAGAGCGCTCCGGCATTGTCGACGACGTCGCCGACGCGCACCACCTCGGAGGAGACGCTGACCTGGGCGCGCAGCACCGGCGGCGCGATGGTCTCGTCGCCGGCGCGCGCGGCGCTCGCGGCGAACAGAAGTCCGGCGATGAACAGGCCGGCGAGCAGGAGAGGGCGGAGCATTACAAGTCCTCCGTCAGCGGAACAGCGCAGTCGTCGACTGCATCATCTGGTCGGCGGCCGAGATCACCTTGGCGTTCATCTCGTAGGCGCGCTGCGCGGCGATCAGGTCGCTCATCTCGGAGACGACGTCGACATTGGCCTGTTCGAGGCTGCCTTGCGTGATGGTGCCGAAACCTTCGGCGGCGGCGATGCCGTCCTGCGGCGGGCCGGAGGAGGGCGTGTCCTGGTACAGATTGCTGCCGACCGGCAGCAGGCCGGCCTTGTTGATGAACTTGGTGAGCTGAATCTGGCCGATGATCTGCGAGGTGGTCGAGCCCGGCAGTGTCACCGAGACCTGGCCTTGCGAGTTGACGGTGAGACCCGACGAGTTCTGCGGGATCGTGATGGTCGGTTGCACGGGGTTGCCCTGCGCGGTGACGATGCGGCCCTGGTTGTCCATCTGGAAGGTGCCGTCGCGGGTGTACTGGAAGGTGCCGTCGGGCATCTGCACCTTGAAGAAGCCCTCGCCAGTGATGGCGAGGTCGAGGTCGTTGCCGGTCATCGACAGCGTGCCTTGCGTCATTGAACGCGCGGTGCTGACGGTCTTCACGCCGCCGCCGAGATCGATGCCGACCGGCAGGATGGTGCCCTGGTCGGAGGACTGCGCGCCGACGCGGCGGATGTGCTGGTAGATCAGGTCCTGGAACGCCGCCGTCTGCTTCTTGAAGCCGGTGGTGCGCAGGTTGGCGATGTTGTTGGAGATCACCTGGACGTTCAGCTCCTGTGCTGCCATCCCGGTCGCTGCGGTATGAAGTGCTTGCATGTTAGGTGTCCTGCAAAAAGCGCGTTAGGTCGGGATTTCGGCGAGCTGGTTGATGGCGTTCTTGTGCAGGTCGCTCTGCTGCTGCAAAATGTTGGCGATCTGGGAGTAGGTCCGCGAGACCTCGATCATGCGGCCCATCTCGGCGACCGCGTTGACGTTGGACTTCTCGATATAGCCCTGCTTGACGGTGGCCTTCAGGTCCGGCTGCGCGGTGGCGCCGTTGGAGGCCGCGTAGAGATTGCCGCCCTGCTTCAGCAGCGACTGCGCATCGGTGAAGCTGACCAGCCTCAGCTTGCCGCGAACGGTGTCGATGCGCGCGTTGGCCTCGACCACGGTGACGGTGCCGTCGGGGGAAATGTTGATGTCGTGATCGGTCGGCTGGAAGATGATCGGACCGGAATTGCCGAGCACGGGATCGCCGCCCTCGGTGACCAGCTGGCCCTGGCTGTTGAGCTGCAGATTGCCGTCGCGGGTATAGCGTTCGCCGCCACTGGTCTGCACCGCCAGAAAGGCGTTGCCGTCGATGGCGACATCGAGCGGATTTGAGGTCTGCTGCAGCGCGCCTTCGCTGAAGTCGCGATAGGTGCCGCGGTCCTGCACATAGGAGACCCGGCGATCCTTGCCGACGAAATTGTCCTCATGCGCGCCCGAGGTCAGAAATTCCTCGAACAGCGACTGGTCGGCCTTGTAGCCGGTGGTGTTGACGTTCGCGATGTTGTTGGCGATGACCTCGAGCTGGCGCTCGAGCGTCGTCTGCCGCGAAAGTCCGATGAGAAGCGCGTTCTCCATCGGTGGTTCTCCCCTTCATGACCGATCCCGAAACTGACGCGGCTCTCCCAAGCCATGGTCTGTCCGGACCCTCGAAGCCTCCCCGCAGTTCTCCCAAACCGCGGCGGGCTCGCCAGTCATTCAGCGAAAGCCGTGCCAACTCGAAAAGCTGTGATTCTTGAACGGCTTGGATGTTTAGCCGAGTGTAAATCACGCGGCAGAAAGGTCTTGTTGACCATGTTTGCCCGGCAAGTTTTTCCTAGCCAGGGGCCAAAAGAAAGGAACCGTTAACCATTCTTACCTAGCGTCAACACCAGTGAAGAGCGCGCGCACTTTGCGCTGGGGGCATTGGTACTGCGTCATTGAAAGCCTGCCTGGCTCAGAGATCGGGCTCGTCCTCGATTTTCAGCGGATTGAAGCGGCCATGGCAGAGAACGAACAGGCGGAAGGCGGCACGACGGACGCCCCGCGCAACAACAAGTTCAAACTCATTGTCCTCGTGGTCGGCGTGCTCGCTGTGCTGGGCGGCAGTGCCGCGGCCTATTTCTTCTTCTTCGGCCATCATGGCGGCGAGGAGAAGCATGCGGAGGCGGCGCCGAAGCCGCCGGTGTTCGTCGACGTGCCGGACATGCTGGTCAACCTGTCGGGCCAGCCAGGTGAGCGCGTCCAGTATCTGCGTGTGAAGGTCGTGCTCGAGGTGAAGGAGGAGAAGCAGGCCGAGGCGATCAAGCCCTCGATGCCGCGCGTCACCGACATCTTCCAGACCTATATCCGCGAGCTGCGTGCTTCCGACCTGTCCGGCTCGGCCGGGCTGTTCCGGCTGAAAGAAGAGTTGACGCGGCGCGTCAACATGGCGACGGCACCGACCCCGGTGTCCGCCGTCCTGTTCAAGGAAATCGTGGTTCAATAGCGAGCATCGGATCATACGACAATGGCGGGCAACGATCCGGGACTCGATCAAGATGCAATTGCGGCGCAATGGGAAGCCTCGCTCGATTCCGAGGATCCCGCCGCCGCAGCCGAAGCCGCAAGTGCCAACGAACTCACGGAGTCGATGGCGCTGCAATGGGCGGCGATGGTGGAGGACGGCAGCCGCGATTTCGGCGGCGGCAAGAATGGCGGCGAGCGCGTCCTCAGCCAGGAGGAGATCGACAACCTGCTCGGCTTCACCGCCGGGGAGGTCAATCTCGACGACCATTCCGGCATCCGCGCCATCATCGATTCGGCGATGGTGTCCTACGAGCGTCTGCCGATGCTCGAAATCGTCTTCGACCGCCTGGTGCGATTGATGACGACGTCCTTGCGCAATTTCACTTCCGACAACGTCGAAGTCTCGCTCGACCGCATCACCTCGGTGCGGTTCGGCGATTACATGAACTCTATACCCTTGCCCGCGGTGCTGTGCGTCTTCAAGGCCGAGGAGTGGGAGAATTTCGGGCTGGCCACCGTCGACTCCAGCCTGATCTATTCCATCATCGACGTGCTCCTGGGTGGCCGGCGCGGCAACACCGTGTTGCGCGTCGAGGGCCGGCCCTACACCACGATCGAGACCAACCTCGTCAAGCGCTTGATCGAGGTGGTGATGGCCGATGCCGAGCAGGCGTTCCGGCCACTGTCGCCGGTGACCTTTTCGATCGACCGCCTGGAGACCAACCCGCGCTTTGCCGCGATCAGCCGTCCTGCGAATGCCGCCATCCTGGTGCGGCTGCGCATCGACATGGAGGACCGCGGCGGCAATGTCGAATTGCTGTTGCCCTACGCGACCATCGAGCCGATCCGGCCGGTGCTGTTGCAGATGTTCATGGGCGAGAAATTCGGCCGCGATCCGATCTGGGAGGGGCATTTCGCCACCGAGATCGCCCATGCCGAGATCGCCGTCGATGCGGTGCTCTATGAAGCCTTCATTCCGTTGAAGCAGCTGATGACGCTCAAGGTCGGCGACACGCTGCCGCTCGACATGCGCGCGGATGCAACCGTCGCGGTCCGCTGCGGCGACGTCATGCTCACCGAGGGGCGGATGGGGCGGGTCGGCGACCGCGTCGCCATCCGTGTCACGCGCCCCTTGCGCAAACCTTCGACCACACTCGCAATGTTCGAAAAGGCCGACGAGGCTGGCAAGTTGATGGAGGCCCAATGAACCCCGTTCTCGGATTTATGATCGAAAGCCTGGTGGCGGTACTGCTCGTGCTCACCATCGGCTACTGCATGCTGCTCAACAAGCGGCTGCAGCGGCTGAAGGCGGACGAGCATTCGCTGAGAGCCGTCATCGGCGAGCTCGTCACCGCAACCGAGATCGCCGAGCGCGCCATCGGCGGGCTCAAGCACACGGTGCGTGACGTCAACGAGCATCTCGGCGCCCAGCTCAGTGCGGCGCACGACATGTCCGATCTCTTGAAGAAACAGCTCGGCGAGGCCGATCATGTGGTGCGGCGGCTCTCCAAGATCGCGAACGCCGCGCGCTCGCCGATGGACGAGCCGGTGGCCGCCGCGCCGGTGACGCCGCAGCCTGCCGCCGCGCCGGCACAGGTCGCGCCGGCAAAACTCTCCAGTGCCAAGGCGGTCGCCGCCGCGGCTCAGGCCTTCAGTGAACGTCGAAGGGCTGGCGGCCTTGCGGCATGAAATCCTACCGTAACATTCGCGTCATTCCGGTCGTTGTGGTCGCCGTCGCTTCGCTTGCGGTTCTCAAGGTCGCGGGGCTCCTGATCGACGGCGGTTATGTGTTCGACTATCAGTCGCAAGGTCCCAAGCCCGCCTCGTGGGCGCAGCAAAATCTCAATTTCCCCGGCGCGCCAACCGCCGCGCCCAAGGCGGACTCGGATATCACGGGCTCCGTCGAGAAGCCGAAAGAGGAGAAGAAGGCCGAGGACCCCAAGGCCGGTGAGGCCAAGTCCGGCGAACCCAAGCCTGCCGCGCCCGAGACCAGGCCGCAGGGCATCGTCTACCATCCCGAGGATGCGCAGCCGAGCGTGTCGCCGTCAGAGCGCGCCATCCTTGAGCGCCTGCAGGAGCGCCGGCAGGAGCTCGATGCGCGTGCGCGCGAGATCGACATTCGCGAGAACCTGCTGAAGGCGGCGGAGAAGCGCATCGAATCCAAGGTCGAGGAGATGAAGGCGACGGAGTCGCGCATCTCCGCGGCCAACGAGCAGAAGGTCGAAGCCGACAATGCGCGCTTCAAAGGCATCGTCACCATGTATGAGAGCATGAAGCCGAAGGATGCCGCCAAGGTGTTCGACCGCCTGGAGATGCCGGTCCTGATCGAGATCGCATCGCAGATCGCACCGCGCAAGATGTCGGACATTCTCGGCCTGATGCAGCCCGAAAATGCCGAGCGGCTGACGGTCGAGCTGGCCCGCCGCGCCAGCGGCGACACCAGGACCGCCGCCAGCACCGAGCTGCCCAAGATCGAGGGCAAGGTGCTGCCGCAAAAGACCAACTGAGGCGGGGGCGTTCGGGGCGCGGCTCCGCCCGTCACCTCGGACCCGTGCTTGGCGGTGAGTTTCAGGCTCCTGTATGCGGCCGATGCACCAGCGGCGCGCCCTTGATCCAGAGCCGAAGCGCTTCCCAATGAATTGCTGCGACGACCTTGAGGGTGAGGAGGGGCATTGTCAGGAAGGCGCCCAGCAGCAGGCGGGAGGTGAGCGGCCGCCGGCATCCGCTAAAGCCGGCCGCGAGCACGGGGCCGGTCTCATTGGTTTGCAGAATCCTCACCTTCACCGTCTCGGCTGGCGGCGCGAGACGGAAGTGATAGCGCGTGTCCATCCCGATGAAGGGCGACACGTAGAATTGCTTGGTCTGGCTCTGCCGGACGACGTCGCCGCGGCCATCGCCGTCCCTGCGGCCGTGATCGACCTGCAGGACGTAGGGGTGAATCTCGCCGAACGTGTTGCGCACCTCGTAGATAAGCAGCGCGAGCTCGCCGGAGGCGCCGTAGCAGAAGTAGATCGACAGCGGATTGAAGACGTAGCCGAGCAGTCGCGGATAGCATAACAGCTGAATGCGACCGTTCGGAAACGCGATGCCGCGCGCAGCGGCGAGGCGTCTTGCATAGTCGCTCAAGGACGCGCCATTGCGCTCGCCGTGATCAGCCTCGTGGAAGCTGAACAGCGCGGCGCGGTTGACTGCGAACAAGCGCGATTGCCGGTCCGCCTCAGCAAGCCGGTCGAGGTCGATCAAGAGGCTCATGACGCGATAGCTGAAGCGATGCCGGACGGGTCGCAACCGCGCATGCATGACCTTGCCGAAATAGAGCACCGCGGCGGGGGGAGGCGGTTTCGCTTCTGTGGTTTGGACCATGGTGCTACTCGGCCGCCTCGGCGAGAGGGGTTTCGGATTGCCGCCAGGGCACGACGGCGCCGAGCGCTTCGGCAACCGCGATCCCCGAACGCAAGCCGTCTTCGTGAAATCCATAACCGGTCCAGGCGCCGCAGAACCAAGTGCGGCGGCGTCCCTGGATTTCGGACAGCCGCTTTTGCGCGGCGAACGCCGCCGCATTGTATTGTGGATGCGCAAAGGCGTATTTGCCGAAGGTCAAATGCGCCGCCGGCTCGAATGGCGGATTGAGGCTCACGAACAGCGGCTTGCTGTCCGCAATTCCCTGCAGCCGGTTCATCCAGTAGGTCACGGCGACGTCGTTCTCTGCGGGCCGCTGCCGCTGCCAGCGGAGGAAATTCCAGGATGCCCAGGCATCCCGGCGTTTGGGCATGAGACGGCAGTCTCGGTGCAGATAGGCGGTGTTGGGGGCATAGCCGATCGCGCCCAGGATCCCCCGCTCACCCACATCGGCGTCCGACAGCAATGCCAGCGCCTGATCGCTGTGCGCGGCGATGACGACGGCGTCAAATGTGTCGCGCCGCCCTTGGCTGTCCAGGATGGTCACGCCGCCTGGCTTGCGCTCGACCGCGACTGCCGCGCATCCCAGCCGGATGCGGCCTCTGAACTCCGCCGTGAGCTTCTCGACATAGCGCCGGCTGCCCCCTCTGACGGTGCGCCAGCGCGGACGATCGAGATGGAGCAGGCGATGATTGTCGAAAAAGGCGACGAAATTCTCCGCGGGAAAACCGAAGATCTCCTCCGGCGGCGACGACCAGATCGCGGCCCCCATCGGCGCCAGATAATCCCGGAGCAGGCGCGGTGCGAATGCGTTTTGGCGGAAATAATCCCCGAGCGTCAGTCCGGCGAGGCGACCGGCCCGCAAGTCTGCCACGCTTTGCCGGTTGAAGCGCAATATCTCCGCGAGCATGCGCAGATAGGAGGGCGAGAAGAGATGGCGGCGCTGCGCGAACAGTCCGCGCGCGGTCTGGTAGGCGCTGCCGCCCCCGCCGCGCCACTCGAAGCGGCCGGCGTCGGCCGACACCGAAAAGCTCATGCAGGTCTCGATGGTGTCGACGTCCAGATGGCTCAACAGCGCCGTCAATTCCGGATAGTTCGGCTCGTTGAAGACGATGAATCCGATATCGACGTCGATCTCCTCGCCGTCATAATCGATTTGCACCGTGTGACTGTGGCCGCCCGGGCGCAACTCGCGCTCGTAGACGGTGATGGGGTAGCGTTGCGACAGCAGCCATGCAGCGGCGTTACCGGCAATTCCCGTTCCAATGACCGCCAAGCGCATCCTGTCTTGCCCCCTGTTGCGTATCTCGAGCTACGGCCGAGAGGATCATCGGTTTCGATTTGACCCAACGCCGGCCTCCCTTCTTGCACCACAGCTGCCACTGATCCGGTCAGGCAGCCGTGACGTTCTTTTAAACGGCGGGAGGCCAGCTCCGGATCACCCGCAAGCTACCGGTATCTTGCCTCACCTTGAGAAGGCCGCGGTGCAGGTCCTTCACTCCTTGAAGGGCCGATGCGTGGAGGTCGCGAGCAGGTGCTCATGCATATTGTTGTTCTGGCCGTGATCGGACTGTCGCTGTCGCTTCTGATGTTGCTGGCCTGGATGGTCCAGCAGCGCACGGGCAACTCCGGCTGGGTTGATACGATCTGGACC
Organism: Pseudolabrys sp.; assembly: GCA_035651255.1. Taxonomy (GTDB): domain Bacteria; phylum Pseudomonadota; class Alphaproteobacteria; order Rhizobiales; family Xanthobacteraceae; genus Pseudolabrys. The sequence goes on from DASRGB010000032.1 coordinate 9,749, forward strand.
TATTCGGTTGGTCTCGTCGGTGCCATTGCCGCGCTGTGGCCGCTCGAGGGCGGCTCGCCCACCCGCCAGGCGCTGACCGCGGCGCTGGTCATGCTGTGGTCGGCAAGGCTCGGCACCCATATCGCTTTGCGTGCGCTGGGCGGCGGCGATGATCCGCGTTATGCGAGCTATGCCCGGGAATGGGGCGCGGCGGCGCCGCGGCGGATGTTTGGCTTTCTGCAGGCGCAGGCGCTGGCGGCCGTGCCCTTGGTGTTTGCGGTTTTCCTGGCCGCCCATGCCCCGCAAGCGATGTTGCGAGTCCAGGACGACATCGGGGCCGTGATTGCGCTCGCGGCAATCGCGCTCGAAGCGGTCGCCGACGAGCAGCTGCTGGCCTTCAAGGCCGACCCGGCGCATGCTGGCCTCGTCTGCGATGTCGGGCTGTGGCGCTGGTCGCGGCATCCGAACTACTTCTTCGAATGGCTTGGCTGGTTCGCCTATCCAGTCATCGCGCTGTCCCCAGGCTATCCATGGGGCTGGGCCAGCCTCGCAGCGCCAGTCCTGATGTATTGGCTCCTGGTGCATGTGAGCGGAATCCCTCCGCTTGAGGCGCAGATGCTGCGCTCCCGCGGCGAGCGCTACCGTGCCTACCAGGCGAGGACCAGTCCCTTCTTCCCGCTTCCGCCGCAAGGGAAGTCCTGAGATGTCGGATCGCGTGATCCAGTCGCGTTCGCGTCTCGTTTAACTTGGCTCACCCCGCCCGTGGGGGCGGTGAAGCAGCGGACTGGAGCCGGGCGAATGAACGTTGTCCTCACTTACCTGTCGGTGGCAGCCACTTTCGTGGCCGTCGACATGATCTGGCTCAGGAACATGGTCGAAAGGCTGTACCGGCCTGTGCTGGGCGAAATGTTGCGGCCTGCGCCGAACCTGAGCGCTGCGGCTTTTTTCTACCTGCTCTATCCCATTGGCCTGGTCGGATTCGCCGTGCTGCCCGCGCATGCCGAAGGCAGTGCGCTGCGGGCCTTCCTGTCGGGCGCGATGTTCGGCTTCTTCACCTATGCAACATACGATCTCACCAATCAGGCAACGCTGCGGAACTGGTCGACGGCGTTGACCCTTGTGGATATCTGCTGGGGATCGTTGCTGGCCGCCCTGAGCGCCTGGGTCGGCTACATGGTGGCGCAGCGCATGGGGTCGGCGCCGTGGTGAATTCAGCCATGGCTGTACTGGAGCGTGTCACGGCTTTCCGTCGCGGCACTTGGTTTCGTTTTGCGGCATTCATCCTGCTCGTGCCCGGCATCGGGCTTGTCATCGGCGTCCTCAATGTCCCTGGACAATGGTATGCCGGGCTTAACAAGCCGCCCTTCAATCCGCCAGACTGGGTATTTGCGCCAGTATGGACGATATTGTTCCTGATGATTGCCGTGGCCAGCTTCCGCACCTTCGAGAGCAAACCGCGCGGCGCCGCCATGAGGCTGTGGTGGGTTCAGATGGCGCTGAACTTCGCCTGGTCCCCCATCTTCTTCTCGCTCCACCGCATCGAACTTGCGTTTGTGGTCATCGTCGCCTTGTCCGGCGCGATCCTCGCCTTCGTATGGGTTCAGTCGCGGAGCGATCGTGTGAGTGCAGCTCTGTTCATTCCCTACGCTGCCTGGGTTGGCTTCGCGACTCTGTTGAACGGAGCACTTTTTCTGCTGAATTGAGGGACCTGTGGCCGCGTTGCGGTATTGTTGCGGGACCGGCTAACATTCAGGCGGCGCGCCTCTGCCCTCGAGCGCCTCGAGCTCACGACGTGCCTGCGCAATCCTGGCGGAAAGCTCGTCGAACGCGGTTTGCATGCCGCGCTTTGTCTCCTCGTCCAGCAGAAGATAGCCAATATCCGCCAATCGATCGCTCAACCTTTCCGTCGTGTCCAGCAACTTGCCAATGTCTGCTCCAGGCTCCGCCCGCGTCAGCAGGCCTTCGATCTCGCGCGCAAGCTGCTCAAGCCCCGCTGTAAGCCTGCGATCGCGCCCTCGTTCCGGGAAATTGATGATCTCCGCACTCATGCCATGCTGTCCTGCCAAACGGACTAGACCGTCGTCGTTGCTGTGGAGTGCGCGGCGGCCAGACAATCCTTGCGGACAGCCTGCGGCCCGGCACCGGGTCCCTCATGCTCCCTCTGCCTCGTAGCGGAGAACGTCTGACGATCTGCGTCGGATCACCCGGGGCAGAGCGGCATGAGACCTCGTGGTCAAGGATCTAGAGCCGGATGAAGGGGCTGATGAGCCGGCCGAAAAAGCCATTCATGCGAAGGTCACCGGTCATTGCGACCAGGCAGAGGCAGGGGCCCTCATCGCCCACAACGGGACGATGGTCCATATTGTCATCGCCATAGTCGAAATCGCCGGGCCCATAGCGGCCGCCCTGGTGGCTGAAGCTGCCCTTGAGCACGCATGTCAGCTCCGTGCCGGTATGAGTGTGCTCCAGCATGCGTGTGCCGGGCGCGGATTGCAGCAGGAACGCGCGCGCCTTGCCGGCACCCGGGAGCTCGATCGGCTGCATGCTCACGCCCGGCGCGACGCGCCTACGCTTGCCGATCCGGCAGCGGCGCAGCACCTCGGGGAGATCAGGATGTTCGGCGATCACGCGCGGCGGCACCGGCCGAACCGCCTCGGCAGGACCCTCATGGATACGCGCCATCACGGCATCGAACGCGTCGGCCGCCATCGGCGCGGGCGCGGCGTCTTCGAGCGCGGCACCGGCCAGCTGCTCCATCGCCTGCACGAAACGGCCGCAGCGCTCGCAGCCCGCGACATGCACCGCGACCACGAGACGCTCGGCTTCCTCGAGCGTGCCGGTCGCAAAGCTCGCCAGCAGGTCCTCTGGCGGATGGTGGTTTATGGTCATCGCTGTTCGTCCAACAGGTCTCTCAGGCGGTTCATCGCCAGCCTGATCCGCGACTTCACCGTGCCAAGCGGTATCGCGAGCACGTCTGCGATCTCCGAATGCGGTCGCTCCTCAATGAACGACAGCCGGATTACTCTGGATTGCTCCGCCGACAATTGTTCGATCGCCGCCTTGACGCGCGAGGCGTCCTCCGCGCGCGAGATCATGACATCAGCCGAGTCAGCCGGATCGGCTGCGTCCACCGGCTCCGAGGTCTGGCGCGATCGTCCGCTGCGTGCCGCCCGCCGCACGGAGTCGATCCGCAGGTTGCGTGCGATGGTGAATATCCATGCCGCCACGCCCGTGGTCATGGGATCGAACTGGCCGGCCTTGCGCCAGACCGTGATCAGCGTCTCCTGGGCAATCTCCTCGGCCTCGTCGGCACTGCATCCGGCCTTGAGCATGAATCCCTTGACGCGCGGCGCGAAGTGCTCGAACAGGCTCTTGAACGCCTCGCGATCGCCCTGGGAGGCGACGCGCCCGATCAGATCAGCCCACTCCACTTTCGCTTTCGGCCTCTTGTCCACCATCATCGCGCGCCGTGCCTGGCCCGTGCGAGGAAATCCGATGCTCGTCCGGATCGGCGCTCTGGCAACTCGGATAGCAGTGGTCATGGAGCCTCGGCAAGCAGCGACTGCCACCTAAACGACCCCTCCGGCCGCCCGGATCACCGGCGGCCTCCAATTTTGCGATAGTTGGGGGGCTGGAACCGGGCTCAGTCCGGGCGCTGCTCGTTCACCATCGCCAGGAACTCGTGCCGACGGGCGCCGTCGCTCCGAAAGCAGCCCAGCATCCGCATGGTGGTGAGGTCCACGCCGTGCTTCCTGATGCCGCGGCCGCTGATGCATTGGTGTGAAGCCTTGATCAGTACCGCCACGCCGAGCGGCTTAAGCGCGCGATCAATGGCGCCGGCAATCTCGGCCGTGAGCCGTTCCTGAATCTGCAGCCGGTTGGAATAGGCCTCGACCACCCGTGCGAGCTTGGAGATGCCGACGACCCGGTCGCGCGGGACATAGCCGACCCAGGCATGGCCCCTGATCGGCGCCATGTGATGCTCGCAATGGCTCTGAAACGGAATTTTCCGGAGCAGGACCATCTCGTCGTAGCCGGCCGTTTCCTCGAATGTCCTCTTCAGGAATTCCTCCGGCTGCTGCTGGTAACCGGAGAAGTAGCTCCTATAGGCCCGCGCGACCCGGGCAGGGGTTTCGGCCAAACCCTCTCGCGCAGGATCCTCGCCGATCCAGATCAGGATGGTCCGCAGAGCTTTCTCGACGTCCTCCTGGCTGACCGTCGTGAGCTCACATGTGAGCGGCAGATTCTTCGCAACCTGGTGCACCTTTGATCCTCCGAAAGACTTGGAACGACGCATCGAGCGCTCCGGATCACTGGCTCGCTTGGCTGCCCCGCATGCCGATCCAGCATCACCTCCCTGTCGTTTCTTCAACGATGCGAGGGCGAGGGCTTGCAATGCTCTACATTTCGATGACGGGATTTCGACCCAAGGGCATTGCACAATTGCCGCGCTTCTGGTGGCGAACGATCCGATCACTGAGGCAGGTGCGGCGCGCGCCCGGTCATGTCGCGGTGACCGCCAGGATAGTCGATGGCGTCTATCACACGATGACCGCGTGGTCGGACCAGGCGAGCATGCGGCGCTTCGTTGCCAGCGGAGCCCACCTCGCGGCCATGAGAGACTTTCGCAAGCTGGGCAGCGGACGGACCTACGGCTGCAGCTGCGAGGAGCTGCCAGACTGGGACACCGTGTACCGGCTTTGGCAGCTGCACGGCCGGGACGTCTAGCCAACCGGCAATCTGCCCGGCGGTAACCCAGCGTTAACCATTTGGCGGCGAAATCCAAATCGCGCAACACCGTTAACAACCGCTTAATCGGCGACTTCTAGACTGGGACACCGGCCGGGCGAAGGCGTATCCGCTTTTTGCTGAAGCGGGTCATTGAACTTGAGAGACGGGCAGGTACGGGCAAGTCATGGCGCGAACGGCTACCGACACATTCTGGTCGCTCGTCCGCGCGCGTGCGCGGAGCCTTCGTCGCGACCTCGCGACATCTTTGTTCAAGCCGCTGCTCCTGGCCTGCGCCGGCCTGCTGCTCGTGGCATTGCCTGCGTCCGCCCAACCCGATCCGATCAAGGGCGACGCGACGTTCTCGGCGGCCGGCGGCTATGCCCGGCTGGTCTTCAAATTCACCGAGGATGTCGGCAGCGAGGTGACCACCGCGGGCTCGATCGTGGTGATCCGCTTCGAGCGCCCGGTCGATGTCGCCGTCGAGCAGCTGGTCGATGCCGTGCCCGATTATGTCTCCATGGTCCGGCGCGATCCCGATGGCATGGCGATCCGGATGTCGCTTGCGCGCAAGGTCACCCTCAACACCATGACGGCGGGCGAGCGGGTGTTCGTGGATTTCCTGCCCGACACTTGGGCGGGCCCGCCGCCGAGCCTGCCGCTGGACGTGGTGCGCGAGCTCGCCGAGCGGGCGCGGCTAGCTGAAAAGGCGCTGCGCCAGCAGCACGCAGAGGCCATGGCCAAGAAGCGTCCGCCGATCCGCGTGCGCGCGCTGGTGCAGCCGACCTTCGTCCGCTTCGTGTTTGAAATGCCTGATGGCGTCGGCGCGTCCTCGGTGTTGAACGACCAGAAGCTGACGCTGTTCTTCACCACGCTGCTCAATTTCGACCTCGCCGACGCCAAGGTCGCGGCGCCCCCGAACGTCGCCTCCATCAACCAGAAGGTGGAGAACGACACCACGCAGGTCGAGATCACGCTGATCGGCGATGTCGACGTGCATTCGTTCCGCGAGGACAAGAACTACATCATCGACGTGTCTTTCCAGCAGCCGGACAAGCCGAAGGCGCAATCGCAGCTGTCGCCGTCCAGCCTGCGTACGCCGCCGGAGCTGCAGGCGCCTGCGGCCGCGCTACCTGCCGGCGAGGCCAGGCCGCGTGCCAGCGAGGCCCAGCCTGCGAAGCCGGAGCCCGCTGCGGCCGCCGCAAAGATCGAGAGCAAGAGCGAAGTCGCCGCGGCAAAGCCCGAGGCGGCGAGCGGGCCGGCGCCGCATACGATGGAAGCCAAATCCGAGCCGGTTGCGAAGCCGCAAGCCGCTGCGGAGACTATGCCCAAACAATCGCCGGCAGCGGAGGTCGCCAAGGCACCGGCACCAGCCGCATCGCCGGCCGTTGCGGTGGCCGGCAAGCCGGCTGAGCAAGCGCTGCCCAAGGACGCGCCGCCGGCAAGTACGGACGCCGCAAAGCCCGCCGCCATGGTCGCGAAGACTGCGCCCGAGCCCTCGACCATGCCACCGCCCCAGCCCGCGGCAGCGGTTGCAAGGAAACCGGCTGACGCGCCGGCGCAAGACAATGCGGACAATGGACCGCCCGCCAAGGTCGAGGCGATCAGGGACTCCGAAGGCTTGCGCATTACCTTCACCTTCGCCAAGGCGACGCCGGCCGCGTCGTTCCGGCGCGGCGATACGGTCTGGCTGGTGTTCGATTCCAAACAGCCCGTTGACCTCGAGTCGATCCGAGCCAAGGGCGGCGCCATTGTCGGCGAGGTCAGCCGCATGCTGACCGACAAGGGCCAGGCGATCCGCATCCGCGTCAACCGCCCGCAGCTGCATACACTTGCGAGCGACGAATTCGCCGCCGGCAGCCGCTGGACGCTGACCTTCGCCGACAAGACGCTGGCGACGGCGCAGCCCTTGATGGTGGTGCGCAACATCACCGATCCCGCGCATGCCAACATCGCCGTGTCTTTTGCTGGCGGCGGCGAGCTGCACCACGTCACCGATCCCGATGCCGGCGACACCCTGTTGGTGGTGACGGGTCTGACCCCAATTCGCGGGCTGATCAAGCGCCAGGACTTTGTCGATTTCACCTTGCTCGACACCGCACATGGCGTCGTGGTCCGTCCCAATTCGGACAGCGTCGCCGTCGAAGTGGGACAGGACAAGGTGATCGTCGGCAAGCCCGGGGGGCTCACGATCTCCTCGGTCGACGCCTCAGCCGAGCGCGCGCCGACCGCGGTGCGGCCGGTGTTCGACATCGACGATTGGCACAAGAACCAGGCCGGCGATTTCATCGAGCGGCGGGATGCGCTGATCAATGCCGCCGGCGCCGCCGATCCCGAGAACCGCGGGCAGGCGCGACTCGAGTTGGCGCGCTTCTACATGGCGCGCGGCCTCTATGCGGAAGCCGCCGGCGAGGCGGCCTATGCGCTCGCCGATCCGACGCCCAAGATGGACGAATCCGTCATCCTGATGGTCCATGCCATCGGCTCCATCCTGATCGGCCAGCCCGGGCGTGGCCTGAAGGACCTCGCAAGCCCTGCGATCGGCAACAACTACGATTCCCAATTGTGGAAGGGGCTGGCTTATGCGCGGCAGGGCAAATGGGCCGATGCGCGCGAGAAGCTGAAGAACGTCGAGTTCGCGATCGCCTCGCTTCCCGTCGAGCTGCAGCGCCTCGTCACCATGGATGCGCTGCGCGCCTGTCTCGAGGTGCGCGACTTCGCGGGCGCTGCCAAGCGGCGCAGCGAGCTGGAGGTGGTCGGCGTCACCGACGAGATGAAGCCGATGGTGTCGGTGCTCTACGGATGGCTGGCCGAGGCGCTGGGCCAGGAGAAGGACGCGCTGGACGATTACCGCTTCGCGATCGACTCGGCGAACCGCGAGGCCGCGGCCGAAGGCACGCTGCGCCAGGTCGCGCTCTTGCAGAAGCGCAATGAGATCAACCCGCCGGAGGTGCTCAAGGAGCTGGAGACGCTGGCCATCACCTGGCGCGGCGATTCCACCGAGGTGCGCACGCTGGTGATGCTCGCCAGGATCTACAGCGACAACGCCCGCTACAGCGACTCGCTCGCGGCGGCACGGATGGCGACCCGGCTGGAGCCGAACTCCGAGCCCTCGCGCCAGGCGCAGGATGCGGCGCAGGCGCTGTTCTCCGACATCTTCCTCACCGCCAAGGGCGACGAGATGCCGCCGATCGATGCGCTGGGGCTGTTCTACGAATTCCGCGAGCTGACGCCGATCGGCCGCCGCGGCGACGAGATGATCCGCCGTCTCGCCGACCGCCTGGTTGCGGTCGATCTGCTCGACCAGGCCGCGGAGCTGCTGCAATACCAGGTCGACAAGCGGCTCGAGGGCGCCGCGCGCGCGCAGGTCGCGGCCAAGCTTGCGATGGTGTACCTGACCAACCGCAAGCCGGAAAAGGCGATCATGGCGCTGAACTCGACCCGCATCGCCGATCTCAACGGCGAATTGCGGGCGCAGCGGCTGCTGTTGGAAGCCCGCGCCCAGAGCGACATCGGCCGTCACGATCTGGCGCTGGATATCATCTCCAATATCGGCGGCCGCGAGACGATCCGCCTGCGCTCAGACATCTATTGGGCGGCGCGGCGCTGGCGCGAGGCCTCCGAGCAGATCGAGCTCTATTACGGCGACCGCTACAAGGATTTCAAGCCGCTCAACCCGGCGGAGAAGGCCGACATCATCCGCGCCGTGGTCGGCTATGCGCTGGCCGAGGACGCGATCGGGCTCGCGCGCTTCCGCGAAAAATATCTGCCGCTGATGAGCGGCGAGCCGGACAAGATCGCGTTCGACACCGCGAGCAAGCCGACCGCCGCAAACAGCGCCGAGTTCACCGAGATCGCCAGGATGGCGGCGAGCGTCGACACGCTCGACGGCTTCCTGCGCGACATGAAGGCCCGCTTCCCCGACGCCACCGCCTGGACACCGCCCGGTCAGAAGGATTCGCCCACCACCGGCTCGCTGCCGAAGATCGAGGGCGTCAAGCGGGTCAGCGCGAACTAGCTTAGCGCGCACACGGTGTCAGTGCGCTGACGGCGCAAAACTCAGCATCAGACGCAGCGGCACAGCCGCGTCTGAAACGTATCTTGACTGCCACAGCGGCGCGCCAGTTTGCGGATCGGGTCGTTTCAGATTTGACCGGCTGACGAAAGGTACTCTAGTGTGGCTCGCGGCGGAGAGACGGACGTTTGTGGCCGCTTCCTGCCGGGGGGAGCCGATCAATGGATGATCAAATTGCTGCGGCGCCGCCGATCCGGGCCGCGTGCCGGTGGACACGTTCGTTCTTGAAATTGCGAAATCTGAGCGGCCTGCTAGCGGCCTCTCTGCTCCTTGGCGGCGCTCCCGCCAACAGCCAAACATCCTCGACGGCAACTTCGCGGCCGGTAGCGACGCAAAGGAGCAAGCGTCCGCCTGGCGCCTCGGCACAGATGTACGGGGGCGACGCCAAGGCAGGCGCGACGACTGTCGCGCAGGCCCTCGATGCCGTGCCGATCGAGCGCAGGAGAGAGATCATTGCGCGCGTGGTCGAACAGCATAACTACTTCAGGACCGTGCTGGACGGCACCGCCCCGAAGCTGACGAATGCCAAATTTGCCGGGCCGTTCGTGACCGGAGGCAGCTTCTTTCCTCGGAGGATCATGTATTGTGCGCAGGCAGAGGTGCCAATGCCGCTGAGCCCGACCAGGACTGCTGCCATCTGGTTTCCCCGCAACGAAGATGGGTCCGAACGCATCTTGATGAAAGTCAATACGTCTCCCCCGCCATACGAATGCATGTTGGCCAAATACGGACCTTTCCCCGAGCTTGTGCGGGTGCGCGAGGAGCGCCGACGCGCCATGGGGAAGCCAAATTAGAGCCGGTTGGCAGTCACGACACCAAAGGCAGCGGTTGGGATTGCTTGCGGCAGATTGCGATGGACCAAAGTAACTCGATCCAGGACCGCAAATGTCGAGACCGACCCAACGTATTCTGGTCTATTTGATATTCTCTGTTAGTTCGACCGTAGTGGGGGCTATCGTCTTTCAATCGAATTTTTGGGGAGACGTGAAGTGTACCGACGGGCAGGTGCTAACGACAATTTATAATGCCAGCAGGATCTCGGAGATAAGAAATCCGCGCGAGATCGGGTATTCGGTAGCCGACGCAAAGCGCACCTGCGCCGCTGATGCCATGGTTGGCAACATCAAAAAGAAGCTGACCTTCGTCATCGATACCTCGCGTCGTGGACAGAAAAAGGAGACTGAGGCGCCGTTCAATGCCCACGGCGAATACAACAAATTCTCGGTCTCGTACCAATTGCGCGATTAGGCCTTTACAAAGCAACCAATCGAGCCGGAATCATTATGAGCAGTAGCCGGGTCCGCTGCTACTGCATGCCGGCCTCGCTGTCTCATCTTCACGGGATTTTGCGCGGAGTGACGACAAAGGGAGAACCTTTATGACGGCTTATGTGATCTTCGACGTCGAGATCTCCGACCCGGCGCGATATCAGGAGTTCATGTCACGCGTGAAGCCTGCCCTTGAGGCAGCCGGAGCCAGGTATCTGGCGCGAGGCGGGCCTCACAAGGTTCATGAAGGAGATTGGCAGCCTCGGAGGATTGTCCTGCTGGAATTTCCCTCGGTCGCGGATTGGGAGGCCTTTTACAATGGGGCAACCTACCAGGGTCTGAAAGCCATTAGAGACGCCTGCAGTTCGGCGCGACTGGTTGCCGTTGAGGGCGTTGCATGAACGGAGCGCTCCCCGCCGCGACCGCCTGGGTACCGCCCGGTCACGAAGGACGCGGCCGCGAGCGGGTCGCTGCCGCGAGGGCGCGAAGCCGGCGGGAACGAATTGGGCGTGTGTCGATGACACAGACGTCGGCTGTTCGGGGCTGAGCGGGAATCTTCCGCCGACCAGAGCAGCCGACCGGTTGGCTGATCTGACTCAGCACAAGCGGCACGCGCCCCAGGACAGGCAGCAGCCGGCGCAGCCCGCGCAAGCCACGCAGCCAGCGCAGAGAACGAACCAGGCGCCGAGCCCGCAGCCGCATCCGCCACCGCAACCTCGGCAGCCGTGACATCCGCCGCAACCGCGGCAGCCAACGAATCCGCCGCCGCAGCCATGGCCGCCGCCACAACCGTGGCAACCGCCGCAACCGTGGCAGCCGCCACAGCCGCATCCGCGGGCCAGCTGTATGGCGCTGCCGACGTTTTCCCTGTCGAAGAGATGGAAGGTGGCGAGACTCACGTCCGCCATCTCCTCCTCACCAAGGATGAAGCGCTGATTGGGTGAGGTCGTGTCGGACTGCGGGATATCGGCCGTCGGCGTGGTGGATGCCGATGCGCCGCCGATCAGCGAGAGACCCAGTCCGGCAGCGCCCAACACTTTCGCAGCGGCTGCCTTGCTGGTGCGTTTCTGTTTCGAAGCTTGCTTGACCCGTCGCATGGTCGCATCCTCCGTAAGTTTTCTTATGAAAGCGCCCGGCAAGAGTGCGCCCGGCCAATCCGGCGCGCAAGCCTTAGCTGTACGGCAAGTGCGAAGACAGACGATCGAGTTCCCATTCATGTTTATGAACGAGATCGGCGCACACCCGCTCTGGTTGAGCAAAATTCCGGCCATCTGCGCATATAGGCCGGCAAGGCCGCTGATCCACGGGGCCCGGTTTGTGGGTACACCTCCGCGCGCGCCTCTCGACAGCGGCGCGTCGACGCGGCAATTTGCCAGAATCGAGCCGGAGGATGCCGCCACCATGACCAAGCCCGCCAAGACCGAAGCCGAACTCGTCGCCATGGCCGTGGCGGAATTGAAGGTCCACGCCGATGTTTCCGAGGGGATCAGGATCAGCGTCATCAAGAGCGACGACAGCTGGGAATTCCGCGCCTCGGCCGACGCCGCGACAGTGGCAAAGCCCGGCTATCCCGAAGCGGTCGCGATGCTGGTGCAGATCGGCGATCACCTCGGCAAACAGTATGATTTGAAGGGGTAGACGCGCCAGTCGTCGCGTCGAAATTCCACTAGGTCGCGCGAACCGTCCTAAGCTATCATCTTTCGTGAGAGTGCCTCCATCGATCGACAACGCCGGTCAACGGCCGCCAACGGGAGGATGATCATGACGACCGCTCGCGAAAGTGAAGAGCTCACGCGCATCGGTCCCGGCACCATGATGGGTGCGCTGATGCGCTGCTACTGGATGCCGGCGCTGATGTCGTCGGAGCTTGCGGCGGACGGCCCGCCGGTGCGGCTGATGCTGCTTGGCGAGAAGCTGATCGCGTTCCGCGATAGCTTTGGCCAAGTCGGCGTAATGGATCATCGCTGCCCGCACCGCTGCGCTTCGCTGTTTCTCGGGCGCAACGAGGAGGGCGGGCTGCGCTGCATCTATCATGGCTGGAAGTTCGACGTCGAAGGCCGATGCGTGGACATGCCGAGCGTGCCGCCGCCGGATTTCAAGCAGAAGGTCAAGGCGAAAGCCTATCGCGTGGTCGAGCGCGCCGGCGTGGTCTGGGTCTATATGGGGACTGCCGCGGAGGCGCCGCCGCTGCCGGGGTTCGAGATCCTCGACATGCCCGAGGACGAGATCCGCGTCAGCTTCATCCAGCGCGAGTGCAACTATCTGCAGGCGCTGGAGGGCGAGATCGACACCTCGCATTTCGGCTTCCTGCATGCCGGCCATGTCGAGCCCGACCAACTCGCCGATGATGAGCCGTTGCGCTACACGGTGACGGATCGCGCGCCCCGCTATCATCTGCGCGAGGCGCCCTGGGGCACGCAATATGCAGGGTACCGGCCGGCGAGCGGCGGCGGCACCTATTGGCGCTTTGCCAACTTCCTGTTTCCGTTCTGGACCCAGGCGCCGAATGGCGAGTTCAACAGCCATATGCATGCGCGCGCCTGGGTGCCGCTCGACGATTTCCACACGATGTATGTGTTTTTCTTCTGGAAGCACGCAGTCTCGGCGATGTCGCTGCCGCAGCCGGCCTACAAGGACGGCACGCCGATCGGGGGCACCAGCCGCGGCAATCGCCTGTTGCCGAATTCATCGGATTGGCTCGGCCGCTTCCGGATGGAGGCGAACGCGGGCAACGACTGGAAGATCGATCGCGCGGCGCAGGCGGACGGCACCATCTATAGCGGCATCGACGGCATTCATCTGCAGGACCAGGCGATCACCGAGAGCATGGGCGGAATCGTCGACCACGAATGGGAGCATCTCGCGCCCTCCGACCAGATGATCACGCGCACCCGCCGCCGCCTCCTGCTCGCCGCGCGCGGCTTGCGCGACAACGGCGCGATGCCGCCGGGCGCGGAGGATGGCACGCTCTACCGCGGCGCGCGCAGCGGCTATTTTGTAAGCGATGACGAAAGCGATTGGCAGCAGGTCTATGCCAACAGGCTGGCGGAAGCCGTGCATGCGCCGACCGCGATGCGGGCGGCGGAGTGAGGGCACACGTTCGTCATTGCGAGGAGCGTAGCGACGACCGCGTCCGCCGAAGCGCTTGCGCGTAGGCGGAAGCAATCCAGAGTGGTGGGCGTGGCCTTGGATTGCTTCGCTCCGCTCGCAATGACGCGTCTGCGGCTATGGATTCACTCACAAAGCCGATTGGAGCGGCCCCATCACCCACCCCCATAACTCTGCACCAAACTCCCCGCCACCAGTGACCAGCCATCGACCAGCACGAAGAAGATCAGCTTGAACGGCAAGGAGATCGTGGCCGGCGGCAGCATCATCATGCCCATCGACATCAAGACCGAGGCGACCACGAGGTCGATGATCAGGAAGGGCAGGAACAACAGGAAGCCGATCTCGAAGGCGCGCCGGAGTTCGGAGATCATGAAGGCCGGCACCAGGACGCGCAGCGACATGTCGGCGGGCGTCGCCGGCGGCGGCTCGCCGGAAAGATCCATGAACAGCCGCAGATCCTTCTCGCGCACATTCTTCTGCATGAAGCCGCGCAACGGCACGGAGGCGCGCTGCAGCGCCTCTTCGACCGGGATCTCGTTGTTGATGAGGGGACGGATGCCGTCGTCATAGGATTTCTGCAGCACCGGCCCCATCACGAAGGCGGTGAGAAACACCGCCAGCGCGATAATGACGGTGTTGGGCGGCGCGGTGGCCGTGCCCATCGCAGTCCGCAGCAGCGACAGCACGACGACGATGCGCGTGAACGACGTCATCATGATCAGGATCGACGGCGCGATCGACAGCACCGTCAACAGCGCAATCAGCTGGACTGCGCGTTCGGTGACCCCGCCATTGCCGGGCCCCAGATTGATGCTGATGTCCTGGGCGAACGCAGCCGTGGCCAGCGAACCGGCGGCGATCAGGACAGCAATGAATAAAACTCTACGCGGAAGGTTGGCCGGTCTCACGAAGACGATGACTTCGGGCGGCCCAGCAATGATGCCATCTCGTCCTCGAGATTCTCAAAGCTGCTCTTGGGCGAGGCGGCAGGGGGAGGCGGAGGTGCCGCCGGCGGCTCGGGGCGTGGCGCGGCGGCGCGATCGCGGACCTGCGGCTCGGGTGCCACCGGTGGGGCGGCGTCGGCAGGCGCGGCACCCGCCGGACGGCGCAGGGCTGCTTCCAGCCGCTGCGCCATTTCGGCGAGATTCTGGTCCGCGCTCTGGGCGGGCGTCGGAGGCGGCGCCGCGGGTGGAGGAAGGGGCGGCGAGGGAGACACTGTGCGCTCGGTGGAACGCAGGGGTGCCTTCGGCGCGTCCGAAGCCGGCCGCGCCACTCGCGGCATCAATGGCTCGCCGCGACCGGGCATGCGCGGAAGCACGGGCTCGGACCGCGGTTCGGTGCGGGGTTCCATCCTTGGTTCCGACCGCAGATCGGGGCGTGGCTCTGGCCTTGGTTCGGGACGCCCGCCAAGCGGCTCGGGCGGAAAGCCGGTGAGCGGCTCGCTGCGGCGTTCGACGGGTTGGGGAACCGGCCGTCGCAATTCATCGGCGAATGAGGGACGGACGGGGCGCGGCGGCGGCTCCGGCATCAGCGGCGGCTCGTGCGCATCGGCCCGCGCCGCCTCGGCCTCGTTCCAGGCCGTATCGGGCAGCGGCGTGATACGCGGCGGTTCGGGAACTGATACGCCGGACGGCACGGCGGCACGCTGCGGCAGCTGTTCGCGGGCGGGGCTTGCGCGGACGATGTTGGATTCGACCACGATGTCGGTTGGGCCGCCGATCATCAAAAGGTGTTCGATATTGTCGCGGCGGACCAGCACCAGGCGCCGCCTGCCGTCGACGGCGGCGGCATCGATCACGGCAAGGCGCGGCATCCGCCCACGATTCGTGCTCGCGCCCAGCCGATTGCCAGCGAATCGACGCACCAGCCACGCGGCGACGCCAATCAGCGCCAGCACGGCCAGAAATGCGAAGATAAACGGTACCAACATGCTCAATCCCCGGCAAATCGTGCCTTTATCAAGCCCTTCGAACGCGGTGCTCTGACCGAAGCAGCGAACGACGCCTGAGATGAACCCTTAACCCCTTACGGCAAAAGCTGCCGCCCCGCATCCTTAATAACCCATGAATCGGTCGAACCAAAACGACTTCTTGGGATGCCCGAACCCGCGTGTGGACGCGCTTAATCCAGCCCACAGGTCGAAATTCGGCGCGGCTGCCCGAAAGCAGCCGCTGCGATGCGGCAATCCGCTGGACTACGGATAGTGTTTTTAACCAGCTGTTAACCATACACGCGGCAAATTCTTCCTACCCTTCGGAACCCCCGAAAGGCGGAATTGGAGCCGCGTGAATGTCAATCAGCGATCTTCCGGCCCTGTCGGTGTTGCGCACCAAGATGCAGTGGCACCAGGAGCGGCAGAGCATCCTGTCGGAGAACGTCGCCAATTCGGACACGCCGAATTTCAGGCCGCGCGACCTGGTGGCGCCCAAGTTCGACCAGAGCGGCGATGTCACGGGCGCCATGGGGGCCCTGCCGATGCTGCGCACCAGCGCCGCCCATATCGCCCCAAGGGACGGGGCGGGGGACAGCTTCGACCAGAACAAGAAGGCCGGCTTCGAGACGCGGCCCGCCGGCAATGCGGTGAACCTGGAGGACGAGATGCTCAAGGTCTCCGCCAACCAGATGGACTACGCGGCGGTGACGCAGCTCTATTCGAAAAGCCTGCAGCTCATCAAGACCGCGATCGGCAAGAGTTGACGGCAAGAGTTGACGGCAAGAGTTGACGGCAACAGTTGCGGGCCAGAACGGCCCGCTGACAAAAGGAACGGCGCACAATGGCCAATGACGTAAGCGACTTCGCCCGCTCAATGGGGATTGCGACCTCGGGCCTGCGGGCCCAGGCCGGCCGCATGCGGGTGATCTCGGAAAACATCGCCAACGCCGATTCCACTGCATCCACTGCCGGCGGCGATCCCTATCGCCGCAAGGTGCCCACGTTTGCCTCCACGCTCGACCGTTCCCTCGATGCCAAGGTGGTGAGTCTCGGCCAGATCAAGCCGGACCAGTCAGATTTTCGCGTCAAGTACGAGCCCAGTAACCCGGCGGCGGACGCCTCCGGGAACGTCAAGTACCCCAACGTCAATCCGTTGGTTGAAATGACCGACCTGCGCGACGCGCAGCGGTCATATGAAGCGAACCTGAACGTCATTACCGCCACACGCCGGATGATCCAGCGCACGCTGGACATCCTCAAGGCATAAGAAGAAGGACACGTAACATGGCGTCACCCACTGTAGCTGCGAATGCCTACGCCAATCTCGCCCGCGTTCTCGAATCCGGCGGATCCAGCAAGGGCAATGCCAACCTCGCGCGTATCATGGAAACCGGCGGCCTCACTGGAGCCGCGGATGGAGCCGGTCCCTCCTTCAGCGCCGTGCTGAAGGATGCGATCGGCGGCGTGCTCGACGCCGGGCGCAAGTCGGATGCCAAGACGGTCGCCATGGCGAACGGCAAGGCGAATGTGATGGATGTGGTCACCGCCGTGGCCGAAACCGACGTCGCGGTGTCGACGCTGGTCTCGGTGCGCGACAAGGTGATCCAAGCCTACGAAGACATCATGAAGATGACGATCTGATTCGTCATCGGCGCGTCCTGGCAGGCCAGGTTTCGCTCGTCATTGCGAGCGAAGCGAAGCAATCCAGGGCCGCGCGTGGGGCTCTGGATTGCTTCGTCGCTCCGCTCCCCGCAATGAGGGAGCGTGTGGAAATAGCGTAACAAGAGGAACACAATGACCGGTGCTGAAACCCTCGACGTGGCGCGAGATGCGATCTGGACCATCGTGGTGGTGTCATCGCCGATGATGGTGGTGGGGCTCGTGGTCGGCGTGGTGGTGTCGCTGTTCCAGGCACTGACCCAGATCCAGGAGCAGACGCTGATCTTCGTGCCGAAGATCATCTCCATCTTCATCACGCTGCTGCTCGCGCTGCCGTTCATGGCGGACGCGCTGCACAGCCAGATGATGCGAATATCGTCGCGAATCATCGGCGGCTGAGGCAGAAATGCGTGCGTCATGCGCATCGACATTTCCTGGCTGCCGCAGCTTGCCGCAGCCTTCATGCTGGTCTTCGCCCGCGTCGGCGCCATGGTGATGCTGTTGCCGGCGCTCGGCGAGCAGAACATCCCGGTGCGCATCAAGCTTGGCGCGGCCGTGCTCCTGACCTTGATCATCCTGCCGCTGCACCAGCACGACTTCCACATCGACATGCAGTCGATGTCCTCGCTGATCGTGCTGATGGTGCAGGAGATCCTGATCGGCATCGTGCTTGGCGCCACCGCGCGAGTCACGATGGCCGCACTGCAGGTTGCGGGCAGCATCATCGCCCAGCAGATGGGGCTCGGCTTTGTCACCTCGGTCGATCCGACGCAAGGCGAGCAGGGGCTTCTGGTCGGCAACTTCCTGACCATGCTCGGCGTGACGTTGCTATTCGCAACCGACAGTCATCATCTGCTCATCGCGGCGCTCAACGACAGCTACAAGATCTTTGCGCCGGGCGAAGCGATTGCGACCGGCGATATCGCGTCGCTGGCGACGCAAGCCTTTGCTGCGGCCTTCAAGCTCGGCCTGCAGCTTGCCGCGCCGTTTCTGGTGTTCGGCCTCGTCTTCAACATCGGGCTTGGCGTTTTGGCGCGGCTGATGCCGCAGATGCAGGTCTATTTCGTCGGCGTGCCACTGTCTATTCTCGCGGGCTTCTTGATCTTCGCCCTGGTGCTAACGGCGATGATGGGGACGTTCATCGCCTATTTCGACGGCGTGATCCACCAGATGCTGTCGCTGAAGTGAGGGGCGTCTAGCCGGAGCAGTGATGGCCGAAGAGAGCGATACATCCGACAAGACAGAAGACCCGACGCAGAAACGGCTGGAGCAGGCGGTCGAAAACGGCGACGTCGTCAAGAGCCAGGAGCTCAACACCTGGTTTGTGATCGCCGCAGCGACGCTTGCGATGTCGACCTTCTCGGGCTCGATCGGCAGCAAGATCATGGAGCCGTTGCGCAACCTGCTGGCCAAGTCGGCGACGATTCCCGTCGACGGCCCGGCGCTGGTCGCGCTGGCCAAGAGTCTTGGATATGTGCTGATCGGCGCACTCGGCATGCCGCTCGCGCTGATTGCCTTCGCCGCCATCGGCGGCAACATGATCCAGCATCGTCTGGTGTTCTCCGGCGAGCCGCTCAAGCCGAAACTCTCGAAGATCTCGCCGGCCTCCGGCTTCAAGCGCCTGTTCGGCAAGCAGGCCGCGGCCAATTTCGCCAAGGGCCTGTTCAAGCTGATCGCGCTCGGCACCGTCATGGTCATGATCCTGTGGCCGGAACGGATGCGGCTGGAATCGATCGTGCATATCGATCCCCTCGTGCTGCTCGATCTGGTGCGCTCGATCGCGCTGCATCTGATGGGGGCGGTGGTGGCGATGCTCGCCATCGTCGCGGTCGCCGACTATTTGTTCCAGTACCGGCAATGGTACGAGCGGCAAAAGATGTCGCTGCAGGAGATCAAGGAGGAGCACAAGCAGTCCGAGGGCGATCCCCATGTGAAGGGCCGCATCCGTCAGCTGCGCGTCGCGCGGATGAAAAAGCGCATGATGGCGGCGGTCCCCAAGGCCTCCGTGATCATCACCAACCCGACCCACTATTCGGTGGCGCTGCAATACAACCGCGGCATGTCGGCGCCGATCTGCGTCGCCAAGGGCGTCGATCATCTCGCCCTCAAGATCCGGGAGATCGCCAAGAAACACGACATCCCGATCGTCGAGAACGTGCCGCTGGCGCGCGCGCTCTATGCCACCGTCGAGGTCGATGCGGAGATACCGGTCGAGCACTATCAAGCGGTCGCCGAGATCATCGGTTACGTCATGGGGCTGCGGCGGACCTTGAGCGGCCGGCGCCAATGACCCGGAACATACCGGGGAAGTGCGGGAAAAGGGGGCAAAAACCACCCTTTGCGGGTTGACGGGCTTGCGTTTGTCCTGCCGATTCAGGCACTTGGAGAATCAGGCGCGAGAGGTGCGCCTGCAAATCCCGTTGGGCCGCATCGTCTGTCATGACCGCTGATTTTGAAAAGGGTGCGCCGGGCGAGGCCGTCAAGCTGCACGAGCCGCCGCGGCGAAGCGGCAGCATCCTCCTGGTGCTGCTGGTCGCCGGCATGCTGGTGGCGGTCGCGGTCGCGCTGATGACCATCGGCCGCACCCAGGCGCAGCCCTATATTCTGGGGCTGCTGGCACTGCTCGCCATGGTCGGGCTGTTCAACCTGTTCGCGTTTGCCGCCGGCATCATCCGCTTTGCCGATCGCTCCGCCGACGACCCCGTGCTGAGCCGGATCGCCGATCACGCCTTCGATGGGCTCGCGGTGACGGACGCGCGCGGGCATGTGGTCTATTTCAACGCCGCCTATCTGACGCTGACCGGCGCGACCGGCGCGCAGGACGTCCGCCCCGTCGAGCGCGTCTTCATCGGCAATCCCGACGTCTCGGAAGCCGTGTTCCGCCTGCTCAAGGCGGCGCGCGAAGGCAAGCGGCAGCAGGAGGAAGTGCGCATCGCAGGGACCGACGGCGGTCACGGTCGCTGGCTGCGCATGCGGGTGCGCCCGCTCGGCGCCGGCAAGCATGAAAGATACGCCGTGTGGTCGGTCGCGGACATCACCCGCGATCGCGAGCGCCAGGAGGACGTATTCAAGGAGCTGCAGCATGCGATCGAATATCTCGACCATGCACCATGCGGCTTCTTCTCGGTCAACGCCACCGGCGAGCTCGCTTATGTCAATGCAACGCTCGCGAACTGGCTGGACTATGACCTCGCCGAGATCGGATCGGGCGGCCTCAAGCTCACCGACATCGTCTCCGGCGACGGCGCCTCGCTTCTGACCTCGATCGTTGCTGTCCCCGGCGAGGTCAAGACCGAGGTGTTCGACATCGACCTGAAGATGCGCACCGGCAAGACCATGCCGGTGCGGCTCTATCACAAGCTCGCCTTCGGCGCCGACGGCGTCGCCGGCCCATCGCGCACGCTCGTGATCAGCCGCGCCCGCGACGAGCGCGCCGATCCCGAACGTGCCGCCGAGGTGCGCTTCATGCGCTTCTTCGACCACACGCCGATGGCAATTGCCACGGTGGATCGCGGCGGCCATGTGGTGCGGCTGAATGCGCGCTTTGCAAAACTGGCGCAGGGCCTCGCGCTCGACGGCCTGGTCGGCAAGCCGATCTTCCGCGCCGTCAATGCCCGCGACCACAATGTGCTGATCGCCGCGATCAACCGGGCGGCCGAGGGACAAGGCGATATCGCGCCCGTGGAGGTGATGCTGGAGGGCGCAAAGGAGCGCTGGGGCCAGTTCTTCGTCACCGCCGTGGAAGAGGGCGAGCGCGAGACCGAGGCGGCCATCGTCTACATGCTCGAGACCACCGAGCGGCGCGCGCTGGAGAACCAGATCAACCAGTCGCAGAAGATGGACATGGTCGGCCAGCTCGCCGGCGGTATCGCCCACGACTTCAACAACGTGCTCTCCGCCATCATGATGGCCACCGACTTCCTGCTCAACGCCCACAAGCCGACCGATCCGTCCTTCAAGGACATCATCCAGATCAAGCAGAACGCCAACCGCGCCGCCGCGCTGGTGCGCCAGCTGCTCGCCTTCTCGCGCAAGCAGACGCTGCGGCCGCAGGTCCTCGACCTGCGCGAGACCGTCAACGATCTCGGCATGCTGCTCAAGCGGCTGATCGGCGAGAACGTCACCTTGCAGGTGGTCGATGCCCGCGATCTTTGGCCGGTGAAGGTCGACCTGTCGCAATTCGAGCAGGTCATCGTCAATCTCGCCGTCAATGCCCGCGACGCCATGCCCGAGGGCGGCAAGCTCACGGTGCGCACCGCCAACGTCACGGCCTCGGAAACGGGAAAATTCGGCTACAAGGGCATGCCGGCCGCCGACTATGTCCTGGTCGAGGTCAGCGACACCGGCACCGGCATACCGCCGGACATCATCGACAAGATCTTCGAGCCGTTCTTCTCGACCAAGGACGTCGGCAAGGGCACCGGGCTTGGCCTGTCGACCGTCTATGGCATCGTCAAGCAGACCGGCGGCTTCATCTACGTCGAATCGCAGCCGGGCAATACCGCCTTCCGCATCTTTCTGCCGCGCCATCTGCCCGGCGCCGACGACGTCGCCTCGCTGCCGCCTGTGGAGGCCCCGCAGATCGCCGGCGCCATGTCGGCGGCGGAGGAGGTGGCGCGCGCCGCCAGCGCCGACCTCACCGGCCGCGGCACCATCCTGCTGGTCGAGGACGAAGAAGGCCTGCGCGCGCTCAATGCGCGCGGGCTCACCTCGCGCGGCTACACGGTCCTGGAGGCCGGCAACGGCGTCGAAGCGCTCGAGGTGATCGACAAGCAGGGCGCCGTCGATCTGGTGGTGTCGGACGTGGTGATGCCGGAGATGGACGGCCCGACGCTGCTCAAGGAGCTGCGCCGGCGCAATCCGGGCGTGAAGATCATCTTCGTCTCCGGCTATGCCGAGGAAGCCTTCGCCAAGAACCTGCCGAGCCAGGAGCAGTACGCGTTCCTCGCCAAGCCGTTCACGCTCAAGCAGCTGGTCGCCGAAGTGAAGAAAACGATGGCGAGCTGAGCGCCGCAGCCGGCGTTTTGGCGTGTCGTCCAGGTCCCCGTGACAATTGCGTGACTTGTCGCGCAGGGCTTTGGCGGCTGCGGCACCAAGGCCCTTACAAAAGGGCGCGCGGACACATACTCTCTGTTTGCCGTCTGCCGGGAGATACAACCCATGATTCGTCATCGCTGGCTGATCGCGCTTGCTGCGATCGCAACCGCGTTCGTGCTTATTGCGGACGATGCCCATGCGCGTGCCGGCGGAGGCTTCTCCGGCGGCAGCCGCGGCTTCCGCACCTTTTCGGCGCCGCCGACCACGCGTACCGCGCCGAATACGGCGGCGCCGATCCAGCGCTCGATCACGCAGCCGAACGCCGCGACCGGTTTCGGCCAGGCAGCGCCGCGCCCCGGATTTTTCGGCGGCGGCTTGTTCGGCGGATTGGCGGCGGGCTTCCTCGGCGCTGGCCTGTTCGGTCTGCTGTTCGGCCATGGCTTCTTCGGCGGCATGGCGGGGTTCGCTTCGATCATCGGCCTGCTGCTGCAGATCGTGCTGGTGGTCTTCGTCGTGCGGCTGCTCATGGCCTGGTGGCAGCGCCGCAACGCGCCGGCATTCGCCGCGGCGACGCCAGGTCCGGCGGGCGCTCACGGCTTCACCGGCATGGGCATGTTCGGCGGCAATGCGCCGGCGGGCGAGCCGCTGACGATTGCCAAGAGCGATTACGATGCCTTCGAGCAACTGCTCGGCGACGTGCAGGCCGCTTATTCGGACGAGGACATCGCCGCGCTGCGCGCCAAGGTGACGCCGGAGATGCTGTCTTATTTCTCCGAGCAGTTCTCCCAGAACGCCAGCCGCGGTCTCATCAACCGCGTCAGCGGCGTGAAGCTGCTGCAGGGCGATCTGGCGGAAGCCTGGCGCGAGGACGGCGCCGAATACGCCACCGTCGCCATGCGCTTTGCGCTGACCGACAGCATGATGGAGCGCGCCAGCGGCCGCACTGTCGACGGCGGCCAGCCGGGCGAGGTCACCGAATTGTGGACTTTCATGCGCGCGCGCGGCGGCAACTGGCTGCTGTCGGCAATTCAGCAGGCCTGAACGTCAGGCGGATCGGTCTAGGTGGATTCTGCCGGCGCCGTTTCGCCGTCGGCGGGCGCAAGCGGCGGCGCCGACGTTTCGGGCTCGGGATGCGGTGTAAGGCCGACGCGGTCGGCGGCGGCAAGGCGCTTGGAGAAGGTGACGCCGACCTGCTTCGGTTTGCGCCAGACCACGGTGCACATGCGGCGCGCCGCGCCGTTGTTCGACAGGAACAGCGGAAACTTGTCGGGGATGAGCTTGGAGTCTTCGACGTCGATGCGGGCGCCGCTGTCGGAGATGTCGGACAGGGCGCAGCCGTGCAGTTCACCCTGCTTGATGCCGATCCAGGCCGCGTAGCGGATGGGACGACGGTGCGCCTTGCGTTTGTCGTTGAGCATTCCGCCCCCGCTGCTGCCGCTTCCGGGCGGCGACCGCCGCGCGTAACGATTCATTAACCTGCCGCCGACAGTCGAGCGGAACTATAGGGATCACCTCATTACCAATTCATAAAGCGTTATATGACGGTTGTTTCGGGCGGCGCCGCGCGTGCTCGGCTTCCGCCGTTGACCTTGCGGCGAAATCGGTCTATTTGCCCCGCCGCAATCTGGTTTTCGGCTTCATCTTGCTGCACGCCCCCTCGATTTGGGTCCGCCGCTAAGTGATCTCCCAAAACTTGGATTGTTGCCGCCCGGGCGATGATGCACGGGCGTTCAACGAAAGCGTGAAAGGATAACTGATGCCTGTCGGAACTGTGAAGTTCTTCAATACCCAAAAGGGCTACGGCTTCATTCAGCCGGAGGATGGCTCGAAGGATGTGTTCGTGCACATCACCGCGGTGGAGCGCGCCGGGATGCGCTCGCTGATGGAAGGCCAGAAGGTCAGCTACGAGATTGTCACCGAGCGCGGCAAGCAGGCCGCCGGCAATCTGCAGCCGGTCTGAGCGCGAACCAAAAAGAACTTCGCAAAAATGCAAGATGAGGCCCGGCGGCGACGCCGGGCTTTTTTGTTGCCGGCGGCGCCGCTAGGCTTGGCGCTTTCAGGGAGGCGTCCATGGACATCTTCGCCTGCGGCTCGCGTCCGCCCAAAAAGGTTGGCCCGCCGAACTTCACCGGCACGGTCTGGCAGGACCCGATCATCACCGCGCCCGAGCCGGCGCTGTTGCGATCCGCCTGGGTGCGCTTCGAGCCCGGTGCGCGCACGGCATGGCACACGCATCCGCTCGGCCAGACGCTGCGCGTCACCTCGGGCATCGGACGCGTGCAGAGTTGGGGCGGCCCGATCCGCGAAATCCGCGCCGGCGACACGGTCTGGATCGCGCCCGGCGAGAAGCATTGGCATGGCGCTTCGCCCGAGCACGTCATGGAACACATCGCCATGCAGGAGCAGCAGAACGGCCAGCATGTCGCATGGCTCGAGCCGGTCAGCGACGCGCAATATCTCGGCAAATGACCGCCGGCGAGGGAATAGCAACAACGCCCCGGTGTTGTGCATTGCCGACGGCGGAGCGATCGGGTTCTCCGCCTCAAATCGGGAGGTATGCGATGAGGGTTCATTTCGGCGTGCCGGCGGCGGCATGTCTTGCCTTGTTCTGCACCGCGCCGGCGCTGGCGCAGCAGGCCAACATGAGTTTCTTCGTCACCAGCCACGGTCCGGGCAAAGGTGCCGATCTCGGCGGCCTTGCCGGCGCCGACGCCCACTGCCAGTCGCTGGCCGCGTCGGCGGGCGCCGGCGGCAAGACCTGGCATGCCTATCTGTCGACGCAAGGGCCCGGCGCGGTCAATGCGCGCGACCGCATCGGCAAGGGCCCCTGGGTGAACGCCAAGGGCGTCACGGTCGCCACGAGCGTCGCCGACCTGCACAGCGCCGCCAACAAGCTCAGCAAGGAAAACAACCTGTCGGAGAAGGGCGAGGTCATCAACGGCCGCGGCGACAAGCCGAACCGGCATGACATCCTGACCGGCTCCAAGCCCGACGGCACCGCGTTCCCGCCCGATCAGGACATGACCTGCAAGAACTACACCAGTTCGACGCAGGGCTCGGTCATGCTCGGCCACAACGACCGTCAGGGTCTGCGCGAGGACGAGGCCTCGCACTCGTGGAATTCGTCGCATCCCTCGCGCGGGCCGGACGGCGGCTGCTCGCAGAACGACCTGCGCTCGACCGGCGGCGACGGCCTGTTCTACTGCTTCGCGGTGAATTAGGAAGCGCCGCCTATAAATTTGGCATGTGGGGCCGGTGAAGGCGTGCTATATTTTTGCCGCCTTCATCGGCGGGCAGGCGAATCGGGGGGCCGATCGATCGCCCCGCTTGGGCTTTTTCGGTTTCGTCCATAGCGGATGACTGAACTTGAAAATCTTCTGCTGCTTGTCGGCGACGCGCTGATTTATTTCGCCGCGCTCGGCGCATTATTGCGCGCGCGCACCCGCATCGGGCTCGGCGCCTTCTTCTGCGCGCTCGGCGTGATGCATTTCCTGGAGACCTATCTCGCCGGCATCTTCTACGTCGCGCTGCCTCTCGGCGTCGTCACCTCGCCCGGCTCGAGCGTGCTGTTCACCGGCAAGCTGATGATGCTGTTGCTGCTCTACATCCGCGAGGACGCGGTGGTGGTGCGCCAGCCGATCTACGGTCTGCTGTTCGGCAATGTGCTGCTGTTCGCGCTGGCCTTGATGATGCGCCAGCACACGCTGGCGGCCTTGCTGCCCGGCCACGGCGCCGATTTCGGCTTTCTCAACCAGATCGGCGCGCTGATGGTCTGGGGGACGGCGGTGCTGTTCTTCGACTGCATCGTCATGATCCTGCTCTACGAACGGTCGCGCGACTGGTTTGGCGACCGGGTCTTTCCGCGGCTGTGGCTTGTCGGGGCGCTGGTGCTGAGCCTCGATCAGGCGGCGTTCTTTATCGGGCTGCACGCCCTGACCGGCGCCGGCCTTGCCGTGCTCACCGGCGGCTGGGTTGCCAAGATGGGGGCGGTTACGCTCTACAGCGGGCTCACCACGCTCTACCTGCGCTATTTCGAGCGTCCGCGCGGCCGGAAAGGCGACCGGCCGCGCATCTGGGACGTCTTCGACACGCTCACCTACCGCGAGCGCTACGAGGACCTCTTGGCCCGCGTCGGCTGCGACGCGCTGACCGGCACGCTCGACCGCCATTCGCTGGAGGCCAACGGCCGCCGCGCGGTGGAGCACGCCGCCGCCGCCGGACGGCCCCTGGCGGTGATCGTCATCGACATCGACCATTTCAAGGCCTTCAACGACCGCTTCGGCCACGCCGCCGGCGACAAGGCGCTCAAACGCATCGCGGTCGAGATCATGGCGGCCGCGCGCGTGTCGGACTACACCTACCGCTTCGGCGGCGAGGAATTCGTCATCATCGCCGACGGCTGCCGGGCCGAGGATGCGCTTGCGCTCGGCGAACGCATCCGCCGCAGCGCGGCCACCGCCTTTGCCGCGGGCGGGGAGCAGGTGCGGCTGACGGTGAGCATCGGTATCGCCACCTGTCCCCGCGACGCCAAGGACTACGACGTGCTGTTCGAGATCGCCGACAAGCGCCTCTATCAGGCCAAGGCCGAGGGCCGCGATCGCGTCGTCGCCGGCATTATGCGGCTGGTGCAGGCCGGCTGACCGCGGCTGCGCAGTTCCACCGGATTTCTAAATCGTCAGGCTGGGCTTGTCCCGGCCATCCACGTCTTGCTTCAATGAGCGCCGAAAGTTGCCCGGCAGCCAGGCGTGCGAAGCACGCCGTCCTTTGGCACGGCCACGGCCGGGCGTGACGGAGGACCCCCATGCGCTATCAGTTGTTCTACTGGCCCGGCATCCAGGGCCGCGGCGAATTCGTGCGGCTGGCGCTGGAGGATGCCGGCGCAGCTTACGACGACGTCGCGCGCAAGCCGGGCGGCATGGACCGCATGATGGCGATGATGGACGGGCGCGACAAGCGCCCGCCCTTCGCCCCGCCCTTCCTCAAGGCCGGCAAGCTCGTCATCGCGCAGGTCGCCGACATCCTGTTCTTCCTCGGCCCCCGGCTCAAGCTCGCGCCGCGCGCCGAGGCCGACCGGCTGTGGCTGCACCAGCTGCAGCTGACGGTGACCGACTTCGTCAAGGAGATCCACGATACCCACCACCCGCTCGGCGGCGAGTTGTACTACGAGGACGCCAAGCCGGAGGCCAAGCGCTTCACCCAGAACTTCCTCAAGCACCGCGCGCCGAAATACCTCGGCTATTTCGACACCGTCATCGCCAGGAGCAAGGGGCCCTACGTGCTCGGCCGCGCCTTCTCCTATGTCGACCTGTCGCTGTTCCAGCTCATCGAGGGCCTGCGCTACGCCTTTCCGAAGGCGATGCGCAGGATCGAGCAGGATGTGCAGCTTGTGGTGAAGGTGCACGACAAGATAGCCGAACGTGAGCGCATCAAGAAATATCTCGCCTCGCCTCGCCGCATTGCCTTCAACGAGAGCGGAATTTTCCGGCATTACCCCGAACTCGACGCCTGAGCGGGCGCGCCCGACTCATCCGCTTGAAAGTCCTCGGAAAATGCAAGGCAAAAAACTTGCAGCAGAATCGGCGCGAATCAGCGAGTGCTAGCGCACGACCCGAAGGGGAGTCGTGACTGTCGCAACGGGAGCGCCGCATGAGACAAGAAGACTCGTATGCGCCGTGCGTTCGCGTCATTGTTGTTGCCAATGAAAAGGGCGGATCGGGCAAGTCGACGGTGGCCATCCACCTCGCCATCGCCCTGCTCAAGGCCGGGCAAAGCGTCGCCAGCATCGATCTCGATACCAGGCAGCGCAGCTTCACCCACTACGTCGACAATCGCATCGCCTGGGGGCGCCAGCGCGCCAAGGAGCTGCCGGCGCCGACCCATGTCTGCTTCGACGAGGAGGCGGAATTCTCCGGTGCCGAGGATGAGCCGGCGGCCTGCAGCGCCCTGCTGCGCACCATCGAGCAGCTTGCCGAGAGCCACCAGACCATCATCATCGACACGGCGTGCCAGAATTCCGCCCTGACGCGGCTGGCGCACAGCATGGCCGACACCCTGGTCACCCCGCTCAACGACAGCTTCGTCGATCTCGACGTGCTCGGCAGCGTCGATCCGGAGACCTTCGCCATCACCGGCGTCAGCCATTACGCCCGCGCGGTCGAGGACGCCCGCCGCGCCCGCGAGTCCGTCGGCAAGCCGCCGATCGACTGGATCGTGCTGCGCAACCGGCTGTCGCACCAGAACACCCGCAACAAGCGCTATGTCGGCAGCGCCATTCAGGAGCTGTCGCGGCGGCTCGGCTTTCGCTGCATTGACGGCCTGGCCGAGCGCGTCGTGTTCCGGGAGCTCTACCCGCGCGGGCTGACGGCGGTTGACGAGCTCGATGAAGCGACCCTGGGCAGCCGCCCGACAATGTCGCACGTGACCGCCCAAATCGAGGTGCAGAGCCTCGTCTCGGCGCTCACTCCCGCGGCGGCGGAAGCGGTACCGCAGGCGGACGCGGCCTGACGCCGCTCGCGGCGGTTCGAGCCGCCGCGGCCTTACGTCCTGCCGCCGCTCGGCTTCACCAGCCGGTCGCGCACCGCGATCGCAACCGCGTGGACGCGGTTGCGGGCGCCGAGCTTGCGGCTGGCGACGCGCAGATAGTGCTGCACCATGCTCTTGCTGACCCGCAGCGTGACGGCGATCTCGTCGCTCGTCTTGCCGTTGGCAAACAGGCTGAGCGCGTCGAGCTCGTTCTCGTCCAGGGGTCTCATCGTGCCCTATAGGGGCATGGCAACTTGGTCTTTTTTCCGTTCTGGCGAGGGCGCCGCCCCGGCGGCATGACGACAATCGCGACAACAATGAGCCTGCCTTGCGGCAATGGCGGCGGCGGGAAAACCTAGCCGTGCGCCTTGAGCGTCTTGCCACCGGCGGTCACGGGTTTGGCCGCGATCAGCGAGAAGGCGATGACGCAGGGCTCGCTTCCTCTGTTGACCCAGTTGTGGATGGTGCCGCGCTGCACCAGCACGTCGCCGGCCTTCAAGTGGACGCTGCCGAGGTCGAGCTCCATGTCGATCTCGCCGGAGATCACCACCGCGTAATCGATCGAGTCGGTGCGGTGGTTGCGCGGGGCGACGCCGGGGCCGTAGCTGACGATGCGAAACACCGAGCCGCCGGGGATGGTGGTCTCGATCGGCTTCTTCGAAGGATCGTGGTCGCCGTCATTGTCGACCGGCAACATGTCGCTCGACCAGATGACGCAGGACTGCGCGCCGGGCCGGGTCGAGATCACGTTGTTCACCTGCTCGTCGATCAGCACCTTGGCGCGGCCCTGCGAGTCGTGGCCGGTGACGACGCGGCGGATTTTCAAGCTCATGCGTTTCTCCTCGTTATTCGACGGTGGGCGGGGCGGCGCGGGCGGCGGCCCGCCGGGTTCTTTCGTGCCAGAGCAAATAGAGGCCGGAGCCGGCGACGATGGCGGATCCGGCAATCAGCGTCACCGTCGGCAGGTCGCCCCAGACCAGGAAGCCCAGGATCATCGCCCAGACCAGCGTGAAATAGTAGAACGGCCCGACCGCGGCGGGCGGCGCCAGCGACAGCGCCCGCGTCCACCAATATTGCCCGATGCCGTTGAGCACGCCGTTGGCGATCAGCATGCCGGCGGCGGCCGGCGCCGGCCAGCTGAAGCCGAACAGCGGCTGCACGGCGACGAACACGATGGTCAGCAGCACCATCTGGTACATGGTCAGCGTTTCCGCCGTTTCGGTCGCGGTCAGCCCGCGCACCGCCGCGGTGATGCTGCCGAACATCACGGCATTGGCGACGGCGAACAGCAGCCCGACGTTGAAGCTCGCCGCGCGCGGGGAGGCGACCAGCACCACGCCGAGAAAGCCGATGACCAGCGCGAGCCCGCGGGCGCGGCCGATCTTCTCGTGCAGATAGAGCGCGGCGAACAGCGCGGCAAAGATCGGCGAGGAGAAGTTGATCGCCACCACCGCGCCGAGCGGCAGCAGGCTGAGCGCGACCATGAAGAAGGCCTGCGCCACCGCCTGCGTGGCGTTGCGGCCGACATGGGCGCCGAGCCGCTGCGTCCGGAACACGGCAAGGCCGGTCTGCGGCAGGATCAGCAGCGAGCAGATGGCGAGCGAGCCGAGGCCGCGATAGGCCAAGACCTCGGCGAAGGAGAAATCGGCCACCAGCCATTTCGACAGCGCCTGCGAGGCGGCAAAGGTCAACGTCGCGCCCAGCATGTAGGCGATGCCGAGCGGCACGTGTTCGACGCGGCTGTGCTTCCTGATCATCGCCCGCCCCGCCGTCTTGCCTTGCGGGCCCGCGCCAGCCGCGCGGCTTGGCGTTTTTTGGCCGCGCGACGTTCGCGGGCGCGGCGCGCGCGCCGCCTGCGGCAGCGCGAGCATTTGCAATTGGAGCGGCCGATGACGTTGCGCAGGTAGTCGATACCGTAATCGTAGACGATCTCTTCCCCCGGCTTGATGGGGCGCAGCGACTTGATGAAGACGCGGCCGCGCCAGATCACCGGCTCGGCGTTGGGATTGCAGGAATGGTTGGCGTAGCGGGCGATGTTGTAGCGCGGGGTGCCGTCGATGGTGCGGTTCCTGGAGACCTCGAAGAGGTAGCGGTTGCCGCGGTTCTCGGCGCGCTGGGCGGCCTCGTAGTCGAGGATCGGCCCGCGGTATTCGACGATGCGCGTCTTCTTCTTGATCGGGCGGGTCGCGAAGAGGCCAAAGCCGGTCACCGAACGGCCGATGCGGAAGGGTCTGCGCGGCATTGCTAGAGCGAGTCCAGGAGGGAGGGCGGGAGTGCCAGAAGCGAGCCCGCGCGTCAACGCGGGCCTTTGAACCTTTTGCCGGCGGCCTGCGACCAAGGGCTGAACCACCTCGGGGGAACTGCCATGCTTCGTCTTTTGCGCCTGATCGCGGGGGCTGCCTTTGTGGCCGCCGTCATTTCGGCGGCCGCCGCTATGTTTGCCTCGGCGCAGGAGCCCAAGCCCGCGCCCGCCGCCACCACCACGACCGAGTCCGCCAAATCCGCGCCCGTGCCCGATAGCTGCATCGCCAACGAGGCGAATTTCAAGGCCGAGGACAAACGCGCCTACTTCATCGTCGCCTTGGAGAACCGCTGCGAGCAGCGCGTCAAATGCGAGGTCTTCGCCGGCGTCATCAGCGCGCGCGGCAACAAGCGCGGCCGCGCCACCCTGGTGCTCGCCGCCAAATCGGACGGCGCCGAGGCCAGGAAATCCTATCGTATGCGGGTCAAGGTCGCCGGCGGCATGGCCCAGGTCGACTACGATTGCAAGGCGTATTGAACGGGCCGCCGCGCCGCTTCATGATCGGCGCATGGCGGACGAACGCTGGCCGGAACTCGGCGACGCGGCGTGGCGGGACACCCGCGACACGCTGCATCTGTGGACCCAGATTGTCGGCAAGGTGCGGCTGGCGCTGACGCCGTGGCTCAATCACTCCTGGCATGTCGCGCTTTATGTGACGGCGCGGGGCCTGACCACCTCGCCGATGCCGGTTGCCGGCGGCAGCCTGGAGATCGAGTTCGACTTCATCGAGGACGTGCTGTGGCTGCGCCGCAGCGACGGCCGTTTCCGCCAGGTGATGCTGCGGCCGGTGACGGTGGCGGAGTTCTACGACGACGTGCTGATCGCGCTCGGCGAGCTCGATGTCGCCGTGGCCGTCAACCCGATGCCCTGCGAGATCGCCGACTGCGTGCCGTTCGACCAGGACACTGCGCACAAATCCTACGACGCCGAAGACGCGCGGCGTTTCCACCGCGTGCTGCTGTCGGCGCATGAGGTGTTGAGCCGTTTTCGCACCGGCTTTCTCGGCAAGGCGAGCCCGGTGCATTTCTTCTGGGGCTCGTTCGATCTGGCGGTGACGCGGTTTTCCGGGCGGGGGGCGCCGCGGCATCCGGGGGGCGTGCCGCATCTGCCGGACGCGGTGGCGCAGGAGGCCTATTCGCACGAGGTGTCGAGCGCGGGCTTCTGGCCGGGCGGCGGCGGTCCGGTGGACGAGGCCGCGTTCTATTCCTATGCCTATCCCGCGCCCGAGGGCTTCAGCGCCGCCAAGGTGAAGCCCGCGGCGGCGTTCTGGTCGAAGGCGCTCGGCGAATTCCTGCTGCCCTATGACGCCATGCGCAAGGCGCGCGATCCGGATGCGGCGCTGATGGCGTTCCTGACCAGCACCTATGAGGCGGCGGCGGATCTCGGCCGCTGGGACCGCAAGGCGCTGGAAGGCCCGCTCGGCGAGGCGGGGAAGGTGAGATCGCTCTAAACTCTAAGGGCCTCTAGGCTGTCATGCCCGCGAAAGCGGGCATCCAGTAGCCCCGGTCTGGGTGTGAGCGATGCGTTTGTGTTTACTGGATCGTCCGCTTTCGCGGACGATGACAGCAGAACTTGATGAGCGGCCTCAGAACGACATCGAGCAGGTGCGGGTGCCGGGCGTGCCCTTGATCGCGGTCAGCTTGCCGCGCAGGTCGGTGGTGCCCTTGTCGTTGAGTTTGCCGGAGAACTCGTAAGTCCACGCCGCCTGGCCCTCTTCGACATTGCCTTCGCCGGCGATCAGGATGGCGCCGGAGGGCGCCACCAGGCCCTTGAAGGCGACGCCCTTGGGCGGGGGATAATCGACGCGCACCACGGTGATGGCGCCGTGCTCGATCTCGACGCTGACGGCCTCGTGCCAGGGCGGCGAGGTCTTGGGCTGCGCCGAGAACGAGCCGCAGATCAGCGTGCCCTTTTTCTTGACGGCGTCCTGCGCGGGAGCCGGGCCGCTCAGCACCAGCGCGACGACTGCGGTGCATCCCGCGAGCGGGATCAGGCGCGTCACCATGTTTGGCCTCCGGGATGACGGGTGCGCAAAGCCTAACGGCTTTGCGGTGCGAGCGCCATCCCGGTAACCTCGGCGCCATCGCTTGCACGGGGAGGAGAGCGGCATGAGCCAGAAAGCCGAATTCCACAATCTGCACCGGCCGGACGACGGCCTGTTCCGCGAGCTGGCCGCCGGCGTGACGACGCGCATCTTTGCCGGCGAGCAGGCCATGCTGTCGGTGGTGACGATTGCGCCCAACGCCTCCGGCACGCTGCACCATCACCCCGAGGAGCAATGGGGCGTGTGCCTGGAAGGCTCGGCCGTGCGCATCCAGGGCGGCGAGGAGATCGCGGTGAAGCAGGGCGACTTCTGGCGCACGCCCGGCAACGTGCCGCACACCATGCGCGCCGGACCCGAGGGCTGCCGCGTGCTCGACATCTTCTCGCCGCCGCGGCCGGAGTACCGCAAGGCGGGGAAGGGGTTTGGGTGAGCGTAAGGCGGCGCTCGCCACGTTCGCGCCCCGGCATGGACGCGTATAGGCGCGCGTCATCGCCCCTGTTCTTTGCTTGGCCCGGGGCAGGCCCGTCGTCTTGTCCCCCCGCCGAACGAGGGGATGGCGCGCCGAGAGGGCGCAGCCTGTAGCGAAGTGCGCACCTTGCTCAGCGCAAGGTGCGGCGCCTTTCGGCGCGCCACCCGGACAAGAGGTCCGGGCTCATTTGCGGCGTTTTCCTTGCTGTGCCGGGCCGCGCTTTGCCCACGGAGCGCTTCGCTCGATCTCCGGCTGCGATCTCGCGGCGCCTCAAGGGTCAACCGTTCCTTCGCAGCCTCGGACGTCGCTTGGCGCGCCGCCGTCAGCCAGCTCCTGGCAGGCCCCCGTTAGTGGGGCCGGGCGGAGCCCCGGCACAGCCCGAGCGCGGCGGCAACGTTCGCCGCCGCCCGCGGGCGCCGCGCAGCCGTCCGGGTTTCCCCGATCCGGCCCGGGATGTCAGGTGGCGAATCTCCGCCACCCTCGTTTCCCGCCTGCTCCACCGCGCGACGTCTCGCGACGACGCCCCTCGACGAGCAGGGCTTACGGAATATGGTCCTAGATTGTGGCAATTTTATGGGGATGATATTCCTATTTGACCGGGGGCCAAACCGAGGAGGCGCGTGCGTGAAGCTGCTAGGCGCGTGAAGCTTGCCGTCGACGATTCGGCGCTCGCCGATCTCGAAGACATTTACGACTGGATTGCCAAGGACAACGTACCGCAAGGCGGGGAAGGGTTACGGTAGGGGTGTTTCGGGCGAGCCTGACTTGACTCGACTACGTAAGTTACGTATATAGCATCATGCACGCGGTTTGCGAAACCCATGCATTCCGCCGCCGCCAAGTCCGGCATGAGCGAGGACGACATCGTCGCGCTGGTGAACGCGGAAAACCCGACGGCGGGTGATGTCATTTCCGGTACCGGCGGCTGCCGCAAGCTGCGCTGGGCCGGCCGCGGCAAAGGCAAGTCCGGCGGTTTTCGCACGATCACGTTCTACAGCGGCGTAATAATGCCGGTGTATTTGCTGACGGTTTTCGGCAAGGGCGAGAAGGCCAATCTATCGGACGCGGAATGCAATGCGCTGCGCGCGTTGACCAAGGCCATCGCGGCGGAACATCAGAGCACGGTCGCCGCCATGGCGCGACGGAAGGACGACTCAAAATGAGCAAGAAGGCATTCGACAAGATCGCGGAAGGCTTGACCGAGGCGCTGGCGATCGCGCGCGGCGACAAGAAGCCGGCGAAGCTGCACATTCCGCCGGAGATCGACGTGCGCACCATCCGCGCGCGTACCGGCCTGTCGCAGGACGCCTTCGCCACCGCCTTCGGCTTTACCATCAACCAGATCAAGGATTGGGAGCAGGGCCGCGCGCGGCCGCTCGGCGGCGTGCGCGCCTATCTCGTCATCATCGAGCGCGACGCCAAGCGGGTGCTCGAACTGCTGCGGAAGGCGGGGGGAAAGAAGGCGGCGTAGACTCTCATTCGTCATGGCCGGGCAACCGGGTCCGGCCGAAGGCCGGCGCGGTCGTAAACTTGTCCCGGCCCTCTCGCTTAGGCACGCAGTGCCTTCCTAATCGGGGTCACCGGGACAAGCCCGGTGACGACAAGTCCGTAGCCCGCATGGAGCGCAGCGGAATGCGGGGATGCGTGTGCGAAGAGCCCCGGATTGCGCTTCGCTTCACCCGGGCTACGCTTGCTGCGGTGCGAGCCGCATTGAATCCAGGGCCGTCGCCCTTCGAGGCGCGGCCTTCGGCCTCGCACCTCAGGGTGACGGATCGAGGTTTGATGTGTGGCGCACGCCCGGCACCGTGCCGCACACCCTGCGCGCAGGGCGCGGACGGGGCCCGCGTGCTCGACATCGTCTCCCTGTCGTCTCCCTGTCGCGGCCGGAGTATCGCAAGGCGGGGACGGGGTTTGGGTGAGGGATGACAGCCATATCGATATATGGTAGATTAGCCATATGGCCGGAGCGCCGAGTTTCGAATGGGACCCGGGCAAGGATCGGGTGAACCGCTTAAAGCACGGCGTCTCGTTCACCCTGGCGCAGCACGCCTTCTTCGACCCCAAGCGCGTGATCGCCGAGGACCTGGGCCACAGCAGCGCCTCCGAGCGGCGCTACTACTGTTTCGGCGTTGTGGGCGGCGGCGTGATGACGGTGCGGTTCACCTGGCGCGCCGGGCGCATCCGCATCTTTGGCGCCGGTTACTGGCGGAAGGGAAAGACGATCTATGAGCAACAGAACCGTTAAATACAGCCGCGGCGAGATCGGGCGCGTGCGCGTGGTCGAGGATTTCCTGCCCGCGCCCGAAGCGCTGGTGCCGCGCGAGGAGAACGTGAAGGTGACGTTGTCGCTGTCGCGCCGGTCGGTCGATTACTTCAAGCGGGCGGCGAAGGCGCGGCGCGTGCCCTATCAGCGCATGATCCGCGCGCTGGTGGACGCCTATGCGGAGAAGCAGGCGGGGAAGGGGTGAGTTGGCGGTCGTCCCCGCGAAGGCGGGGACCCATACGCCGTGCCCTCTCGATAGACTGCGGCGTATGGGTCCCGGCTCTCGCTTCGCTC
Source organism: Pseudolabrys sp. (assembly GCA_035651255.1). GTDB lineage: Bacteria > Pseudomonadota > Alphaproteobacteria > Rhizobiales > Xanthobacteraceae > Pseudolabrys. The sequence continues at coordinate 45,433 of DASRGB010000032.1, forward strand.
GGCCCGGACGACGTCGGAGTGTTACATTCGGCGCTGTTGCGCACCCTTGCGGCCAATTCTCGGTCGGGCGGCTGATGGAATTCCTCAACCGCCTCGGCCAGGACGTGCGGATCACGGTGAAGCCGACGCGCAAGCGGGTGGGGGAGATGGAGGTGGTTTCGTAGCTTCGTAGCCCGGATGGAGCGAAGCGACATCCGGGGCCGTCTTCGGAGGCTGCCCCGGCTTTCGCTGCGCTCATGCCGGGCTACGCTTGCTCACCGCGCTCGGGCAGGACGTGCGTATCACGGTGAAGCCGACGCGGAAGGCGGTGGGGGAGATGGAGGTGGTTTCGTAGGGCGCGTTAGCGCAGCGTAACGCGCCGCGTGAATCGAATGGCGGAATACGCTTCGCTATTCCGCCCTGCGGGCTAACAAATGAGGTTAGCCCCAGCGTTGGAGCGCCGTTGTAGCAAAGCCGCGTGTCAAGCGTGTCAGTACATTCTTCTGAAGACGATTTCTGTCTTGCGCTAGGTCCGCCAGCTTTTCTCGATCCTCTTCACTATGGCCAAATACTGCACCAGCAAATCTACCAAGATCGTCCGCGTCGAGGCCTCTAATTCGGCGATGTAGCTCTTCCATTAGCTCTCTAGTTATTTCGGGTGGAAGCCTTTCAGATCGGGCATGTATAAAATCAAAAAGTGCGTTTGCTGCATCAAGTGGCATTTGATCCGTTAAGGTCAAAAACAGACACTTGGTAATTAGCGTTGGATCGAGTTTCGAAAGCGCGTCAAACACGCTGGTGTCAATAAGGTCGTATATTGTTTCCAGGAGCTCACGATCGGGCGACTGTCCTCGACGCATATGATTCGAATGAAAGCCCAACACCGAATTGAGCACTCTAACCGCGATTTTTGCTGGAAGCGCCTCCCTCAATAGCAGCCTGCGAACATACTCCTTGCCAACGATGAACCAAAACTCGTCATCGCCAAATTTGCTGGCATACAATAGAAATAGATACGGCCAATAAATCGTTTGTTTGAAGTCTGAGGATTGCAGGAGTTGAATCGCATTGATTTTGTCGAGTGTTTCAAACTCAAGGAATATTTCATCATCTGTTGCAGCCGTTTGAACATCAGGCCGTATCGCTTCCCAAACTCCTTTGTTCGAAGAAATCAGTGACGTCTCAGATGAGATGAAACTAAGTTTGGATTCTGCGTCTAGATCGAACATCTCCGCGGCATCGGAGATTGCCCGCACTGCGCGCGAGCGATCTTTCTCGCTAAAATAGCGAGCGACCTGTAACCTTATAAAGGCGTTATTTTTGTGATTTTCCAGAAATGAATCAACGTTACTCGCGATAGCATTTAGATTTATTGCTTCGATGGTATTGGCTTCCGTTCTAAAAAACAAAAACGGGAAATTATCACCGAGCGCAAAGTCGGTGGCATTCGAAGAAATGGGGATGAAATGAAAGCGATCGTCATAAATAGGAAAAAACGCGATGATCTTTAAGTCTTTGTCCAACGTACATGTATACAACAAGTTTTGCCTTGAACTATGAAATGCAGGAAACCCGATGTCTTGTGGTGCTTCTGTCAGGAAGAAGGCCGATACAAGTTTGTACATGTCTCCGCCCCCTAGACGTATCTATTACGCCGAAAGAAGTCGTAAATCTTTTCGTAGATAATTCCGTAGTAGAGGTCGGGATTAAGAGGATGGATTTGGTAGGAAATTAATTTTGCACCTAGCTTCTTGAAGTAGCTAGTAACACGTGGGTCCAAAAAATATGGTTCTGGCAAAATGGCCGCAAGGATGTCTTTTTTTTGTAACTGCCTGTCCTTATCGAACTGCACCTCGACTGTGAATCGACGATCATCAATTCGCTTATAGTCGGTTGTAGCGTCTGGCTTCTTATTCGTTTTTAAGATCAAGCGGTGCAGCGCGCGTACTTCGGCATCAAAAACTCCCAGTGAATAATTAGTGCTGAAATAGTCTTCGTCGACTGTTTTGAGGCGAAAATAGCTAGCCGGTGTTCCGAAAAACGTCCCAATTAATCGCTGCGGACCGTCTGCAAGTTTGCTCAACTCATACTGATCGCGATCCATCATTTGAATGAACGAAGGAAAGAGCTTTTTATCAAAAGCACCAGTATCAAAAGGATATATGCGCTTTGCGTCAGAAATGTCGTATTGAAAAATGAAGCAGGTTGGAAGCTCCCATTCCGCGGCCTCTTCTCCAAATTCTTTTTTGTATGCCGGTCTACCGACGAAGAAGTAATTCAAATTTTCCCGGAACACGTCGCAATAATGTGTTCTGATACGTCCGGTGGATAGAATGCCTTCAAGATTGTAGGATTGACATGTATGGATTAGTGGCAGTGGTTTTCCAACCACCGCCGAATTTCGCATTAAAAAGTCGCCGAGCTTTGACATAGCCATTCCCGAGCCGCAACCATAGGTCGCAGAGGCAATTTTATCAAGATTAACTGTGGGGCTATTCAAAAGCGTCGTTTTGTGCCTTCAGATGGAAAATCAAATAGGTGGATTCAAGAATATGAACGCCCCCGTCTCCCCCCCACTTCCGCCCTATCACCACACGCCGCTGTTTCCGCTCGGGCCGGACAAGACGCCGTACCGCAAGCTCGACATTCCGGGGCTCGCGCATGGCGGCGTGCGCGTCGAGAAGGTGATGGGCCGCGACATGCTCATCGTCGAGCGCGAGAGCTTACGCGCGCTGTCGGAAGCCGCGTTCAACGACATCAATCACCTGCTGCGCCCGGCGCACCTCAAGCAACTGCGCAAGATCCTTGACGACCCGGAGGCGTCGGCGAATGACAAGTTCGTCGCCTACGATTTCCTCAAGAACGCCAACATCGCCGCCGGCGGCGTGCTGCCGATGTGCCAGGACACCGGCACCGCCATCATCATGGGCAAGAAGGGCCGCCTCGTCTTCACCGACGGTTCCGACGAGGCCGCGCTCGCCGAGGGCGCGCGCGACTCTTACCTCAAGCGCAATTTGCGCTATTCGCAGCTGGCGCCGCTCTCGATGTTCGAGGAGAAGAACACGCGCTCCAACATGCCGGCGCAGGTCGAGATCTATGCCGAGGGTGAGGACGCCTACAAGTTCCTGTTCATCGCCAAAGGCGGCGGCTCGGCCAACAAGTCGTTCCTGTTCCAGGCGACACCGTCGATCCTGACGCATGACCGCATGCTGGCCTTCCTCAAGGAGAAGGTGCTCACCCTCGGCACCGCGGCCTGCCCGCCCTATCACCTCGCCATCGTCATCGGCGGCACCTCGGCCGAATTGACCATGAAGACGGTCAAGCTCGCCTCGACGCATTATTACGACGAGCTGCCGACCAAAGGCTCCGAAGACGGCCATGCGTTCCGCGATCTCGCCATGGAGCAGGAAGTGCTGAAGATGACGCAGGCGACCGGCGTCGGCGCGCAGTTCGGCGGCAAATATTTCTGCCACGACGTGCGCGTCATCCGCCTGCCGCGGCACGGCGCGTCGCTGCCGATCGGGCTCGGCGTGTCCTGCGCGGCCGACCGCCAGGCGCTCGGCAAGATCACCAAAGACGGCGTGTTCCTCGAGGAGCTCGAGCATCACCCGGCGCAATATCTGCCGGAGGTCGATCAGGAGAAATTGGGCGGCGACGTCGTCAAGGTCGACCTGCGGCGGCCGATGAAGGACATCCTGGCGCAGCTCACCAAATATCCGGTGAAGACGCGGCTGTCGCTCACCGGGCCGATGATCGTGGCGCGCGATCTCGCCCACGCCAAGCTGCGCGAGCGGCTGGAGAAAGGGCAGGGGCTGCCCGACTATTTCAAGAACCATCCGATCTATTACGCCGGTCCCGCCAAGACCCCCTCTGGCTATGCAAGTGGCTCGTTCGGCCCGACCACCGCGGGGCGCATGGACAGCTACATCGACCAGTTCCAGGCGGCCGGCGGCTCGATGATCTCGCTCGCCAAGGGCAACCGCTCGGCCCAAGTGCGCGAGGCCTGCAAGAGGCACGGCGGCTTCTATCTCGCCTCGATCGGCGGCTCGGCCGCCAAGCTCGCCGAGCAGTGCATCAAGAAAGTGGAAGTCTGCGAATATCCCGAACTCGGCATGGAAGCGATCTGGAAGATCGAGGTCGAGGATTTCCCCGCCTTCATCGTCATCGACGACAAGGGCAACGACTTCTTCAAGGACCTCAACCTCGGCTAGCCGTCATTCCCGGGCGGTCGTCATGGCGCGTCAACGCGCTGATGGCGCCGTCGCGGAATGGCAATGGGCCGCGCGGCCATTCCACAAATCGTTGGTGCGCAAACTAATTCGCTGCGGACGGCGCGCGCGTTGCGCTTGCCGACTCGCGGCGGCGGATGGCACGCTCGCCGTCGCAAGCTGGGGACGGACGATGGCGGCAGCCGGCGTCGACTTTAACGCGGCCGATTTGGCCGCGCGCATCGAGACACTGTCGCAGCACGAGCTCGACAACCTGCCGTTCGGCGTCATCCTGCTCGATCATCTCGGCACCGTGCTGTTCTACAGCGCAACCGAAGCGCGCCAGTCCGGCTACGGTGTGAGCCCGGTCGGGCAGAACCTGTTCGAGATCTCGCGCTGCCTGGGCAGCGACGACTTCCGCGGCCGTCTGACGCGCGCGATGGAAGAGGGCCCGGTCGATCTCGAGTTCGCCTGGCCCGGCGACTTCGCTGATCCGAAACGCGAGCTGCGCATCCGCGTGCAGTCGGCGCGCCGCGGCGGCGTCTGGATGTTCATCGAGCGCGACTGAAGCGCCGTCAGGCGAAGGACACCACCGCGATCAGCGCCGACAGCCCGACATATTTCGCGGTCTGCACCGGATCGGGAATCTGATCGGCCAGACCGATCACCCAGATGGCGCACGCGACCGCGATCAGCGGATATTTCACGGCCGGGACCGCGGCCCATTTCTTCAGCTTGGCTAACGCCTGCAACATGGTTGTTCCGTTCCGCCCGCCCGGCCCGCGGCTGTGAGTGGTGTGACTTTTTGCACTGCAACAATAGACTGTTGCATCGCAATAAGGCAAATTCGCGGCCTGCCGAATTTTCAGGCAGCGCCGCTCGCCCGTAATTCTCGCGTTGTAACAGTGGCTTAGCCTTGGCCGCCGAACGCCCGAACGCGTCAAGCCGTGAGCGGCAGAAACGCTCCGGTGCGCGGCAAAAATTCCCACCGAAACGCCATGGCGCAAGCTGTCCGTGCCGCGTTCAGGAGGCCGGTCCGCTGCCGGCGCTCAAAAGCCGGTGGCAAAGCGCGCCATCACCACGATGATGGCGACCTGCATGGTGCCCTGGACGGCGACCACGCGCACATAGGTCCTCATCCAGCGCTTGATCTTGTCGTGATCGGGCGATGGCTTCTGGATCTCGAAATACAATTTCAGATTCATCGGCAGCAGATAGCCGAGGCCCTGCACCGTCAGCACGCTGACGATGGCGAGCGCCGCGATCATCCAGAAAAATTCAGGGTAGCCGAGGTCGAGGAAGCCGAGCCGCACCGCCAGGAACCAGCCCGCGGTCGAGGTCACCGTCGACAGCGTCGGCATCAGGATCAGCGTGCGCGGGATGATGCCGGCGACCATGGCGCGGCGCGTCTCGAAGGAGACGCCGCGCAGCACCGGGCCGATGACAAAGCCCATGAACAGGTCGATGCCGGTCCACAGCGCCCCGGTCATGACGTGGACGAAATTGAGGAACCAGACGCTGTCGCTGCGAATGGCGGCGATCATCACCGCGACGACGGCAAGCGCCGCGGCGACGTACCATGGCCGCAACGGCGTTGCGACGCCCGATGCCGGCGCAAGTGCGGTGTCAGCCAAGGTCACTCCCGGTTCTGTCAGCCGGGAGCAACGCTAGCCGAGGCTCCGGCGCAAAGCCAAGCCGCCTTGTGCATCAGGCAAGGGCCGCGTCAGGCGGGACTGCGCAGATTGTTTGCGCCGTTCGATCCCCAAAGCCCCTGGTCGCTGTGGGCATCCCCATGCTCGCGCGCCTGCGCAACTTGCGAGCGCACGTTCTCCAGCACATAGACGCGGATCGCCGAAGACAGGTTGGCGTTGCGGCGTTCAAGATCGATCTGCCGCAGCAGGCTCGACACCGTCACTTGCTGGTGGCCGGCGATTTCGCGCACGGCGCTCCAGAACGGTTCTTCCAGGCTCACGCTGGTCTTGTGGCCGCCAATGACGACGGACCGCTTCGTGATGGCTGATTTCATGCAGAAGTCCCCCGAGGACATGGGTTTGCAACCATCAGGGATTGCTCCCGGATTTTTCCCCAACTCCCGAAGCGGGGCTTCTGTTCCGATCTTTTTCGCTGCTGCGATATAAATTTTGCACGCGGGCACAGGAAAAGTTCCCGCCGCGGCCCAAGCGCCTCCGATTACTGGGCTTTTTCCAAGGGGCCTGCTTCCAAGGGGCCTGCCGCCCGCGCCTAGCGGGGCCGGTCCGGCCTGCGCGGCTTTTCGGTAATCGTGGTCTCGCAGGTCAGGCAGCGAAAGATATCGGGCTCGGAAAGCTCGTCCCGCGATTTTGCGGCCTGCATGGCGATGCCGCAGAGCGGGCAATGGCGGATCGGCGGCCGGGACGGTGTCATAATGCCATTAGCGGGCAAGCCGGCCGCGCTGAAATTGATCTAGATCAAATCCGGCCGTGAACTTGCGCGGAGCGCGACGCGATGCCGCTTGTGTTCTGACTTAGGTCAATGCGGCCTGCCGCGCAGGCCGCACCTTTCCGGCAATGTGGCAGCCCGCAGCCAGCGCGCCATTCGATCGCGATCTCGAGCTTGCCGTCATCGACCGGGACGGCACGCATGCTTTGGTGTTTCCCTGCCGCCGCGTGCTCGGCGGCTGGGTCAAGGCGGAAACCCGCGAGCGTCTGGATGTTTTTCCCACCCACTGGCGGGAATGGGCGGGCGGCGCGCGCGACTAGCTCGGCGACCGCGGCGCCGGCGCCGGCGCGCTCGCGCCGTTGAGCTTGGCCTCTTCCTCGGCCAGCAGGCGCAGCAGAACCTGGCGCCGCTCATTGTCGGTTTCGTCGGCGATCAGCCGCCGGTAATGCTCGATATTGAGGCGAGCCACTGAGCGGTCCATGGGCGCAACGCTCCGTCCTCCGCACTCCCGGTGCGAATTGTACGTCCGTCCGATGGAAATGCGAAGGGCCTTGCAGCGGCTGCGGCGGCAGCCGGAGGTATCGCTATTTTGCGGCCGCCTCGGCGACCGGCAGCATGTAGGTGCGGGTCTGGTTGCAGGCGTAGCAGACGAAGGTGGTGCGCTGCATGTGCGGCACCACCGGATGCGGCGTCACCGCCACATAGACCATGGCGTTGCGGCATTTCGGGCAGTTGGCGGTATGGGCTGGCGCGTTCATCGAGCTGTCGGGTCCGTCAAACCCGCACATCTTGCGCCAAAGATGCTGAACAAGTGGTTTTTTTATACCACGCAACTGTCTTGTAAATTGACAGCGTTGGACGGCGGCGGCGCCGGCCGGGACGGCCCGATCAGCGGCCGAAATAGAGCCAGAACAGACCGATCCAGCTCGCAGTGCCGAGCGTCAACCCGGGCAGGATCCACCAGCCGGGCATGAAGCGGGGGTCGCGACGCTCGACCGTGGGGCTACGCATCACCAAGGCTCCGCAACAAACGCAACGGTCCGGCCAACGGGGCCGGACCGGCGGTGTCATAAAGGCAAGGTCGCGTGTAAGCCAGCCGGACCTGCAACTTGCCGGCGGTCCGGTCCGGCAAAAAAGAGGCCGCCGGTTGGGCGGCCTCCTCGGCGCGGGGCGCGTCAGGCGGCTAGCAGGGAGCGCACCAGCAGCGGCCGCGGCGGCAGACGCGGTGGTGGAACGGCGCGCAATAGCGGCCCCACACCGGCCCGCAGGCGGCTTTCTCGATCGGCGTGAAGTTCTGTGCCGTGGCGGTGAGGCTCGCCGCGCCGCGCGTCGTCTGGGCATTCGCACTGACGGCGCCGAGCGCCAGCGCAGCCATCGCAGCAACGATCATGAGTTTTCGCATTGGGCTTCTCCCTGAGAGTTCGCGACGCAAAACCTATACTGCAACGAAACGTTCCGCCTGTGACCGCGGTCACAGGCGGCGCGTGTTTTTTCCGCCGCGACCAGGCGCGCCCCGAGCCCTATTTCTTCTGCTTCTGCCGCGCCTCGCATTTGGCCGGGCAGCTGGCCATGCATTGACCCTTGTAGGCGGAGGTCTGGCAGAACTTGGCGCAGTAGGCGGCGCAGTCGACCGCCAAGGCCGGCGCCGCCGACAACAGGAATGCCGTGCCGATGAGTGCCGCGATGAGACGCATGGTTGTTCCCCCGGTTGTCGCCGCCCCTCTGCTCATTCCACTCCCGCGCGTGGTCGCAATCAAGCGGCGGCGCGGCGGCCCGCGCGAAATTCGGGACGGTTGCGGCCTGGCCGGGGCCTTACGCCCTCACCCGCAGCGGGCGGGCGGCATTGATGCCGCCCGGTCTTGCCGGCGGCTCGGCGTCGGTGACGGTGCGCAGCGTGCGGTGTTCGCAGCGCGTGCATTCGAGCGTCTGGCGCTGGCAGCCGGGGCGCATGGTGTGGGCGACGCGCCGGGCGACGCGCATGTCGCCGCCGCATTTGCGGCATCGGATCGGTGCGGCCTGTGGCTTGCCCATCACCAGCTCCCCCTGGGGTGAGGCGCGTCCGCCGCCTCTGTATCAAGATACCGGGGCTCTCGTGTCGGCTTCATAACAGTTGGTTAACGGCGCTCGCGGCTGTCGCAAAAAGAACATATTGCGAACGAGGAACAAATCGTGTACAGTGCTTGCCTCAGTCGATTCCGGCGGTGCCCAAGGCCGATGGTGGTTGGGGGTCGCGCCGCAGCGGAATCGGGGCCATAAGGAGCGCGAGCGATGAGTCAGCCAGCACTGCGTGTCGTCGAAGGATCGTCCATGGATAAATCGAAGGCCCTGTCCGCCGCGCTGAGCCAGATCGAGCGCCAGTTCGGCAAGGGCTCGGTGATGCGCCTCGGCAAGAACGACAAGACGATGGACGTCGAGGCCATTTCCACCGGCTCGCTCGGGCTCGATATCGCGCTCGGCATTGGCGGCCTGCCGCGCGGCCGGGTGGTGGAAATCTACGGGCCGGAATCCTCCGGCAAGACCACGCTCGCCCTGCACACCATCGCCGAAGCGCAGAAGAAGGGCGGCATCTGCGCCTTCGTCGACGCCGAGCACGCCCTCGACGTCGTCTATGCGAGGAAGCTCGGCGTCGATACCGACAATCTGCTGATCTCGCAGCCGGACGCCGGCGAGCAGGCGCTGGAAATCGCCGACACGCTGGTGCGCTCCGGCGCGATCGACGTGCTGGTGGTCGATTCGGTGGCGGCGCTGGTGCCGCGCTCCGAGCTCGAAGGCGAGATCGGCGACGTGCAGCCGGGCAGCCAGGCGCGGCTGATGAGCCAGGCGCTGCGCAAGCTCACCGCCTCGATCTCCAAGTCGCGCACCATGGTGGTCTTCATCAACCAGATCCGCATGAAGATCGGCGTCATGTACGGCTCGCCGGAGACCACCTCGGGCGGCAATGCGCTGAAATTCTACGCCTCGGTGCGGCTCGACATCCGGCGCATCGGCGCCATCAAGGAGCGCGACGAGGTGGTCGGCAACCAGACCCGCGTCAAGGTGGTCAAGAACAAGATGGCGCCGCCGTTCAAGCAGGTCGAGTTCGACATCATGTACGGCGAGGGCGTGTCGAAGACCGGCGAGTTGATCGACCTCGGCGTCAAGGCCGGCGTGGTCGAGAAGTCCGGCGCCTGGTTCTCCTACGACAGCCAGCGCATCGGACAAGGCCGCGAGAACGCCAAGCAGTTCCTCAAGGACAATCCCGACATCGCCAACAAGATCGAGGCGCAGGTGCGGCAGAACTCCGGCATCATCGCCGAGGCGATTTTGCAGGGCGAGAAGGAAGCCGACGACGGCGAGGACGAGGCCGCCGAAGCTTGAAAGGATGCGGGCAAGCCGGCCGCTGGCGATCTTGCGCAAGCGCCCGGTGCCGGTCACGGCGACGAGGGTGACGCCTCGTTCCAAGGACCGGCGCAGGATCAAGACCAGGCGCTGCCCTGCGCGCGTCCTGCACAGCCCACGCCGGCCAATCTTGACGCTTCTCCTGACACTGCAACCTCCGAGGTTGCGCCAGGCCCGGTGATCGCGCTTGCCGCCAGGGCCTCGGCACGGACGACAAAACCGGAGGCGGCCGAGGCGGCCGCCCGACGCGGCGACGAGCAGGTGACGGTTCGCGCCAAGCCCGAGAAGCGCAAGAACGCCAGGGAACGAGCCAGGGAGAAATATGCCGCCAAGGGTGGGACCAAGCCGACGACGGCAACGGCGAAACCCACGGCGGCGGCCAAGCCGGACGGCAAGGCCAAAGCGAAGAAGGCAAAGCCGGGCGGCAAGGCCGCCTGACCTGCAGGAGCTGTGAGGCGCGGGCGGCTTGCGCCGGTACCAAGCCGCACCAGTTTGGCCGCTCCGGTTTAGCGGCACCCGGTTTGGCGACGCGTCGAGCCAAATCGCGCGTAAGTAGCGTCAAGTCGCGCGTTGAGCATTCGCCCCCGTCGGCACCCGGCTGCGTAAAGCGGCCGCCACCGAGGACGGGGGCGAAGGCTTTTTATCCCTCCGGCGGACGCGGGGCGAGACGGTGCCCGCTTGGCGCCGGCGAGCGGCCGGGTGGGGCGATCGAAGCGGCGCAGCAAACTCTCTTGCCCTCGCCCTCAAGGGCAGAGGGGACGTGATTATGCCGCCTCAAGGGCAGAGGGCACGGGAGTATGCCGCGGCCCTTTGCCTAGACTCTCCTCACCCCCGTCGCTAAATAGGCCCCGAAACATCAAGCCGGACGGCGATTTAGGCCCCACGGCCCAAAAGGACGGCCAGGCGGCCACAACCAGCGCGATGAGCGGCGTCAACGATATCCGCAAAGGCTTCATCGATTTCTTCGCCCGCAACGACCATCAGGTCGTGGCGTCCTCGCCGCTGGTGCCGCGCAACGACCCGACGCTGATGTTCACCAATGCCGGCATGGTGCAGTTCAAGAACGTCTTCACCGGGCTGGAGAAGCGCGCTTACGCCCGCGCGGTGACCGCGCAGAAATGCGTGCGCGCCGGAGGCAAGCACAACGACCTCGACAATGTCGGCTACACCGCGCGCCATCACACCTTCTTCGAGATGCTCGGCAACTTCTCCTTCGGCGACTACTTCAAGGAGCGCGCCATCGAGCTCGCCTGGACGCTGGTCACCAAGGATTACGGCCTGCCCAAGGACCGGCTGCTGATCACCGTCTATGTCGACGACGACGACGCCTTCACGCTGTGGAAGAAGATCGCCGGCCTCCCCGACAGCAAGATCCTGCGCATCGCCGGCGCCGACAACTTCTGGGCCATGGGCGACACCGGCCCCTGCGGGCCGTGCTCGGAAATCTTCTACGACCACGGCGCCCATATCCCGGGCGGCCCGCCCGGCTCGGCGGAGGCCGACGGCGACCGCTTCATCGAGATCTGGAACCTCGTCTTCATGCAGTACGAGCAGCACGCCGACGGCAGGCGCAGTGATCTGCCGCGGCCCTCGATCGATACCGGCATGGGGCTCGAGCGCATCGCCGCGGTGCTGCAGGGCACCCACGACAACTACGCCATCGACCTGTTCGCGACCCTGATCCGTGCCATCGCCGAGCAGACCGGCGTCGATAGCGACGGCCCGCACAAGGCCTCGCACCGCGTCATCGCCGATCACCTGCGCGCCTCGGCCTTCCTGATCGCCGACGGCGTGCTGCCGTCGAACGAGGGCCGCGGCTACGTGCTGCGCCGCATCATGCGGCGCGCCATGCGCCACGCCGAATTGCTCGGCGCCAAGGAACCGCTGATGTTCAAGCTGGTGCCCTGGCTGACGCGCGAGATGGGCCAGGCCTATCCGGAATTGATCCGTGCCGAGGCGCTGATCGCCGAGACGCTGAAGCTCGAGGAGACGCGCTTCCGCAAGACGCTGGAGCGCGGCCTCGCCATCCTGGAGGACAAGAGCGCCGGCTTGAAGCAGGGCGCCATGTTCGACGGCGACACCGCCTTCACGCTCTACGACACCTATGGCTTCCCGCTCGACCTGACGCAGGACGCGCTGCGGCCGCGCGGCATCTCGGTCGACATCGCGAGCTTCACCGACGCCATGGAGCGCCAGCGCGCCAAGGCGCGCGAGTCGTGGAAGGGCTCGGGCGAGGCGGCGCAGGAGGCGGTGTGGCTGACGCTGCGCGAAAAGCTCGGGCCGACGGAGTTCTTGGGCTACGAGACCGAGAGCGCCGAGGGCGTGGTGGCCGCGCTGGTCAAGGACGGCCAGGAAGTCGCCGAGCTGAAGACGGGCGAGAGCGGCGCCGTCGTCGTCAACCAGACGCCGTTCTACGGCGAGTCCGGCGGCCAGGTCGGCGACCAGGGCGAGATCCGCCGCGACGGCCTGCGCGCAACCGTCACCGATACGCAGAAGAAGGCCGGCGACCTGTTCGCGCATCTGGTGACGATGCAGCAGGGCGCGCTCAAGGTCGGCGACCCGGTGCTGATGGAGGTCGATCACGGCCGCCGCACCGCCATCCGGCAGAACCATTCGGCGACACATCTGCTGCACGAGGCGCTGCGCCAGGTGCTCGGCGATCACGTGGCGCAGAAGGGCTCGCTGGTGGCGCCCGACCGGCTGCGCTTCGACTTCTCGCATCCCAAGCCGATCTCTCCGCAAGAGCTGGAGAAGGTCGAGGACATCGCCAACGACATCGTGCTGCAGAACAGCCCCGTCACCACGCGGCTGATGGCGGTCGACGACGCCATCGCCTCCGGCGCTCGCGCCCTGTTCGGCGAGAAATACGGCGACGAGGTGCGGGTGGTGGCGATGGGCGAGGGTAGCGGCAACACGCTCGGCTGGTCGGTCGAATTGTGCGGCGGCACGCACGTGCGCAGGACGGGCGACATCGGGCTGATTTCGGTGCTGTCGGACTCAGGCGTCGCCGCCGGCGTGCGCCGCATCGAGGCGCTGACCGGCCGCGCCGCGCGCAAGAGCGCCAACAAGCAGATCCAGACACTCAAGGCCGCCGCGTCCGAGCTCAAGGTGCCGCTCGAAGACATGCCGGCGCGCATCGCCGCGCTCATCGATGAGCGCAAGAAGTCCGAGCGCGAGCTGTCCGACGCGCGCAAGAAGCTTGCCATGGGCGGCGGGAGCGGCGGCAAGACGGAAGCCGCCGCCGATGTGCGCCAGGTCAACGGCGTGAAATTGTTGGCGCGCGCCGTCTCCGGCATCAGCCCCAAGGAGCTGCCGAGCCTGATCGACGAGGGCAAGAAGCAGATCGGCTCCGGCCTCGTCGCCATTGTCGCGGTGAGCGAGGAGGGCAGGGCCGGCATCGCCGTCGGCGTCACCGCCGATCTCACCGCGCGCTTCAACGCCGTCGACCTGGTGAAGAAGGGCGCCGAGGCGCTCGGCGGCAAAGGCGGCGGCGGCCGCCCCGACATGGCCCAGGCCGGCGGCCCGGACGGCTCCAAGGCGCAAGCCGCGCTCAAGGCCATCGAAGCCGCGCTCACCGGCTGAGTTTCCTCCGCTTTTCAGGGCGAAAGAGCGCCAGGCGCCGCGCGGCCGCGCAGCCGCCGGTTTGACCGACCGCAAGGCATGACGGCCGGGCGCTGTATACTAGGGCTCGCGAATCCGAGGACCCCGCATGGCGTTGCACGCCAAAGACCTGCGCCGCCGCGTCTACCTGCTGCTCGAGCAGGGCGCGGTCGGCGACGGCTTGAGCCGCTGGGTCGACCGCGTCCTGGTCGCGCTCATCGTCGTCAATCTGGTCGCGGTGGCGCTGGAATCGCTGCCGGCGCTCGGCCGCCGCTATGCCGTCGCCTTCGACGCCGTCGAGATCGTCTCGCTCGTCGTCTTCAGCGTCGAATACCTGCTGCGGCTGTGGACCGCGGCCGAGCACGGGCCCCACCGCCACCTCAACCCCGCGCGGGCGCGGCTGAAATACGCGCTCAGCGCGGCCGGCATCGTCGATCTCATCGCCGTGCTGCCGTTCTGGTTTGCCTTCGTGCTGCCGCCCGATCTGCGCGTGCTCATGGTGTTCCGCATGGTGCGCTTCTTCAAGATCGCGCGCTATTCGCCGGCCATGCGCTCGCTGCTCGACGTGCTCTATCGCGAGCGGCGCGCGCTGTTCGGCTGCCTCATCATCTCGCTCGGCACCGCGCTGGTGGCGGCGGCGCTGATGCATCTCGCCGAAGCCAAGGTGCAGCCGGACAAGCTCGGCACCATCCCCGACGCGCTGTGGTGGGCGATCGTCACCGTCGGCACCATCGGCTACGGCGACGTCGTGCCGGTGACGGTGCTGGGCAAATTCATCGCCACCGGCACCATCTTCTTGGGGCTGGTGCTGATGGCGCTGCCGGTCGGCATCATCGCCACCGCCTTCGCCGACCAGATCCACCGCCGCGACTTCATCGTCACCTGGGGTATGATCGCGCGCGTGCCGCTGTTCGCCGAGCTCGACGCCGCCGAGATTTCCGACGTCATGAGCCTGCTGCGGGCGCAGGTCGCCCAGGCCGGCGAGGTCATCGTGCGCGAGGGCGACCCCGCCCATTCGATGTATTTCATCGCCGCCGGCGAGGTCGAGGTGGCGCTCAAGCGCAAGCGGCTGCGCCTCGGCGTCGGTCAGTTCTTCGGCGAAGTCGCGGTGCTGCGCCGCGCCCGCCGCTCGGCCACCGCGACCGCCATCACCCGCACCAATCTGCTGGTGCTCGACGCCGGCGACCTGCACGCGCTGATGAGCCGCGACCCGCGCATCGCCGCCCGCGTCAAGGACGTGGTGCGCACCCGCGTCGGCAGCGAGATCGTGAGCCCCAAGGGCGATATCGTGACCGAGGAGATCAGGTAGTCTCCCCGCTGTCGCCGCCGGCTCCCCGCAGGCGGGGGAGCTACGCCATCGCTTTCTTCAGGTTCTCGTCGATCTTGTCGAGGAAGGCGGTGGTGGTGAGCCACTTCTGGTCGGGACCGATCAGCAGGGCGAGGTCCTTGGTCATGGCGCCGGCCTCCACGGTGTCGACGCAGACCTTCTCCAGCGTCTGCGCGAACTTGGCGAGCGCGGCGTTGTTGTCGAGCTTGGCGCGGTGGGCGAGCCCGCGCGTCCAGGCGAAGATCGAGGCGATCGAATTGGTCGAGGTCTGCTCGCCCTTCTGGTGCTGGCGGTAATGCCGCGTCACCGTGCCGTGGGCGGCTTCCGATTCGACGATCTTGCCGTCCGGCGTCATCAGCACCGAGGTCATCAGGCCGAGCGAGCCGAAGCCCTGCGCCACGATGTCGGACTGCACGTCGCCGTCGTAGTTCTTGCAGGCCCAGACATAGCCGCCGGACCACTTCAGCGCCGCCGCCACCATGTCGTCGATCAGGCGGTGCTCGTAGGTCAGCTTCTTGGCGGCGAACTTGTCCTTGAATTCCTTGTCGAACACCTCCTGGAAGATGTCCTTGAAGCGTCCGTCATAGACTTTGAGGATGGTGTTCTTGGTCGACAGATAAAGCGGATAGCCGCGCGACAAGGCGTAGTTCATCGAGGCCATGGCGAAGTCGCGGATCGAGTCGTCGAGGTTGTACATCGACATGGCGACGCCGGCGCCCGGGAACTTGAACACTTCGTGCTCGACTTTCTTGCCGGCGGCGTCGACGTAGCTCAGCGTCAGCGTGGCGTTGGCCGGCACCTTGATGTCGGTGGCGCGGTACTGGTCGCCGTAGGCGTGGCGGCCGATGACGATCGGCTGCGTCCAGCCCGGCACCAGCCGCGGCACGTTCTTGCAGATGATCGGCTCGCGGAAGATGACGCCGCCGATGATGTTGCGGATGGTGCCGTTGGGCGAGCGCCACATCTTCTTGAGGTTGAATTCCTTCACGCGCGCTTCGTCCGGCGTGATGGTGGCGCATTTGACCGCGACGCCGACCTTCTTGGTCATCTCGGCGGCGTCGATGGTGATCTGGTCGTCGGTCTCGTCGCGCTTCTGGACGGACAGGTCGTAGTACAGAAGATTGATGTCGAGGTAGGGATGGATCAGCTTGTCTTTGATCAGCTGCCAAATAATGCGGGTCATCTCGTCGCCGTCCATTTCGACGACGGGGTTTGCCACCTTGATCTTCGCCATTGTCGGGTAAGCCTTTTTGCGCGGGCGGGAAGCGCCGGACGGGCCGGCGGCGCCGCTATAGCACCGGCCAGCGGGCGGCGGAAGCGGCGAATTTTCCTGCCGTTCTTCCCCGCCGCCTGCGGGGCGGCTATAGCCTCGCACGCAGGGAGAACACGCCATGCCGGGCGCCGGCACCGACAAGACCAAGCGCTGGATCGAGAGCCCCGCGCCGATCGTGGTGCTGGTCGAGCCGCAGCTCGGCGAGAACATCGGGGCGGCGGCGCGGGCCATGGCGAATTTCGGCCTGCCGCGGCTGCGCCTGGTCAGGCCGGTGCAGGGCTGGCCCAACGACAGGGCGCGGGTGATGGCGTCGGGCGCCGACCGCGTGCTCGAGGCGGCGAGCCTTCATGACACGCTTGCCGATGCGATCGCCGACTGCAGCTTCGTGCTCGCCACCACCGCACGCGCCCACGATCAGGCCAAGCCCGTGCTCGCCGCGGACGCCGCCGCCGCCGCAATGGCGCCGCGAGTCGGGGCGGGCGAGACGGTCGCGATCCTGTTCGGGCGCGAGCGCACCGGGCTGGAGAACCACGAGGTCGCGCTCGCCGATGGCATCGTGACGTTGCCGGTCAACCCGGCCTTCGCCTCGCTCAATCTCGCCCAGGCCGTCGCCATTGTCGGCTACGAGTGGTTCAAGACGCAGAGCGGCGGCGCGCCGCCCTTCGTCATGCCGGAAAAGTCGCCGCCGGTCTCCAAGCAGCAATTCGAGGCGTTCTTTGCCGATCTCGAGCGCGAGCTCGAGAAGGTCGAGTTCTACCGGCCGGAAGAAAAGCGCGGCACCATGAGCATCAATCTGCGCAACATCTTCACCCGCATGCAGCCGACACAGCAGGACATCCGCACCCTGCACGGCGTCATCCAGTCGCTGGTGCAGGGGCGCAAGGGGCCGGCGCGCGGCGGCGTGCTCAACGCCGACGAGGCGCAGCGGCTGCGCGATCTGATCGCCGAGCACAAAGCCGGGCAGGTGCCGGGCGAGCGCGGCCCGGTGCGCGGGCTGGCGCGGCTGTTGCGTCGCAATCCGACCGAGGCCGAACGCATCCTCTGGCAGGCGCTGGTCAATGACCGGCGTTTCGCCGGCCGCGGCTTCAAGCGGCAGGTGCCGATCGGGCCGCACATCGCCGATTTCGTCTCGTTTCCGCTGAAATGCGTGATCGATCTGGTGCCGCCGTCGGAGAGCGCCGAGGCGGCGGCGACGCGCGCCGAGCGGCGGGCCTATCTCAGCGAACGGGACTACAGGGTCGTCGCTGTCGGCGTGGCGGAGGCCGAACGCGATGTCGGCGCCGTGCTGGAGCGGCTGGCCGCGGTCATCGGCTCGGCGCGATCCGCGCGGCCTAGGCCTTCAGCGCCTTGAGGATGGCGGCTGCGCCCTCGCGCAGGATGATGAGGTCGCTGGCCACCGCGACAAAGCGGAAACCGCGCTTCGCCATCGCCAGGGCGCGCGCCGCGTCGCGGCAATAGATGCCGGGGATCTTGCCGGCCTTGACGGCGGCGGCGCAGATCGTGTCGACGGCGCGCTCGACTTCCGGCGCGGTGATGTCCTGCGCTCGGCCTGCGCTGAGCGAGGTGGCAAGGTCGTAGGGGCCGATGAACAGGCAGTCGATGCCGGGCGTCGCGGCGATCTCGTCGGCGTTGTTGAGCGCCGACGGCGTCTCGATCATCGCCATGGTGAGCGTGCCGTCATTGGCGACGCGGATGTAGTCGGTCGGCGCGCTGGCGCCCTGCAGCATCGTGGCGCGCACCGGGCCCCAGCTGCGCTCGCCGAGCGGCGGATATTTTGCGGCCGAGGCAAAGCGGCGCGCGTCCACCCCGTTGTTGATCATCGGCGCGATGATCGCCTCGGCGCCGAGATCGAGCGCGCGCGAGGCGAGCGCGAAGTCCTCGAGCGGCACCCGCACCAGCGGCGCCGCGCCGCCGGCGCGCACCGCGCCGATGCCGGCGATCAGCGCGGCGACGTCCCACATGCCGTGCTGGGCGTCGAGATTGACGGCGGCAAAGCCTTCGCGGGCCAGGGCCTCGACCACAAGCGGCGAGGCGAGCGTCGTCCAGGCGGAGAACACCGTCTCGCCGGCGCGGAGCTTGGGGGCAAGCGAGAAGGCGGCCACGTCAGCCGCTCTTTGTAACCTGCGCGACCGCCTGCGCCAGCAGTTCGCTCATCTGCGCCCGGATCTGCTGCTCGGTGGCCTTGCCGCCGAGATCGGCCTTGAGCTTGGCGACGACGTCGTCGTCGCCGTGCTCGGCAAGATCGGCCATCACGACCTCCTTGGCGTAAGCGTCGGCTTCGGCGCCGGTCTTGCCGAGCAGGCCCGCCGCCCACAGCCCGAGCAGCTTGTTGCGGCGGGCAAAGGCCTTGAACTTGAGTTCCTCATCATGCGCGAATTTTTTCTCGAAGCCTTCCTCGCGCTTGTCGAACGTCGTCACAATTCCGCCCTCGCTGTTACGCAGATGTCTGCCTGCCGGCGCCATTGCGGCGCCTGCGCCTTGCATATCGCCAGGGCAGCGTCAAGGCAACAAGGCTGCGCGCGGCCGGCGGCCGCAAGCGAGGTGGAAAACGTCCGCCGCCCTCGATTGTGCTGCCCCAGGTGATCGGCTAGGTTGATCGGGCCTGGGCCGTTCCCGCGCCGTCAGCGCGCTCGGTCCCCGCAAGCCGCGGATCTGGTCCTTTAGTCATTACAACAGGAGCCACGGCACCGAATGGACTTTCACAAACCACGGTACACGCCAATGAGCCGCCGTCGCCGAATCTATGAAGGCAAGGCGAAGGTCCTCTATGAAGGCCCGGAGCCGGGAACGCTGATTCAGCATTTCAAGGACGATGCGACCGCCTTCAACGCCAAGAAGCACGATGTGATCGAAGGCAAGGGCGTGCTCAACAACCGAATCTCCGAGTACGTCTTCCAGCATCTCAACGAGATCGGCGTACCGACGCACTTCATCCGCCGGCTCAACATGCGCGAGCAGTTGATTCGCGAGGTCGAGATCATTCCGCTTGAGGTCGTGGTGCGCAACGTCGCCGCGGGCTCGCTGGCGCAGCGCCTCGGCATCGACGAGGGCACGCAGCTGCCGCGCTCGATCATCGAGTTCTACTACAAGAACGACAAGCTCAACGACCCGATGGTGTCGGAGGAGCACATCACCGCCTTCGGCTGGGCTTCGCCCCAGGAGATCGACGACATCATGGCGCTGGCGATCCGCGTCAACGACTTTTTGTCCGGCCTGTTCCTCGGCGTCGGCATCCGGCTCGTCGACTTCAAGATGGAGACCGGAAGGCTTTGGGAAAACGACGTCATGCGCATCGTCGTCGCCGACGAGATCAGCCCCGATTCGTGCCGGCTGTGGGACATCAAGTCGAACGAGAAGCTCGACAAGGACCGCTTCCGCCGCGACATGGGCGGGCTGGTCGAGGCCTATACCGAGGTTGCCAAGCGCCTCGGCATCATGAGCGAGGGCGAGCGCCCGCAGGGCACCGGCCCGGTCCTGGTGAAAGGCTAGTCCGTTACTCCGTTCGTCCCCGCGGAAGCGGGGACCCAGGACTTGTAGCGAGACCGGTGGCTTTGGCCCTGGATTCCCGTTTTCGCGGCAACGAACGGGGAGAGCCCTTGCCACAGCCCCGTTTGCCCATAGTTTAGGCGTGGACAGCCGGATTTTCCCGGTCAACTTTGCCGATTCATGCGGTAGATCACGGTCATGAAAGCCCGCGTCACCGTCACGCTCAAATCCGGCATCCTCGACCCGCAGGGCAAGGCCATCGAGGGTGCGCTGCGCTCGCTCGGCGTATCCGGCGTCACCTCGGTGCGCCAGGGCAAGGTGTTCGACATCGAGCTCGACGGCGCCGATAAGGCCAAGGCCGAGGCGCTGCTCAAGCAGGCCGCCGACAAGCTCTTGGCCAATACCGTGATCGAGAACTACAAGGTGGACGTGCTGTGAACGCCGCCGTCCTCGTCTTCCCCGGCATCAATCGCGAACGCGACATGGCGCGCACGCTGAAGATCGTCTCCGGCCAGCAGCCGGCGATGGTCTGGCACACCGACACGCAGCTGCCCGCCGGCACCGACCTGGTCGTCATCCCCGGCGGCTTCTCCTACGGCGACTATCTGCGCTGCGGCGCCATTGCCGCGCGGTCGCCGATCATGGACGCGGTGCGCAGCTATGCGGCGAGGGGCGGGCTGGTGCTCGGCGTCTGCAACGGCTTCCAGATCCTGTGCGAGGCGGGGCTCTTGCCCGGCGTGCTGATGCGCAACGAGAACCTGCGCTTCATCTGCCGCGACGTCTACCTGCGCGTCGAGCGTTCCGACACGCCGTTCACCCGCGGCTACAATGCCGGGCAGGTGATCCGCGTGCCGGTGGCGCACGGCGAGGGCAACTACATCGCCGACGGCGAGACCATCGCGCGGCTCGAAGGCGAGGGGCGGGTGATCTTCCGCTACTCCTCGCCCGACGGCATGATCGACCCGAACTGGAACCACAACGGCGCCATCAACGCCATCGCCGGCATCGTCAACGAGGCCGGCAACGTGCTCGGCATGATGCCGCACCCGGAGAACCACGTGGAAAGCGTGATCGGCCCGACCGACGGGCGCGGCATGTTTGCGGGGTTGACCGATTTTTTGAAGCTGGCCGCTTGAACGCGAGCAACTATTCGATGTCAGGTGACGGCGGGTCGATGCGCTCTGCGAGTTTGGCAATTGGAAAAACGATCAGGCAGCCGATCACCAAGCCGCTGAGGATGTCGAAGGCGAGGTGGCGGATCCACGGCCGTGACAGCGGCTCCTTCGCCAGCGCCTCGGGCAG
Source organism: Pseudolabrys sp. (assembly GCA_035651255.1). Classification (GTDB taxonomy): domain Bacteria; phylum Pseudomonadota; class Alphaproteobacteria; order Rhizobiales; family Xanthobacteraceae; genus Pseudolabrys. The sequence continues at coordinate 66,404 of DASRGB010000032.1, forward strand.
CAGCCACAACGTCCAGGCGATTGCGGCCGCCGCGCCGAGGGCAAATCCAACCCACAAGATGATCCGACCGCTGATGCGGCGCGGCTTGACTGGCATCGTTCGCTCCCGTCGCAAGCATGCCACATCGAGCGACATGGCGTCAGGCTGATGATCGCGAATGCCACGAAGATGACCCCGGCGCTGATCGCCGAGCACGGCCTCAAGCCGGACGAGTACGAGCGCATCCTCAAGCTGATCGGCCGCGAGCCGTCGCTGACCGAGCTCGGCATCTTCTCGGCGATGTGGAACGAGCACTGTTCCTACAAGTCCTCCAAGGTCCACCTGCGCACGCTGCCGACCAAAGGCCCCCACGTCATCCAGGGCCCCGGCGAGAACGCTGGCGTCATCGACATCGGCGACGGCTTGGCCTGCGTGTTCAAGATGGAGAGCCACAACCACCCGAGCTACATCGAGCCCTATCAGGGCGCGGCGACCGGCGTCGGCGGCATTTTACGCGACGTCTTCACCATGGGGGCGCGGCCGATCGCCTGCCTGAATGCCTTGAGCTTTGGCGCGCCGTCGCATCCCAAGACGCGGCATCTGGTCTCCGGCGTCGTTGCCGGCATCGGCGGCTACGGCAATTCATTCGGCGTGCCGACGGTCGGCGGCTCGGTGCGCTTCCATGCGCGCTATGACGGCAACTGCCTGGTCAACGCCATGGCGGTCGGCATCGCCAGGAAGGACGCGATCTTCTATTCGGCGGCCTCCGGCGTCGGCATGCCGATCGTCTATCTCGGCTCCAAGACCGGCCGCGACGGCATCCACGGCGCCTCGATGGCGTCCGCCGAGTTCGGCGAAGGCACCGAGGAGAAGCGTCCGACCGTGCAGGTCGGCGATCCGTTCTCCGAAAAGCTGCTGCTGGAAGCCTGCCTCGAGATCATGGCCAAAGGCTGCGTCATCGCCATCCAGGACATGGGCGCGGCCGGCTTGACCTGCTCGGCGGTCGAGATGGGCGCCAAGGGCGATCTCGGCGTCACGCTCGAGCTCGACAAGGTGCCGTGCCGCGAAGAGCGTATGACCGCCTACGAGATGATGCTGTCGGAGAGCCAGGAGCGCATGCTCATGGTGCTCAAGCCGGAAAAGGAGAAAGAGGCCGAGGCGATCTTCCGCAAATGGGGCCTCGATTTCGCCGTGGTCGGCGAGACGACGCCGACGAAGCGCTTCATCGTGCGCCACCAGGGCGAGGTGATGGCCGATCTGCCGATCAAGGAGCTCGGCGATCAGGCCCCCGAATACAAACGGCCCTTCGTCAGTGCCGCAAAGCCCAAGGTCATTGCCGCCGCGGACGTGCCTGCGCCGGTCGGCATCGCCGAAGCGCTTTCGAGCCTGCTGGCGACACCCGAGCTTTGCTCCAAGCGCTGGGTCTGGGAGCAATACGACCACATCATCCTGGGCAATACCGTGCAGCGCCCCGGCGGCGATGCCGCGGTGGTGCGGGTCGAGGATGGGCCGAAGGGGCTGGCGCTGACGACCGACGTGACGCCGCGCTATTGCGAGGCCGATCCGTTCGAGGGCGGCAAGCAGGCGGTGGCCGAATGCTGGCGCAACCTCACCGCGGTCGGAGCCAAGCCGCTCGCCGTCACCGACAACCTCAATTTCGGCAATCCGGAGCGGCCGGAGATCATGGGCCAGTTCGTAGGAGCAGTGCGCGGCATCGCGGAAGCCTGCAAGGCGCTCGACTTCCCGGTCGTCTCCGGCAACGTGTCGCTCTACAACGAGACCAACGGCCGCGCCATCCTGCCGACGCCGTCGATCGGCGGCGTCGGGCTGCTCGACGATTTCCAGAAATCGGCGACGCTCGCTTTCAAGCGAGAAGGCGAGGCCATCCTGCTGATCGGCGAAACCACCGGCTGGCTCGGCCAGTCGGTTTACCTGCGCGACATCTGCGGCCGCGAGGAGGGGGCGCCGCCCCCGGTCGACCTCGTCGAGGAGCGCGAGAACGGCGATTTCGTGCGCGCGCTCATCCTCGACGGCACGGCGACCGCCGTTCACGATCTCTCCGACGGCGGTCTTGCCGTGGCGCTCGCCGAGATGGCGATGGCCTCCGGCATCGGCGCGCGTCTGAGTGCCGCGCCCGGCGACGTCGCCGCGCACGCCTTCTGGTTCGGCGAAGACCAGGCGCGCTATCTCGTCACCGTGCCGGCGGCCAAGGCGCAGGCGGTGCTCAAGCGTGCACAGGATGCGAGCGTACCGGCGGCGGTCATCGGCACCACCGGCGGCGATAGCCTCGCACTGCCGGAGGAGCCGGCGCTGCCGGTTGCGGCGCTCACCGAGCGCTTCGAAGGCTGGCTGCCGCGCTATATGGCGGGCGAGCTCTAGGCCAGGGCGCGCTGTTCGACAAATTCGGCGTGCGTGGCCGCGCGCATCCGGCTCGCTTCGTCGAGGGGCAGGCCGAGCGCGGCGATCAGCGTTTCGATTTCATGGCGCGCGTTCTGGTCGGAGCGGGTCGGCCGCCGTCCGAGCGCAGCCTTGCTCAGCTCGTCGAGCGCCGTCATCCCGCGCGGGAAAAAATCGCGGTAGACCAGCCGCTCGACCAGGCCCTCGACACAGCGGAAGCCGAGCCGGGCGCCGAGCTCCGCGAGCGTGGCCGCCAGCCGCGCCTTGCTGCGCGAGCGCAGAGTGGACAGGCGGTTGCGGATGACGATCCAGTCGGTCGCGGGGGCGTCGATTTTCTGGCGCTCCCGCCGCGCCTCGCACACCATGCTGGCATATTGGCTGGGTTCGGTGAGCGCGTAGCTGTCGGCATCGACGCCGCCGAGCAGCGCGAAATCGACGAAGCTGTCGTTGAGAGGTGTGACCAGCGTGTCGGCCATGGCGTGCGCCAGGCGCATCAAATAACTCTCGGTGCCCGGCGTATCGATGACCAGGAAGTTCGAGGTGTGCTCGACGCTTGCGACCGCGGTGAGAAAGGCGTTGCACTCCGCGCTCTCATTGCTGTCGACGCGCAGGCCGCTGGCTTGCGCGATGCAGAAATGGTCGGGACTGTCGATGGCAAGCCCGCTGCGTTTGGCCCAGCCGCGGCGGTTGGCGATGAATTGCGTGAGCGTTTTCTGCCGCGAGTCGAGGTCGATGGTGACGACGCGCTGGCCGGCCTTGAGCAGGGCGACGGCCACATGCGCCGCGATGGTGGACTTGCCTGACCCACCCTTCTCGTTGCCGACGACGATCACGTGTGCCGATTTGCGGACACGGCGCGGTCGAACGACCATGGCACATACGCCCCTACAGGGACGCCATGGTATTGTCGGCCGGGCGAGCGTCAAGGCGACGTTCCGTGAACGGCCGAAGTTTTGCGGCCGGAGTGCGGAACCTTGGGCTTTGCCGCGGTTTCGCTAGCGGAGCGGAGTTCTGTTAGCCTGAAACCGCGCCTCGGGAGCATGGCAGACCCACAGATGGCCCGATTTGGAATTCCTCGCCGGCCGGCGCGGCTGAACGACAATCAGCCGATGCAGATCAACTGGCGCCGCGGGCTTTTCCGCGTCTGGCTGCTGATTTCGCTCGCCTGGATCATGGGCTGGGTGGTCTATCTGGTGCTGTTCGGCATCCACGGCGGCTTCAAGAACGTGAGCGACATCCTGGAAGTGCCGGTGCTGCTGCTCGGGCCGCCGATCGCGCTTTATCTCTTCGGCGCCATTACGCGATGGGCGTTCAAGGGCTTTGCGCCGGACGAGCCGGGCCCCGGCGCCGAGTGACGGGCTTGTCCTGCCCGGGTGGGCGCAATGCCAAATATCCGGTAAGATGAATAATTCACGGGGCCCGCTATGGCATCGAAGGCACGGCAACGCTCAGGTTCCGCGAACGGCAACGGGCCGGCGCCGGTTCAGGATTGGCTTGGCGCAATCTCGCGGGCGGTCACGGCGCTGGCCATGATCGCCATCGTCGTCGTCGCCTGGCTGCAATGGAAGACGCTTGCGACCATCGAGCGCTTTCTGGATGCCACGCAGCGGCCCTGGATTTCGGCTTCGGTCGAGCCGGTGCAGCTGGTGTTCGACGACAAAGGCGGCGGCATCACGCTGCGCACGACCATCCGCAACATCGGCTCGGTTCCCGCGGTCGATGTGCTGGCGACTCCCGTTTTGCTGATCGACGCCAAGCAGCCCTACCGGCAGGCCTGCCGTCAGTACGGCGTCGGCGGCGGCTTCGGGCCGATGCTGTCGAACAACGAGGTCGTGCCGAAGACGGCGACGGCCTGGCTGTCGCGCAGCGACTTCGGCCAGAATTTCCCCAGCCTCGTCGCCGTCTGCATCAAATATCGCTTCGCCAACAGCCGCCACACCGGCGAAGCCGGTTACCTGTTCTCGATCGTGCAGCGCCAGGCCGGCCGCGACGCCCACGTCGTCGAGGCCAAGAACGGCACGTTGAGCCCGCCGGAGCTCGCCTTGCTGCCGGCGGGCAGCTATCACGACTGAGAGCGCCTCAGCGCAATTGGCCGGTGACGGTGAGCGCGGCGCGGCAGCGCGGCCCGACGAAATTGCCCGACTTCACATAATCGACCATGCACGCGACCTTGGGGCCGGTGCCGAAGCCGACGTTGCGGCAGTGTTGGAGGATGTAGCGGGCGCAGGCCTTCTCCACCATCAGGCCGCCCGGCACCATGGCCGGCGGGGCGGCGGCGGGGGCGGCGGCCGGCTGAGGCGGTGCAGCCGGTGGTGTGGGTGGTGGTGGTGCCACCGCGGCAGCTGCCGGCTGCCTGACCGCGCGCTTGGCGGGCTGCGCCTTGGGCGGCGGCGCTGACACGATGGTGGCGGGCTTTGACGCCGCGGCGGGTGGCGTTGCGACAGGTGCCGCGGCGGCGGCTGGGGGCGGCGAGGGAGCAGCGGCCGGCGCGGCCGTCTTGGCGGGTTCCTGAGGCATCGTCGCGCGCACCGCCGACTGGCAGCCGGGCGACAGGCTCGCCACGTTGTTCTGCAGGCACATCAGCGCATCCTTGCCGCCAGGCTGCACGCCGGAACATTTCGACATGAAGTCGGAACGGCAATTCGAACGGATGGCGCTTTGCTGGGCGGACGTCACCTGGGCGGCGGCGCTGGCGCTCAGCGCGGCAAGCATAAGCGCGCACAAGCCAAGCCCGGCGGCGCGTTGGATCGCGGTTTGCATCGGCATCACCTTTTTTGGCCCGGCTCCAGCGGGCGTCTCCACAGGGGCATGGTAAATCAGCACGCGATATTGTCATCCGCAAATTTTTCGGCGCAAACTGCGGCTGTGGGCCGGGGCGTTGGGAGATTCGGCAATGGCGATGGATGCCAGCGAGATCGAGCGGCTGATCAAGGCGAGGCTGCCCGACGCCGATGTCACGATCCGCGATCTCGCCGGTGACGGCGATCATTATGCGGCGACGGTGATCTCGCCCTCGTTCAAAGGCAAATCGCGGGTGCAGCAGCATCAGATCGTCTACGAGGCGCTCAAGGGCCAGATGGGCGGCGTGCTGCACGCGCTGGCGCTGCAGACCGGCACGCCCGAGAGCTGATGGGCGCCGTCCGCTATCTGTCGCCCGCGGGCGCCATCAAACCGACGGGGCCGTGGAGCCTCGGTGCCCGCGCCGGCGACTTTGTCTTCGTGGCCGGCATGCGCGGCATCGATCCCGCGACGAACAGGCTCGCCGGTTCCGAGGAAGAGCGTGTCCGGCGCGCTTTTGCCAACATGACGGCGATCGCGGCATCGGAGGGCGCCACGCTGTCCGACTGCGTGCGGCTCACCGTTTTTGTCACCGACATGAAGCGGCTGCGGCCGATCGTGAACACGATTCAGGAGGAAATTTGGGGCGCCGGACCCTATCCGCCGAGAACGATCGTCCAGGTCGCGGCCCTTAACCAGGACGATATTTTCGAGGTCGAGGGCACGTTTTACGCCCCGAAAACGGCCTGATTTGCAGCCATCCGGGATGCCGAGGGTGACGCCGCTACCGCGCTCCCCTATATTGGAATCGGCGGCGGCGCTTTGAGGCGCCGCCAAAAGGAACGAGAATCCATGGGCATCGAGCAATTCATCGACAACGAAGTGAAGGGCAACGACGTGGTGCTGTTCATGAAGGGCACCCCGCAGTTCCCGATGTGCGGATTTTCCGGACAGGTGGTGCAGATCCTCGACCACCTGGGCGTGGCCTATAAGGGCATCAACGTTCTCGAATCCGACGACATCCGCAACGGCATCAAGGCCTATTCGAACTGGCCGACCATTCCCCAGCTCTATGTCAAAGGCGAGTTCGTCGGCGGCTGCGACATCGTGCGCGAGATGTTCCAGGCCGGCGAATTGCAGCAGACGCTGAAGGAAAAGGGTGTACCGCTCCGCCAGAGCGCGTAAAGCGCCGGCGCCACCGCCGTTCAGGGGCCAGATAACGTCAGCTCGCGCGTCAAGGGCCGCGCCCGCGCGGCTTTAAGCGGCGCATTGCCAGGTAGATGATCGCCAGGATGATGACGACGCCGAGCACGCCGGAACTGGCGCTCGAGGAGAATTTGGCGGCGTTTTCGGCGACCGACTCGACATAACCGCCGGCGTTCTTGCCGAGCAGGATCGACAGCAGCACCAGTGCGAGCACGGCGAGGAACGCCAGCTCAACGAATTCCCACAGGAAAGCCTTCGCAGTGGTCACGAATTTCAGCATGGCGCGATCCCCGGACTAACGCGCGGAACCAGCGGTGGGGAGCATTGCCGCTCCCCACCGGAAAACCTCATCGGTTTCCCAAGCGCCGTCAGCTCAGCTGCCGGTTCGAGAATAACCAGAGGATGATGCCCAGAGTGATCAGCCCGACGAGCCCGTTCGCGCCCAGGTCCTTGACCCAGTTCACGATGTTCGTCGTTACCGCGCCGAAGAACGGCAAGTTGCCCCCAACGAGGAGACCCAGCACGATCGCCAGCGCCAGCAACATCAGCCCCAGCTCGGTCAATGCGCCGACCCAGTTCTTGATGACATCGATGCCTTTCATAGCGATTTCTCCCTAGCCAGCCCCCTTGGTGATTCGGGGACAGCAAAAATTATCGCAGAACCGCCACTACATGTAGAAAAAAGCAGGGCATCCCCTACCAAATTGAGTGAGCCAATTTTGAGTTGGGCGTACAACGGCTTCCCGCACAGCGGCAAAATGGGGATAGGTCGCATAATGAGGATAAGTGGCGAAAAACAAATCCCCCGCGTTTGGGCGGGGGATTTGCAGCCTGATTTGCCGGCTGATTTGCAGGTCGTCAGCGCGAGTAATATTCAACCACCAGGTGCGGCTCCATCTGCACCGGGTAGGGCACGTCGGTGAGCACCGGGATGCGCGTCAACTTGGCGGTGAGCTTGTTGGCGTCGAGCTCGATATAGTCCGGCACGTCGCGCTCGGCCAAAGCCTGCGCCTCCAGGACCAGCGCCAGCTGCTTGGACTTGTCCTTGACTTCGACAATATCGCCGACCTTCAGCCGATAGCTCGGGATGGTCACGCGCTTGCCGTTGACCTTGACGTGGCCGTGGCTGACGAACTGGCGCGCGGCGTGCACCGTCGGCACGAACTTGGCGCGGTAGACAACGGCGTCGAGCCGGCGCTCCAAGAGGCCGATCATGTGGGCGCCGCTGTCGCCTTTGAGGCGGCGGGCCTCCTGGTAGATGCCGCGGAACTGCCGCTCGGAAATGTTGCCGTAATAGCCGCGCAGCTTCTGCTTGGCCTTGAGCTGAACGCCGTAGTCGGAGAGCTTGCCCTTGCGGCGCTGGCCGTGCTGGCCGGGGCCGTATTCGCGCCGGTTGACCGGGCTTTTCGGCCGACCCCAGATGTTCTCGCCCATCCGGCGGTCGATCTTGTACTTGGATTCCATGCGCTTGGTCATTCGCGTCCTCGTTTGGCGGAAGGCTCGATGCCGCCGCCGTTTGCAGGGTTGAGGATCGCGCCCTCCTTTGCCCCGGATGGACCGGGGCCGACAGGCTGGATCTCGTAAGCGCAAGATCCTGCCGCGGGTCGCGAAACGCCACGCGGGCCATCTGGCCCGCGGACGGCGGCTATCTAGGGTGTTAGCCGGGCCCTGTCAAACAGGCTGGCGGACGGGCCTAAACCCATAGCCCGCCAGCGCTTTTGCCAATGCCGGGGAGGGCGCCCGGCCCGAGGTGAAGATGATCTCGGGCGCTGGCCCCGCGGCCTCGACCGCCGGCCGCTGGTGCAGCAGGTCGGCGACGCGGCGGGCGATCGCCGGGGCGGGATCGAGCCATTCCACCGGCCAGGGCGCGGCGGCCTTGAAGCGGTGAACGAGCAGCGGGTAATGCGTGCAGGCCAGCACCACGGTGTCGGTGCGGCGGCCGTTTTTGTCGACGAAGCAGGGCGCGATCGCCGCGGCAATCTCGGCTTCGCCCGCGGGGCTGCCGGACAATTCGTCTTCGGCAAGCGGGGCAAGGCGCGAGGAGCCGACGAGTTCGACATCGCAGCCCGCGGCAAATTCGCGGATCAGCGCCTTGGTATATTCGCGGTGCACGGTGCCCTCGGTGCCGAGCACGGCGACGCGCTTGGTTTTCGACTGGGCGCAGGCCGGCTTGATCGCCGGCACGGTGCCGACGAAGGGCACCTGGTAGCGCCGGCGCAGTTCGGGCAGCGCCAGGGTCGAAGCGGTGTTGCAGGCGACGACGATGAGGTCGGGCTTATGGTCGGCGATCGCCTTGCCGACGACGTGCATGATGCGCGTGATCAGCGCCGGTTCCGGCATGTCGCCATAGGGGAAGGCGGCGTCGTCGGCCAGGTAAACGAAGCGCGCATCGGGCCGCGCCTTGACGACCTCGCGGAACACGGTCAAGCCGCCGAGGCCGGAATCGAAGACGACAATTGTCGGCGCCGCCGCCAACGTCATGCGCTCCCGAACACGCGCTTGAAAATCGTGTCGACGTGCTTGAAGTGATAGTCGAGGTCGAACAGCGCCTCGAGCTCCTTGGCGGAAAGCTTTGCCGTCACGTCCTTGTCGGCCTTGAGCAGCGCCAGGAAATCGGCCTCGCCGCCCCAGACCTTCATGGCGTTGCGCTGGACGAGCCGGTAGGCGTCTTCGCGGGCGACGCCCTTCTGCGTCAGCGCGATCAGCACGCGCTGCGAGTGGATGAGACCGCCGAGTCTGTCGAGGTTCTTCTGCATATTGGCGGGATAGACCACGAGCTTGTCGACGATGGAGGCGAGCCGCGCCAGCGCGAAATCAAGCGTCACCGTGGCATCGGGGCCGATCATGCGCTCGACCGATGAGTGCGAGATGTCGCGCTCGTGCCAGAGCGCGACGTTCTCCATCGCCGGCAGCGCGTAGGCCCGCACCATGCGGGCGAGGCCGGTCAAGTTCTCCGACAGCACCGGGTTGCGTTTATGCGGCATGGCCGAGGAGCCCTTCTGCTTCTCGGCGAAGAACTCTTCCGCCTCCAGCACCTCGGTGCGCTGCAGGTGACGGATTTCGGTGGCGAGGCGCTCGATCGAGGAGGCGACCACGCCAAGAGTGGCGAAATACATGGCGTGGCGGTCGCGGGGAATGATCTGCGTCGACACCGGCTCGACCGAAAGGCCCATCGCCTTGGCGACGTGAGCTTCGACGCGGGGGTCAACCTGGGCGAAGGTGCCGACGGCGCCGGAAATCGCGCAGGTCGCCACCTCCTTGCGCGCGGCGATCAGGCGCTCCCTGGCGCGGGCAAATTCGGCATAGGCCTGCGCCAGCTTGAGGCCGAAGGTGGTCGGCTCGGCATGGATGCCGTGCGAGCGGCCGACGGTCGGGGTCAATTTGTGCTCGAAGGCGCGACGCTTGAGCGCGGCGAGCAGGGTATCGACGTCCTTGATGAGAATGTCGGCTGAGCGCACCAGCTGCACGTTGAGGCAGGTATCGAGCACGTCGGACGAGGTCATGCCGGCGTGGACGAAGCGCGCCTCCGGCCCGACGATTTCGGTCAGATGCGTGAGGAAGGCGATGACGTCGTGCTTGACCTCCGCCTCGATCTCGTCGATGCGGGCGACGTCGAACTTGGCGGCCTTGCCCTTGTCCCAGATTTTCTTTGCCGCATCCTTCGGGATGACGCCGAGCTCAGCCATGGCGTCGGCGGCGTGGGCCTCGATCTCGAACCAGATACGGAATTTCGTCTCCGGCGACCAGATCGCGGCCATTTCGGGGCGGGAGTAGCGGGGGATCATCGCGCGACCGTCATTTCCTCGGTCATCGCCGGGCTTGTCCCGGCGATCTCGCTTAGGACAGCACGGTGCGTCCCTAATCGGGATGGCCGGGTCAAGCCCGGCCATGACAAGCTGAAAGCTATTGCGTGCCTTATCACGCCGCTTCCCCGCGCGCCTGCGCCGCCGCATTGCGGATGGCGGCGATGTTGGTCTTGTAGTCGCCTTTGAAAATCGCAGAGCCTGCCACCAGCACATTGGCGCCGGCGCGTACGACCTGCGCCGCGTTCGCCGGCATGATGCCGCCGTCGACCTCGATGTCGATCGGCCGCGCGCCGACCATGGCGCGCAAGGCGCTGATCTTGTCGAGGGCGGAGGGGATGAAGGCTTGCCCGCCGAAGCCGGGATTGACCGACATCACCAGAATGAGATCGACCATGTCGATGACGTGCGCGACGGCCTCCACCGGTGTGCCGGGGTTCATGGTGACGCCGGCCTTCTTGCCGAGGGCGCGGATCGCCTGTAGCGAGCGGTGCACGTGCGGACCTGCCTCGACATGCACGGTGATGACGTCGGAGCCGGCCTTGGCGAAGGCCTCGAGATAGGGATCGCAAGGGCTGATCATCAGATGGACGTCGAGCGTCTTCCTGGTGACCGGGCGGATCGCCTGCACGACGCCGGGGCCGATGGTGATGTTGGGCACGAAATGGCCGTCCATCACGTCGACGTGGATCCAGTCGGCGCCGGCCGCCTCGACTGCGCGGATTTCATCGCCCAATTTGGCGAAATCGGCCGAAAGAATCGACGGCGCGATGATCAGCGGGCGCATTCAGGCTCTCCGGACGCGTAGCGCGTATCACGCGCGGGCCGCGCGGGCAACGCGCGGCCTGCGCCGCTCGTTAACACCCGCGCGCCGGGCAAAATTTGCCGGGCCGCACGGCGAAAAGCGCCGGCCGCGCCGGCGGCTGCGTGTGGAAAACCCAAGCGGCATGCGGGTTCTGAATTGGCGCGGGCTTTGCATCATCCCCGGCAGGAGGAGCAGCCATGATTGCCGCAGTCGGTCTCGCGATGGGCGCTTTGTCGACGGTCTCCTCGCTCATCGACCAAGCCGCAACCAGCGTCAGCAATGCGGTTGCCAGTCCGCCCCCGGTGCAGCCCTTCGTGGCTGGCGCCGCCGCCAGTGCGAAAAAGCCCGGCCTGCCGGCCATCACGCTCAATCCCGGTCCGCCCCTGCCCAGATTCGACCGCCACACCCATGCGGCGCTGCTCGCGGCGCAGGAGACGCTCAACGCCTAGCCGTTGAGCCGCCGGGCCAGCGGCTTGAGCAAATGCGGCAATAGATAGATCGGAAACTGCGCCAGGCCGAAATAGAGCCAGGCGACGTCGGGCACGTGAAAGCCGACCGCAGCCAGCATGATGCCGATATTGCGATTGCCGGCATTGAGCCCGATGGCGAGCGCGCGAGCCCGGCCGGCGCCGCGAAAGACGAGCGCGGTGACGGCCATCATGCCGAGCGCCAGCACGAAAGTGAGCAGCGTCAGCCCGACGACCAAAAGCGGATTGCTGCGGGTCGCGGCGAAAACGCCGTCCATCGCCGCGATCACGAACACGAACATCGACAGCACGCTCAAGCCGTCGATGGCTTCGCGCTGCCGTTCGATGACGTCCCGGCCCGCCAGGCGGCGTATCACCGCGGCGGCGGCGGCGCAGCCGGCGATCAGCAGGAACAACCGGACGCCGAAGGTCACCGGAGCGGGCAGGGCGGCGCCGAGAAAATAATGCGTGAACAGGCTGGCAGTGAGCGGCGTCAAAGCCATGCAGACGATCAGGGTCGCAAGCGTCAGCGCCACATCGAGCCCGATCAGCGCGGCGAGCGCGGGGGCGGAGGTCAGTCCCGGCGCCGACATTTGCAGCACCAGCATGAAGTAAAGGCCGGGCATGTTCCGGTTGAGCCCGGTCACCTCGAACAGCAGGCCAAGAACCGCGGGCGTCACCAGCATGACCCAGATCGAGGCCGCGGCGATCAGGCCGGGCCGATCCCAGTGGCCGCGCAATTCGGCCGGGTCGACGCGCAGAAACGCCAGCGTCAGCATGGCGATGATCGCCGGTCCCAGCACCGGCTTGCAGTAGGCGGCAATGTCCGGGAGCCCGAGGCCCACGAACAGCGAAGCAGCGACCATCAGCGTACCGTGGCGGCCGACATAATTGAGCGCGGCCGCGAACGGGCGAAAGACGTTCATCGGTGGAAACCCCCGGCGCATCCTTGATAGCGGTTCGGCGGCAGGCGATCCATATAGGACAGGAGAGGAAAAACCATGGCCCGCACCGATGCGATCATCCTGGGCGCCGGCATCGTCGGCACCTGCGTCGCGCTGCATTTGGCCAAGCGCGGCTTGAGCGTCGCGCTGGTCGATCGCTCGGCCCTGGGCGAGCAGACCTCGTTCGGCAACGCCGGCATCATCGAGGGCAATACCATTTTCCCGCCGGCCTTCCCGGCCGACGCCGGGGCGCTCGCGCGCATCGCTGCCAAGCGCGCCAGCGATGCCAATTATCATCTGACCTTCCTGCCCAAGGTGCTGCCCTGGCTCTGGGCGTTTCGCGCCGCCTCGCGGCCCGAACGGCTGATCGAGACCGCGCATCTGATCCGGCCGCTGTTTGCCAGCGCCGTGCCCGAGCACGAGGCTTTGCTGAAAGAGGCGGGCGGCTCGCAGTACCTGCGCAAGACCGGCTGGCTGAAGGTCTACCGGCGGCAGACGTCGTTCAAAGGTTTGCAGCGCGAATTCGACCTTGCGGCGGACATGGGTCTGCCGCTGACGCCGCTCGATACCAAGGGCGCGCAGGCGCTCGAGCCGTCGCTTTTGCCGGTCTTCGCTCACGCGGTGTTCTGGCCGGAAGCGGCGAGCGTGAGCAACCCGTTTCGCGTCACGCTCGCCTATGCCTCGCGCCTGCGCGCGCTCGGCGGGGTCACGGTTTCCGGCGACGCACGCACCTTGCATCGCAAGGGCAATGGCTGGCGCGTCGAAACCGACGAGGGTGGCGTCGACGCCGCCGAGGTCGTCATCGCGCTGGGGCCGTGGGCGGGCGACTTTCTTGCCGACCGCGGGTTGCGGCTGCCGTTCGCGGTCAAGCGCGGCTATCACCGGCATTTCCGCGGGCAGGGCAATGCCTCGCTGGCGCGGCCGGTGCTCGATGCCGACATCGGCTACTGCATCACGCCGATGGAGATGGGGATCCGCATGACGACCGGCGTCGAATTCGCCGCGCGCGACGCGCCGGCTTCGCCGGTGCTGTTTGCGCGCATCATGCCGCAGGCCCGCGCCCTGTTCCCGCTCGGCGAGCGCGCCGACGAGACGACCTGGATGGGATCGCGGCCGTGCTTCCCGGACTCGCGGCCGGTGATCGGGCGCGCGCCGGGTCAAAGCGGCCTATGGCTCGCCATCGGCCACGCCCATTGGGGCTTGACGCTCGGACCGTCGACCGGGCGCATGCTCGCGGAGATGATGGCGGGCGTGACGCCGTTCGTCGATCCGGCGCCGTACCGGGCGGAGCGTTTTCTCTAGCCGAACTTGTCCTTCCAGCTCGGCAGTGCACCGGCAAAGGGCAGGGCGGCCGCTTCGTAGACGCCGCGGGCGACGGCGCGCGCCATCACATTGGCGGCCAGCATGCCGAGCTCGGCGAGACCATAGGTTGCATCGGCGAGCGGCTTTGCGCCGGTCGCCGCCGCAAAGATGGTGTCGCCGTCGAGCGGCGTATGGACGGGGTAGATGGCGCGGGCGAGCCCGTCCTGCGCCATGACGGCGAGCCGGTTGCACTGCGCCTTGCTCAATCGGGCATCGGTGGCGATGAGCCCGATGGTGGTGTTCTCCTGCGGCCCGCCTTTGGCGCGGATCTTCAGATCGGACGGCGCCATCGCTTTCGGCCAGCCGCGCCCGCCGAATTCCTGTCCCTGCTCGAACGGCGCCGCCCAGAAATGCGGGCCGTCGCCGACGACGACGCTGCCGACGGCGTTGACGACAACGACGGCGGCGACGGTGACGCCGCCGGCCATTGTCGCCGAGGCCGAGCCGACGCCGCCCTTGAGCGTCGCCGTGGTGGCGCCGAGCCCGGCGCCGACGCTGCCGAGCGCGCAATCGGCGCCGGCGCTTTGCGCCGCCGCGTAGCCGAACTCGCGGTAGGGCGGATAGCGCCCCCAGTTCTTGTCGCCGCCGTTGAGCAGGTCGAACATGATCGCGCCGGGCACGATCGGCACGACCGCGTCGCGGATGCGGAAGCCGCGGCCGATCTCGCGCAGATAGGCCTGCACGCCGGAGGCGGCGTCGAGGCCGAAGGCCGAGCCGCCGGACAGCACGATGGCGTCGATACCCTCGACGGTCTGCGCCGGATCGAGCAGCGCGGTTTCGCGCGTGCCGGGCCCGCCGCCGCGCACGTCGACGCTCGCGACCACCGGTTTGTCGAACAGCACGACGGTCGAACCCGAGCCGAGCTTGGCATCGCCGGCGTGGCCGACACTCACGCCGGCAATATCGGTGATGGAGTTGCGCATCGCCATGATATCACCCGCTTATCACATCCGCGCCATTCCGGTCAGGGGCACCTTGCCATCGCCACGGTGCTTCTGCATGTAGGCGCCATGCATAGCGACGTCACCTTGCTTGCCGCGCTTCTCGCCGGCCTCGTCAGCTTCCTCAGCCCTTGCGTGCTGCCGCTGGTGCCGCCCTATCTGGTGTTCATGGCCGGCACTTCGCTCGAGCGGCTGGCCGATCGGGAGCCCGACGCCCAAGTCAAGCGCGAGACGGTGCTGGCGGCGGCGCTGTTCGTTGCCGGCTTTGCCACGGTCTTCGTCGCGCTCGGCGCCAGCGCCAGCGCCATCGGCGCGCTGATCCAGGCCTACTCCGGGCCGCTCGCCATCGTCGCCGGCGCCGTCATCATCGTCATGGGCCTGCACTTCCTCGGCCTGACGCCGATCACGTGGCTGTACCGGCAGAAGCGGCTGGAGGTGGCAAAGCCGGTCGGGCTGTGGGGCGCCTATGTGATCGGGCTGGCTTTCGCCTTCGGCTGGACGCCCTGCATCGGGCCGATCCTGGCGGCGATCCTGGCGGTGGCCGCCTCCGAGCAGACGGTGGCGAAGGGCGCAAGCCTGCTCGCCGTCTATTCGCTCGGCCTCGGCATTCCCTTCATCGTCGCGGCCTTTGCCGTCGAACCTTTCGCCGCGTTTCTGGCGCGGTTCAAGGCGCATCTGCACCGTGTCGAACAGGTGATGGGAGCGCTCCTGGTGCTCACGGGACTTGCGTTCCTGTCGCCGTCGTTCAACTGGATCAATTCGTTCAGCGTCTGGCTGCTCGAGACCTTCCCGGTGCTCGGCAAGATCGGCTGAACTCCGCCCGCAAACAAAAAGCCCGCCGCTGCCGGCGGGCTTTTCGCATTTCTGGACGCGGGCGCTTACTTGCAGCCAGCCTCCGGGCACTCGCTGTAGGTGATCTTGCCGCTGGCGTCCTTCTTCCAGATGTAGACCACGTAGTCGAGCCGCGTGATGTCGCCCTTCTTGTCGTAGGCGATGTCGCCGATCACGGTCTTGAAGTGCATGCCGGAATGCATCTTGTCGGCGACCTTCTTGGGGTCGAGCGATTTGGCCGCTTCCGCCGCCTGCTTGTAGATCTGCACGGCGGCGTAAGAGTAGAGCGTGTAGGCCTCCGGCTCGAAATTCTTCTTGCGGAATTCCTCGACCACCGCTTTCGCCTCCGGGCGGTTGCGCGGATCGGGACCGTAGGTCATCAGCGTGCCTTCGACGCCGGGTCCGCCCACCGAAGCGAACTCGTCCGAGGTGATGCCGTCGCCGCCCATCAGCGGCGCCTTGACGCCCTGGTCGCGCATCTGCCGCACGATCAGCCCGCCTTCGGTGTAGAGGCCGCCGAAGTAGACGAGATCGGCGCCGGATTGCTTGATCTTGGAGACCAGCGCCGAATAGTCCTTCTCGCCGGTATTGATGCCCTCGTAGAGCACTTCCTTCATGCCGCCGGCCTTCATGGTCTTGAGCGTCTCGTCGGCCAGCCCCTTGCCGTAGGTCGTCTTGTCGTGGACGACGGCGATCTTCTTGCCCTTGAAGTGCTTGAGGATGTAGGCGCCCGCCACCTTGCCCTGCTGGTCGTCGCGGCCGCAGACGCGGAACGTGTTCCACATCTTGCGCTCGGTGAATGTCGGGTTGGTCGAGGCCGGCGTGATCTCGACGATGCCGTTCTCCTGGTAGACCATCGAGGCGGGGATGCTGACGCCGGAATTGTAGTGACCGACGATATATTTGACGCCGTCGCCGGCCATCTTGTTGGCGACCGAGACGCCCTGCTTGGGATCTGACGCGTCGTCGCCGTAGAAGACCTGGATCTTCTGGCCCATCATGCCGCCGCCGGCGTTGATGTCGGCGGCGGCCTGGTCGACGCCGTTCTTCATCTGCGCGCCGGTGGCGGCGCTCGGGCCGGTGATCGGGCCGGCGACGCCCATTTTCACCTGGGCGCCGGCCGTTCCGGCAAAGGCCAAAGCAAAGCCCAGCGCAAGGCCGAGCGTGGTGATCCGTTTCATCGCGTTCCCCTTCAGTGCGGTCAAACGTGACGGCGATCTTACGTCACGGCGCTTTGCGGCGCCAGCGCACCGGGCCATAGGGCTCGTAGAGCCAGCGATAGTGCTGGACCATCTGCGCGATGCGGGTCATGCGGAAGCCGAGAAAGCCTGCCGCCATGCAGACCGCGCTGTCGACCACATAATAATGCAGCGACAGCAGCGTGCCGCCGAACAGGCTGAAATGGATGAAGCGCACGGCGCCGCCGAGGATCAGCATGTAGACGATCACCTGCCACCATGGCCGCCAGGTGCCGGCGACCGCGCGGCCGGCGAGCGCGGCCGCGCCGCCGCCGAGGATGACGGTGACCAGGACAAAGACGCCGATCGAGCTTTCCTCGTACACGATATCCATCAGCCCGCCGCCTTCTGCCGGCCGCCTTCGAGATAGGCGGACTTGATTTCAGGGTGCTCGAGCAGTTCGCGTCCGCTGGCGGTGAGGGTGATCTGCCCGTTCACCATGACGTAGCCGCGGTGCGCGAGCTTGAGCGCATGGAAGGCGTTCTGCTCGACCAGAAAGACGCTCAGGCCCTCGCGGGCGTTCAACGTTTTGATGGCGTCGAAGATCTGCCGCACGATCAGCGGCGCCAAGCCGAGCGAGGGCTCGTCGAGCAGCAACAGCCGCGGCCGGCTCATCAAGGCGCGCGCGATCGCCAGCATCTGCTGTTCGCCGCCCGACAAAGTGCCGCCGCGCTGCGACAGCCGCTCCTTCAGGCGGGGGAACAGGGCGAGGACGCGCTCGAGATCGGCGGTAAAGCCCGCGGGATCGGCGGTGGTCGCGCCCATCTGCAGGTTTTCCAGGACGCTCATGCGCGAGAAGATGCGGCGGCCTTCCGGCGCCTGCGCCAGCCGCAGGCGGGCAATTTCGTGCGTCGGCAAATGCGTGATGTCGTTGCCGGCGAAATGGATCGAGCCTTCACGGGCGCGCGGATTGCCGCAGATCGTCATCATCAGCGTCGATTTGCCGGCGCCGTTGGCGCCGATCAGCGCCACGATCTCGCCGTCGTTGACGTCGAGGTCGACGCCTTTGAGCGCCTGGACGCGGCCGTAATAGGTGTGCACGCCGCGCACGCTGAGCAGCGGCGACATCATGGCACGGCCCCGCGCCTCAATATAAGTCCGTCATTCCGGGACGGCGCGCAGCGCCGGACCCGGAATCCAGAAATTTGCACTGTGCATGCATCTGGATTCCGGGTTCGCTCATTTCGCTCGCGCCCCGGAATGACATAACCCTTCATAGGCCGACCTCCGCCTTGGCGTCGTCGACGTGCTCCTCGGGCACGCCGAGATAGGCGCCGATCACCTTCGGATCGTTGCGCACCTCGTCGGGCTTGCCCTCGGCGATCTTGACGCCGTAGTCGAGCACGACCACGTCGTCGGAAATTTCCATCACCACCGACATGTCGTGCTCGATCAGCAGCACGGAGATGTCGAAGTCCTTGCGGATGGCGAGCAGCAGTTCGTTGAGCTCGGCGCTCTCATGCGGATTGAGGCCGGCGGCCGGCTCGTCGAGGCAGAGCAGGACCGGGTCGGTGCACATGGCGCGCGCGATCTCGAGGCGGCGCTGCGCGCCGTAGGGCAGATCGCCGGCGGGGTCGTCGGCGCGCGCGGTGAGGCCGACGCGGTCGAGCCAGTCCCTGGCCTTGTCGATCGCCGCGCGTTCGGCGAAATCGTAGGAGGGGAAGCCGAGCACGCCGAGCAGGGTGTAGCCGGAGGCGACCATCAGCCGGTTGTGCTGGGCGACCAGGAGATTTTCCAGCACCGTCATGCCGGGAAACAGGCGGATGTTCTGGAAGGTGCGGGCGACGCGCGCCTGCTGCGTCACCAGGAAGTCGGGCATGCGCTCGAGCAGGAACAGCGGGCCCTTGCTGCGCGCGCCGCTTGCCGTCAGCGCGTCGAGCGCATCCCACGCCGCGCCGTCGCCGTGGCAGAGCGCAAGGCGGCCCTCGCTCGGCTTGTAGAAGCCGGTGATGCAGTTGAATACCGTGGTCTTGCCGGCGCCGTTCGGGCCGATCAGGGCGGTGATGGTGCCGCGCGCAACCTCGAAGGACAGATCGTCGACCGCGACCAGCCCGCCGAAGCGCATGGTCAGGTGCTCGACGCGCAGCAGCGTGTCAGCCGGTGCCGTACTAGCCATGGCCTTCCTTCACAAGGTCGCCGGAAATTCCCTTGCGCTCCTTGAGCACGACCGAGGGGTCGCGCGTCGAAATCAGCCCGCGCGGCCGCCAGACCATGATCAGCACCATGGCGAAGCCGAACAGCAGCATGCGGTATTGGGTCGGGTCGAAGGTGGGGCCGAAAATCCTTTTCAGGAAATCGAGCTCGCGCATGATCTCGGTGCCGCCGATCATGGCGATGGCGGCGATGGCGACGCCGATCTGGCTGCCCATGCCGCCGAGCACCACGATCGACAGAATCGTCGCCGACTCCAGAAAGGTGAAGGACTCCGGCGAGATGAAGCCCTGCCGCGCGGCGAAGAACGAGCCGGCAAAGCCCGCGAACATCGCGCCCATGGCGAAAGCCGTGAGCTTGGTGTTGGTGGTGTTGATGCCGAGCGAACGGCAGGCGACCTCGTCTTCGCGCAGCGCCTCCCAGGCGCGGCCGACCGGAAGCCGGCGCAGCCGCACGGTGACGAAGGCGGTCAGCAGGGCGAGCGCCAGGATGATGTAATAGAGGAAGATGGTGCGGTAGAGCGGCGAGAATTCCAGGCCGAACCGCGCGGCAAAGCCGTCGTCGTCGGCGTTGAACGGAATGCCGAAGAAGGTCGGCCGCGGAATGCCGCCGATGCCGGCATAGCCGTTGGTGAGGTCGACCCAGTTGATCAGCACGATGCGGATGATCTCGCCGAAGGCGAGCGTCACGATGGCGAGATAGTCGCCGCGCAGCCGCAGCACCGGGAAGCCGAGCAGGATGCCCCAGAACGAGGCGAGAATGCCGGCGAGCGGCAGCAGGATGATGAACGAGAAACCGAAGTTCTGCGCCAGCAGCGCATAGGAATAGGCGCCGACGGCGTAGAAGGCGACGTAGCCGAGATCGAGCAGGCCGGCGAGGCCGACGACGATGTTCAGGCCCCAGCCGAGCATGACGTAGATCAGGATCTGGATGCCGAAATTGTCGATCCACTTCACGCCGCCGGAAAAGCCGGCGGTCGACAGCACGATGACGGGGTAGAGGACGACAAAGCCGATGGCGAAAGGAACGAACCAGCGGCGCAGGCGATCGCGGATCGGCGAGGCGGCGGCAAGCGGCCGCTGCGTGCGCCGCGTCAGGTAGGGCGCGACGAACAGCGCAAACAGCAGCCGCGCCAGGCCGACGAAGGCGGTGATGCCGGCGAGCAGCGGCCAGCGCGTCGTCAAGACGAGCTGGTTGCGGCCGTCGACGCCGGTCAAGAAGCCGATCAGCGGCAACAGCAGACCGAAGGCGATGAAGGCGGTCAGCCCGGCGTCGCTCAGCGCGCGGGCAATATCGACGCGACGCGCCCCGTCCGCCATCTCAGACCTTCTCGACGTCCGGCCGCCCGAACAGGCCTTGTGGCAGGAAGATCAGGGTAATCGCCAGCACCGAAAAGGCGGCGACGTCCTTGTAGTCGATGGAGAAGTAGGCCGACCACATGGTTTCGATGAGGCCGATGAGCAGGCCGCCGATCACCGCGCCCGGCAGCGAGCCGATGCCGCCCAGCACCGCCGCCGTGAAGGCCTTGACGCCCGGCACGAAGCCGTCGGCAAACGACACGACGCCGTAATACATCAGGTACATGGTGCCGGCGACGGCGGCGAGCGCGGCGGCAATGACGAAGGTCATCGAGATGGTCTGATCGACATTGACGCCGACCAGTGCCGCCATCTTCTGATCCTGCTCGCAGGCGCGCTGGGCGCGGCCGAGCCTGGTCTTGGCGACCAGATACCAGAAGCAGGCGAGCAGCACCGCGGTGATGCCCCAGATGATGAGCTGCTTGTAGGACAGCGTCACCGCGTAGTCGTTGCGCGTGAACAGCGTGAAGTCGCCCTGCACCATCGGCGGGATCGACTTGTTGCGCGGGCCCTGGCTGACCTGCACGAAGTTCGACAGGAAGATCGACATGCCGATCGCCGAGATGAGCGGGGCCAGCCGGAACGAGCCGCGCAAGGGACGATAGGCGACGCGCTCGATCACCCAGTTGACCAGCGCCGTGAACAGCATGGCCACCAGCAGCACGATGAACAGCGCCAGCGCGATCGAGCTGAGGCCGAGCCAGGTGGTCAGGAATAAAAAGGCGATGAGCGCGATGAAGGCCGACACCATGAACACGTCGCCATGGGCGAAATTGACCATGCCGATGATGCCGAACACCATGGTGTAGCCGATGGCGATCAGGCCGTAGATCGAGCCGAGGGTGATGCCGTTGATGAGCTGCTGGAGGAAGACTTCCATTGCGTCCCCGAACGCCCTTTGCGGCGCCGCCCAGGCGATCTTAAAGGCTTTCGCAGGCCCGGCAACGTCGCGCCGGCCACCCATGTTATTAAGTCGGCGGGAGGTTTGATGTCCGCGGGCGTGATCCTGGCCATCCGAGTGGGCGCCGCGGCGGCGGTTTTCGCCGCCATGGCGCTATGGGAATGGCGGGCGCCGCGGCGGCGGCTCGCGGCCGGACGGCGGCCGCGCTGGCCGGGGAATCTCGGCATCTGGGGCATCGACAGCGCCATCGTGCGGCTGGTCGGCCCGGCGGGCGCGGTTGGCGCGGCCCTGCTTGCCGGCGAGCGCGGCTGGGGCCTCATGCCGCTGGTCGGGCTGCCCTATTGGCTGGCTCTCATCGCGGGGGTGGTCGCGCTCGACCTCGTCATCTACGTCCAGCACGTCGTCTTCCATCACGTGCCGTGGTTGTGGCGGCTGCACCGCGTGCACCACGCCGATCCCGACATCGACGTCACTACCGGCGTGCGCTTTCATCCGCTGGAGATCTTGCTGTCGCTGGCGATCAAGATCGCGGCGGTGCTCGCGCTCGGCGTGCCGGCGCCGGCCGTCGTCATCTTCGAGGTGCTGCTCAACGCCACCTCGATGTTCAACCACGGCAACGTAGCGCTGCCGCCGCGGCTCGAGCGCATCGCGCGCTTGATCGTGGTGACGCCGCAGATGCATCAAGTGCATCACTCGATCGAACGCGCCGAGACCGACAGCAATTTCGGCTTCAATCTGCCGTGGTGGGATCGTCTGTTCGGCACCTATCGCGCCGCGCCGAAAGCCGGCGAGGCGGGGTTGACGATCGGCTTGCCGGTCTTCCGCGACGTTGCGGAGCTCAATATCGTACGGCTGCTGACGCAGCCGTTCCGCAGTCCGTCGTCAGTGCAGGCCGCCGAAGGCCCAGATCAAAACCAGGATCGGCAGCGGAATCCCTAACAGCCAAAGCAGCAAATAGCGTCCCATGATGCGCTCCTCCGTCGCGTTCGATGCGACGGGAATGCGCTGTCGCTGCCTTTTGTTCCATTCGGTATTCCGGGAACGAATGTCGGGCCGCGCGCGTTGAGCCGGGTTCGGGCGGGGAGCGGCTTAACCTCGGAGCAGACAATGAATCAGAATCCCAATCAGCAGCAAGGCGGCCAGCAGCAGCAGGGCGGACAACAGCAGAAGCCCGGCCAGCAGCAGCAGCAACAGACGCCGAAGCCCGGTCAGGGCGGCCAGCAGGGCGGCGGTCAGCAGGGCCAGCACTGACCCGCGGTAACAGGACAACGACGGAAAGCCCCGCCAAACGGCGGGGCTTTCTGCATCGGCCGCAACGGTTGGCCTCGGCGCGTGCGCCGTCCTATGCTTGTTGCGCCATGGCCCCGAGCGCGCTGCCGCTGTTTCATCTCTACGGCGATCCGCCGGACGACAGCGCGTTCGACTTCATCCACATCGAAACCATCGCCTCGCGCTCCTCGCTGCACGCGTGGACCATTCGCGCGCATCGCCACCGCAACCTGTTTCAGATCCTGCTGATCGAAGCGGGCGGCGGCGAGATGAGCTTCGAGACGGCGACCGTGCCGTTTTCGGCGCCGGCGGTCATTCTCGTGCCGGCGACCACGGCGCACGGCTTCCGCTTCAAGCCGCAGGTCACCGACGGCTGGGTGGTGAGCTTCACCGAGGACGTCGCCGACGCGATCGGCGATCAGTCGGGCGAGGCGCTGGCGCGCCTCAAGGCCGTCGCCGTCGATCCGCTGGTGCCGCTTGCCGCCGCCGCCGAAGCCAAGCGCCTGTCGGCGCTGTGCCGGGACCTCGCCGAGGAGGCGTCGCTTGCGCGCGAGGGCTTTCGCCTCGCCATGCGCGGGCTGCTGGCCCTGATTGCCATCGAGGTGGTGCGGCTGAGCGTGAGCCGCGCGCGCACCGGCGCGGTGACGCTCAAGCCCGCCGACGCGCGCGTCGACGAATTGCGGCGGCTGATCGACGAGCATTTCCGCAAGGAACGCCTGGTCCACTTCTACGCCGAGAAGCTGGCGATGACCCCCGACCGGCTCAACGATCACGTCAAGCGCGCGATCGGCGTCACCGCCGGTCACCTGATCCGCCAGCGCGTGCTCACCGAAGCCAAGCGCCAGCTGGTCTTCACCAACCAGGCGATCCACGAGATCGCTTACGATCTTGCCTTTTCCGATCCCTCGCACTTCACGCGCTTCTTCCGCAAGCAGACCGGCACCACGCCGCAGGCGTTCCGCGAGGGGCGCGGCGGCTGACGTTTACGTTTTGGCGTGCAGCGAATTGCGCCGGATGAAGGCGAGCGCGATGACGGCGCCGATCAATTCTGCAATGCCGCCGCCACTCAAGGCGACGCGCATGCCGGGCAGAAATCCCGATGCCGTAGCCTCCTGGCCCGCATGGGCGGCAAAGAGCGCGCCGAGAATGGCGACGCCGAGCGTGGCGCCGACCATGCGCGAGGTATTGAGCACGCCCGATGCTGTGCCGGAACGCTCGGACGGCAGCGCCGCGACCGCGACGCCGTTGAGCGGCGCGGTGTTCAGGCCGAGGCCGATGCCGACGATCATCAGCAAAAACTCGACCAGGACGAGGCTTGTATCCTGTGCGAGGAACGCCAGCCCCAGCGTGCCGCCGCCCATGCACAGCATGCCGGCGGTCATGACGACGCGCGGGCCGAACCGGTTGCTGAGATGACCGACGAATTGCGAGACCACGAAGAAACTGATCGGCATCGCCAGCAATTCGAAACCGGCAATCAACGGGCTCGCGCCGCGCACGGTCTGGAAATAGAGCGATATGATGAACAGCAAGGCGTACATGCCGAACGTCATCAGGCCGGCGATCGCAAGCGAGGCTGAGAATATCGGCTGGCGCAGAAACTGCAGCGGCAGCAACGGGCCTGGCGTGCGGGCTTCGACCCAGACGAAGAGGGCCAGCGTGACGATGGCGGCGCCGGCGGTCAGCAGGATCGTCGGCGACGTCCAGCCCCAGTGCGAGCCTTCGATCGCGGCAAACGCGAACGCGCTCAGGCCGGCGATTGCCAGCCCCTGGCCGGGCAGGTCGAGGCGGCGTCCTTTCGGCTCGGCGCTTTCGGTGACGGCGGCATAGGCGAGGGCCAGTGTGGCCGCGCAAACCGGCAGGATGACGTAGAAGATGCTGCGCCAGCCGACGGTATCGACCAGCCAGCCGCCGACCACCGGCCCGATGATGAAGGCAAGGCCGTTACAGCTTGCCCAGATGCCCATGGCGTGGGCGCGCTCCTTGCGATCGGGATAGGCGATGGCGAGCAGCACCAGAGACATCGGTACGACGAAGGCCGCGCCGATGCCGGTGACGACGCGCCCGCCGATCAGCACGGCGGTGCTGGGCGCCAGCGCGCAGAGCAACGTGCCGAGGATGAAGAGCGCAATGCCCCAAACGAAGATGCGGCGGCGGCCGTAAAGATCGCCGAGCGTGCCGCCGGTCAGCAGCAGGCTCGCATAGACGAGATTGTAGGAGTCGATGACCCACTGCATCGCGCTCACCCCGGTGTGCAGGTCGGCGCCGATGCTCTTGACCGCAAGATTAACGACGGAGGTATCGATCTGGGCGAACAGCACGCCGAGCGAGCAGGCGGCGAGAACCAGGCGGGGCCGGGTTTTTTCAGCAGCGCCGTTGAGCCACGGTGTCACCAGAGTCATGGCATTCCTTTCTTTTTGTTTCGTGTTTGGCCATCCCTGGAACCAACCGAATCCTCGTCAAACCTCTCGGCAGCGGCGCGTCTTGCACCTCGACGGCTGCGGGTGAAAACGAATGTTTTTTATCCGATCGGCCACCAAGATTGATGCGGCCGAATAGTCGATGAGACACAGCTAGATGCGAGAGCCGCGAAACCCACCCGATTTCTGCATGCCTGCATTTCGGGAACCCGGACCGCCGTTTGGTTAAGCGGCTAACAGGTAAGGTAAAGGGTTGGTTTGTTTTGAACTTGGCATTTAAAGCGATTACGCGTGATGTCCTGCCAAGGAGGACCACATGCGCAAGCTGTCATCCGCTTCCGTTGCGATGATTCTGGCGATCGCCTTCTACTTCGCGACGTTCTGGGGCTTCGATGCCTTGCGCATGCTGACGTCGCCGACCTACGGTCTGGAAGATGTTTGGCGCTCCCAGTTCGTATTTGAGCTCGGCCGCGTCTTCGGCCTTGCGCCCTTCGGCCTGATCAAGCTCGCCGCCTTCCTGGCCACGCTCAAGCTCGCCGTTGCCGCAGTCTGCGCCATCCACATCGCCGACCGCTTCCGCGCGCTGGCCGGGGGCCGCGCCAATTCCGAGTTCCTCGACGCCGGCCTGGTGCTGGCGCTGCTGGTTTGCCTTGCCGCGCTCGGCCCAGCCATCTGGCAGCACAACGTCGACGTCGTGCGCGAGCACGCCATTGCGCTGATGCTGGTCGGCGTCGCCTCCGGTCTCGGCCTGGTCGAGCGCAGCTTCCGGCGCGCCGACAAGCCGCTCATCGCCAAGACCTCGCTCATCGCCGACAACGCGGTCGCGCCGCGCAACGCGCAGTGGTTCTCGCCGCTGCGCTAGCTGCGGACGCCCCGCCAGCCCCGCGATTGCGGCGTGACGGCTATTTGGCCTTCGCCAGCTCGGCGATGACGTCGCCGGCTTCCTTGAAGGCGTGATTGGCGGCGGGCACGCCGCAATAGATCGCCTGCTGCAGGATGATCTCCTTGATGTCATTCTCGGAGAAGCCGCCCTCGCGGAGCGCGGCGCCGACGTGCAGGCGGAATTCGTCCCATTGCCCGAGCGCGATCATGGTGCCGATCACCAGGATGCGGCGGGTGCGCTCGTCATAGTGCGGCCGCGTCCAGATTTCGCCCCAGGCGCCGCGGGTGATGAAGTCCTGGAAGTCCTCGTTGAACGGCGTCTTGCGCGCGTTGGCGCGGTCGACCCAGGCATTGCCCAGCACCTTGCGGCGTCTGGCCATGCCCTTTTCGTAGCGTTCGCGTTCGTCCATCGGGCGGCTCCGTCGTTCTTGTCATCCCGGGGCGAGCGGAACGCGCGAACCCGGACTCCGGAACGTTGCGCCAGTCAAAGCGCGGGAGTCCGGATCGCCGCCGCGCGGCGTCCGGAATGACGGCTAAAGCAGGAAATCGAGCACGGCCTTGGTGAAGGCCTGCGGCTGCTCGATGTTGGAGATGTGCGCGGCGTCGAGCGCGGCGAGCCTGGCGCCTTTGATGGCCTTGGCGATGGCTTCGCCCGCCGCCGGCGGCGTCGCCGGGTCCTGCTTGCCGACGATAACCAGCGTCGGCGCCGTCACCGTCGGGTTTGACGCGCGGAAATCCATGTCGCGGATGGCTTCGACGCAGGCGATGTAGCCCTCCGGGTTGGTGGCGGTGAACATCTTGGTCATGCGGGCGATGGCGTCGGGCGCGCGGTCGCGAAAACCCTTGGTGAACCAGCGCTCCATGTTCGGGCCGACGAGCTCGCCGAGGCCTTTGTCGCGCACGAATTTGATGCGGTCGAGCCACGGGCCCTTGTCGGCGTAGTAGAAATTGGTGTTGGCGAGCACCAGCTTGGCGACGCGGTCGGGCGCGTTGGCGCCGAGCCACTGGCCGTCCATGCCGCCCATCGACAGTCCGCACCAGTTCACCTTGTCGATCTTGAGCGCGTCGAGGATGGCGAGGATATCGCGGCCGAAGCGCTCGAAGCTGTAGGGGCCCTTCGGCACGCCCGATTTGCCGTGGCCGCGCCGATCGTAGCGAACGAGACGGAAGTGCTTGCCGAAGTCGGCGACCTGGTCGTCCCACATGTGCAGGTTGGTGCCGAGCGAATTCGACAGCATCAATGCCGGCGCTTTGTCGTTGCCCGAGACCTCGACATAAAGCTCACAGCCGTCGTCGACCTTGATGATCGCCATAACGTCCTCCCTAGCCATTGTTATTGGCGGACACACTTAAAGGGCTTCCGCGCCGCCTGCAAACGGCTTAAAGCGCATAGGAGAAAAGCAGGAGAACCGCCGATGGCGATGACAATGACGGGCGAGGTCCAGCTCCCCGCCAGCCGCGAAGTCGTCTGGGCCAAGCTCAACGACGCCGACGTCCTCAAAGCCTGCATCCCCGGCTGTGAGGAGCTGACCAAGGCGTCCGACACCGAATTCCAGGCCACCGCTGTGGTCAAGATCGGGCCGGTGAAGGCGCGCTTCAAAGGCAAGGTGCATCTCACCGACCTCGACCCGCCCAATGGCTACAAGATTTCCGGCGAGGGCGAGGGCGGCGTCGCCGGCTTCGCCAAAGGCGGCGCCACGGTTTCACTCACCGAAAAAGACGGCGGCACGCTGCTGACCTACAACGTCGAGGCGCAGATCGGCGGCAAGCTGGCGCAACTCGGCCAGCGCCTGGTCAACGGCGCCGCCAAGAAGATCGCCGACGATTTTTTCAAGAATTTTGCCGCCCAGGTTGCATCGTCCTGAGTGGGCAGCGCACCGCGTTTTGACCGCCTGCGTCCGTGAACTCCCTTGACCGGCCTATGCGCCGGGGTTCAGACTTGATCCGAAATCGGCTCGATTTTGAGCTTGAGCGACCGGCCCCCTGGCCGGGCGAGGCCAAAAGAGGGTCTTTGCGGCCCCGAATATGGGAGGAGTGAATGCCTGCCGTATCCATGACGGTGAACGGCAAAGCCGTCACCGGCGATGTCGAAGCGCGCACTTTGCTGGTGCAATTCCTGCGCGAAAACCTGAGGCTGACAGGCACCCACGTGGGGTGCGACACCTCGCAGTGCGGCGCCTGCGTGGTGCATATCGACGGCATTGCCGCCAAGTCCTGCACGACGCTGGCGCTGCAGTGCGAAGGCGCCAAGATCACCACCATCGAGGGTCTGGCCGATCCGAACGGGCCGCTGCATCCGATGCAGGAGGCCTTCCGCGAGCACCACGGCCTGCAGTGCGGCTATTGCACGCCGGGCATGATCATGGCCGCGCTCGATATCGTGCGCCGCAAGGGCCACGACCTCGACGAGAAGACCATCCGCGAGCAGCTCGACGGCAATATCTGCCGCTGCACGGGCTACCACAACATCGTCAAAGCCATTGCCGCCGGCGCCAAAGCCATGGGCAGAGGAGGTCCGGCGCGGCAGGCCGCCGAGTAACGTCTTCAACAACAACCATCGGGAGGAGACCGCCATGAGCGCGACCGGGATCGGCGCGGCGGTGCGCCGCAAGGAAGACATCCGTTTCATCACGGGCAGGGGCCAATACACCGATGACGTGACGAGGCCGGGCGCGACCCGCGCCTTTTTCGTGCGTTCGCCGCACGCCCGCGCCAGGATCAAAGCCATCGACGTCAGCGCGGCCAAGAAGATGCCGGGCGTCGTCGAGGTGCTGACCGGCGCCCAGCTCGCCACCGACAAGATCGGCAACCTCATCTGCGGCTGGATGATCCATTCCAAGGACGGCACGCCGATGAAGATGGCGCCGCACCCGGCGCTCGCCGCCGGCAATGTCAACCACGTCGGCGACGCGGTCGCCGTCGTCATCGCCGAGACGCAGGCGCAGGCGCGCGACGCCGCCGAGAAGGTCAAGGTCGATTACGAGGTGCTGCCGGCGGTCACCGATCCGGCCAAGGCCAAGTCCGGTCCGCAGATCCACGAGGTGGCGCCCAAGAACACCATCTACGAATGGTCGCTCGGCGACCAGAAGGCGGTCGATGCGGCCTTCGCCGCCGCCAAGCACGTCACCAAGCTCGATCTCATCAACAACCGCCTGGTGCCGAACGCCATCGAGCCGCGCGTGGCGCTCGCCGAATACGACGCCGGCAACGACAGCCTGACGCTGTGGAACACCTCGCAGAACCCGCACGTCGCGCGGCTGGTGATCGCGGCCTTCGTCGGCATCGCCCCCGAGCACAAGCTGCGCGTCATCGCGCCGGATGTCGGCGGCGGCTTCGGCTCCAAGATCTTTATCTATCCGGAGGAAGTGGTCTGCCTGTGGGCGGCGCGCAAGGTCGGCCGCCCGGTGAAGTGGACGGCGGAGCGCAGCGAGTCGTTCCTCACCGACGCCCACGGCCGCGACCACGTCACCCATGCCGAGCTCGCGCTCGATGCCAGCGGCAAGATCCTGGCGCTGCGCGCCAAGACCATCGCCAATCTCGGCGCCTATATGTCGACGTTCTCCTCGTCGGTGCCGACTTATCTGTACGCCACGCTGATGTCGGGCCAGTACGACATTCCGCAGATCTATTGCGAGGTCGACGCCGTCTACACCAACACCGTGCCGGTCGACGCCTATCGCGGCGCCGGGCGGCCGGAGGCGACCTTCGTGGTCGAGCGGCTGGTTGAGGTGGCGGCACGGCAGATGGGCCTCGACCCGGCCGATCTGCGCAAGCGCAACTTCATCAAGTCGTTCCCGCACCAGACGCCGGTGATCATGGCCTACGACGCGGGCGACTATAACGCCTCGCTCAAGAAGGCGATGGAGCTGGCCGACGTCAAAGGCTTCAACAAGCGCAAGCGCGAGTCCGCCCGTCACGGCAAGCTGCGCGGCATCGGCTACTCGACCTATATCGAGGCCTGCGGCATTGCGCCGTCACAGGCGGTGGGCTCGCTCGGCGCCGGCGTCGGCCTGTGGGAGTCGGCGGAAGTGCGCGTCAACCCGACCGGTAGCGTCGAAGTGCTGACCGGCTGCCACGCCCACGGGCAGGGCCACGAGACCACGTTTGCGCAACTGGTCTCCGAGCGGCTCGGCATCCCGTTCGAGAACGTGTCGATCGTGCACGGCGACACCGACAAGGTGCAGTTCGGCATGGGCACCTACGGCTCGCGCTCCGGCGCGGTCGGCATGTCGGCGATCGTCAAGGCGCTCGACAAGATCGAGGCCAAGGCCAAGAAGGTCGCAGCCCACATGCTCGAAGCCGCCGAAGGCGATATCGAGTTCAAGGACGGCAAGTTCACCGTCGCCGGCACCGACAAGTCGGCGGCCTGGGGCGATGTCGCGCTCAACGCCTACATCGCGCACAAGTTCTCCGGCCAGGAGCTCGAGCCGGGCCTGAAGGAAACCTCCTTCTACGACCCGACCAATTTCACCTTCCCGGCCGGCTGCCACATCTGCGAGGTCGAGGTCGACGCCGAAACCGGCAAGACCGAGATCGTCAACTGGACCGCGGTCGACGACTTCGGCACCGTGATCAATCCGATGATTGTCGAAGGCCAGGTGCACGGCGGCATCGCGCAGGGCATCGGCCAGGCGCTGCTCGAAGGCGCGGTCTACGACAAGGACGGTCAGCTCGTCAGCGGCTCGCTCATGGACTATGCGATGCCGCATGCCCACGATCTGCCCTCGTTCAAGGTCGGGCTGACGGAAACCAAGTCGCCGTCCAATCCGCTCGGCATCAAGGGCTGCGGCGAGGCCGGCGCGATCGCGGCGCCGGCCGCGGTGATCAACGCCATCACCGACGCCATCGGCTCCGAACAGGTCACCATGCCCGCCACCGCCGCGACGGTATGGGCGGCGATCCAGCGCGCGCAACCGGCGCAAGCCGCGGCAGCGGAATAAGGAGAGCAACATGTACAATTTCACGTTCCATCGTCCGACCACGGTGCGCCAGGCCGCGGGGCTTTTGGCGAAAAACCCGGAAGGCAAGCTGCTGGCCGGCGGTCACTCGCTGCTGCCGGTGATGAAGCAGCGGCTGGCGCAGCCGTCGGCGCTGATCGACCTGTCGCTGGTCGAGGGCTTGAGCGGCGTCGAGCAGAAGGGGCGCTCGATCGTCATCGGCGCCATGACGCGGCACGCCGATGCGGCCAATTCGCCGATCCTGCAGCAGGCGCTGCCGGGGCTGGCGATGGTGCCGGACTCGATCGGCGATCCGCAGGTGCGCAACCGCGGCACCATCGGCGGCTCGATCGCAAACAACGATCCGAACGCGGATTACCCGGCGGCCTGCCTTGGCCTGGGGGCGACCATCATCACCAACAAGCGCCGCATCGCCGCCGACGATTTCTTCACCGGCATGTTCTCGACGGCGCTCGAGGACGGCGAGATCATCACCAAAGTGAGCTTCCCGATCGCCAAGAAGGCGGCCTACGAGAAGTTCAAGCACCCGGCCTCCGGTTTCGCGCTGGTCGGCGTGTTCGTGTCGAAGCGCGGCTCCGACATCCGCGTCGCGGTGACCGGCGCCGGCGCCAACGGCGTGTTCCGCGTCAAGTCGTTCGAGGAGGCGCTGAAGAAGCGCTTCGCGGCGAAGTCGCTCGAGGGCATGACCATCCCTGCGACCGGCATGAACAGCGACATCCACGCCTCGGCCGAATACCGCGCGCATCTCGTCGGCGTCTTGGCGCGCCGCGCGGTGGCGAAGGCGACGGCCTAAAGTCCGAGGGACGCAAAGAAGCCGCCTGCGTTGGCGCGCGGGCGGCTTTACTTTTGCCGGGGTTGCCTTGGCTCGGATTCTTGCAGTCATCGCACTGGTGGTGATCGCGGGCCGGTATGGCTTTACTGCGCATCGGCGTTTGAGCGCTGGCAATTGATCAGGGTCAAGACGGGCTGAGGAGTCGCTGGTTTAGGTACGGCATGTGCCTGGCCTGTACCGCTGCGTTCCGAACCGCCTTTGAAGCTTTGGCTTGGCCGTCGCGCCGCCGTTTTCTACAAGGCGTCGCCGCAGCGTCGGTTGCGGCCCCCTTCATCGCCGAAGCTATCGAACCGGCACACGCCGATGGCGGCGTGAACGAGAGCGTGGCGAACGCGCTGCGCGATGGCCAAGATGCGCCGCCGCAGGCGCCGGTGTCGATTTTCACCGCGAAAAAAGTCATCACGATGGAGCGCGCCGCGCCGGCCGTGACGGCCATTGCAGTGGCCGGCAAGCGCATCATCGCGGCTGGCTCGTTAGATGAGGTCAAGGCGGCAGTCGGTACGCGGCCCTACAAACTGGACGACACATTCAACGACAAGATCGTACTCCCGGGACTGATCGACCAGCATCTCCATCCCATCCTTGGCGCCTTGACGCTCGCCGTCGAAGTCGTCGCCATAGAAGACTGGGCGCTGCCCGGCGTGGTCTACAAGGCGGCGAATGATCCTCAAGAGTATTGGGCACGCCTGCGCACCGCCGAAGCGGCGCTGCCAAGCCCCGATGCATGGCTGTTGACCTGGGGCTACCATGCCCTGTGGCACGGCAAGATCGATCGCACCGCGCTCGATTCACTCAGTGCCACGCGGCCGATCGCCGTCTGGCATCGCTCTTGCCATGAGTTCTATCTGAACTCGGCCGGCTTGCGTGCGCTTGGCCTGACCGAAGACATGATCAGGAATAAGGGCCAATTTAGCGCGCAAGCCGATTGGCAGCAGGGCCACTTCTGGGAAGGCGGCCTCAATCTGATGATGACGCCGATGCTGAAGGTGCTGGCGACGCCGGAAAGGCTCGCATTCGGCCTGAAACAGATGGTCGCCTATCTGCACGCCAACGGCGTCACCGCCTACATGGAGCCCGGTGCGCTCTACACGCCGCCGGTCTGGGCACTGTACGAGCGGATTCTCGGCGCGCCGGAGACGCCGATGTATAGCACCTTCATCGCCGACGGGCGTGGCATCGTCGATCGCGTCGGGCTCGACGCTGCGCTCGATGCGACCGAGGCGCAAGTCGCGGTGGCGCCCGAAGGGGCCGGCAAGAAAGTGATGTTCTTTCCGCGCCAGATCAAATTGTTCGCCGACGGGGCCATCATCTCGCAATTGATGCAGATGAAGGATGGCTATCTCGACGGGCACAAAGGCGAGTGGATCATCCCGCCGGACGAATTGGCGCGGCGGGCGCGCCTCTATTGGAATGCGGGCTATCAAATTCACACGCACGTCAACGGCGATCTCGGGCTGGAGAAGTTGCTCGATATTCTCGAGGCGCTCAATCGCGAGCGTCCGCGCGCCGACCATCGCTGCGTCGTCGTGCATTTCGCGAATTCGACGGAGGAGCAGGTCGCGCGCATCGCGCGGCTCGGCGCCATCGTCAGCGCCAATCCGTATTACACGACGGGCTTTGCCGACAAATACAGCACGGTCGGCCTTGGTCCGGCGCGCGCCGACCAGATGGTGCGGGCAAAATCGGTGACCGACCGCGGCATATCGCTGTCGTATCACTCGGACCTGCCGATGGCGCCGAGCGATCCGCTTTATCTTGCCTGGTGCGGGGTCAACCGGACGACGCCGTCTGGCCGGGTCGCCGCGCCCGAACAACGCATCTCGGTGGAACAGGCCTTGCGCGCCGTCACGATCGACGCGGCTTATTCATGGCGCAAGGAAGATCAACTCGGCAGCATCGCGCCCGGCAAGATCGCCAACTTCACCGTGCTTGAAGCCGATCCCTATGCGGTGCCGCCGGCGGCGCTGAAAGACATCCCGGTCTGGGGCACGGTGTTCGAGGGCCAGGTCTTTCCGGTGCCGCAGGCGCATCGGCGCGTGCCGCCATCGGCGCGACAATAGGCGCGGTTAGGGGGACGGCTTGTCCAGCTCACCCAGCAGATCGTGCAGGTCAAGCGGCCGCGTCCACATGCGCAAAGAGCCGTCCTGGTTCTTCGGCCATTCCTCTTTCGGCCGGTCGCGGTAGAGCTCGACGCCGTTGTCGTCCGGGTCGCGCAGGTAGAGCGCTTCCGACACGCCATGGTCGCTCGCCCCCTCGAGCGGAATCTTGGCGACGATCAGCCGGCGCAGCGCGTCGGCGAGCAGCCGCCGCGTCGGATAGAGGATGGCGGTATGATAAAGCCCGGTGGCGCCGGGGGGCGGCGGCCGCCCGCCCAGGCTCTCCCAGGTGTTGAGGCCGAGATGGTGGTGATAGCCGCCGGCGGAGATGAAGGCGGCGCCGGGCCGGCTGGTGGTCAGGGTGAAGCCGAGGACGCCGCAATAGAAATCGAGCGCGCGGTTGAGATCGGCGACCTTGAGGTGCACATGGCCGATGCGCACGCCGGCATCGATGGTCGGAAATTGCAGCTTTTCCTGGGTAATTTCGGCGGAATTCGACATCGTGCAACCCCTCGATTGGCCGCTTGGCCCTTCAATGCCTACATGTAAGCTCACGCCGCCTTAGGATAAAGTCCCCCGCATGACAGCATTGCCCAATTCCATTGACGCCACCGTGGCGCTGCTCGCCAAGGCCGATTACATCGCCGACCGGTCGCTGGCGACCGTGCTTTACCTCTCGCTCAAAATGGGCCGCCCGCTGTTTCTGGAAGGCGAGGCCGGCACCGGCAAGACCGAGATCGCCCGCGTGCTGTCGCAGACGCTCGGCCGGCGGCTCATCCGCCTGCAGTGCTACGAGGGGCTCGACGTCTCGGCGGCGGTCTACGAGTGGAATTACGGCGCGCAGATGATCGCCATTCGTCTCGCCGAGGCCGAAGGCGAGGGCGACCGCGAGCGCATCGAGCACGACGTGTTCTCGGAGAAATTTCTCATCAAGCGGCCGCTGTTGCAGGCGCTGGAGCCGGACCCGGCCGGGCCGCCGGTGCTGCTGATCGACGAGATCGACCGCACCGACGAGGCCTTCGAGGCGTTCCTGCTGGAGGTGCTTGCCGATTTCCAAGTGACGGTGCCGGAGCTCGGCACCATCAAGGCGCCGCACCCGCCGATCGTCGTCATCACCTCCAACCGCACCCGCGAGGTGCACGACGCGCTCAAGCGCCGCTGCCTCTATCACTGGGTCGGCTATCCCAATGCCGAGCGCGAGCTGAAAATATTGCGCGCCAAGGTGCCGGGCATTTCCAAGAAACTGTCCGAGCAGGTGGTCGCCTTCGTGCAGGGCTTACGCAAGGAGGACCTGTTCAAGGTGCCCGGCGTTGCCGAGACGCTCGACTGGGCCGGCGCGCTCACCGAGCTCGACGTGGTGGCGCTCGATCCGGCGACGGTGTCGGACACGCTCGGCGCGCTGCTGAAATATCAGGACGACATCGCGCGGCTTGACCAGACCAAGGTCAAGGCGCTGCTCGACGAGGTGAAGTCGGAGCTGCGGGCGGCGGAGTGAGTATGTCTTACGTCCATTATCGCCGCTTGCTCATGCGTGCTCCCTCCCCCCATAGCCCGTCGAAGACGGGCGTGAACGCCCTTTTGTCGGGGGAGGGTTGGGGAGGGGGGTCTGTGCGGTGATCGAGAAGACACCCCCCTCCCGACCGCCTTCGGCAGGCGACCTCCCCGGCAAGGGGGGAGGTGAAGAAAAGAGCGGCCGGCTCGCCGAAAACATCCTCTACTTCGCGCGCGCGCTGCGCGCGGCCGGCCTGCCGGTCGGCCCCGGCGCGGTGCTCGATGCGCTGGAGGCCGTCAACGTCGCGCGCATCGGCAATCGTGACGATTTCTACTGGACGCTGCACGCGGTCTTCGTGAAACGGCACGAACATTCCATTCTGTTCGACCAGGCCTTCAAGCTGTTCTTTCGCAAGCGCGGCTATATCGAGCAATTGATCGCCGCCATGCTGCCGGAGGGGCCGCGCGCGGCGCCCAAGGAACCGCCGCCGGGCGCCCAGCGCATCCAGGAGGCGCTGTTCGGCGGGCTCGACCGGCGCGAGGAAACCTCGGAAGTCGAAGTCGATGCGCGGCTGACCGTTTCCGACCGCGAAATCCTGCAAAAAAAGGATTTCGCCCAGATGACGGCCGCCGAGATCGCGGCCGCCAAGGAGGCGATTGCGCGCCTGGCGCTGCCGCTCGATCTGGTGCGCACGCGTCGGCTCAAAGCTGCGCGCCACGGCCACATGATCGACATTCGCCGCACCTTGCGCGCCAGCATGAAGGCCGGCGGCGCGGTGATCGATCTCAAATACCTCGGGCCGCGGCTGAAGGAGCCGCCGGTCGTGGCGCTTTTGGACATTTCCGGCTCGATGAGCCAGTACACCCGGCTGTTCCTGCATTTCCTGCACGCGGTCACCGATGCCAGGAAGCGTGTCACCACGTTCCTGTTCGGCACGCGGCTGACCAATGTGACACGCGCCATCAAGCAGCGCGATCCGGACGAGGCGCTGGCGGCCTGTTCGGCCCACGTCGCCGACTGGTCGGGCGGCACCCGGATTGCCTCCTCGCTGCACGACTTCAACAACAAATGGGGCCGCCGCGTGCTCGGGCAGGGCGCGGTGGTGCTCTTGATCACCGACGGGCTTGAGCGCGATGCCGACGATACGTTAGCCTTCGAGATGGACCGGCTGCACCGCTCGTGCCGCCGGCTGGTCTGGCTCAATCCTCTCCTGCGCTTCGAGGGGTTCGAGGCCCGCGCCAAGGGCGTGCGCACCATGTTGCCGCATGTTGACGAACTGCGGCCGATCCACAATCTCGAATCGATGGGTGAACTGGTGCGCGCGCTGTCGGGGGCGCCCGCCAAGGGTTACGATGCGAAGGCGATGCTGAAGAAAGTGGCTTGATCGTCGTTTCTGTCATTCCGGGGCGCTCGCGGAGCGAGCGAACCCGGAATCCAGACGAATGGACGGAGCTTATATCTGGATTCCGGGTCCGGCGCTGCGCGCCGTCCCGGAATGACAAGGTGAAAGAATGGAGATGCAACATGCTGGCACGCGATGAGGACATTCTCAAAGCCGCCGAGGACTGGCGCAAGGCCGGGCGCGACGTGGCGCTCGCAACCGTGGTCGAGACCTGGGGCTCGGCGCCGCGCCCGGTCGGCTCGAACCTGGTGATCGACAGTGAGGGCAATTTCCTTGGGAGTGTGTCGGGCGGCTGCGTCGAAGGCGCGGTCGTCACCGAGGCCATGGACGTGATCGAAAGCGGCAAGCCGAAAATGCTGGAGTTCGGCGTCGCCGACGAGACCGCCTGGAACGTCGGGCTGTCCTGCGGCGGCACCATTCGCGTCTATGTGGAGAAGGTCTTATAGTCGTCATTCCGGGGCGCCGCGCAGCGGCGAACCCGGAATCCATATTCAAAGACAGGGGTTATGGATTCCGGATAGCCTCGCTTCGCTCGGCTTCCGGAATGGCAGGGAAACGAAATGAAACTCGACATCCTGCGCGCGCTCAATGCCGAACGCCAAGCGCGCCGCGCGGTCGTGCTTGTCACCGACGTCGGCAGTGGCGCGCAGCGGCTGGTGAAGGCCGCCGATATCGCCAGGGATCCGCTCCACGACCTGCTGGAAAAGCGCCTGCGCATGGCCAAAAGCGGCATGGAAGAGACGCCGCAGGGCAAGGTCTTCCTCACCGTCTACGTGCCGTCGCCGAAGCTCGTCATCACCGGCGCGGTGCATATCAGTCAGGCGCTGGCGCCGATGGGGCAGCTGCTCGGCTTCGATGTGACCATCGTCGACCCGCGCACGGCCTTTGCCAGTATCGAGCGCTTTCCCGACGTCAAGGTGATCGCCGAGTGGCCGGATGTGGCGCTGCCGCCGCTCAATATCGACCACTACACCGCCTTTGTTGCTCTCACGCACGATCCCAAGATCGACGACCCGGCGCTCAAGCACGCCTTGTCGCGCGACTGCTTCTATATCGGCGCGCTCGGCTCGCGGAAAACCCATGCCAAGCGGGTCGCGCGCCTCAAGGAGGCCGGGCTTGCCGACCGCGACATTGCGCGCATCCACGCGCCGATCGGGCTGCCGATCGGGGCGGTGTCGCCGGCGGAGATCGCGCTCGCCATCATGGGCGAAATCACGCAGACGCTGCGGCTCAAGGCCGAGAAGGAAGCGGAGGCGGCATGAGCAGCCTTGTCATTCCGGGGCGCGCCGAAGGCGCAAACCCGGAATCCGGAAACGGACCAGGCGTCGGCATCTGGAGTCCGGGTCCGCTCGCTATGCGAACGTCCCGGAATGACGGAGGTGAGGCATGAAATTCGGCGCCGTTGCGGTCGAGGACGCGATCGGCGCCACCGCGGTGCATTCGATCCGCCAGGGCGATCTCGTGCTCAGGAAAGGCACGCTGATCGGCCCGAAGGAGGTTGCGGCGCTCCAGGCGGCGGGCGTGAAAGAGATCGTCGTGGCGCGCATCGAGACGGGCGACGTGTCGGAGGATCATGCCGCCGCCGATATCGCAGCGGCCATCGCCGGTCCGGGCGTCCATGCCGACCGGGCGTTCACCGGGCGCTGCAACCTGTTCGCGGACGCCGCCGGTGTGCTGGTGGTGGACAAGGGCGCCGTCGACAACCTCAACCGCATCGACGAGGCGGTGACGCTCGCGACGCTGCCGGCCTTCAAGCCGGTGGTCGAGGGCGAGATGATCGCCACCGTCAAGATCATTCCCTTTGCGGTGGCGGCGCGCGCCCGCGATCAGGCGGTCGCCGCGGCGAAAAAAGCAGACCCGGTCATCCGCGTTGCGCCTTACAAGCTGCGCAGGATCGGCGTGGTGTCGACGCTGTTGCCGGGCCTTTCGCCCAAGGTCGTCGAAAAAACCCTGAAGATCACGGCGGCGCGCATCGCGCCCGCAGGCGCCGCGATCATCGCAGAAAAACGCGTGCCGCACGAGCAGGCGGCCTTGGCCAAGGCGATCGACGAGCTGCTCAAGGCCGGCGCCGAGCTGGTGATCGTGTTCGGCGCCTCCGCGATTGCCGACCGCCGCGACGTCATCCCGGCGGCGCTGGAAGCGATCGGCGGCGAGGTCGAGCATTTCGGCATGCCGGTCGATCCCGGCAACCTGATGATGATCGGCAAGGCGCGCGGCCAAGCGGTGCTCGGCGCGCCGGGCTGCGCGCGTAGCCCGAAGGAAAACGGCTTCGACTGGGTGCTGATGCGGCTGCTGGCCGGCTTGCCGGTGAGCCGCGCCGACATCACGGCCATGGGCGTGGGCGGCCTGTTGATGGAGATCGTCACGCGGCCGCAGCCGCGCGAGGAGGAGAAGCCGGAGAAGGGCCGCCGCGTCGCCGCGGTGGTGCTGGCGGCGGGGCGCTCGACTCGCATGGGCGCGATCAACAAGCTCATCGCCGAGATCGGCGGCAAGCCGCTGGTGCGCATCGCCGCCGAGCAGGCGCTGGCCTCGCGCGCAAGCCCGGTGATCGTCGTCACCGGCCACGAGCGCGAGCGCGTCGAAGCCGCGCTCAAGGGCTTGGCCGTCCGCATCGTGCACAATCCCGATTATGCCGACGGGCTCGGCACCTCGCTCAAGGCCGGCATTGCCGCAGTGCCGGCGGAAGCGGACGGCGCCATCATCTGCCTCGGTGACATGCCGCAGGTTTCGCACGCGCTGATCGACAAATTGATCGCGGCCTTCGATCCGGAGCGCGGCGCGCTGGTGGTGGTGCCGAGCATCCAAGGGCGGCGCGGCAATCCGGTGGTCTGGTCGCGCCGTTTCTTCCACGATCTGATGCAGATCCAGGGCGACATCGGCGCCCGTCATCTGATCGGACACTACGCCGAGGCGGTGGTCGAAGTGCCGGTGACGGACGAGGCGGCGCTCATCGACGTGGATACGCCGGACGCGCTCGACGCGCTGAAGGCCGATATCGGCAGCGATTAGGCTAGCGCCCGCCGATCTCGGCGCGGCGGATCGCCGCCATCTCCCGATAGGCACGTTCAAGGTCCGGCACGAATACGTCCGGCCGGCACAGCGGCGACGCTGTCATGCGCTCGCGCAACTCGGTGCGCCGCCCGGCCTGGCGCCAGGGATTGTCAGGGGCGGCCATCGCGACCGCCGCCTCGACATAGGCCTCGATGCTGCCGGCGATGAGGCTCTCCAGTCCGAGTTGCGTGAGCAGGCTCGCGCCGGTGCGGCCGGCGTGGCTCGTTCCGCGCAAGCTCAGCACCGGCACGCCCATAAAGAGCGCTTCGCAGGTCGTGGTCGTGCCGTTGTACGGAAAGCTGTCGAGCGCAATATCGACCTCGCCATAGGCGGTAAGATGCTCGCGGCGATCCGCGATCAGCGGCAGCAGAACGACGCGGTCGTCAGCGACGCCATGCGCGGCAAAGCGGCCGAGGACCCGCCGCCGGGCGAGGGCGTTTGCGAGGTCGGCGGACTTCAGCCGCAGCCGCGCCGCCGGCAGCCGCCGCAGAATCGCCGACCAGGCGGCGATGCAGTCATCGCTGTATTTCGGCACCGCGTTGAAGCTGGCAAAGGTCACGGCGCCGGCCTGCGGCGGGCGCGGCGGCGGGGCGTCGTCGGGCGGCTGATAGCAGAGAAAGCCGTGCGGCAGGCGAATGAGCCGCTCGGTGTGAAGCGCCTCGGCACCGGGCGGATCGCTGATCGCATCGGTCAGGCGGAAATCCATGGCGGCAAGCCCGGTCGTGTTCGGGTAGCCGATCCATGTCGCCTGCAGCGGCGCCGGACGCATCGCGAAGGCGGCAAGCCGATTGCCCACCGTGTGGCCGGCAAGGTCGATCAGCAGGTCGATGCCGTCGCTGCGCACCTGCTGGGCCAGTGCCTGGTCGGTGAGGGCGGCGCAATCGCGCCAATGGTCGGCGCATTTTGCAAGCCGCTGCGTGACGTGATCGGGCCGCGATGCGGTCGAATAGCAGTAGATCTCGACCGCGGCACGGTTATGCGCCTTCAGCACCGGCTCGATGAAGAACGCGACGGAATGGTCGCGCAAATCGGGCGAGACGTAACCGACGCGGAGCCGGCCTTGGCGCGGCGGGGCCGGCGGCGGCAGGGCCGTGACGGCTGCCTCGAGCCGGGCGCCGCCCGTCTTGTGGACGGCAAAGAGCTGCTGCGGCGTCAGCCCGTCGGCATAATTGTGCGAGGCGACCCAGCAGCTGATATTGGCGGGCGTCGGCGGCGCCTGGGCAAAGGCGGCCATGGCGCCGCCAATATCGCCGCAACGCTGCCGCAGCTCGCCGAGCAGGTTGAACAAATTGGATCGTCCGGGACTCTGCCTCAGCCCCTCCTGGAGCGCGGCGTCGGCGTCCTCCCAGCGGCCCTGGTGCTTGAGCGCAACCACCAGGTTTTCGTAGGCAATCGCGTTCGCGGGAGACAGCGCGGCCGCGCGGCGGGCCGATTGCTCGGCCTCGCGCCAATCGCGCTGTTCGATCGCGAGCTTCGACAGGTTGATGTGGACGTCCGGCGCATTGGGCGCAGCGTCCGCGGCCCGGCGCAAGAACCCCGATGCCGTCGGCAAGTCGCCTTTCCGGCCGTAGATGACGCCGCAGCACATCAGGGCCTCGGCATCGCCGGGCGCTTGCGCCAGCAGCTCACTGAACGAGCTGAGTGCCGCCTCCCAATCGCCGCGCTGCAAGGCGGCCCGTGCGCGTTGCCGGACGTCCATTGCACGAATGATAGGCCGCCGAGCCGATGCCGCGGTAGGGGCGCGACCGAGTCGCCAGCGCCGTCAAGGCGGAAATCTGGCGGCCGCCGAGACTCGAATCATTGATCGCATTCCCGACTCAGCCCCTATCTGGCGGCAAGGCTCGGGGTAAGGGACGGATGACCGACAGCTTCACGCCGGTAATGCGCGCTTTGGTGGCTGCGGCCCTGCTGCTGGCCACGGCGGCGCTGATGGTGGTGACCCTCAACACCGCGCGGGCCAACGGCGCGCTGGCGATCGGGGCCTGCGGCGCCTATGGCCAGGCTTTCGACTTCCAGTCCGCCGAAGAGGCGCGCAAAAGCGCGCTGGCCAATTGCTCGGGCCAGGATTGCCGCGTGGTGACGACCGTCAAAGGCGGCTGTGCGGCGCTGGCGGTCGATTTCACCAGCGGCTGCGGCGCTCATGGCTGGGGCACCGGGACCAGGCTCGGCAGCGCCCAGAACGTCGCCCTCAAAGGCTGCTATCGCGATGGCGGCAAAGAATGCGTCATTCGCACCTTCTTTTGCGACGGCAAGAACTGACCCCTTCCTAAGGCCATGATTTCACTGAACTAAAATTTCGTTGCGGGTCGCCCTCTGACCCCCTATATATGACTGACCGGTCAGTCATGTCGAACCGTCAAATGACTGACCGGCCAGTCAGGACCAGTCATGGCCACCGAACCCCGCACCCCCTCGATTACCGACCGCATGCGCGGCGTCCGCCGCGCTGCCTCCGGGGTCAAACCCGGCAGCCCGCGCCCGCGGGAGGCCCGCAGCGCCGTCAAACGCGAGGCCATTCTCGCCGCCGCGCTCGACCAGTTCTCGCAACAGGGCTTCGAGGCCGCCCGCCTCGAGGACGTTGCCAAGCGCGCCGGCGTCGCCAAGGGCACCATCTACCTCTACTTCCGCGACAAGGAGACGCTGTTCCAGGAACTGATCCGCGGCATGCTGACCCCGGTGGTCGGCAGCATCGAGGCCATGGGGCAGGCGGACATCCCGATCAGCGCGCTTGCCGACCGCCTTGCCGATTTTTTCGTACGCGAGGTCTACGAGACCCGTCGCCGGGACGTTATCCGGCTGATGATCGCCGAAGGGCCGCGGTTTCCGCACGTCGCCGAATTCTACTACCGCGAAGTGCTGTCGCGGATCATGGCGGCGATGCGCGCGGTGCTGTCGCGCGCCGCCGCACGCGGCGAGGTGCCAGCCGCGCTGGTTGATTTTCCGCAAATCATCGCGGCGCCCGGCTTGCTAGCCATCATCTGGTCCGGCCTGTTCGAACGCTACGAACCGCTCGACGTGCGGGCCTTGATGAAGACCCACATCGAGCTGTTGTTCGGGAGATCAGCATGAGCACCAGGACGCGTGCCGGCTTCTCGGCGATTGTGCTGGCCGCGTTCGCGCTTGCCGGCTGCAACGACCGCAGCACCGGCGCCCTCCAGGGCTGGGTCGAAGCCGAGCTCATTTTCGTCTCTCCGGACGAACAGGGCCGCGTCGAACAGGAGCCGGTGCGCGAAGGCGACCGCGTCAAGAAGGGCGACCTGCTGTTCACTCTCGATGCCGATCTACAGGAAGCCGACGTGGTGGTGCGGGAAGCCGCCGTCAGCACGTCCGAACAGAATTTCATCCGCGCCAGGCAG
Organism: Pseudolabrys sp.; assembly: GCA_035651255.1. Lineage (GTDB taxonomy): Bacteria > Pseudomonadota > Alphaproteobacteria > Rhizobiales > Xanthobacteraceae > Pseudolabrys. Next base: position 109,323 of record DASRGB010000032.1, read on the forward strand.
CTTCTGAACACCTCGGCTGGCACGCAAAAGACCTATGACGACGCGGAGGCCGCTCTGCGCCAGGCCAAGGCCAATCTCGACTGGTCGAAGACGCGGCTGGCGCGCCGGCGCGGCATAAGCCCGGCCGACGGCACCATTCAGGAGGTCTACTTCCGCCCGGGCGAAACCGTGCCGCCGGGCCGCGCCATTATGTCCTTGTTGCCGCCGGGCAATCTCAAGCTGCGCTTCTTCGCCCCCGAGCGGCAATTGCCGGCGATCAAATACGGCCAGACCGTCAACGTCTCCTGCGACGGCTGCGAGCCGGGGCTCACCGCCAAAGTGAGCTTCATCGCCGGCAGCGCCGAATTCACCCCGCCGGTGATCTACAGCCTGGAGGAACGCGCCAAGCTGGTGTTCCTGATCGAGGCGCGGCCCGCGCAGCCGGAGAAGTTCCGCGTCGGTCAGCCGGTGACCGTGACGCTGGCGAACGAGGACGGCAAGTGACCGCCCCCGAGATCGCCATCGACGTGCACGGCCTGACCAAGCGCTTCGACGGGCGCGCGGTGGTGCGCAACCTGTCGATGCAGGTCAAGCGCGGCACGATCTACGGCTTTCTCGGCCCCAACGGCTCCGGCAAGACCACCACCATCCGCATGTTATGCGGCCTGCTGACGCCCGACGAAGGGCAGGGCAAATGCCTCGGCTACGACATCCGGCGCGATACCGACAAGATCAAGCGCGAAGTCGGCTACATGACGCAGCATTTCAGCCTCTATCAGGATCTCTCGGTGCGCGAGAATCTTGAATTCATCGGCCGCATTTACGGCATCGCCAAACCCGCCGCCGCCGCGCGCGCCGCCATCGCGCGGCTCGGCTTGCAGGGCCGCGAGGAGCAGCTGGCGGGCGAATTGTCGGGCGGCTGGAAGCAGCGGCTCGCGCTCGGCGCCTGCACGCTGCCAAGTCCGCAACTGTTGCTGCTTGACGAGCCGACCGCCGGCGTCGACCCCAAGGCGCGGCGCGAGTTCTGGAACGAGATTCATGCGCTGGCCGCCGAGGGTCTCACCGTGCTGGTGTCGACCCATTACATGGACGAGGCCGAGCGCTGCCACGAGATCGCCTATATCGCCTACGGCGAACTGATGGTGCATGGCAGCGTCGCAGAGGTGATCGAATCGTCGCATCTGACGACCTATGTCGTCAGCGTGAAAGGCGACGAGAGCCTGAGCAAACTCGGCGAACAGCTCACCGGAACGCCGGGTGTCGACATGGTGGCGCCGTTCGGCGCCAGCCTGCACGTCGCCGGGCGCGATGCCGACAAGCTCGCCGCGGCGATCGCGCCCTACCGCAAGCGCAAGGATCTCGACTGGCAGCCCTCCGCGCCCTCGCTCGAAGACGTGTTCATCGACCTGATGGGCCGGGCCCGGGACAATTTCCGATGACCCATCTGCTGCCGAGCCAGGCCGTTCAGCGCCTGCCGGGCGAAGGCTTCTGGCGCAAGACGGCGGCCATGCTGATCAAGGAGTTCATCCAGCTCAAGCGCGACCGGCTGTCGTTTGCGATGATCATCATGATCCCGCTGATCCAGCTGATGCTGTTCGGCTACGCCATCAACACCAATCCGCGCCATCTGCCGACCGCCGTGCTGCTGCAGGAAAGCAGCGATCTCGGCCGCTCCATTCTCGCCGCGCTCAGGAACACCGACTATTTCGACATCACCCAGCTGCCGCGCACCGAGGCCGAGCTGGACGACCTGCTGGCTTCGGGCAAGGTGCTGTTCGGCATCGAGATCCCGGCCAATTTCGAGCGTGCGGTGCGGCGCGGCGACCGGCCGGCCATGCTGGTCGTGGCCGACGCGACCGATCCGGTGGCGTCAGGCTCCGCGCTCGGCACGCTCGGCCAGGCGATCCAGACCGCGCTGCTGCACGACCGCGCCATCCCGGTCACCACGCAATTGCCGTTCGATATCCGCGCCCATGCCCGCTACAACCCGGCGGGCCTGAGCCAGCTCAACATCGTCCCCGGCCTTGTCGGCACCATTCTCACGATGACGATGCTGATCTTCACCGCGCTGTCGGTGACGCGCGAAATCGAGCGCGGCACCATGGAAAATCTGCTGTCGATGCCGATCTCGCCGACCGAGATCATGCTCGGCAAGATCATTCCCTACATTCTCGTCGGCTTCATTCAGGCGGCGATGATCATCGGCCTCGGCGTGTTGATGTTCGGCGTGCCGATCCTCGGCAACCTGGGGATGCTGGCGGGATTGTCGACGCTGTTCATCGCCACCAATCTGTCGATCGGCTACACCTTCTCCACCGTGGCGCAGAACCAGCTGCAAGCCATGCAGATGTCGATCTTCTTCTTCCTGCCGAACATCCTGCTGTCGGGCTTCATGTTCCCCTTCGCCGGCATGCCGGCCTGGGCGCAGTGGGTCGGCGAGGCGCTGCCGCTCACGCACTACCTGCGCATCGTGCGTTCGATCATGTTGAAGGGGTCGTTGATCTCCGACCTGCGCTACGACGCCTTGATGATGTTCGGCCTGATGCTGATCGCCATGACGATTGCGGTCACGCGCTTCCGCCGCACGCTGGATTGATCGGGGTCGGCGGCGGTAGCTTGAATCGGTCTTGGTGTTGTAAAATATTGCCGATATGGCACCGGCAAGCGATCAGCTGCACCAAGTCCGAAAATACCGGGCCTTCATAGATGGTTTGCGCGCCGTCGCCATTCTGACGGTGGTGGGATCGCATAGCGGCTTGCCGGGGCTCCACGGCGGGTTCATCGGTGTCGATATTTTCTTCGTCATCTCCGGCTATCTGATCATCAATCAGATCGTCGAGGACATCGAGGCCAAGCGCTTCAGCTTTTTTGGGTTCGCGATGCGGCGCACCTTCCGCATCCTGCCCGCATTCCTGCTGGTCATGGTCAGCACGCTGGTGCTCGCCACGACGGTGTTCGTGCAACCCGAGCACAAGGAATTTGCCGAGTCCTTCCTGCTGTCCGGCGTCATGCTGGCGAACCATCATTTTCTGGCGCATCAGGGCTATTTCGATATGGCCGCGGTCACCCGGCCGCTGCTGCACATGTGGTCGCTGGCCGTCGAAGAGCAGTTCTACCTTTTGGCGCCGCTCACTTTGCTCAGCATGACGGCCGCGACAGCCGGCATGAGTCGGACAAATCGCTCCAAAGCCTGGAGCGCGATGACGATCCTCCTCGGCATCGCCTCTTTGGCGGTCTGCATCGCCTTTACCTATCCGCCGGGCCGGCCGAACGTTTCGTTCTACATCATGCCGGCGCGCGGCTGGGAGTTCATTCTCGGTGGTGCAGTGCCGAGCCTGGCTACGGCCATGCGTCGGCTGCCGGCGTGGGTCAGCGAATGGCTTGCGTTTGCGGGCCTGGTTGCGATCGTCGCGGCCGTTGTCTGGTTCGATCCGGAGACGATTTATCCGTCGTACTGGGCGACGGCTCCCGCCGCCGGCGCGACCTTGATCATTGTCGGTGGTCTCCTCAATCCCGGCGGTTACGTTGTGCGGGCTCTGGCGACGGCGCCGATGGTCGGCGTCGGGCTTGTGTCGTACTCCTGGTATCTCTGGCACTGGCCGCTGATATCGTTTGTTCTGACGATAAACTTCGGCCAGCAGCAGCTTGGCGAGCAGCTTGCCGCCGCGGCGGTCGCCCTGGTGCTTGCGACGCTGACCTATCGCTTCGTTGAAGTGCCGACCCGGCGCTGGCGTCAGCAATGCCCGTTCCGTCCCGGCGGCGTCGTTGCCGCGGGGGCGTTGTCGTGCCTGCTGGTCGCCGGGCTCGGCTATCTCTGGTCATTGCGCGTCGCCCCACTGATGCAACCGCAGCTGAGCGGGCTTGAACCGGTCAGGAGCCTCGCCGGCGGCTACCCGTCCGTGTCGCATCGCGGCGTGCTGCTGGGAGATTCCCATGCCATCGTGATTACAAAGCCGTTGCAGGACTATGCCCGGCGCGCCGGTGCCGTTGTGAGTGCTATCACCAGGGCTGGATGTCCGCCGATATTGAACGCCGAGGTCAAGGACGACCGCGGCAGAATCGCATCCTATTGCGATCCGTTCTTCCAAAAGATCGCGTTTCAGGGTGACGAGTTTGCAATCATAACGGCACGATGGAATTTTTATCTCGGGTTGCCGCCGTCGGATCCATTGTACGCCTCGGATACTCTGGTCGCTGCCGGCGCCGCGGATGGCGCGCAAGATCCCTACCAAATAATGGCCAAGGGCCTCGCGGCGGCTGTCGGCAGGGCAAAGCAGGCGGGCGTGCGGCGCATTCTCGTCATCGGCCCGCTACCGGAATTTCCCTGGCATGCGCCCTATTGCGTCATGCGATCGATCCGCCTCGGCATCGACATATGCTCGATCCCGCGGGCGAACGTTGAAGCAAGACGGGCGAAAACGATATCGACCCTTCGCGGCGTTTTGGACCACGCGGATGGGGTCAGATTTGTCGATCCGATCGACCTCTTCTGCACGCGGACGGAATGCAGGCCGAATGACGGCGCCGAGCTGTTTTTCTCCGACATGAGCCATCTCAGCACGGCCGGCACGGCGCGGCTTTACGGGACATTCGCACACGATTTCTTGTGGGCCTTGACCGGCGAGGTTGGCAAGAATGGGTCGCAGAGCAAGTCCCCGCATTAGCCGCCTCCGGACCGGCCAAGCGAAAATCTGCCGCCCTTACATGCGCTGCATGAATCCGAGGCGCAGATAGGGGCTGGAGCGGTTATTGGTATCGAGCGACCAGCCGCCGGCCGCCGACCATTCGGCATCGCCGGTCCTGAAACTCGTGACATGCGCGCCCAAACGCCACTGCGAATAGCCGTCGCCCTTGTAGACCTGCGCTTCGGGTCCCGAATAAAACACGTCGAGCACTTTCCAGCCGAAACCGACACGCGCCGAGGAACTGGTGCCGATGGTCGAAATCGAGGCGTCGGCCGCGAGCATTGTGGCATTGGTCGGCTCGATCCAGATCTCGCCGGCAAAGCGCAGCCCGAACCTGCTGCCGTTCAAGGTGTTGGCCGGGTCGTTTTGCGACAAGTGGTGGTGCTGGTACTCCGGCCCCCAGAACACCTTGGCTTCGAAGCCGGGGCGGACGACGTGCCAGCCCGGCAGCAGCTGCGCCATGAATTCGGTGCCGGTCACGCGCTGGCCGCCGAGATCGCCGGCGTTGTAGCGGTAGAGGCCGCCCGACAGCAGCAGCTTGAAGAGCAGGCCGTCCTGTTCGATGGCGGTCGGCGACCACAGCATGCCGCCGCTGAGAAAGATGCCGTTCAGCCAGACATCGCGCCCGGAGAAGACGATGGCCCGCGCGTCCTCGACGTCGTCGGCCCGCGCCGGGCCGGCCGCTATGCAGACGCAACAAGACGCCAAGGCCGCGACGGCGGCTGCCGCCGCGTGAACGCGCCTTCCCCACGCCATCGAGGCCCCCGAGCCCCAGCACAACCGGCGCCGACCGGGTACTACCAGAACTAGAGCGAATGATTAGGTTGTCTACAACCTAGCGATGCACGGGTGGGTTGTGTCAGTTCTGCCGGGACCCCGCAATGGCATGGCTGTCCGTGCGGCCGGCCAACTCGCCAAGCGGCAAAGGGGTATGTTAAGCGGCGAGTCCCTTTGGCCCGCCGAAGCGACCGCCAGTCATGACCGCCGGTTTCGACCCAGCCGCCCGCCGCTCCATCGCCTTCCTCAACTGGGCGCATGCGCTCGACCATTTCGTGCTGCTGATCTATCCGACCGTCGTCATCGGCCTCGAGGTGATTTACCAGCGCTCCTATGCGGAGCTGATCGCGCTGTCGACGGCGGCCTTCGTCGCCTTCGGCGTGTTCTCGCTGCCGGCCGGCTGGCTCGCCGACCGCTGGAGCCGCCGCAACATGATGGCGGTCTTCTATATCGGCTGCGGCGTCTCGCTTGCCGGCGTTGCCGCTTCGCCCAACCCGATCATGCTGGCGGCGTCGATGTTCGGCGTCGGCATGTTCGCCGCGATCTACCATCCCGTCGGCATGGCGATGCTGATCGAAGCTTCGCAGGCGCGCGGCCGCACGCTGGCCTTCAACGGGGTGTGCGGCAATCTCGGCGTGTCGCTCGCCGCCGGTGTTTCGGCGTTGCTCGCGACCTGGCTCGGCTGGCGCGCGGCATTCCTGATGCCGGCGGCGATCTGCGTCGTCACCGGAATTCTGTATGTGTGGCTGACGCCGGACGACCGCCACCACGCCAAGAGCCGCAAATCCGTTCCCGCCGTGCCGTTGACGCAGCGCGACGCCGTGGTCCTGTTCGGCCTGTTCATCGTCATTGCGCTGACCGCCGGCACCACGTTCCAGCTTCTGACCATCGCGCTGCCCAAGATCGTCGACGAGCGGCTGGCCGAGAACGTGCCGCTGCTGCTCGCCGGCAGCGTGGCGACGCTGGTGCTGATCTGCGGCGGTCTGGCGCAGCTCTGCGTCGGGCGCCTGGTCGAATGGTTCTCGCCGCACAGCATGTTCGCCGCCATCACCGCGCTCGGCTTCCTCGGCAATCTGTGGGCCGCCTATGCCGATGGTCTCGCGCTGATGGTCGCGCTCGCCGTCGCCGTGGCGGCGATCTACGGACAGGTCACGGTCAACGATATGGTGCTGGCGCGCTATACGGCGGATGCCTGGCGCGGGCGCGTCTATGCCGTGCGCTATTTCCTGCTGTTCATCAGCGCCGGCGTCGCCATCGGCATGATCGCGATGCTGCACGAGCGCGGCGGCTTTGCGCTGGTGCTCGGCGTCAACGCCGCGATCGCCTTCGTGATGTTTGTCGCAACCACCGGCCTGGCGCTGCTCATCAGCAACGTCGAAGCGCGCCACGCCGCGGCCGCGCCCGCCGAATAGCGCGGCGCTAGCCGTTTGCGGCCTTGTCCCAGGCGAGCGTCCCGGCGCCCTGGCCGGCGACCGAATAAAGCGCGCCCGGCGCGTTGCGCGTCTTCTGGAACTGCTCGAGCGTCTCGCCGCGCATGGCGGCATAGATGTGCAGGTTGGAGACGCCGATCACGGCGCCGAGCTTTTCCAGCATGAAAAAGCTGACGCCGTAGTGGATCATCGCGCGCCAGTCGCGGCGCCGGATCATGTCGCGCTCCTCGGCGGTAAGATGCGCGCGCTGGAAGGCGGCTTCCTCGTCGGCGAGGAAATCGCCGCGATGCATCGGGTCGATGAGATCGTGCAGGAATTTGTTGATGCGATAGCATTTCACGCTGCGCGCCAGCGTGAACGGGTAGGTGCCGGGGAGCGCCTCGGCGCCGGCGAGTTGCCGGCCGATGTGACGGCGATAGTCGCTGTCGGCATCGGCCATGATCTCCGCCGTGCGGTTTTCGTAGATGGCGGTGGCGATGCCGGTCATCGACGGCAGGTAGTAGCTGCGGTGCAGGCACGTGATGCCGGCGGCGAGCGCGCCCCGCATCACCAGCCACATGATGACCTCGGCGCCCTCCATGCCGCCGAGCCGGGCATAATCGGCAAGCGTCATGCGGGTCAGCGCTACGGGATCGTTCTCGATCAGGTCGAGGAAGCGCTCGTCCCAGGCGGTGTTGTTGAAGCCCGCGCGTTCGCCATGCACCTGATGCGACAGTCCGCCGGTCGCCACCAGCGCGACCTTGAGATCCTCCGGATAGCTTTCGATCGCCTTGCGCAGCGACTGGCCGAGCTTGTAGCAGCGCGCCGCCGACGGCACCGGAAATTGCAGCACGCCGACTTGCAGCGGCACGATGGCGGCGGGCCATTGCGGCGCGTGCGGCCACATCATCGACAGCGGCGAGAAGCAGCCGTGGTCGAGCGGCTTGCCCTGGAAAAACGACATATCGAACTCGTCGGCCATCAGCGCCGCGCCGATATGCTGGGCGAGCCCGGCATGGCCTTTGACCGGCGGCAGGTCGCGCGCACCGCCGCCTTCATCGGCCACCGCATAGCTGTCGCCGATGCCGAGCGCGAAGGCGGAATAGTGATCGAAGAAAAACGAGGTGACGTGGTCGTTGTAGACGATGAACAACACGTCGGGCTTGGCGGCGGTAAGCCACTGCTGCACCGGCTTGAAGGCCTCGAAAATCGGCTGCCAGACCGGGTCGTTCTGCTTGTGCCGGTCATAGGCAAAGCCGATGGTGGGGGTGTGGGACGCGGCGACCGCGCCGATGATTTTCGCCATGGCGGCTCCTCGACTCTGGCGCAAGAGTCGCGGCGGCCGCGCCGCCGCGCTTTGACTTAAGTCAAGCACTGTTGCGGCAAAATCGGCGGCTCAGAACAGCGGCGGGATCAGGTCCGCGACCTTGACGCGCACCCGCTTTTTCACATTGGCGACGATGCGGCTGCGGTGGCAGGTTTTCGGATCGCGGCAGTAGCAGAGCAGGGCGACCCGCTTCTTCGACTTGATCAGGCCGAGCAATTCGTCGAGCGCCTCCTGCGCTTGGCGCGTCCTGATGTGCTTGTCGTAGATCGCCCACAGCCGGTCGGTGTCGCCGGCGCGGGCCGCGGCGCGGCCCGCGGCGGGGGTGCCGAGCTTCTGCAGATGGATGTAGGCGATGCCTTCGTCATCGAGCGAGGCGGCAAGCTGCGTCTTGGAAAATCCCGGCCGGCGCGAGGCCGCCACCGCGCGGGTATCGACCACAAGATCGACCTTGGCCCGCTTGAGCTCGCCCAGCACCGCGGCCGGTTTTGCCTGCTCGTAGCCGATCGTAAACAAGGTCTGCATGGGTTCGTCACAAGTTTGACACAACGACGCGCTATATATGCGCGCAGTGACGGACGGCACACCGTTCGTCCGGCGGCCACTGCGAAACGGGCGACGGCGGATGTAACCGCGCCATTTCGTAAGTGGTCGTTGTCATTTCAGGCGGCTCATAAGCATTTCTCGCTGGGCGCCATTGTTAACCGACACGTTCGATGAGCGCCATGGCCGCCGCCGGCGCGCGCAGCTTGGCCTCGTGAATGAAATAGAGGAAAACGTCGCGCGGCTTCTTGGGCGCGGCCTTGCTGCCGACCTTCGGCAGATCCCGCGGTTCGCCGCCTGCGGCCCACACCTTCGCGCGCCCGGCCCATGCGTCAAGCGCCTTCGGCGGATAGCCGGCCTTCAATGTCTCGTCGCCCTTCTGCAGCCGGGCATAGACGAAATCGGCGGTGACGTCGGCGATCTCGGTATAGGTGTCGTGCTCGGCATAGACCACCGCGATGCCGGACTTGCGCACGAGATCGATGAAGGCCGGCGTCTTGAAGCTGTCGTTGCGCACCTCGACGACGTGGCGCAAAGGGCGGCCGTCGAATTTCGGCGGCAGCAAGTCGAGAAATTTGCCGAAATCTTTTTCGTCGAACTTCTTATAGGGCGTGAACTGCCAGAGCAGGGGGCCGAGGTGGGGGCCGAGCTCGGTCACGCCGGAATCGAGAAAGCGCTTGATCGAGTCGCCGGCCTCCGCCAGGACCCGGCGATTGACGGCATAGCGCGGGCCCTTCACCGAGAACATGAAGCCGTCCGGCACTTCGGAGGCCCATTTGCGGAAGGTGGCTGGGGTCTGCGTGCGGTAGAAGGTGCCGTTGATCTCGATCGCGGTGAGGTGCTCGGCGGCATAGGTGAGTTCCCGCGCATGCGGCAGACCCTTGGGGTAGAACACGCCGCGCCACGGCTCGTAGGTCCAGCCGCCGATGCCGCAGTAGATGGTTCCTGCCTTTGCCATGGGGCAAGGATATCGCGTGGCCGGCCCGGCGACACCCGAAAAGCAAAAGGCCCGGGATGTCTCCCGGGCCTTCGCATTGGTGTCTGGACCGATCAGAAGTCCATGCCGCCGCCCGGAGGCATGGCCGGCATCGCTTCCTTCTTCTTCGGCACTTCGGCGACCATCGCTTCGGTGGTGATCAAGAGGCCGGCGACGGAGGCTGCGTCCTGCAGGGCGCAGCGCACGACCTTGGTCGGGTCGATGATGCCCTTGCTCACCATGTTGCCGTACTCGCCGGACTGGGCGTCGTAGCCGAAGGAGTACTGATCCTTCTCGAGAATCTTGCCGACCACGACCGAGCCGTCGGCGCCGGCATTGATCGCGATCTGGCGCGCCGGGGTCTGGATCGCCTTGCGGACGATCTCGACGCCGTGCTTCTGGTCCTCGTTGTCGGTCTTGACGCGCTTGAGCGCCTCGACCGAGCGCAACAGGGCAACGCCGCCGCCCGGCAGAATGCCTTCCTCGACCGCGGCGCGGGTCGCATGCATCGCGTCATCGACACGATCCTTGCGCTCCTTGACCTCGACTTCGGTGGCGCCGCCGACACGGATCACCGCCACGCCGCCGGCGAGCTTGGCCAGCCGCTCCTGCAGCTTCTCGCGGTCGTAGTCGGAGGTGGTCTCCTCGATCTGCGCCTTGATCTGGGCGACGCGGGCCTCGATGTCCTTCTTCTTGCCGGCGCCGTCGATGATGGTGGTC
>DASRGB010000033.1:0-12492 GCA_035651255.1 Pseudolabrys sp.
GGGCTGCTCGTGAATCTCCTTCGCCATGAAATGGCGGAAGTTTCCCTTGTCGATGAGCATCGCGGAGGCGTTGGACTTGATCACCGGACGCTCGACGATGCGATTGCCGGCATCGTGGATCTCGACCTTGTGCCGCGTCACCACGGCCCAGTCGCCATCCTCGAGATACGAGACCGAGTCCGTGAACGGCGCGAGCGCGATCGCATCCGAGCCAAGATACATTTCGCCGTCGCCGTAGCCGACCGCGAGCGGCGAGCCCTTGCGCGCGCCGATCATCAGGTCGTCCTCGCCGGCGAACAGGAAAGCCAGCGCAAAGGCGCCGCGCAGCTGCGCCAGCGCCGCGGCGACCGCCTCGGCCGGCGTCTTGCCGCCGGCCATTTCCTCGGTGACCAGATGGGCCACCACCTCGGTGTCGGTCTCGCTGCCGAACTTGTGGCCGTTCTTGCCGAGCTTCTCGCGCAGCTCGCGGAAATTCTCGATGATGCCGTTGTGCACGACCGCGACGCGCTCGGTGGCATGGGGATGGGCGTTGCTCTCGCTCGGCTTGCCGTGCGTCGCCCAGCGGGTGTGGCCGATGCCGATGGCGCCGGGCAGCGGCTCCTTGGCGAGCCGGTCTTCGAGCGCCTTCAATTTGCCCTGGGCACGGCGCCGCCCGAGCTTGCCGTGATCGAGCGTGGCGACGCCGGCGGAGTCATAGCCGCGGTATTCGAGGCGCTTGAGCGCATCGACCAGATGGGCCGCGACCGGCCCACGTCCGAGAATTCCGACGATGCCGCACATCCGCTTGGATGGCCCCTTAGCTGACGATCCCGATCTAGCCGCCGACGCGACCGCTTTGGAAATCAAAACGCATTGCGCCATGTGACAGGCGCGTCCGTGCGCCTATGCGCGGGTCAAGCGCGCTTTTTCGGCACCGCCTTGCGCAAGCTTTTGCCCAAGGCCTTGACCTGGTGCAAGCGCTTAACCCAGCCTTCCTTAATCGCCTGCCTGGCCCGCGCCACCGCCAGCGCGCCCGCCGGCACGTCCTTGGTAATCACCGAACCGGAGCCGATATAGGCGCCGTCGCCGATCTTGACCGGCGCCACCAGCGACGAATTGGTGCCGATAAAGGCGCCCTTGCCGATCTCGGTGCGATGCTTGGCGACGCCGTCGTAATTGCAGGTGATGGTGCCGGCGCCGATATTCGTGCCCGCGCCGACCCGCGCATCGCCGATATAGGCCAGATGATTGGCCTTGGCGCCGGCCTCGACGGTCGCCTCCTTGACCTCGACGAAGTTGCCGATGTGCACGTCGGCTTCCAGCCGCGCGCCCGGGCGCAGCCGCGCATAGGGCCCGACGCGGGCGCCCTTGCCGACATGGGCGCCTTCCAGGTGCGAGAAGGCGCGAATGGTCGCGCCGTCTTCCACCGTCACCCCGGGACCGAACACGACGTTCGGCTCGATGGTAACGTCCTTGCCGAGCTTGGTGTCGGCGGACAGAAACACGGTCTCCGGCGCGACCAAGGTGACACCGGCCTCCATGGCGGCGGCGCGCAACCGCTGCTGCAGGACGGCCTCGGCCTCGGCGAGCTGCGCCTTGGTGTTGATGCCGCGCACATCGTCCTCCGTGGTTGCGATGGCCACCGCCTTCAAGCCCATATCGCGGGCGATAGCAACCGCATCGGTGAGATAATATTCGCCCTTGGCATTGGCATTGCGGATGCGCTCGAGCAAAGCGAGGGCGTGCCGCCCGGCCAGCGCCATCAGCCCGGCATTGCAGAAGTCGATTTTGCGTTCATCCGCCGAGGCGTCGCCGTGCTCGCGGATGGCGATGAGCTCGTCGCCGCGCGTCAGCAGCCGGCCGTAGCCGGCCGGATCGGCGGCCTTGAATCCGAGCACGGCGACCGCGGCGCCCCCGGCCAGCGCGCCGCGCAGCTTGCTGAGAGTTTCGGCGCGGATCAGCGGCGTGTCGGCAAAGATGACAAGGATGTCGTCTGCGCCGCGCATGATCGCCTTGCGCGCGGCCAGCACCGCGTGCGCGGTGCCGAGCCGCTCGCGCTGCTCGAAGATCTGCGCGTTGCCCGTGATCGTGCGCGCCGCATCCGCGACTTTGGCATGATCCGGCCCGACCACGACCGCGATATCGGTGCAGCCCGCCTGCTTGGCCGCCGTCAGCACGTGCGCGAGCAGGCTGCGCGAGCCGATCGCATGCAGCGCCTTCGGCAGGCTGGCGCGCATGCGGACGCCCTCGCCCGCGGCGAGCACGATGGCCAGGCATGTCCGTCGGCTCATGAAGTTCCCGCACTCGCGCTGTTGCCGCAATTCCGGGCCAGCGTGGCGATGCGGCCCCGCCGGAAGCAGCGCGCCTTGGCGCGCCGCGTGGCCTGCGGCGGCAGCGAGCATTGCCGGATTCTGCTAACGTTTTCAATCTGATTCGCGGGTTCCCGAAGGCGGCCATGGCAGTCGAGATCATTCCGCAACAGCTGTTGCCGAGCGCGGCGCGCACGCGCCGTTTCGATTTTCGCGCCTTATGGCGTTTGACGGCCTGGGGCGGCGCCGCCGCGCTCGCGGTGACGGCCGCCGCCTTCGTCAGCCAGACCGAGGCCGGCAGCCGCCGGCTGGCCACGCTGGTGGGGACCGAACCGGCCCAGGCCGTTGCCACGGCGCAGGTGCCGAAAGTCGATCCGCAGGTTGCGCGGCTGGAGACGCAGGTCCGTCTGTTGACCGCCGACCGCGACCGGCTGGCCGAGCGCGTGGCAAGCCTCGAGCACAACATCGACGACCTGACCGGCGCCATCAAGCGCCAGGCCGAACAGCCCGCGGCGTCGCCGCCTCAAGCCGCCGCGCCGCCGCCGGTCATCGCAGCACCCGCCACCACCGAGGCCGCGCCGCCCGACAAACAGCCGCAGCAAAATGCCGAGGCTGCGCCCGCCGCGCCAGCCGCCGAGCAGGCCGCGCCCGACGCGCCGCATGGAGCGGTGCCGCTGCCGCCGGTGCCGCCGGTGCGCGTGGCAGCGCTGCCGACGGCGCCGGCCGCGCCTGCGGTGCCAGCCCGGCTCGAATTCGGCGTCGCCCTGGCGAGTTCGGCAAACATCGATGTCCTGCATCTGCAATGGACCGCGCTGAAGGCCAATTTCGGGCCGCTGCTCGCCGGCCTGCGGCCGAGCGTGGCGCGCGAGCAGCGCGGCACGTCGACATTGTATCGCCTGGTGCTCGGGCCTTTGCCGAACGCGGCCGCCGCCGCCAAGCTGTGCGCCCGCCTGACCGCCGCGCGCGCCGTCTGCCACAGCGGCCGCTTCGCCAGCGACCCGCTTTGATCGTTGCGATTTGCCGCGGCCGCCGCCTTGGCGGCATAATCGGTGCATGAAGCTTTTTCTGCCCAGCGCGCGCGCCACCAATGCTCTGCTGATCGTCGGCTTCTGCTCGCTCGGCTATGCGCTCTATATGCGCTACCTCGCCATCGAGCAGACGCCGGTGGGGCTAGCCTGCGAGGGCGGGCTCAACACCTGGCTCTGCGTCACGCGCCGCATCGCCATCGTGCTGTCGCAGCATTCGGTGTTCGGCTGGACCGCATTGATCGTGGCAGCGGTCCATCTGCTGCGTCCCTCGATCGTATTATTCGCGGCGGCGCTCGGCGTGACCTGTCTCGGCGTCGTGCTCTACAATTCCGGCCTGGCGGCGCTGGCGGCCGGCCTGCTGCTGCTCAGTTTTGCGCGTCGCGCACCCGAACCAGAGTGACGGCGAGCGCCGCGAGCGCCGCGCCGAGCCACAACGACTGCCAGTTGGCCAGGCCCTCGTTGAGCACGATGTAGCCCGCCGACAACGCGAGCAGAACAGCCGTCAAAAGTTCGGCCGTGCCGCGGGCGCCGCTCCGGCGCGGCTGCGTCAGCGCCTGCAGCAGGAACGGAACCACCGCCGCCGTCATCGGCGCGAACGGGAAATCCTTGTAGCGCGGGTCGAAGACCAGACCGAGCGCGGTGAGCACCGCGAGCAGGACGGTGCCGATCAGCACAGCGCCGGCCGCGAGCACGAGGGGATCAGCGGCGCGCTCCTCCGCCGGCCCCAAGAGCCGCGACAAACGCGGGATCGCCATGCCGCGCACCATTGCCGCGCTCACCAGCGGCGCGCTCAGAGCCGCGACCAGCGCCAGCGCACACGATCTCAGCCAGCCGCCGACGCCGAGGCTCTCCAGCGGCACGTTGGCGAGGGTCCAGCCGATCAGCCCGCCGGCGGCGAGCGCGTTGCCGGTGACGGCGAGCCAGACCGGCGCCGGCGCCTTGCGTCCGGCGAAGACAGCGGCGCCGAACACGATCACCGCCAGGGCGACGCCGCCTGCCGCCTGCCAGCGCCAGAACGGATGGTTCGACACCGCCTCGCCCCAGACGAATTTGAACTCACGGCTGTCGTCGGCGATGAGGCCCCAATGGCCGCCGACAGTGCCTTCAAGCGCCCGCTTCCACGGCTGGTCGTAGGCCTCGATGAGATTGACGCGGAAATTCTCCCGCGCCGCGAGCGCCAGCACATCTTGCAGAACGCGGGCCTGGTTGACCGGCGACGGCAGCGCGCCCTCCCGCATCCGCCCCGCGCTCGGCCAGCCGACTTCGCCGATCAGAACGTCCTTGCCCGGAAAAGCCGCCGCCACCCGCCGGCGAATGGCCTCGACATGCGCGGCGGCATAGGGCGCGGCAATGGGGAAGTCCTCCCAATAGGGCAAAATATGGATGGTGATGAAATCGGCCGCCGCCGCCACCTGCGGATTGCGCAGCCAGAATTCCCAGACATCGGCATAGGTCACCGGCACCGAGACCCGCGCCTTGACGCTGCGCATGATGGCGGCGAGGTCGTCGCCGGACATCTCACCCCGCAACAAGGTTTCGTTGCCCACCACCAGGGCCCGGATCGTGCCCGGATAGCGCTTGGTGACCTCGACCGCGGTCTCGATCTGGCGGCGGTTGTAGTCCGGCTTGCCCGACAGCCAGAGCCCCTGGATGACCTTCAAGCCATGGCGGGCGGCGATGCCGGCGATCTGGTCGAGCCCGAAGTCGGTCGAATAGGTGCGCACGCAGTCGCTCAGCTGGGCAAGCTGCGCCAGGTCCCGGTCGATCTGATCGGCGGAAATGCGGGTCGACAGGTCGAGCGGCGTCTGCCCGCCATGAAAGGCCCCGTAGGAAAGGCAGTAAAGCTTCTGGCCCGGCTTGAGCGGCGCCTGCGGCATTACGACCGGCGCCCCCAGCCAGGCCCAGAACGCCACGATGGCCATCGCCGAAAGGGCTAGGCCGGCAAGAGCGACGCGCATCCCTTGACCCATTTCGGCAGAAAAGCCACGGGCCCGGCTTATCGTGCGTCCAAGGCGCTGCCAACCCCGCCGGGCGCTGGACAAAATGCCTTTGTAAGGTCAAGTTTTACCGTCTGGCGGTGACGTAAAAAACGTCTCGCCGAGGGGTGGGGTTAAACGCACTTCCAAAGAAACAATCGCCGCCACGGCGGCAGCCGCAATAGCGTCCCAATCCAGGTCCAAAGGACACCGAAGCGGGCGTTTGGGGCTTTATCTAGCAGCGGACGAAGGCGTCTATGGCGTGGCGTCGGTTTTGTAGTGCGTTTTTCGTGTTGGCCTTCTCTCTGACTGCGGGCGGCGCCTTGGCGCAAGGCAGCGGCAGCGGTTCACCGAGCGAGAAGCCGCCCGCTGAAAAGACCGTCAAAGACGGCCAGAAGAAAATCGACGAGATCGCCGAAGCCTCCCGCGTCCTTACCGGACCGGCGGGTAACCCGGAATGCGTCTGGCTCGGCCGCCGGGTCGTCAGCCTGCTGTGGCGGGACGACCTCGACACCGCTTTCCGCCACCTCGATCTCTACGACCGGTTTGGCTGCCCGAGCGGGCATATCCAGGCCACCTTCCGTTGCCTGGTCCGCCAAGGCGACATCGACCCCAAGGCCCAGGAGACCCTGAACGGCCGGGTCCATTCCTGCTGGCTCAATCCGGGCCTGCCGCCCGAGCCGGCGACCGCCGCCAAGGCGCCGCCGGCCACCTCGGGCGGAACTGCCCCCCGCTGACGGCGTTTCCCAGAACGTAAAAATTTTCGCCGCGGCTATGCGGGCGCCTAGGATTTGCCATGTCGCCTTCCTACTTGTTGCCACGCCTAGCGCCGCGCTACGCTGCATCCGCGTGCAGGTCAGCCTCCGGCCGAACCCAGGGGACGGGTTCAAGGATCTGCCATTCAGCCCCGCGTGGTTGTGAAGTCGAATGCGCACCGTCGCTGCCGTAATCGCCCTCGTGGCGTGCGTGCAAGCCGGCCTGTGGGCTCTCGCGCAATCTCATGTGAGTGCGCCTGACGTCGAAGGCACGCTCACCAGCGTTTCCTACGCGCCTTTTGCCAGCTCCATCAATCCCGACGACGGCGGACGCGCGACCGCGGAGCAAATCCGCGCCGACATGAAGAAGCTCGCGCCGCTGACGCACTCGATCCGCCTCTATTCGTCGACCGGCGGCGTCGAACTGGTGCCCGGCATCGCCCAGGAGTTCGGCCTCAACGTCACCGTCGGCGCCTGGATCGACAAGCACGAGGACCGCAACGAGCGCGAGATCGCCTCGGCCATCGAGCTTGCCCGC
Source organism: Pseudolabrys sp. (assembly GCA_035651255.1). Classification (GTDB taxonomy): domain Bacteria; phylum Pseudomonadota; class Alphaproteobacteria; order Rhizobiales; family Xanthobacteraceae; genus Pseudolabrys. Next base: position 6,586 of record DASRGB010000033.1, read on the forward strand.
CGCCACAGCAACGTCAAAAGCGTGATGGTCGGCAACGAAACGATCTTCCGCGGCGAGCAGACCATCGACAGCCTCGTCAAGCTGATCCAGCGCGTCAAGCGCGCCACCAACGTGCCGGTGTCGACCGGCGAAATCTGGCACGTCTGGATCTCGCACCCCGAACTGGTGTCGCAGGTCGACTACATCGCCGCCCACGTGCTGCCTTACTGGGAAGGCCTGCCGGCGGCCCAGGCCGTCGACCAGGCGGTCCTCATCTACGACAAGCTGCGCCAGGCCTATCCCGGCAAGCGCATCGTCATCGCCGAGTTCGGCTGGCCGAGCGCCGGCTACAATTACCAGGCCGCCGAACCCGGCCGCATCGAGCAGGCCGCGGTGCTGCGCGACTTCGTCGCCCGCGCCCGCGCCTACGGCATCGACTACAACCTGATCGAAGCCGTCGACCAGCCGTGGAAGACCTTCGAAGGCGGCGTCGGCCCCTATTGGGGCCTGTTCGACGCTTCGCGCATGCCGAAGTTCAACTGGACCGGCGCGCTCACCGAGCCCGATCACTGGCGGCTCGCCGGCATCGCGCTCCTGGTCAGCGTGCTGCTGTCGCTGCCGATCCTGGCCATGCCGGCGGTGACGCTCGGCCAGGCGGTGTTGCTCGCCGCCGGCGCCAACGTCGTCGGCGCCTGGGGCGCCGCGGTGTTCGCCTACTGGAACGGCCACTATTTCGTCCCCGGCGCCGCCTTCGCGCTCGGCCTCGGCATGCTGCTGCTGATCCCGCTCATCATCATCGCGCTCGCCCGCGTCGAGGAGATCGCCGCCATCGCCTTCGGCCGCAAGCCGCTGCGGCTGATCGTGGCGCCGCCGCTCGCCCCCGACCTGCCGACGCCGAAAGTCTCGATCCACGTCCCGGCGCACAAAGAGCCGCCGGAGATGCTCAAGCAGACGCTCGACGCGGTGGCGCGCCTCGAATATCCGAACTTCGAGTGCATCGTCGTCATCAACAACACGCCCGACCCGGCGTTCTGGCTGCCGGTCGAGGAGCACTGCAAGACGCTCGGCGAGCGCTTCAAGTTCGTCCGCGCCGACGACATCAAGGGCTACAAGGCCGGCGCGCTGCGCTTGGCGCAGGCGCACACCGCCGCCGACGCCGAGATCGTCGGCGTGATCGACGCCGACTATGTCGTGCAGCCGGATTGGCTGCGCGACCTGGTGCCGCATTTTGCCGATCCGAGGGTCGGCCTGGTGCAGGTGCCGCAGGATCACCGCGACGGCGACCGCAGCGTCATGCACCACGCCATGAACGGCGAATATGCCGGCTTCTTCGACATCGGCATGATCCAGCGCAACGAATACAACGCCATCATCGTGCACGGCACGATGTGCCTGATCCGCCGCGCCGCGCTCGAATCGGTCGGCGGCTGGTCGAGCGACACCATCTGCGAGGACACCGATCTCGGCCTCACTTTGCTCGAGCACGGCTGGCAGGCGCACTACACCAACAGGCGCTACGGCCACGGCCTGCTGCCCGACAGCTTCGAGGCCTACAAGAAGCAGCGCCACCGCTGGGCCTATGGCGGCTTCCAGATTCTGAAGAAGCACTGGCGCAATTTCCTGCCCGGCGCGAGCCAGCTGACGCGCGACCAGAAGCGCGAATTCGCCATGGGCTGGCTCAACTGGCTCGGCGCCGAGAGCCTCGGCGTCGCGGTGGCGCTGCTCAACATCGTCTGGGTGCCGGTCGTCGCCTTCCTCGACATCGCGGTGCCGGACCGCATCCTGACGGTGCCGATCATCGCGAGCTTTGCCGTCTCCATCCTGCACTTCGTCACGCTGTACCGGCTGCGCGTGCGGGTGCCGGCGAGCCAGCTTGCGGGCGCGGTGTTTGCCGCCATGTCGGTGCAATGGACGGTCGCCCGCGCCGTCGGCTTCGGCCTGATCAAGGACCATCTGCCCTTCGTGCGCACCTCGAAAGGCGGCCTGCGGCGCTCGAGCGACTTCCACGCCTTCTGGGAGGCGGTGATCGCGGCGCTGCTGCTGCTCGGCGCCGTCGTGCTCTACATGACCAACTACAAGCAGATCCGCGAGATCAACATCTTCGCCGTCGTGCTGATCGTGCAGAGCCTGCCCTTCATCGCCGCGGTGGCGATGGCGGCGATCGAGCGCACCAGGCTCAACGACTTCGCCTACTGGCGTGCGCTCGACGCGCGCGTTGCCGAACTGCTCGGCCGCCGCGCCCCGATCGCCGCCCCGGTCGCGCCGGCGCCGGCGGTTTTGCCGGTGGTGCAGCAGGTCGTGCAGCCGCCCAATCAGGCGAACGCCGCGCCGTAAGCCGCCGTCAGCCGGCCAGCGCCGTCTCCACGAGCTTCACCCAATACGAGGTGCCGAACGGGATCGCCTCGTCGTTGAAGTTGTAGGCCGGGTGATGCAGGCCGGCGCTGTCGCCGTTGCCGACGAAGATGAAGGCGCCGGGGCGCGCGTTGACCATGTAGGAGAAATCCTCCGCCCCCATCAGCGGCGCCATGTCCGGATTGACGCGGTCCTCGCCGACGATCTGCCGCGCCACCTGCACGGCAAAATCGGTCTGTGCCGGATGGTTCTTCAGCACCGGGTAGCCGCGCCGGTACTTCACTTTCGCGGTCGCGCCGTAAAGCCGGGCGGTGCCTTCGGCGATCTCCGGGATGCGCTTCTCCAGGAGGTCCTGCACCTTCGGCGTCAGGCTGCGGGCGGTACCGCGCAATCGCGCGGTCTGCGGCATCACGTTCTCGGCGGTGCCGGCGTGGAACATGCAGATCGACACCACCGCGGACTCCAGCGGGTCGACATTGCGCGACACGATCGACTGCAGATTGTTGATGATCTGCGCGCCGACCAGCACGGCGTCGATGCCGAGGTGCGGCCGGGCGGCGTGGCTGCCCTTGCCCTCGATCTCGATGGCGACGTAATCGGCCGCCGCCATGATCGAGCCCGGCCTGATGCAGAATTCCCCGACCGGCAGGCCCGGGTAATTGTGCATGCCGTAGACCTCGCCGATGTTGAAGCGGTCCATCATGCCGTCGTCGACCATGGCCTTGCCGCCGCCGCCGCCCTCCTCGGCCGGCTGGAAGATCACCACCGCGGTGCCGGCGAAGTTGCGCGTCTCGGCGAGGTAGCGCGCGGCGCCGAGCAGCATGGCGGTATGGCCGTCATGGCCGCAGGCGTGCATCTTGCCGGGGACGGTCGATTTGTACGGCAGGTCGGTCGCCTCCTCGATCGGCAGCGCGTCCATGTCGGCGCGCAGGCCGATCGCCTTGCCCGAGGCGCCGCCCTTGCGGCCCTTGATGACGCCGACCACGCCGGTCCGCCCGATGCCGGTCACCACCTCGTCGCAGCCGAAGGCCTTGAGCTTCTCCGCCACGCTGCCCGCCGTGCGGTGCACGTCGTAGAGCAGTTCGGGGTGGGCGTGCAGGTCGTGCCGCCATTCGGTAATGTCGCGGGCGAGATCGGCAACCCGGTTTACGATCGGCATGAAAGGCTCCCTCGCGGCGGATTGTAGCAACCGCAAAGCAGCGGCGCGAGTTCAAGGATTGCGGGGGCTTTGCGCCTATTGACCGGGCACCGGGCCGCCCCTACACAGCCCGCAATCGACTGCTAAGGGCCGGTAGCTCAGTGGTAGAGCACTTGACTTTTAATCAAGTGGTCGATGGTTCGATCCCATCCCGGCTCACCAGCGCCGCTTTCGCGAGACCACCATCGCGCATGTTGCCTTGCGCCCGGCGCCTGCCGCGGCCGTTGCGCTGCACACCTGTGCCCGCGGGCGGCCCGCCGTGTCGCAAAACTTTAGCGTTCTGGCCACCACAGCATCATTAAACCGTCTCGCCCTCGCCACGATGCGCCGCTATCCCCGGCGCCAAGACGAACCATTGGGAGGCCCATATGCAGCTTCAGTTCGATACCGCAAAGCTGTCCGGCGTGCGCGCGTTTGCGGCGCCCGTGCGCTGTCCCCACTGCGGCGACTGGATGGTCGCCCCGCTGGTGTCCGAATTCGTGGAAGGCGGCGAAATCCGCCATCACTGGGAATGCGACGCCTGTGGCGAGCTGTCCACCACCTTGATCCCGCTCGACCAGCTGGAAAGCCCCGCCCCGGCGGCGGAATAGCGCCCCGGCCGCTGGTGTTTGCGTATAGGCTGCGCACAGCCTGATCAAGGAGGAGCAAACATGACTAAGACGTTTCTGCGCCCGGCACTGGTGGTTCTCGCTTGCGCCGGTGCGGTGGCTTTCGCCTCGCCGTCGATGGCGGAAATGATGAAGATGAAGGCCGATCTCAAGGCCAGCAATGAAGTGCCGCCCACCCAGAGCGGCGGCAATGGCTCGGTCGACGTGACCTATGACAGCGCCAGCAAGAAGCTGTCGTGGAAGGGCACCTATTCCGGCCTGAGCGGCCCGGCGACTGCGGCCCACTTCCATACCGGCGAATCCGGCAAGAACGGCGGCGTCGCGGTGCCGATCTTCCAGGGCGCGGCGGCCAAGAGCCCGTTCGAGGGGTCGGCCACGCTGACCGACGCCCAGGCCGCCGACCTCATGGGCGGCAAGATGTACGTCAACATCCACACCGAGAAGAACAAGGCCGGCGAAATCCGCGGCCAGGTTGTGAAGTAAGCCTTCTCGCCCGCTTTGGCATTGATCGCCCGCCGGCCCCAAAGGCCGGCGGGCTTTTTTGGCGCAGGCCCCCGTGCTTTACCTCCGCCCGAGCGGCGAATTATGTTGGGCGCCAGGACACCGGCACGGACATTCCCATGGCGAAAACCAACGGCGCGGGCCCGATCCTGATTTCCGGCGGCGGCATCGGCGGGCTTGCCGCGGCCTACGCGCTGGCGCGCCAGGGCTTCGCCGTGCGCGTCTTCGAGCAGTCGCCCGAGTTCCGCGAAGTCGGCGCCGGTATCCAGCTCGGGCCGAACGTGTTCCGCATGTTCGAGAAGCTCGGCCTCAAGGACGAGATGCTCGCCGACGCCCATCGCCCGCCGGCGCAGGAAATGCGCGACGCGCTGACCGGCAAGCTGATCACCCGCATTCCGCTCGGCGATGAATTCGTCAAGCGCTTCGGCCAGCCCTACGGCGTCACCCACCGCGCCGACATCCACGGCACCTTCCTGAAGGCCTGCCAGAGCAGCAACCTCATCACGCTGGAGACCAGCCGCCGCGTCGACGCCTATGAGGACCACGGCGACCGCATCACCGTCACCCTCAACAACGGCGAGACCGTCACTGGCGAGGCGCTGATCGGCTGCGACGGCATGTGGTCGAAAATCCGCGACCGCATCGTCGGCGACGGCAAGCCGCGCGTCTCCGGCCACATCGCCTACCGCGCCGTGCTCAAGCGCGACGAGGTGCCCGACGACCTGTGGCGGCCCGATGTCGTGCTGTGGGCCGGCCCGCGCACGCACTTCGTGCATTATCCGCTGCGGCGCGGCGAACTCTACAATCTGGTCGCGGTGTTCCATTCCGACCACTACGAAGAAGGCTGGAACGCCGAAGGCAGCAAAGATCTGTTGTGGCAACACTTCAAAGGCGAGCGCCCGGAAGTGCTGCGCATGCTCGAATTGATCGATACCTGGCGGATGTGGGTGCTGTGCGACCGCGAGCCGGTCAAGACCTGGACCAAAGGCCGCGTCGCGCTCTTGGGCGACGCCGCACACCCGATGCTGCAATATCTCGCACAAGGCGCCTGCATGGCGACCGAAGACGCGGTGTACATCTCCGAGTGTCTGGCGAAATCGCCCGACGATGTTCCCGGTGCCTTCCTCGCCTACCAGAACGCGCGCTATCTGCGCACCGCCCGCGTGCAGATCATGGCGCGGGTCTACGGTGAATTTTACCACGCCCGCGGACCGACCGCGGAATTGCGCGATCAGATGCTCAGTTCTCGTACCAAAGAGCAGTCTATGG
>DASRGB010000034.1:0-34970 GCA_035651255.1 Pseudolabrys sp.
TCGATGGTGAAGTCGACGTGGCCGGGCGTGTCGATGATGTTGAGGCGCTTGCCGTTCCAGAACGCGGTGGTCGCGGCCGAGGTGATGGTGATGCCGCGCTCCTGCTCCTGCTCCATCCAGTCCATCGTCGCGGCGCCTTCATGCACCTCGCCGATCTTGTGGCTCTTGCCGGTGTAGAAGAGGATCCGCTCGGTCGTCGTCGTCTTGCCGGCATCGATGTGCGCCATGATGCCGAAGTTGCGGTAGTCCTCGATGGGGTGGCTGCGTGGCATTTGGGGGTCCTTGGATCTTTCTCCGCCGTCACCAGCGGTAATGCGAGAAGGCGCGATTGGCCTCCGCCATTTTGTGAGTGTCCTCACGCTTCTTGACGGCGTTGCCCCTGTTGTTCGACGCATCGAGCAGTTCGCCCGACAGCCGTTCAGTCATTGTTTTTTCACTGCGCTCGCGCGCGGCCGCGATGATCCAGCGAATGCCCAGCGCCTGACGGCGCGAGGTGCGCACTTCGACCGGCACCTGGTACGTGGCACCGCCGACGCGGCGGGAGCGCACCTCGATCGAGGGCATCACGTTGTCGAGCGCCTGCTGGAACACGCTCAGCGGATTCTGCTTGGTCTTGCTTTCGATCATGTCGAGCGCGCCGTACACGATCGTTTCCGCCACCGACTTCTTACCGTCGTACATGATGGCGTTCATAAATTTCGAAACGACGACGTTGCCGAACTTCGGGTCCGGAATGATGTCGCGTTTTTCTGCGGCGTGGCGGCGGGACATTGGTTCGCTCTATCTGTTCCTTGCTTTGGCGATCCCGGGTCTCGCTTCGCTCGCCCGGGATAACCGTCGCTTCACTCCGGTTATTTCGGACGCTTGGCGCCGTATTTCGAACGGCGCTGCTTGCGGTTCTTGACGCCCTGGGTGTCGAGCACGCCGCGCAGAATGTGGTAGCGCACGCCCGGCAGATCCTTGACGCGGCCGCCGCGGATCATCACCACCGAATGCTCCTGCAGGTTATGGCCCTCGCCCGGGATATAGCCGATGACCTCGAAGCCGTTGGTCAGACGCACCTTGGCGACCTTGCGCAACGCCGAGTTCGGCTTCTTCGGCGTCGTGGTGTAGACGCGCGTGCAGACACCGCGCTTCTGCGGGCTCGCCTGCAAGGCCGGCACGGTGTTGCGCGCCTTGAGCGGGTGGCGCGGCTTGGCAATCAGCTGGTTGATCGTCGGCATTCGCTACTCTCGTTTGGGCCCTCGGCCCGGAATCGCTTCGGGCTTGACGCCCCTCGTCTCGCTCATCCCTCGTCTGGGCTTATCGCCCCGGCATTTTTCGCGCGTTTTCACGCGCAAAACGAAATCGCGCCATCCGCTCTCTGCGGGGGCGCTTTTTTCGTTTCCGACCGTCACGACGCTTCAAGGACGCCGTGGCCGTTCACTCGCAAGTCTGACAGTGGCTGTCAGAGGCAGCGTCTGAGCTTCTTTCCTCGAGGCGAGGTGCCCACCAACTTTGAGAATAACGCAACGTTCTCAAAGAGTTAGAGGGTTGGCCGTTCCGAGCAAGCGAAGCTCACCGCCTGCCGAAAAGTGGGGCGTATGTATCGGCGGGGTCAGGCTAAGTCAAGGCGGAAACAGCGGAAAAATCGCGATTCCGCGGCCTCGGCAGGCCTCGCCGGAGCACCGGATCGGTCCGGCTTCAATCAAGCTTAATCAGCAGACCGTCGTCCCCGGCCAGTTTCAGCAGGCCCTGCGCCGTTTCACCCTCTCGGCGGCTGCGCGCGGACATCATGACCGTGCCCCGCCCGTCGGGCATGCCGACCGTTGCGGGCGAAGCGCCGAGGTTGAGTGCAACGAAGAACCGCTCGTCGCCGTGCTCGCGCAGGTAAGCGAGCACGGCGCCTTCGGCGGCGGCCGGCCGATAGCTGCCGACGCCAAGCGCTGGATGGACGCGACGCAGCGCAAGCAGGCGGCGATAGAGATTGTAGATCGAGCCGGGGTCGTCGCGCTCGCACGCGACATTGCGTGACTCCCAATCCGCGGTGAGCGGCAGCCAGGGTGCCGCGACGGAAAATCCGGAAAACCGCGACCGATCCCACTGCATCGGCGTTCGGCAGCCGTCGCGGCCGAGGCCGAAGCCCGGCAGGTTTTTCTCAAACGGGTCTCGCACGCGTTCCGGCGGGATCACAGCCTGCGGCAAGCCGATTTCGTCGCCGTAATAGAGCGTCGGCGTGCCGCGCAGCGTCAGCAGCAGCATGGCGGCGACCCGCGCCTGGGCCTCGCCGACGCGGCTCAAAACCCGCGGGCGATCGTGGTTGCCCAGCACCCAGTTCGGCCAGCCGCCCATCGGCAGCGCCGCCTCGTAGTCGTCGACCAGCCTTGCGATCTCGCGCGCCTGCCAAGGCGCCGTCAGGAGCGCGAAATTGAACGGCAGATGCGCGCCGGTCAGATCGCGGCCGTAATAGGCCATCAATCGCTCGAACGGCAGATAGAGTTCGCCGATCATCAAACGATCGGGAAATTCGTCGATGACCTTGCGCATGTCGCGCAACGCGTCGTGCACTTCGGGACGGTCGCCCGAATACAGCGGGATGTGCCGGCGGTGCGGCGGATCGGCTGGCCGGTAGTCGGGATTTTTCGGGTTATCGCGAAATTGATCGTCCTTGATCAGATGCCAGATGGCGTCAAGCCGGAAACCGTCGACGCCGCGCCTGAGCCAGAATCGCATGACGTCGTGCATCGCTGCGACCACGTGTGGATTTCGCCAGTTGAGGTCGGGCTGCGCCGCCAGAAACGCATGGTAGTAATATTGGCCGGTCGCCTCATCGAACTGCCAGGCCGAGCCGCCAAATTCCGACAGCCAATTATTGGGCGGCCCGCCCCCGGGCGCCGGGTCGCGCCAGATGTACCAGTCGCGCTTCGCACTCGTGCGCGACGATCGGCTGTCCTTGAACCATGGATGATCGATCGACGTATGATTTGGCACGAAATCGAGAACGACCTTGAGCCCGCGGGCATGCGCGCCGGCGAGCAACGCGTCGAAATCCTCCATCGTGCCGAACAGCGGATCGATCGCGGTATAATCGGAAACGTCGTAGCCGAAATCTGCCATCGGCGAGACGAAGATCGGCGACAGCCAAAGCGCATCGACGCCGAGCTCGGTAAAATGCGCCAGCCGCGCGATGATGCCGCGCAGATCGCCGACGCCATCGCCGTTCGAATCCTGAAACGAGCGCGGGTAGACCTGATACAGAACCGCGGATTTCCACCAGGCATCCGTCATTCAAGCCGTTATCAATCCGACTCGTGGTGACAGTTTGACGACAGCCGCCAAAACAAAAGGGCCGCCTTTTCGAGCGGCCCTTTCGATTCCCTGGTTGCGGCGGAGGGACTACTCGGCCGCCGGCAATGCCGGGGCCTCTGCCGCCTTGGCCGCGGCTTTGGCCGCGTCCTTCTCGCGTTCCTCGAGGATGAGCGCGTCGCGCTTGGTGGCAACCTCGCGCAGCGTGTTCATCATGGCGCCGGTGCCGGCCGGGATCAGGCGGCCGACGATGACGTTCTCCTTGAGACCGTCGAGCGTGTCGGCCTTGCCGTTGACGGCAGCCTCGGTGAGCACGCGCGTCGTCTCCTGGAACGACGCCGCCGAGATGAACGAGCGGGTCTGCAGGCTCGCCTTGGTGATGCCGAGCAGCACGGGGTGACCCGTCGCCGGCTTCTTGCCTTCGGCCTCCGCCCGGGCGTTGATCTCCTCGAGCTCGGACTTGTCGAGCTGCTCGCCCTGCAGAAGCTCGGTCTCGCCGGAGTCGTCGATCTCGACTTTCTGCAGCATCTGGCGAACGATCACCTCGATGTGCTTGTCGTTGATATTGACGCCCTGCAGGCGGTAGACCTCCTGGATCTCATTGACGAGATAGGCGGCAAGCTCCTCGACGCCCTTGATGGCGAGAATGTCGTGCGGAGCGGGATTGCCCTCGACGATGTAATCGCCCTGCTCGATAACGTCGCCATCCTGCAGATGGATGTGCTTGCCTTTCGGGATCAGGTACTCCTTCGGCTCGTCGTTCTTGTTCGACGGTTCGATGGTGATGCGGCGCTTGTTCTTGTAGTCCTTGCCGAACCGCACCGTGCCGCCGATCTCGGCGATGATCGCCGCGTCCTTCGGCTTGCGCGCCTCGAACAGCTCCGCCACCCGCGGCAGACCGCCGGTGATGTCGCGCGTCTTGGCGCTTTCCGTCGGGATACGCGCGATGACGTCGCCCGCCTTCACATGGCTGCCGGGATCAACCGAGATGATGGCGTCGACCGCGAGCTGGTAGCGGGCGTCACCGCCGCGAGCGAGCTTGAGGAGCTTGCTCCCGGACTTGATGACGATTGCCGGACGCAAGTCCTGCTGGTTGCGGGACGAGCCCGTGCGCCAGTCGATGACCACGCGCTTGGCGATGCCGGTCGACTCGTCGAGCTGTTCCGACATCGACAACCCGTCCACGAGGTCTTCGAAGGCGATGTCGCCTTCCACCTCCGTGAGGATCGGCCGCGTGTAGGGGTCCCATTCGGCGATGCGCTGGCCGCGCTTGATCTTCTCGCCGTCCTCGACGCGCAGGCGCGCGCCGTAGGGTACGCGGTGGTGCGCCCGTTCCGTGCCGTCCGGATCGAGAACGGCAACGACCATGTTGCGCACCATAACCACCGTCTCGCCGTCCGAGTTCTTGGCGATATTCTTGCCCTTGAACTTCACCTTGCCGTCGAAGTTCGACTCGATGAACGACTGCTCGGAGATCTGCGCCGCGCCGCCGATATGGAACGTGCGCATGGTGAGCTGGGTGCCCGGCTCGCCGATCGACTGCGCCGCGATCACGCCAACCGCCTCGCCCATGTTGACCGGGGTGCCGCGGGCGAGATCGCGCCCGTAGCACGCGCCGCACACGCCGTTCTTGCTCTCGCAGGTCAGCACCGAGCGGATTTTCAGCTCCTGAACGCCGGAGTTGGAAATCAGTTCGACTTCCGGCTCGGTCAGCAGCGTGCCGCGCTTGACCAGGACCTTGTTGCTCGACGGGTCCTTGACGTCCTCGGCCGTGGTGCGACCAAGGATGCGCGAGGCAAGCGAAGCCACCACGGTGCCGGCATCAATGATCGCCCGCACCTTGATGCCGCTCTTGGTGCCGCAGTCTTCCTCCGTGATGATGCAGTCCTGCGCCACGTCGACCAGACGCCGCGTCAGGTAGCCCGAATTGGCGGTCTTCAACGCGGTGTCGGCCAGACCCTTGCGGGCGCCGTGCGTGGAGTTGAAGTACTCCATCACCGAGAGGCCTTCCTTGAAGTTCGAGATGATCGGGCTCTCGATGATCTCGCCCGAGGGCTTGGCCATCAGGCCGCGCATGCCGGCGAGCTGACGCATCTGCGCGGGCGAGCCGCGCGCGCCGGAATGCGCCATCATGTAGATCGAGTTGACCTGCTGCTCGACGCCCTTGGCGTCCTTTTTGGAGGCCGAAATCTCCTTCATCATCGCTTCAGCGATGGTCTCGGTGCACTTCGACCAGGCGTCGACCACTTTGTTGTATTTCTCGCCCTGGGTGATCAGGCCGTCGTTGTATTGCTGTTCGAATTCCTTGGCGAGCTCGCGCGTCTGCTCGACGGTGCGCCACTTGGACTCCGGCACCACCATGTCGTCCTTGCCGAACGAGATGCCGGCCTTGAAGGCGTGGTAGAAGCCGAGCGCCATGATGCGGTCGCAGAAGATCACCGTCTCCTTCTGGCCGCAGTGCCGGTAGACGGTGTCGATCATCGACGAGATCTCGCGCTTGGTCATCAAGCGATTGACGATGTCGTAGGGGATCTTCGGGCTCTTCGGCAGCACCGCGCCGAGCACGACCCGGCCCGGCGTGGTTTCGTACCACTTCCTGAACGGCTTGCCCTTTTCGTCGACGCCTTCCCAGCGATACCTGATCTTGGTGTGCAGCGTGATCGCCTTCTCGGCGAGCGCATGGTCGATGTCGGCCATGTTGCCGAAAATCTTGTTCTCGCCGACCTCACCCTCGCGCAGGGTGGTCAGATAGTAGAGACCGAGCACGATATCCTGCGACGGCACGATGATCGGCGAACCGTTCGCCGGGTGCAGGATGTTGTTCGTGCTCATCATCAGCACGCGCGCCTCAAGCTGCGCCTCGAGCGACAGCGGCACGTGCACGGCCATCTGGTCGCCGTCGAAGTCGGCGTTGAAGGCGGCGCAGACCAAGGGATGCAGCTGGATCGCCTTGCCCTCGATCAGCACCGGCTCGAAGGCCTGGATGCCCAAGCGGTGCAGGGTCGGCGCGCGATTGAGCAGCACCGGATGCTCGCGGATCACCTCGTCGAGGATGTCCCAAACCTCCGGCTTCTCCTTCTCCACCAGCTTCTTGGCCTGCTTCACGGTGGTCGACAGACCCTTGGCGTCGAGCCGCGAATAGATGAACGGCTTGAACAGCTCGAGCGCCATCTTCTTCGGCAGGCCGCACTGATGCAGCTTGAGCTCGGGGCCGACCACGATCACCGAGCGGCCGGAATAGTCGACGCGCTTGCCGAGCAGGTTCTGCCGGAAGCGGCCCTGCTTGCCCTTGAGCATGTCGGCGAGCGACTTCAACGGCCGCTTATTGGCGCCGGTGATGACGCGGCCGCGGCGGCCATTGTCGAACAGCGCGTCGACCGCCTCCTGCAGCATGCGCTTCTCGTTGCGGATGATGATGTCCGGGGCGCGCAGCTCGATCAGCCGCTTCAGGCGGTTGTTGCGGTTGATGACGCGGCGGTAGAGGTCGTTGAGATCGGACGTCGCGAAGCGGCCGCCGTCGAGCGGCACCAGCGGCCGCAGGTCGGGCGGGATCACCGGCACGACGGTCAGGATCATCCACTCCGGCTTGTTGCCGGAGGCGATGAAGGCCTCGATCAGCTTCAGCCGTTTGGCGATCTTCTTCTTCTTGATGTCGCTGTCGGTCTCGCCGAGCTCGGCGCGCAGTTCCGCCTGCATCTTCTCAAGGTCGATGCCCTTCAGCATCTCGCGGATCGCTTCCGCGCCGATGGTGGCGGTGAACGAGTCGGCGCCGTACTCTTCCTGCGCCTTGAGATACTCGTCCTCGGACAAAAGCTGCCGGTCCTTGAGCGGGGTCAGACCCGGCTCGAGCACGACGTAGTACTCGAAATAGAGGATGCGCTCGAGGTCCTTGAGCGTCATGTCGAGCAAGAGACCGATGCGACTCGGCAGCGACTTCAGGAACCAGATATGCGCGACCGGCGCCGCGAGCTCGATGTGCCCCATGCGCTCGCGCCGCACGCGCGACAGCGTCACCTCCACCGAGCACTTCTCGCAGATAATGCCCTTGTACTTCATGCGCTTGTACTTGCCGCACAAGCACTCGTAGTCCTTGATCGGCCCGAAAATGCGCGCGCAGAACAGGCCGTCGCGCTCCGGCTTGAAGGTACGGTAGTTGATGGTCTCCGGCTTTTTGATTTCGCCGTAGGACCACGACAGAATCTTCTCAGGGCTCGCGATCGAGATCCGGATCTGGTCGAAGACCTGAGCCGGCGCCTGCGGGCTGAAGAGATTCATAATTTCCTGGTTCATCGCATTCTCCGCTTGCCGACCATGTCGGCCGCTGTCTCAATTTCCCTGCTCGGTCATGGCCGGGTTTGTCCCGGCCATCTCGCCTAGGAAGGCACAGCCCTCCTCATCGGGATGCGCGGGTCAGGCCCGCGCATGACGTCTTGTCATTCCGCCGCTTCCGCCGTCGGCTCCGGTCCCTGCCGCTGCTGCTTAGAATTGTGCAGCTCGACGTTGAGGCCGAGCGAGCGCATTTCCTTGACCAGCACGTTGAAGCTTTCCGGAATGCCCGCTTCGAAGGTGTCGTCGCCGCGCACGATCGCCTCGTACACCTTGGTACGGCCGGCGACGTCGTCCGACTTCACGGTGAGCATCTCCTGCAGCGTGTAGGCGGCGCCGTAGGCCTCGAGCGCCCACACCTCCATTTCGCCGAAGCGCTGACCGCCGAACTGCGCCTTGCCGCCGAGCGGCTGCTGGGTGACCAGCGAATAAGGACCGATCGAACGGGCGTGGATCTTGTCGTCCACCAGATGGTGCAGCTTCAGCATGTAGATGTAGCCGACGGTGACCTTGCGGTCGAAAGGCTCGCCAGTGCGGCCGTCGAACACCGTCACCTGGCCCGAATGATCGAGGCCGGCAAGATCGAGCATCTTCTCGATGTCGGCCTCCTTGGCACCGTCGAACACCGGCGTCGCAATCGGCACGCCGTGACGCAGATTGCCGCCGAGCTCGACCAGTTCGCTCTCGTTCAGCGACTTGATGGTTTCGTCGTCGCCATAGACTTTTTTCAAAATGTCCTTGAGCGGGCGGACATCCTTCTTGCCGTTATAGGCCTCGACAGCCTCGCCGATCTTGAGACCGAGGCCGGCGCAGGCCCAACCGAGGTGCGTCTCGAGGATCTGGCCGACGTTCATGCGGCTCGGCACGCCAAGCGGATTGAGCACGATGTCGACCGGCGTGCCGTCGGCGAGGAATGGCATGTCCTCGGCCGGCACGATCTTCGACACCACACCCTTGTTGCCGTGGCGCCCGGCCATCTTGTCGCCGGGCTGGATCTTGCGCTTCACCGCGACGAAGACCTTGACCATCTTCATCACGCCGGGCGGCAACTCGTCGCCGCGCTGCAGCTTCTCGACCTTGTCGAGGAAGCGCTGCTCGAGCAGCTTCTTCGACTCGTCGTACTGTTTGCGGATGGCCTCGATCTCAGCCATCAACTTGTCGTTGGGCGAGGCGAACTGCCACCACTGCGAGCGCGGATACTCGTCCAGCACCGCCTTGGTGATCTTGGAGTCCTTCTTGAAGCCCTTCGGGCCGGCGATGCCCTGACGGCCCTCGAGCAACTCGGCGAGACGCCCGTAGACGTTGCGGTCGAGGATCGCCTGCTCGTCGTCGCGGTCCTTGGCGAGACGCTCGATTTCTTCTCGCTCGATGGCGAGCGCGCGCTCGTCCTTTTCGACGCCGTGACGGTTGAACACGCGAACTTCGACGACGGTGCCCTGCACACCCGGCGGCACGCGCAACGAGGTGTCACGCACGTCGGAGGCCTTCTCGCCGAAGATGGCGCGCAGGAGCTTTTCTTCCGGCGTCATCGGGCTTTCGCCCTTGGGCGTGATCTTGCCGACCAGGATGTCGCCGGCATGCACCTCGGCGCCGATATAGACGATGCCGGCTTCGTCGAGGTTCTTCAGCGCCTCTTCCGAGACGTTGGGGATGTCGCGGGTGATTTCCTCGGGGCCAAGCTTGGTGTCGCGCGCCATCACCTCGAATTCCTCGATGTGGATGGACGTGAACACGTCATCTTTCACGATCCGCTCTGAGAGCAGGATCGAGTCCTCGAAGTTGTAGCCGTTCCACGGCATGAAGGCGACCAGCACGTTGCGGCCGAGCGCGAGCTCGCCGAGATCGGTCGAGGGACCGTCGGCGATGATGTCGCCCTTCTCGACGGTGTCGCCCACCTTCACCAGCGGACGCTGATTGATGCAGGTGTTCTGGTTCGAGCGCTGGTACTTCATCAGCCGGTAAATATCGACGCCCGGCTTGGTCGGATCGGTCTCGCCGGTGGCGCGGATGACGATACGGGTGGCGTCCACCTGATCGACAATGCCGGTGCGGCGGGCCGCGATCGAAGCGCCCGAATCGCGGGCGACCACGCCTTCCATGCCGGTGCCGACGAACGGCGCCTCGGCGCGAACGAGCGGCACCGCCTGGCGCTGCATGTTCGAGCCCATCAGCGCGCGGTTGGCGTCGTCATTCTCCAGGAACGGGATGAGCGCGGCGGCCACCGACACGAGCTGCTTCGGCGACACGTCCATGTAGTCGACCTTGTCGCGCGGCACGAGATGCACGTCGCCCGCCTGCCGGCAGACGATGAGATCCTCGATGAAGCGGCCTTTGGCATCGATAGCGGCGTTGGCCTGCGCCACAGCGTAGCGGCTTTCCTCCATCGCCGAGAGGTAGTTCACTTCGTCGGTAACGCGGCCTTCCTTGACGCGGCGATACGGGGTCTCAACGAAACCGTATTTGTTGACGCGCGCATAGGTCGCGAGCGAATTGATCAGGCCAATGTTCGGGCCTTCCGGCGTCTCGATCGGGCAGATGCGGCCGTAGTGCGTCGGGTGCACGTCGCGCACCTCGAAGCCGGCGCGCTCGCGCGTCAAGCCGCCGGGGCCCAGCGCCGAGAGGCGCCGTTTGTGCGTGATCTCAGACAGCGGATTGGTCTGATCCATGAACTGCGACAGCTGCGAGGAGCCGAAAAATTCGCGCACCGCCGCGGCGGCGGGCTTGGCGTTGATCAGGTCCTGCGGCATCACCGTGTCGATGTCGACCGAGGACATACGTTCCTTGATCGCGCGCTCCATGCGCAGCAGGCCGATGCGGTACTGGTTTTCCATCAGCTCGCCGACCGAGCGCACCCGGCGATTGCCGAGGTGGTCGATGTCGTCGATCTCGCCCTTGCCGTCGCGCAAGTCGACCAGCGTGCGGATGACGGCGATGATGTCGTCCTTGCGCAGCACGCGCGTGGTATCCGGCACCTCGAGGTCGAGCCGCATGTTCATCTTGACGCGGCCGACCGCCGACAGGTCGTAGCGCTCGCTGTCAAAGAACAGCGAGCGGAACATCGCCTCCGCCGTTTCCACGGTCGGCGGCTCGCCGGGACGCATGACGCGGTAGATGTCGAACAGCGCATCCTCGCGCGTCATGTTCTTGTCGACGGCGAGCGTGTTGCGGATATAGGCGCCGACATTGACATGGTCGATGTCGAGCAAAGGCAGTTCTTTGTAACCTGCTTCGATGAGAACCTTGAGGTTCTTCTCGGTGATCTCCTCGCCCGCTTCGACGTAAATCTCGCCGGTGCGGCCGTTGACGAGGTCCTCGGCGATGTAGTGGCCGATCAGTTCCTCGTCGGCCATGCGCAGGGCCTTGAGGCCCTTCTCATGCAGCTGCCGCGCCTGGCGCACGGTGAGCTTCTTGCCGGCCTCCACCACCACCTTGCCGGTGTCGGCGTCGACCAGATCGTTGATCGCCTTGTAGCCCTTCATGCGGTTGGCATCGAAGGGCACGCGCCAGCCGTCCTTGGTGCGCTTGTAACTGACGTGCTTGTAGAAGGTGGCAAGGATCTGCTCGCCGTCCAGGCCGAGCGCGTAAAGCAGCGACGTCACCGGAATCTTGCGGCGGCGGTCGATGCGCGCATAGACGATGTCCTTGGCGTCGAACTCGATATCGAGCCAGGAGCCGCGATAGGGAATGATGCGGGCGGCAAACAAGAGCTTGCCCGAGGAGTGCGTCTTGCCCTTGTCGTGGTCGAAGAACACGCCGGGCGAGCGGTGCATCTGCGAGACGATGACGCGTTCGGTACCGTTGACGATGAACGTGCCGTTGTTGGTCATGAGCGGAATGTCGCCCATGTAGACGTCCTGCTCCTTGATGTCCTTGACGGAGCGGGCCTGCGTTTCCTCGTCGATATCGAACACGATCAGCCGCAGCGTCACCTTGAGCGGGGCGGCATAGGTCATGCCGCGCTGGCGGCACTCGTCGACGTCGTATTTCGGCGGCTCGAATTCGTATTTGACGAATTCAAGCTGCGAGGAATTGGAGAAGTCGCTGATCGGAAACACCGACTTGAAGACGGCCTGCAAGCCCTCGTCGGGACGGCCGCCCTCCGGCTCCTTGACCAGCAAGAATTGGTCGTAAGACGCCTTCTGAACCTCGATGAGGTTCGGCATCTCCACCACTTCTTTGATTGATCCGAAAAACTTCCTTACGCGCTTGCGACCGGTAAACGTCTGCGCCATCGTTTTACGTCTCTCTCGATTCGTTTTTGGCGGGCAGCGCGGGCGCCTCTCCGGACGGCCGCATCCAATCGCGACCATCCGGACAGGCGTCGGGGCTGTCCGTTTCTATGTGATTCGGGGCCTGCCCGAACCGCCGCACGCCTTGAACTTCACCGTGACCAGACCTTGCCCGTTCACGATCCGCCTTCCGCGAGGGCCGGGCTTGGGAGCGAACCGGCCGCCGCACTCTCCACCTGTCATCCCCCGGGCCCGTGGCCCGGGGATCGTCATCTTCTGCAAATCCCGGGCCTTACGCCGCCGACCGGGGATTTCGTTCAGATAAGCCTTGCTTACTTGAACTCAACCTTGGCGCCGACCTTTTCGAGGGTCGCCTTGATCTTGTCGGCTTCCTCTTTGTTGACGCCTTCCTTGACCGGCTTGGGCGCACCCTCGACCAGGTCCTTGGCCTCTTTCAGGCCGAGGCCGGTGAGCGCACGGACCTCCTTGATCACCTCGATCTTCTTCTCGCCGGCACTGGCGAGGACCACGGTGAACTCGGTTTTTTCTTCGGCGGGGGCGGCGCCGGCAGCCCCGGCCGGACCGGCCGCAACGGCCACAGCGGCAGCCGCGGACACCCCCCACTTCTCTTCCAGCATCTTGGCGAGGTCCGCCGCCTCGAGGACGGTCAGGCTCGACAACTCGTCGACGATCTTCTGCAAGTCAGCCATGTGTCAGTTCCTATCGGTTCGAACCAGAGTTTTGCGTGTGTTGAAGAGCCGTCAGGCCGCGGCACCCTTGGAGGCATAGGCCTGGACCACGCGCGCCACTTTCGCGGCGGGCGCATTGGCGAGCTGGGCGAGCTTGGTCGCCGGAGCCTGGATCAGGCCGACGATCTTGGCGCGCAGTTCATCCAGCGACGGCAGCGAGGCGAGCGCCTTGACGCCGTTCGGATCCAGAGCGGTTTTGCCCATCGAGCCGCCGAGAATGACGAACTGCTCGTTCGCCTTGGCGAAATCGATGGCCACTTTCGGCGCCGCGACCGGATCGCCCGAATAGGCGAGCACGGTCGGCCCCTTCAGCAGGGGCGCGATGACCGCGGCGTCGGTGTCCTTGAGTGCGATTTTGGCGAGACGGTTCTTCGCGACCTTCACGCTGGCGCCCGCCTGCCGCATCTGCTTGCGCAGGGTCTGCATTTGGGCGACCGTGAGGCCGGAATAGTGAGCCACCACCACGACGTTCGAGGTCTTGAAGACCCCGGCGAGTTCGGTGATCGACTCCGCTTTTGCCGCTCGATCCACTCTCAAGCTCTTTCTGGTTTTGACGGCCCGCTTCGCGATTTGCGAACCGCCGGGTTGCTACCAGCCGTCCGCCGACCACGCCTCAACGCGAAGCAGACCGGGCAGGACGACGCTCTCTAACCCTGCCCCCGTGACACGGCTTTAAGGCCGCCACGGTCTTTCCGAGGTTCGAACCAAACTTGGCGCACCTTGCGATACGCAAACTCAGGCTCTCATCCCCGTCTATGCTGGCCCCGCTTGCGCTGTCCGACCTGCTGACGCAGGTGGACCGGGATTAAGCCTCGGCTCTCGCCTCGGCGCCGGCAGTCTTGGACAGGTCGGCCGTCCCGTTGCCGGTCCGGCCTTGCGCGTGTCCCGCAAAACGAAATGCCGGCTCTCTTTCCTCTTAGATGTCCCGCCGGGATGTCCAAAAGGAATTCGTTCCGATCACCGCAATTTCGTAGAGACGCGCAAAGGCGCGCCGACAAGTGGGCCGGCACGCCCGATAGGCACCATTTAGACGCTCAACGGGCGTTTGCCAAGCCCAAACTTGCACCCATTTCGCGGTTTTCCCACGGGACGGGACACCCTTCTCCCCCTTGTGGGGACGGGTTGGGGGTCGTGGACATGCAGCCTCGCTCCCACAGCGCCCCCCTCCCTAACCCTCCCCCACAAGGGGGGAGGGAACAGGCAGGACATCGCGGCGCGCTCTCTGTCATTCCGGAGCGCGCTGAAAGCGCGAACCCGGAATCCAGCCACGCGGATTTTCTTCGTGTTTCTGGATTCCGGATCGCCGCTGCGCGGCGTCCGGAATGACAATGGAGGGGTCTTTAGAATCCGGTCAGTGCGCCGTGCCGCCGGAATCCCGTCAGTGCGCGGTGCCGCCGCCGAACAGGCTGGGGATGTCGATCTTGACGCCCGGACCCATGGTCGAGGACACCGCGACCCGGTTGATGTAGTGGCCCTTGGCCCCGGGGGGCTTGGCCTTCTGCACCGCGTCCGCAAAGGCCTTGATGTTCTCCACCAGCTTATCCTCGGAGAACGAGGCCTTGCCGACGCCGGCCTGGACGATGCCGGCCTTCTCGACGCGGAACTCGACGGCACCGCCTTTGGCGGCCTTGACCGCATTGGTGACGTCCATGGAGACGGTGCCAACCTTGGGGTTCGGCATGATGCCGCGGGGCCCAAGCACCTTACCGAGCCGCCCGACCAGCGGCATCATGTCGGGGGTGGCGATGCAGCGGTCGAAGTCGATCTCGCCTTTGCTGACCTTCTCGACCAGGTCCTCGGCGCCCACGACATCGGCGCCGGCGGCTTTCGCCTCATCGGCCTTGGCGCCGCGCGCGAACACGCCGACGCGCACGGTGCGGCCGGAGCCGTTCGGCAGGTTGACCACGCCGCGCACCATCTGGTCGGCGTGCTTGGGATCGACGCCGAGATTCATCGCGATCTCGATGGTCTCGTCGAACTTGGCCTTGGCGCGTTCCTTGACCAGCTTGACGGCTTCCGCGATGGGGTAAGCCTTGGCCGGATCGATGCCCTCGCGGGCCTTTTTCGTGCGTTTTCCAATCGGCATGACCGTTACTCCACCGTGAGGCCCATCGAGCGGGCGGAGCCCTCGATCATCTTCATCGCCGCCTCGATATCGTTGGCGTTCAGGTCTTTCATCTTCTGCTCGGCGATTTCGCGCACCTGCGCCTTGGTGACCTTGCCGACCGGATCGCGCCCGGGGGTCTTGGAGCCGCTGTCGAGCTTGGCCGCCTTCTTCAGGAAATACGACACCGGCGGCGTCTTCATCTCGAAGGTGAAGGAGCGGTCCTGATAGGTCGTGATGATGACCGGGATGGGCACGCCCTTCTCCATCTTCTGGGTCTGGGCGTTGAACGCCTTGCAGAACTCCATGATGTTGAGCCCGCGCTGACCCAGCGCCGGCCCGATCGGGGGCGACGGATTGGCAGCGCCGGCGGGCACCTGCAATTTGAGGAATCCAGTGACTTTTTTTGCCATGTTTACTCCTGCAAAAGGGCCGGCCGAGCCAGCCCGTCTTGTTTCAGGTCCGTGGTGCGGATTTTGACGGTTGGCAGCCGCCTCACCTTCCACGTCTTATGATGGCCTCATCGGCCGCGGGCACATCTAGTGGGTTGTGGGGGGTAAGTCCAGCGGGGCAAATCATTCTTGGGTCCGCAGCAAGGCGGCGAAAAGCGCGTGGTGGATAGCTTTGTGGGAGGGCGTGAATTTTTTAACCCCACACATGTGCAGTATTTGCGTCAAAAAAAGTCACTTCGAGCGGGCTACTTTGATCCCGTGTGTTAGCCGTCGCTTCAACTTTCGCGAAGAGCGCACCATTGGTGTCGCTGGCCGGGTCGCCATGAAAGCTAACGTATAGTCTCCCTATTTTTCCCTTTTCGATCTTTCTAATTACATGCGCATCATTCGCCCCCAATGAATGACCAAAAATAAAAAGGGTTGCGCCTTTTGGTCCGCAAATACGTGCAAAGCTTTTTAACGAGCGCTGGAGGTAGCCGCTATGCCTTATACGCTCAAGTTTACCGGCGCTGTCTCCTTCGGAAACAAACAGCGGGAACTTGCTGGCTCCGAGCGCCTCTCTAATTTGATCGATAAGTGCAATGCCTCCAGCACGCTCCCAACAACATTTTTGCAGCTCTGCGCCGTAGTCAAAGAGGTGCAGCGCACCGTGCAAGAAATGAATGTTCTGACCATCTGAGGCGAGGCCTTCTGCATCCCACGTTACGTATGGCGCCTCGGGATCGCCATCCGGCGCCCGAAATCCGTCGTCGTGCTTCAACTCTTCTGCCACTTCAACAACAGAATTTATCGGATCATCAGCATTCCAATTCACAATTTGGTCGTGTAGCAAAGTCCAATACAGTAAGAGATCATAGCTAACCGTGTAGATGTTCGCGCGCAGGTCTTTTGGCTTACTGCCAACCTTAATTACACGCGATTCCCCAACGAAATTTGCGAGGAAACGACGACAAGCCTTGTATTGCGCCTCGGAGATTTCAGAAGGACGCTCTGGGTGGCGTCCCGCAATGGCGCGAACAAGCGCTTCCTTTAGACTCTCTGCGTGAGCCGCCATTTTCTTCACGGCATCTTTGTCGCTCGAATAGAGAGGCAAAAGGTCCGCCGCTCTTTTCAATGCTTCGACAACAACCTCGAAATTACTAGTGCCAAGCAAATCAAATGCCTTCCTTGCCTCTGGCAATTTAGAGAAATCGGCTTCGTCCAATAGCGCTCCATAACGAAACCTGTCGGGAAACAAGGCGATGCTAAAGCCATTTCCCAAGAGCAGATGGCGGCGAATTTCAGCTGTTTCGGCCAACGCTTGATCAAATGAAATAATATGGGGCATTCGCTACCTTGCGCTCTCAAGAGACGAAGTCAATAATGAGTTGTATTTTGGAGGGTCATCAATGTCCGGTGGCGGAGGTGGTGGAAGCGGTGGCGGTGGCGGAGGTGGAGGGGGACGAGGTGGTGGTGGCTTCGTCCCAACAAATCCAGTCAAGCGAGGAAAGCGACCGGGAAGCGACGACCCCTGCGACATTCGAATATCGCTACCGCTCTCTGCGGTGCAGCCCGCAAACGCTGCAAAAGTTTCTAACAATATGAATTTAGATGTCGTCCTAGCTGGAAAGGCTGTCGTCGCCCTTTTGCCAAAAACAAAGGACGTTGTGGGGTCAATTTCATATTCCCAAGTTCAAACCCTTATCGACTGCATCGATGAAGGAAACAAATATATCGCGAAGGTGCTTAGCCATTCAAAAACAAGTGTTCAAGTTCAGATCGTCCGTAAATGATTGTCGTTGGCGGAACCTACTCTGAATATTGCTACCATCCGGAGTGGGACCAGGTTTTTGGTTCTGGCGGCCGGGGAGCTGCAACTCTCACGCGCCTCGGCGCAAAAGATGTAGTTCTCACAACGTGTACCCCAAAAGCGGCGCGGCGCACCGTTGAAGCGACACTGTCTCCCTTTGGGGTTGAAATCGACGCCGCAGAATCTGATTCACTGTACGAATTTATTTATACGCACCCCCTTTCTGAACCGTATCTCAAACCGTTCCCCGTACATTCTGTGCGCCACAAAAAGACAATTCGTTCTGATGTTGCCTTAGTTTATGGAATGCTCGAAGGACTTCCTCGCGTATCCGCCAAACGGATTGTTTTCGACCCTCAATCCGAGACGGATGCTGCGAAGCCCCTCGACTTCATCGATCAAGCGAAGGAAATCGCTCTAGTACTAAATGAAAAAGAGCTTGCAGATTTTTCTGGAGAAACAAATGTCGCGCTAGGCGCCACAAAGATTCTTTCGAACAAGGGCGTCAAGGTTGTAGTCGTGAAGCGTGGCGCTTATGGGGCTACTGTTTTTGAGGGAAAAAACAGAGACGAAATTCCGGTTTTCCCATCATCCAGTGTATTCAAAATTGGCTCCGGGGATGTGTTCTCTGCAGCCTTCTCAAAGTTTTGGGGGCTTGATGAGCAATCGCCACAAGCGGCGGCGGAGAGGGCTTCACGTTGTGCATCGATCTATTGCAACACGAGGAGCCTGGACCAAGTCGCTTACTTCAATGAAATAGACTCGTTGCCGCTGAAAAATAGAAAACGTCCGACTATTTATTTGGCTGGCCCTTTCTTTTCATTAGGTCAGCGAATCATGGTCGAGGAGGCTCGACGGTCGCTGCTTTCCTTGGGAGCGAATGTCTTTTCACCACTTCATGACGTTGGGACCGAAGACTCCCCTGAAGTAATCGCTCGCGAGGATTTAAGAGGTTTGAGAAAAAGCGACGTTGTACTCGCGCTCATTTCCGATTTGGATCCAGGCACAATATTCGAGATAGGTTTTGCTCGTTCGCGAAAAATTCCGGTGGTCGCATATGGGGAAGGAATTCAAAGCCACCATCTAACTATGCTTATTGGTAGTGAATGTATCTGCAGTGAAGATTTTTGCTCAGCGCTCTACAATTCAATTTGGGCAGGTCTGAAATGAAGACTCTTTTGCTGTCTGGAGGTATCGAATCTACGTGCCTCGCAAAAATGTGGAAGCCAGACGTCTGCTTAACAATCAACTACGGGCAGATTCCGGCCGCGGGCGAGATCAGAGCCGCGACAAATGTCGCGAAGCTTTTTTCAATACGTCACGAAGTACTGACTATCGACGTAGCTTCATTGGGCAGCGGCCAGATGGCCGGAAAACCAAAGATTAGACAAGCCGCTATTCCGGAACTCTGGCCCTTCCGAAATCAACTCTTGATTACTCTTGCTGCAATGAAATTCGTCGGATCAAAAGCAAGTAGCCCGGATGGAGCGAAGCGCAATCCGGGTGACGTGTGGCAGACGACAGGTCGCCCCGGGTTTCGCTGCGCTCCACCCGGGCTACGGCCCTTCACCCTCATCCCGCAAACGGGGCGAGCAGGTAGCCCGGATGGAGCGAAGCGCAATCCGGGTCAGCCGAGCCAAACGGCAGCTCGCCCCGGGTTACGCTTCGCTCCATCCGGGCTACGGCTACGCTTCAGTCGCGGTGTGTCTCGGCGATGGCTTGAATCGCCGCCTTCAGCCTCGGCAGCTCATCGACGACGACGTTCCAGATCAATCGATCGGACAATCCTTCGTAGTCATGTCGTAGCACGTTGCCAATGCCGCGCACCTTTCGCCAAGCAATTTCCGGCCGCGTGTTCGCAAGCTCGTCCGGGACTGCGCGGCTCGCCTCGGAAATAATCTCGATCGCGCGTTGGACGAGCCAGCGCAGCTTCCAGCTTTGCTCGAATTCGTTCAAGGACGTATTGCGCGTGATCTCTTCGACGCGTTCAATCGCTTCCAAAATGTCGTGCAGGACATGACCGACTTTGCGGGCCATCAAAAGACCCGCACCGCGGTCCGCTCGATTTCCGACCTCAGCATCGGATGCAAACCGTCACGGGTCGTCACATCGACGGGCACTTGCAGCTCGTCTTCGAGATACTGCTTGATGCCAACCAGGTCGAGGGCGTTGAATTTGCTGGCCGGGTCGTAATCGATGAACAGATCGAGGTCGCTTGCCGGCGTGGCCTTGTCGCGCGCGGTCGAGCCGAAAACATAGAGTGACGTCGCGCCCATGGCTTTGATCGCCTGGGCGCTATGTTTTAACCGCGCAATCGTCTCGAACCGATCCATAATCCTATTTTATCGGGTTGCACCCGTCATTGAAGGGCATTTCGCGCACCACGGGCGACGTCCATTTTTACCCCCGACAGCGCTTCCCGCTCGCGCGAAGTCGTGCCCGCATGATCGGGATCACCGGGTCTCGGCGCTTCGCACCGGCCCGGTGATGACGCCAAAATTAAAGCTTCTCCACCTGGCCGAACTCCAGCTCGACCGGGGTCGCTCTGCCGAAGATCGACACCGCCACCTTCACGCGCGAGCGGCCTTCGTCGACTTCCTCGACCGTGCCGTTGAACGAGGCGAACGGCCCGTCCGACACGCGCACCTGCTCGCCGACCTCGAACGACACCGCGGGCTTGGGCCGCTCGATGCCTTCCTGCACCTGGTGCAGGATGCGGTCGGCCTCGGCGTCGGAAATCGGCATCGGCTTCTTGTCGGTGCCGAGAAAGCCGGTGACCTTGGGCGTGTTCTTGATGAGGTGGTAGACGTCGTCGGTCAGGTCCATGCGCACCAGCACGTAGCCCGGGAAGAACTTGCGCTCGGTCTCGACCTTGCGGCCGCGGCGCGCCTCGGTGACCTTTTCCTTCGGCACCAGAACCTGATCGATGTGGTCGGCCAGACCGCGGAGCTTGGCCTGCTCGCGGATCGAATCCGCGACCTTGTTCTCGAAGTTCGAATAGGCGTGCACGATGTACCAGCGCTTGGGCCGGGTCTCAGTCGTGGCGGCGGCAGTATCGCTCATCTATCTCTCTTTGTATCGCTGGCGCTTGATCTTATCCGAAAACCGGTTCCCGCTTTTCGGGATCATGCGCTTTATGATCCGATGCCGAGCACGAAGGTCACGGCAATGCGGATGATTTGATCCGAGACCAGGAAGAACACCGAGGCGATCGCCACCATCACGAACACCATGGCGGTGGTGATCATGGTCTCCTTGCGCGAGGGCCACGTCACCTTGCGGGTTTCCTCCCGCACCTCCTGGAGGAAGCGGAAGGGGCTGACCCGCTTGCGCCGCGTCTCGACCGGCGCCTGGTTGCTAATCTGGTCGCTCATGCTCTCAATGTCCAACCGGCCCCGCCCGGCGCCCTTTGGCAGGAGTGGAGGGACTCGAACCCCCAACCCCCGGTTTTGGAGACCGGTGCTCTAGCCATTGAGCTACACTCCTCCGTAAAGCGGGTGCGGCGGACCATATAGGGTCCGCCGCGCGGATGTCATGCATTATACACGGGGCCATTGCAAGCGCGCAGATGCCCGCTTTCTGAGGGTTTTGACGCGATAGCCGGCGCTGCTTTGGGCGTTACACACCGTTTGGGCCGCCCGCCATTGACGGCCGCCCGACCAGGCAGCGTATTATTCACAATGACGGCAAATAACCCGCTTATATGAAACGGAGCCGCGCCGGCATCGGTTGATGCGGTGGAAAAAAAGCGGTTTTGGCGCATTGTCGAGGTCATAATCCGATGCTTTTCCCCACCCGCTCCCTGTGCGCGACGCTCACGGCGGCCGCGCTCCTCTTCGGCATCGGCGCGGCCGGCGCCGAATCGGGCCCGTTCTCCGAGTTCAACGGCCACTGGTCCGGCACCGGCACGCTCAAGCCGTCCGACAAGCCGGCCGAGCGCATCCGCTGCGACGCCACCTATCGCGCGCTCGGCAGCACCGGCCATCAGATCGACCTGGCGCTGCGCTGCGACAGCGACGACTACAAGTTCGACCTCTCCGGCCAGTTCCAGGCCGACGACAACAATCATGTGTCGGGCAGCTTCACCGAGCGCACCCGCGGCACCGGCGGCACAGTGGTCGGCACCGCGCGCGGCCCGCGCCTGCAGATCCACGTCGAGGGCGCCGGCTTCAGCGCCACCATGGTCGCCACCACCCGCGGCGGCTCGCAGTCCGTCTCGATCGACGGCTCGGGCGGCGGCCAGTTCGTCAAAGCGTCGATCACCCTGCGTCGGGGCGGCTAGCAACCTTCGCGACGGCACGCCGTGCGCGCATATTGGACCGGGCATCATGGAGATTCGCGCGCGCTACGTGCTGATCGGCAGCTTCACGCTCGCGGTCATCGTCGCACTGTTCGCCTTCGTCTACTGGATCAAGAATACCGGCGGCCTGGGCCAGCGCACCACCTACCAGATCCGCTTCGAGCAGCCGGTGGCGGGGCTGACCGTCGGCTCGAGCGTGCTGTTCAACGGCATCCGCGTCGGCGCCATCACCAGCCTGTCGCTCGATGCCGCCGACCCCAAGCGCGTCACGGTGTTGATTTCGGTCGACCCGGCGCTGCCGATCCGCGCCGATACCGTGGTCGACGTCACCTACCAGGGCCTGACCGGGGCGCCGGCGATCTCGCTCAAAGGCGGCGACAAGAGCGCGCCGCCGCTGCCGAAACAGGGCAATGAGCCGCCGCTGCTGGTCGCCGGGCCCGGCGTTGCCCAGAACCTCACCGACTCGGCGCGCGAGACCCTGCACCGCCTCGACGACATTCTGGCCGAGAACAAGAAGCCGCTGAACACCGCGATCACCGGCTTCAGCACCTTTGCCGAGATGCTCGGCAACAATTCCAAGCGCATCGAGGGCCTGATCGGCGGCCTGGAAAAGCTCACCGGCTCGGGCGAGAAGCAGAAGGGCCCGACGATCTACGACCTCGCCGCCGCGACCGGCTTCCCGCCGGGGCAGAAACCTCTGCCGGCCAAGCTGTCGATCCCCGACCCCACCGCCATCCTGACCTACGACACCCAGAACATTCTCGTCCGCGCCGCCGACGGCACCTATTCCACCATCGACAACGCGAAATGGGCCGACAACCTGCCGAAGCTGATGCAGGCGCGCGTGCTGCAGAGCTTCGAGAACGCGCACCAGCTCGGCGCGGTCGACCGCCCCGGCGACCAGCTCGACGGCGGCTACAAGCTCGAGCTCGGCATCCGCAACTTCCAGATCGCGCTGTCGCCGCAGCCGACGGCGGTCGTGGAGTTTTCGGCGCGGGTACTGAGCGACAAAGGCGAGGTCGCCGGCGCCCGCATGTTCAATGCCTCGGTCGCGGCCAAGAGCGAACAGGCCGCCGACGCCGTCACCGCGCTCAACGCCGCCTTTACCAAGACCGCGACCGAGCTCGTCAACTGGACGCTCGGGCTGAAATTCGGCGGCTGAGCGGCACCCCCGCCAAATCCATTGACTTGGCGCGAGGCCGTCCCCATAAACCGGCCCATCCCGATCGGCTGGCGCGCCTTTATCCCTTGAAGATCAATGCGGTGCGGCGGCCTTGGGGGAGAGTGTCCCGAGCGGCAAAGGGGGCGGACTGTAAATCCGCTGGCTTACGCCTTCGTAGGTTCGAGTCCTACCTCTCCCACCATCCCAGGTATCGGTGGTCAGTGGCCAAGTAGTTGCTCGCAATAGTCTGATTACTGACGTCTGATATCTGTTCTCTGACGCGGGTGTAGCTCAATGGTAGAGCAACAGCCTTCCAAGCTGATGACGAGGGTTCGATTCCCTTCACCCGCTCCAATAAAATCAGGGCCTTCTTGCGACGTTGTCGTTACTGCAAGATCCAAGAGGCCTTGAAGCGTTCGTCGAATGCGGGTTTTTTTAGTGCAACAAAATCCGTTATGGAAAATTTGTGGCTCTACAGTATATTAGAAGCTGCGGAGAAGAACCCGAATGACACTGATCAAGGCGCTGAGAATTTTGTCGTCCGCTATCCTGACGGGCGTCGTCCTCGTCGGCATGATCGGTGCGGGCTTCACTCAATTGCCGTTTGATCCCCACTGGTTCGGGGCCGGGCTGGGAGCAATTGCCGGCATCACTCTTGTGGTCCTCATCGCCTTGCGCCACCAGTCTCAAGCGCGCGCCCTCGCGGTAAGGTCGCACATCTAATATAATTCCACCCATGCGGGGTGGAGTCATTTTCGATTATTTTGCCGCTGGTTGGGTCGATGACTGCTCCTTTGCGGTGGCGCTTTTCTATGCGTTCTTGCGTTACCTCAAACGTCCAAAGAAGAAGCGGAAGCTGCTTTCGCAAGAGACCGGCCTGGACGCAATTCACGGCCTCGCGATTTTCCCGCTCTTGCTGCTCATGGTCGCGGTGTTTTCGTCGATGGCACTCGACGCAATTTTGCACGCACACAAAGTTATCTTAGGCGCCGCAGCCTTTGTTGCGCTCTGCTCGATCTTCGACAACGCCTGAGCACACTGGCTGCAGGTCGCCTTGAATCCGGGTTTAAGGCGGCGGCGAGGCGCGCGGGGGACCGCCCGCTAGGGCGTTTGCCGGGGTTCAGCCCGCTCGAGATCAGGTGGATCGGGCATTCGGACAGGTGGACAGATCGTGACTGCGATCGCGGCGAACATTCCTTGCCTGAAGGTGCCTTGTATTGCCACGAGACCCGAAAGCGCGGCAAACTTTTGAACTTTGTGACGAGGGCTCGCTTCCGCACATGACACCCCGCAAACCCGGCGCGACGCGCGAGCAGATCGAGCGGCGCCAGCGCTTCGAGCGCGCCCGGCGCGACAGCCTGCGCCCGGCCGGCGACGCCGCCGTCGTCATCTACGGCTGGCACGCCGTCACCGCGGCGCTGCGCAATCCGCAGCGCCGCGTGCGCAAGCTCATGGCGACCGAGAACGCCGCGCGGCGGCTCGCCGAGGAAGGCATCACCGTGAAGCCCGAGGTCGTGCGGCCGGCGGCCATCGCCGAGCGGCTGCTGCCCGACACCGTGCACCAGGGGCTCTATCTCGAGACCGAGGCCCTGCCCTCGCCGCCGATCGAGGCCTTGCCGGCCAAGGGCACGGTGCTGGTGCTCGACCAGATCACCGACCCGCACAATGTCGGCGCCATCTTCCGCTCGGCGGCGGCCTTCGGCGCAACCGCCATCGTCACGACGCAGCGCCACAGTCCCGAGGCCACCGGGGCGCTGGCCAAGGCCGCCTCCGGCGCGCTCGAACTGGTGCCGCTGGTCAACGTGCAGAATCTCGCGCGCGCCCTCGAGGCGCTCAAGGCGGCGGGCTTCCTGGTCGTCGGCCTCGACTCGAGCGGCGACGGCGACCTTGCGGCGCTTGGCCTGCGCACGCCGCTCGCGCTGGTGCTGGGCGCCGAAGGCAAGGGCCTGCGCCAGCTCACCAAGGCGACCTGCGATCACGTCGCGCGCATCGACCTGCCGGGCGCCATCAAGAGCCTCAACGTCTCCAACGCGGCGGCGCTGGCGCTCTATGTCGCCGGCCGGCAGGCAAGCGGCGCCTGAAACGAAACGGCGGGCCGTCAAGCCCGCCGCTCCGCGTCCCACGAACTCGAAAAACCTTATTCGACGACCTCGGCCTTGGCGTCCTTGCCGCCGCGCCCCTTGCGGAACAGCCGGATGCTCATGCGGTCAGGTCCGAGGATCGTCACCTCCGCCTCGGCCCTGATGACGCGCTTGCCCGACGGCTCCTTGACCTCGGCCTCGCGCACTTTGTGCCTGGCGACGGTCCTGGGCTTCGGCTCGCGCGGCATGCCGCCCGGCTCGACCACGACGTCCTCGGTCGCCACCTCGCGGCGCTGCTTGATCAGGCCGCGGCCGGGCGCGTCCTCGGTGATATGGCGGCGCTCGATCACGCGCGGCGGCGCGTCGACCACCCGCTGGTGCTCGATGACGATCGGCTTGTTGCGGACGGTCTTCGTGGTGTTGACGGTGGTGACCTTGATGTCGTTGCGCTTGCTGTGGCGCCTGACCATTTCCTCGATCAGGGCGCGGTCGGCATGGCGGCGCGGGCGCTCCTCGGCTGTGGGCGCGGCGTCGACCTGGCGCACAGGCGGCCTCGCGCGCGACGTCTCGGGCCGATGAATGACATAGGTGTTGGGCGCGACCTCGACCGCGTAGGGCTGCGGCGGCGAGCCGTAGGGCGCCGGCGGGTTGGAGCTGTACCACTGCCCCCTGGCGCCGGCGGCCGGCAGCATGACGGCGGCGGCGGCAAGCAGGGCGACGGTGAGCGAACGATAAGTCATGGGCGCGGGTGCTTTCATTTTTTGGACGGCTCGCGGTCGTCGCGCGGCGCCTCGTCGCGCGCGCGCAGCGGCAGCTCGCGGCCGCAAATGTCGCAGGTCGACCAGGAGCGCTCGAAGGATTCCGCCGGCTGCGGCGGCCCCTCCTCGCCGCTCGAGGTCTCGACCTCGTCCTTGGCGCCGAACGGGAAGTAATGGCGATGCCGCCACGGCGACAGCCAGTAGGCGCGCACCACGACGCCGGGCTGGAAATCATAGACCACGATCGGGCCGACGCGGTGGCCGTGCGGCACGCGATGGGTGAAGACGTTGCGCGGCGCGTGGTCGTCCGGCAGGTCGGCGGCGCGCGCGGCAGCAATGCCGGCAAGACCGGCAATGAGAACCGCGATGGCCGTGAACGCGCGCATACCGACATCCGCGAAAAATTCGATTGCATTTTATACGATCGGTTGACGACGCCGCGGCCTATCGCCGGGTAACATTAATCGCGGCGCGGCTTGGATCGGCGGACAAGATATGGTTTAGAGCATCGTGGAGAGGCGCCGAGTCCCTCGGCGCGCACCGTTAAAGTTAACCGCCATGCCGAACCGACGATCCTCCGCGACGCGCGCTCCCGGCGCCAATTTCCGCGAACGCTATGCCGCGCTCGAGGCGCGCCGCCACGAGCTGATCGCGCGGCTCGCGGCGCTGGACGCCAGCCTGCAGCGCCACCCCGGCTACAAGCGGGCGCTGAAGCTGCTGAACCAGACGTTCCGGCGGGAGAAGCTGCCGCAGCGGCTCGCGGTGTTGCAGGCCGCCGCCTGGCTGATCGCGGTTCTGGAAAAGCTCGCGAGCTCGGCCTGATCATCCGAAAGTCGTATTCCGGATTTTGCGTCGCGCGCGACGCTTGAGCGCGCCGTTGCGACTTTCGTCTTACGACGTGTGGCGCACAGACTTCGCGCACGCCCGGGGCTTAACTCCCGCCGCGGGGGACCTTCGGCATCAGCTTGCGAGGCTGCCCCCGACAAGAACAATCCAACGCGGACAACGGGGACAACGCCCATGTCGACAATGACGGCAAGTCAGTATCGCGAAGGTGGAATGACCTCCGAGGAACGGATGGTCATCTTCGCCTCTTCGCTCGGTACCGTATTCGAGTGGTACGACTTCTACATCTACGGCACGCTGGCGCCGATTCTGGCGGCGCAATTCTTTTCCGGCGTCAATCCGACGGCGGCCTTCATCTTCACGCTGCTCGCCTTCGCCGCCGGCTTCGCGGTGCGCCCGTTCGGCGCGCTGTTCTTCGGCCGGCTCGGCGACATCATCGGCCGCAAGTACACCTTCCTCATCACCATGTCGCTGATGGGCCTCGGCACCTTCTTCATCGGCGTGCTGCCGTCCTACGCCTCGGCCGGCATCGTGGCGCCGATGATCCTGATCGCCTTGCGGCTGGCCCAGGGCCTGGCTCTCGGCGGCGAATACGGCGGCGCGGCGATCTACGTCGCCGAGCATGCGCCGAAGAACAAGCGCGGCCTGTACACGTCGTGGATTCAGACCACCGCGACCGTCGGCCTGTTCATGGCGCTGCTGCTGGTGCTCGGCATCCGCACCAGCCAGGGCGAACCGACCTTCGCCGCCTGGGGCTGGCGCATTCCGTTCCTGCTCTCGGCCATTCTGCTCGCGGTGTCGATCTGGATCCGGCTCAAGCTCAACGAGTCGCCGGTGTTCCAGAAGATGAAGGCGGAGGGCAAGGGCTCGAAGGCGCCGCTGTCGGAAGCCTTCGGCCAGTGGTCGAACGCCAAGATCGCGATCTTCGCGCTGCTCGGCGCCACCGCCGGCGAAGCCGTCATCTGGTACGGCGGACAGTTCTACGCGCTGTTCTTCCTGACCCAGACGCTGAAGGTGCCGGCGATCAACGCTCAGATCATGATCGCGGTCTCGCTCGCGCTCGGCACGCCGTTCTTCATCGTGTTCGGCTGGCTGTCCGACAAGATCGGCCGCAAGCCGATCGTCCTGGCGGGCTTTGCGCTCGGCGTGGTGACCTACTTCCCGATCTTCCAGGGTCTCACCCACTTCGTGAACCCGAAGCTGGAAGCGGCCATCGCCTCGGCCCCGGTGACGGTGATCGCCGACCCGGCGGAATGCTCGTTCCAGTTCAATCCGGTCGGCACCGCCAAGTTCACCACGTCGTGCGACATCGCCAAGTCGGCGCTGGTCACGCGCTCGGTGAACTATGCGAACGAGGCGGCGCCCGCCGGCACCAAGGCGAGCATCAAGATCGGCGATCAGACCATTCAGGCAACCGCGCCTGATTTCGCCAAGCAACTCGGTGACGCCATCGCCAAGCACGGCTACCCGGCGAGCGCCAACGTCGCCGACATCAACTACGTGATGGCGGTGATCCTGCTGACGATCCTGGTCATCTACGTGACCCTGGTCTATGCGCCGATCGCCGCCTGGCTGGTCGAGCTGTTCCCGACCCGCATCCGCTACTCGGGTCTGTCGCTGCCCTATCACATCGGCAACGGCTGGTTCGGCGGCTTCCTGCCGGCGACCGTCTTTGCCATCGTGGCCGCCACCGGCAACATCTACTCCGGCCTGTGGTACCCGATCGTGGTGGCGGCGATGAGCTTCATCGTCGGGCTGATCTTCCTGCCCGAGACGAAGGAACGCGATATTACGAAAATGTGACAACGGGCAGGCCGCCCGCCGGCGGCCGACCAGGCTTGGAAGGCCCCGCACCGCCAGTGCGGGGCCTTTTTCGAGTTGTGACGTGCAAAGCCGGCTTGCGCACAATCCCTAGAAAAAGCGGCCGCCCCGGAGCGATTTGAACCGACGACCCGTGCCCGGCGTCTCACAGGCGTTGGCTTTCGGCTGCCCGCGTACTACCCTGCGTAGCCATCGACCGGGCATTCGACTTGGATTTCTAGGGGGAGGTCCGATGCGGTCTAGGAGCAGACGTGGCAGCCGTGTCGGCTGCCATGGGCTCGCGCGTCTATAGCAAAAAAAGAAAATGAACTGGCTGCCGCGCATGCATCGCATGCGCCGGCGTGGAGGATGTCATGGCCACCAACACCGGCACGGTCAACGTTCTGACGGCGACCGACGTTGCTTTCAGCATCGAGGATTGGCTCGCCAACGCCTTCGGCAACGGCGCAGCCTTCGTCATCAGCAGCGCCACGCATTTCGAGGTCGCCGATCCGACCGACTTCGGCGGCTCCACCCTCATCTTCGATGGCAGCGGCTTTGCCTACGACGCCGCGACCAAGCACGTCACCAAGGGCGCGATCACAGCCATAACCATTCACGACACCAATCCGGTCGCCGATCTTGCGACATTTTCGTTTTCGGTGGGGCTCAAGGCGGCATCGCTGCAAACGGCGGCGCTGGCGTATTTCAACAGCGGCCTGACCAATCACAGCGCGCTCGACAAGACCTTCAAGTCGGTGGTCTGGCACTTCAACGGCTTCGACGGCAACGACACCTTCGGCAACGGCACCGGGCCCAATCCGCTCGGCGATACGCTCAACGGCGGCGTCGGCAACGACGTGCTGTTCGGCGGCGCCGGCAACGACGTGCTGCACGGCGGCGCCGACAACGACATTCTCTCCGGCGGCGCCGGCAACGACACGCTCGACGGCGGCAGCGGCACCAATACGGCCTCCTATGGCTCGACGGCGGCCGCGGTCACCGTCGAT
Organism: Pseudolabrys sp.; assembly: GCA_035651255.1. Taxonomy (GTDB): domain Bacteria; phylum Pseudomonadota; class Alphaproteobacteria; order Rhizobiales; family Xanthobacteraceae; genus Pseudolabrys. Next base: position 28,892 of record DASRGB010000034.1, read on the forward strand.
CTCGGCATCAGCGGCGTGGCGCAGGCGACCGGCGGCGCCGGCACCGACACGCTGCTCGGCATCGAGAATCTCACCGGCGGCAGCGGCAACGACACGCTTACCGGTGACGGCAATGCCAACGTCATCAAGGGCGGCGCCGGCGACGACGTCATCGAAGGCCGCGGCGGCGCCGACACGCTCGACGGCGAAGGTGGCATCAACACGCTGAGCTATGCCCACGACGTCACCGGCGTGGCGGTCGACCTCAAGGCCGGAACGGCGAACGTCGGCGACGCCACGGGCGACATCATCGCCAATTTCCGCAATCTGATCGGCGGCAGCAGTGGCGACGGACTGACCGGCGACGATAACGACAACAAGATCAGCGGCGGAGACGGCAATGACACCTTGTTCGGCAACAAGGGCAACGACACCGTCGACGGCGGCGCCGGCGACGACTTCGTCGTGGGCGGCGTGGGCAACGATATTCTCTCCGGCGGCTCGGGCAACGAGCTGCTCGGCGACACCGTCAGCTTCGTCAACGCTACCGGCACCGGGGTCACGGTCAACCTTGCGCTGAAGACGCCGCAGCCGGTCGGCGGCGGCCTCGGCACCTACACCCTGTCGAACTTCGAAAACGTGGGCGGCAGCAACCAGGCCGACACGCTGACCGGCGACAAGGGCAACAACGTCCTGGAGGGCGCAGCCGGCGCGGACTCGATTAACGGCGGCGGCGGCAGCGACACGGCAAGCTACACCATTTCAGGGACCGGCGTGCAGATCGTGCTCGGCGCCGCCGGCGATTTCACGACCGCCACCGGCGGCGACGCCGCCGGCGATACGGCGACGGGCATCCAGAACCTCCTGGGCAGTTCGCACGTCGATCAGCTCACCGGCAATGCCGGCAACAACGTCATCGAAGGCGGCGCCGGCGCCGACGTTCTCAATGGCGGCGGCGGCATCGACACCGTAAGCTATTTCCACTCAAACGCCGCTGTGACCGTGGTGCTCGGCGCCAATGGCGAACTCGACACCAATGGCGGCTCCGTCACCGGCGGCGACGCCCAGGGCGACACCGGCGGCGGTTTCACCAACATCATCGGCGCGCTCCAAGCCGCCAACGTCCTCACCGGCAACGACAGCGTCAACAGGATCGTCGGCGGTCTTGGCCCGGACACCATTACCGGCAAGGGCGGCGCGGACTTTCTCGACGGCGGCACGGGCTCCAATATCGACCTGCTCGACTACTCCTACCTGGGCGCCGTATCGGTCACCGCCCAGCTCGGCGAGGCCGGAGTGCAGACCACCGTCACCGCCGCCGCCGGCACCGATCCGGCCGGCGACACCATCGTCAATTTCGAATCGGTCAGCGGCGGCGCCGGCAACGACACGCTCACCGGCAATTCGACCAGCAACACGATCAACGGCGGCGCCGGCGACGACGTCATCGCCGGCGGCGCCGGCCTCATCGATACGCTTATCGGCGGCGTCGGCGGCTTCGACACCTTGAGCTATGCCTCCTCTCCCGATGGGGTCGTTGTGTCGCTGAATGGCGACGTCCTCACGGGCGGCAATTTCGGCGGCGATGCTCTCGGCGACCTCATCCAAGGCTTCGAGAAGCTGGTTGGATCGACCTTTGGCGACGTTTTGAGAGGCGACGCCAATGCAAACACGATTGTCGGCGGGGCCGGCAACGACGTAATCGAAGGTCGGGATGGAGCCGATACGCTGATTGGCGGGCTCGGCACGGGCGACGATGTGCGTTACTTTTTCTCGCCAACCGCGGTGACGATCGACCTCACCCAGCAGGGCACGACCGACGCCCAAGGCAATCCGCTCGCGGCCGGTACCGCGCAGCAAGGCGGCGACGCCGCAGGCGATCTGCTGTGGGGCTTCGAGAGCATTGCCGGGTCATTCTTCAATGACGTGCTGACCGGCGACGCCAAGGCAAATTCCATTAGCGGCAGCGACGGCGCCGATACGATCATTGGCGGCGCCGGTGCCGACGTTCTCGACGGCGGCGCAGGAACCGACCTCCTCAGTTATACAACCGACACCAAAGGGGTGACGGTCGCAATCCTCGGTGGCGGCAGCCACAGCACCGGCAAGGGCGGCGATGCCGAAGGCGACGATATCGCGAATTTTGAAAACCTGACCGGCGGCTCAGGCAACGACAGCCTGACCGGCAGCAGTTTCGTCAACATCATTCATGGCGGCGGCGGCAACGATACCATCGACGGCGGCGCCGGCGGCGATACGCTCGACGGCGACGGCGGCGTCAATACGCTCAGCTATGCCATTTCCATCCAGGGCGTGACAGTCGATCTCGGGCAAGGCACCGCGTCGGGCGGCGACGCTCAGGGCGACACCTTCACGAACTTTGCAAATCTGCTCGGCTCCAAGGCCAACGATGTCCTGACCGGCACGACCGGCGCAGAGCAGATCGACGGCAGCGAGGGCGATGACCTGATCGATGCCTGGGGTGCGGCCGCCGGTACCGATATCCTGATCGGTGGACTTGGCAATGACACCGTGCGTTACGCAAACACCGGCGGGGTGACCGTCAGCCTCGCGACAACGGCGGTGCAGGCGACCGGCGGCTACGGCAGTGAAAAGCTCTCCGGCTTCGAGAACATCATCGGCTCCCACGGCGTCGACAAGCTCACCGGCACCAGCGGCAACAACATCATTGAAGGCGGCGCCGGCGCCGACATCCTCATCGGCAATGGCGGTGCGGATACCGTGAGCTACGCGCATGACACCACCGGCGTGACCGTCACGCTGGGGGCGTCCGGCGAACTCAACGCCAATGGCGGCGCGGTCAGCGGCGGCGACGCGCAAGGCGATACCGGCGGCGGCTTCCAGAACATCATCGGCGGAACCAATGCCGACACGCTCAACGGCAATGCCGGCGACAACATCATCGAGGGCGGCGCCGGCGCCGACGTCATGGACGGCAAGGGCGGCAGCAACACGCTCAGCTATGCCCACAGCAGCCTCGGCGTTATCGTCACGCTCGGCGCCGGCGGCACGATCGCCGCGGCATCCGGCGGCGACGCCGCCGGGGACACCGGCAGCAATTTCCAAAACCTCCTCGGCAGCGCGAGTTTCGACCAGCTGACCGGCAACGATGGCGCCAACACAATTTCCGGCGGCGATGGCGTCGACACTCTGAACGGCGGCAAGGGCAACGACACGATCGACGGCGGCAACAGCGGCGATCTTATCAATGGCGGCGCCGGCGCGGACATCCTGATCGGCGGCGCCGGGAGCGATATCTTGCTGTTTAACACCAGCTCGGCCGGGGTCACGGTGACGCTGGGCAAGGGCGGCGCGCTGTCGACCGGCGTCGGCGGCGACGCCGAGGGCGACAAGATTAGCGGCTTCGAAAACATCAACGGCAGCCTGCACGACGACGTGCTCACCGGCAACGAGCTCGCCAATCAGCTTTCCGGCGACTCCGGCAATGACGTGCTGACCGGCGGCGAAGGCTCGGATACGCTTCGCGGCAATGACGGCGACGACATTCTGGAGGGCGGCGCCGGCGCGGATATCCTGTTAGGCGATTACGTCGGGGTGTCCGTCACCGGCAGCGACACCGCGAGCTATGCCAGCTCGGCCAAGGGCGTGACCGTCGATCTGAATTTGCAGAGCCTCGACCAAACCGTTGCGCAGGCGGTGCAGGACAGCGACGCCAGCGGCGATTTCCTGGCCCTGATCGACAACCTCCGCGGTTCCGCCCATGCCGACATGCTCACCGGCGACGGCTTCGACAACATCATCGAGGGCGGCGCCGGCGCCGATACCTTGAAGGCCGGCGGCGGCAACGACACCGTCAGCTACGAGCACTCGAGCGCGGGCGTAACCGTCGACCTCACTCTCGAAGGCCACGGCTTTCTGATACCGGCGCTGCCGCAAGTCAGCGGCGGCGACGCCGCGGGCGACATCCTGTTCGACTTCGAGAACATCGTCGGTTCGGCCAAAGTCGACAAGCTCACCGGCGATGCCCACGACAACGTCATCGACGGCGGCGCCGGCGCCAGCAAGGACACCCTGATCGGCAATGCCGGCGACGACGTCCTGGAAGGCGGCGGCGGCGCCGACGTTCTGCACGGCGGGGCCGATACCGATACGGTGAGTTACGCGCGATCGGCGGCGGCCGTCACCGTCACCCTCGGCGCCAACGGCGAGCTCAACAGCAACGGCGGCTCGGTATCGGGCGGCGATGCCGCGGGCGACACCGGCGACGGTTTCGAGAACATCCGCGGCGGCACGGCCGGCGACATCCTCACCGGCAATGCCGGCAATAACATCATCGAAGGCGGCGCCGGCGACGACATCATGGACGGTCTCGGCGGCTTCAATATCCTGAGCTACGAGCATGCCATCAATGCCGTCGATGTCGTGCTCGACGATAGCGGCACGCCGCTCATCAATTCCACCGGCGGCCAGGGTGGCGATCAAGCCTTCAATTTCCAGGGTCTGATCGGCGGCAGCGGCAGCGATCAGCTCATCGGCGACAGCCAAACCAATGTCCTTATCGGCAACGACGGCGACGATATTCTCAATCCAGGGTTTGGCGCGGGCACGAGCGATACGCTGGTCGGCGGAGACGGCATCGACACTGCCGACTATTCGGATGCCACCGCCGCCGTGACCTTCGATCTCGGCGCCGGCAGCGCGGTGACCGGCACGCAGAACGACTCGCTCGACTCTATCGAGACCGTCATCGGCGGCTCGCACGGCGACACGTTCGACGCCACCGGCTTTACCGGCAGCGCCTCGCTCGGCGACGAAGCGGGCCTCGTCAATACCTTTGCGCCCGGGGAAGGCAACGACACCATCACCGGCAGCGGCCACACCACGTTGTCCTACTTCGCCATCGGCCAGACCGACGGCGTTACCGTCGACTTGCAGGGCGGCACCGCGACCGGAACCGATATCGGCAATGACACCATCACCGGCGGCGTCGATACCGTTGTCGGCACGCAGTTCTCCGACCAATTCACCGGCAGCGACAGCGCCGCGACCGAGTATTTCGACGGCCGTGGCGGCTCCGATACAACCCACGGCCTGGGCGGCTTCGACGTGGTGATTTTCGATCGCAGCGGCCCGGCGGTGACAATCGATTTAGCCGCCGGCTCCTATGTCGCCGATGCCGCCGGCAATTTCTTCGAAATCGAGGGTGTCCGCGGCACCGACGGCGACGATGTCTTCGTTGCCACAGGGTTCGACAAGAACAGCACCAACAAGGGCAGCACGGACATACCGTTCAATTCGAACGGCACGCTGAACGAGTTCGAGGGGCTGGGCGGCAGCGACACCATCACCGGCAACGGCGATACCCGCGTCGCCTTCTACCATGCAAACAGCGGCGTCGACGTCGACCTCAGCAATGGCACAGTCGGCGGCGGCGCCAGCGCCACCATCACCGGCGGCGTCAATCGCGTTGCCGGCTCCACCTTCGACGACTTCCTCACCGGCAACGGCAGCAACGATTTCCTCGACGGCTGGCTCGGCAACGACGAGATGCTCGGCGGCTCCGGCAGCGACATCTTCATCTACTCGATCGGGAACTCGGGGCAGCACCAGGGTGGCGGCAACGACGGCATTGATTCGTATGAGGCCGGCATCGACCACGTCGACCTGCGCGGCGTCGCCACCGTCCACAACTACAACGATCTGGCCATCACGGAGGCCGGCGGCAACAGCACGATCACCTTCAGCCAGGGTAATACGTTGACGTTTTTTGCCGTCAGCAAGGCCACGCTGGACGCCCACCAGGGGGATTTCCTGTTCGCCTGAGGCGGCGCAGCACGCACCGCCTCGATCCAGGCCGACGGGCTGCAACCTGCGCCTTGTCGCCGCCGGGCGACGCTGATACCTGTCGCGCCAGGCCGGGTTAGCTCAGGGGTAGAGCAGCGGTTTTGTAAACCGTTGGTCGGGAGTTCAAATCTCTCACCCGGCACCATCTGGTCGAAGGCGGCTTGCCGGCCGGGCCGCTGCCTCTGCGGCGGCGGGCCGCCGAACCCGCATGATATAAAACAATCCGCCGCCCTCGCCGTCCGCTAGGCTGACGTCATGATCGCATTGCTCGCCG
>DASRGB010000035.1:0-17387 GCA_035651255.1 Pseudolabrys sp.
AACGTCTTGGCGTAGTCTTCGACCACGTTCTTGAGCTTCGCCTCGTCGTCCTTGGACAAGTCGCCGCTCTTGCGGATCGAGTCGAGCAGTCCGCCGTGCTTGGAGCGCAACAGCGACAGCAGGCCGCTTTCGAATGGCCGCACCCGCGCCACCTCGAACTTGTCGAGATAGCCGTTGGTGCCGGCCCAGATGACGCAGACCTGCTCTTCCATCTTCAGCGGCGAGAATTGCGCCTGCTTGAGGAGCTCGGTGAGGCGAGCGCCGCGTGCCAGCAGGCGCTGCGTGGTGGCGTCGAGGTCGGAGCCGAACTGCGCGAAGGCCGCCATCTCACGGTACTGCGCGAGCTCGCCCTTGATCTTGCCGGCGACCTTCTTCATCGCCTTGGTCTGCGCCGCGGAGCCGACGCGCGACACCGACAGGCCGACGTTCACCGCCGGGCGGATGCCCTGATAGAACAGGTCGGTTTCGAGGAAGATCTGGCCGTCGGTGATGGAAATGACGTTGGTCGGGATGTAGGCGGAGACGTCGTTGGCCTGCGTCTCGATGACCGGCAAGGCCGTCAGCGAGCCCGCCTTGTTGTCGTCGTTCATCTTGGCCGCGCGCTCGAGCAGGCGCGAGTGCAGATAGAACACGTCGCCCGGATAGGCTTCGCGGCCCGGCGGGCGGCGCAGCAACAGCGACATCTGGCGGTAGGCGACGGCCTGCTTCGACAGGTCGTCGTAGAAGATCACCGCGTGCATGCCGTTGTCGCGGAAATATTCGCCCATGGTGCAGCCGGCGAACGGCGCCAGGAACTGCATCGGCGCCGGCTCCGACGCGGTGGCGGCCACCACGATCGAGTACTCGAGCGCGCCCTGCTCCTCCAGCACCTTGACGAATTGCGCGACCGAGGAGCGCTTCTGGCCGACCGCGACATAGACGCAGTACAGCTTGATCTTCTCGTCGGGCTGGGCGTTGAGCGGTTTCTGGTTGAGGATGGTGTCGAGGATGATGGCGGTCTTGCCGGTCTGGCGGTCGCCGATGACCAATTCGCGCTGGCCGCGGCCGATCGGGATCAGCGAGTCGATCGCCTTGAGACCCGTCGCCATCGGCTCGTGCACCGACTTGCGCGGGATGATGCCGGGCGCCTTGACGTCGACGCGGGCGCGGGCTTCCGCCTTGATCGGCCCTTTGCCGTCGATCGGATTGCCGAGCGCGTCGACCACGCGGCCGAGCAGGCCCTTGCCGACCGGCACGTCGACGATGGCGCCGGTGCGCTTGACCGTCTGGCCCTCGGTGATCTCGCGGTCGGAGCCGAAGATGACGATGCCGACATTGTCGATTTCGAGGTTGAGCGCCATGCCGCGCGTGCCGTTCTCGAACTCGACCATTTCGCCGGCCTGCACGTTGTCGAGCCCGTAGACGCGGGCGATGCCGTCGCCGACGGACAACACCTGCCCGACCTCGGAGACCTCGGCTTCCTGGCCGAAATTCTTGATCTGCTCTTTGAGGATGGCGGAGATTTCTGCGGCGCGGATATCCATCAGCGGGCCTCTTTCATCGCGAACTTGATCGCGTTCAGCTTGGTGCGAAGGGATGAATCGATCATGCGGCTGCCGACCTTGACGATCAGCCCGCCGATGATGGACGGGTCGACCTTGACGGCAAGGTCGATATCCTTGCCGCCGGTCACGGACTTGAGCGCGCTCTTGAGCGCATCGACGTTCTTGTCGTTGAGCGTCTCGGCGACGGTGACCTGCGCGGTCACCTCGCCGCGGTGGCGCGCCACCAGCATGCGGAAGTCGCGGATCATGTCGCGCACGGCGAACAGGCGGCGATTGGCGGTGATGACGCGCAGGAAATTGGCGGCCAGGCCCTTGATGCCGGCCTTGTCGAGAATGGCGGACAGCGCCTTGAGCTGCTCGTCGGCGCCGAACACCGGGCTGCGCACCAGACGCGCAAGATCGGGGTTGGCCGCGATCAACGCGTCGAACTGCTCCAGATCCTTTTTGACGACGTCAACGGCCTTGCTCTCGAGCGCGAGCTCGAACAGGGCGGTCGCGTAACGGCCCGCCATGCCGGATACGATCGGGTCTTCGCCTGCCACTGGACGCTCGTTTTCGCTTTTACTTCACAGGCCGGGTGCCGTCGCGGAACCGGCGGCGCAAACTCTTGGAATTCAAGAGGGAATTCCGATTTCCCGGGACGTCGCGGGTGCCCGCGGTAACCCCTGGAAATCGAGGGCTAGCTAACACAGCGGAAAAGGCCGCGCAACACGACGCCTTGGCGCAGTTTCGCCGCATGCAAAACGGCAAATTTGCATGCCCGGAATGCCTCGCAAGTCGCCGCAACGCGCTATAGCGTGTGGCGCGCCAAATGCCGCGCCTGCAAGCCAAAGCTTCGAACGTCGCCGGCACGGCCAGACTGCTGGTCGTGCTTTTGGCCTTTGCCTGGGGCCTCAACTGGGTCGCGGCCGCGGTGGCGCTGCGCGAGCTGTCGCCGTGGAGCCTGCGCGTCGCCGGCGCCGGCATCGGCGCCGCCATCCTGTTCGCCGCCGCGCTCGCCACCGGCCACCGGCTCAAGGTTCCGCCCGGCCAGTACCGTCACATCATGCTGGCGGGCCTGCTCAACGTCACGGGGTTCCAGGTGTTCTCCGGCTTCGCGCAATTGAGCGGCGCGACCTCGCGCGCCATCATCATCACCTACTCGATGCCGATCTGGACGACGATGCTCAGCCGCCTGGTGCTCGGCGAACGGCTCAACACGGTTCGCATGATTGCCTTCGGCCTGTGCATCACCGGCTTGACGGTCCTGGTGTGGCCGCTGTTCGCCCACGGATTTCCGCCGTTCGTGTTCTATTCGCTGGCCTGTGCGCTGAGCTGGGCGGTGGCGACGGTCTACATCAAGTGGGCCAAGGTGACGGTCGAACCGCTGGCCAACGCGGCGTGGCAGCTGCTGTTCGGCTTCGTCTTCATCACCGCCGGCTCGTTCCTGTTCGAGGGCTACCCGCATCTGTGGCCGCTCGACGCCACGACGATCGAGACTGTGCTTTTTGTCGGCATCATCGGCGTCGGGCTCGCGCATTTCTTATGGTGGTCGATTGTGTGGCGGATGCCGGCCATCACCGCCTCGATCGGCTCGCTGCTGGTGCCGATCATCGGCGTCACGGCCTCGGCGGTGATGCTGGACGAGCATCTCACCATTCCCGACATCATCGGCTTCGTCATGATTTTCGCCGCGGCCGCCTGCGTGCTGCTGCAGCCGGACGTCAAGCACGCGGAGATGCCGGAGTGACGCCGCAGCGCGACGCCGCGGCCAGCGCCAAGCTGCTGGTCGTCGTCATGGGCTTTGCCTGGGGCTTCAACTGGATCGCGAGCCGCGTGATCCTGACCGCGCTGCCGCCGTGGACCATGCGCACCATCGGCATCGGCCTGGGCGACCTGACGCTGTTCACCGCGGCCGCGGTCGCCGGCGTCAGCCTGGCGGTGCCGCGCGGCGAGCGCGCCAAGATCGTCATCGCCGGGTTCTTTAACGTCCTCGTCTTCAACGTCTGCTCGGCCTATGCGCAGATTTACGGCACCACCTCGCGCGCCATCGTCATCGCCTATTCGATGCCGATCTGGGCGGCGCTGCTTGCGCATTTCGTGCTGCGCGAGAAGCTCAACCGCACGAAAATCGGCGCGCTCGTTCTGTGCGCCACGGGGCTTGCCATCCTGATCTGGCCGCTCGCCCGCGCCGGCTTCCCGCTCGGCGCCTTGTTCGCGCTCGGCTGCGCCTGGACCTGGGCCGCCGGCACCGTTTACCTGAAATGGGCGAAAATCCGCGCCGCCACTTTGGCGGTCACGGCCTGGCAGCTGCTGTTCGGCGGGCTGATGCTGGCGGCCGGCATGCTGATCGTCGACGGGCTGCCGCAGCTGTGGCCGCTGCCCGCTTATGTCGTCGGCTGGATCGGCTACAACGGCTTCATCGGCATGGGGCTTGCCTATTTTCTGTGGTTCGTCGTCATCGGCCGGCTGCCGACCACCACCGCCTCGCTCGGCTCGCTGCTGGTGCCGGTGGTCGGCGTCATCGGCTCGGCCGCGTTCATGGGCGAGCGGCCGACCTTTGCCGACATCGTCGGCTTTGCCTGCATCTTCGCCGCCGCCGCGAGCGTGCTGCTGCAGCCGAACGCGCGGCACGACGAGATGCCGGAGTGACCTTCTTCGTCAGATTGGCAATGCTTTGCCTTCTTAAGCGGGATGCGCGGGTCAAGCCCGCGCATGACAAGATTTACAGAAAGCTCATCGGGTCGACGTCGACTTCGAGCCGGACATTGCCCTTCGGTTTCGGCGCCCGGCTGAGCCAGTCGCGCAAATAAGCCGACAGGTCGAAGCCGCGCGGCGCCTTCACCAGCAGGCGGAAGCGATGGCGGCCGCGCACCACCGCGATCGGCGCTTCGGCGGGACCCAGCACGCGCACCTCGTCATTCTTGGGCGCATGCGAGGCCAAGGCGCGGCCAAAACCTTCCGCACCGTGGCGATCGTTGGCGCTGATGACAAGGCTGGCGAGCCGCCCGAACGGCGGATAGTGCGTACGCTCGCGCAACTCGATCTCGCTCGAGTAGAAGGCCTCGCGGTCGCCGAGGATCAGCGCCTTCATCACCGGGTGTTCGGGCTGGTGGGTCTGCAGCAAACCGATGCCTCTGCCCTCCTTGCGGCCGGCGCGGCCGACGACTTGGTGCAGCAGCTGGAAGGTGCGCTCGGCGGCACGCGGATCGCCGTTGCCCAGCCCCAAGTCCGCATCGACGATGCCGACCAGGTTGAGCTTGGGGAAATGATGGCCCTTGGCGACGAGTTGCGTGCCGATGACCAGATCGAAGCGGCCCTCGGCGACGTCGTCGAGCTCCTGGCGCAGGCGCTCGACGGATTCAACGAGATCGCTCGACAGCACCAGGATGCGCGCCTGCGGAAACAGCGCGGCCGCCTCCTGCTCCAGCCGCTCGACGCCGGGACCGATGGGCGCGAAGCTTTCGGCGGCGTGGCAGTTCGGGCATTGCGCCGGCGGCGGCATCGAGAAGCCGCAGTGGTGGCAGACCAGCCGCTTGCGGAAGCGGTGGTCAACCAGCCAGGCGTCGCAGTTCGGGCATTGCAGGCGGAAACCGCAGGCCCGGCACAGCGTCAGCGGCGCGTAACCGCGGCGGTTGAGGAACAACAGCGCCTGCTCCTTGCGCTGCAAGGTGTGCTGCACGGCTTCGGCGAGCCGCGGCGAGATGAATCGTCCGCGCGGCGGGCCTTCGCGCCGCATGTCGATCGCCTCGATCGACGGCAGATGCGCGCCGCCGAAGCGTTCCGGCAGATGCAGATGGCGATAGCGGCCGCGCCGCGCATTCACTTCCGATTCCACCGAAGGCGTCGCCGAGGCGAGCACCACCGGGATTTTCGCAATCGAGCCGCGCACCACCGCCATGTCGCGGGCGTGATAATGCGCGCCGTCCTCCTGCTTGTAGGCGGGGTCGTGCTCCTCGTCGACGATGATGAGGCCGAGATCGGCGTAAGGCAGGAACAGCGCCGAGCGCGCGCCGACGATCACCGAGACCGTGTTGTCGGCGACCGCCGCCCAGGTGCGCTGGCGCGTGCGCGGCGACAATTGCGAATGCCATTCCGCCGGGCGCACGCCGAAGCGCGCGGCGAAGCGATCGAGGAATTGCGCGGTGAGCGCGATCTCCGGCATCAGAATCAGCGTCTGCCGCTTGCGGCGGATGTTTTCCGCCACCGCCTCGAAATAGACCTCGGTCTTGCCCGAGCCGGTGACGCCGTCGAGCAGCGTCACGGTGTAGCCGCCCTGCGCCACCGTCAGCCGCAACGCATCGGCGGCGGCGAGCTGGCCGAGGGAGAATTCGGGCTTGGCGAAATCCGGGTCGGGCTGCTCGGCCACGGGTTCGGGAGGCAGCACCAGGGTTTCGAGCACGCCGGCGTCGATCAGCCCGTCGATGACGCTCGCCGACACGCCGGCCTCGCGCGCGGCGTCACCCTTGGCACGTATCAGGCCGTCGCCGAACAGTTCCAGCGCGCGGGCACGCGCCGCAGTCATCCGTTGCGGCGGCGGCCCGGCAAGCCGCACGCCGACGCGCTCGCGCCCGGGCCCGAGATGCTCGCCCATGCGCAGCGCCATGCGCAGCACCATGCCGCGCGAGGCGAGCGTATAGACGGAAACCCAGTCGACGAAACTGCGCAATTCCGGCTTGAGCGGCGGCACGTCGAGCTTGTCGGCGACGTCCTTGAGGCGATTGTGCAGGCGCGGATTGGGCTGCGGGTTGTCGGCCCAGACCACGCCCAGGCATTCGCGGGGGCCGAGCGGCACCGCCACCACGTCGCCGGGCGCAAGCGTAAGGCCCGCCGGCACGCGGTAGGAATAGGCCTGATCGAGCGCGACCGGCACCAGGACGTCGACGACGTGCATGGATTAGGTCTAGGCCGATTCCGCGCGCTTAACAAAGAGTGAAGGAAGCAATGCCAATCTCTCCGACATGAGCGAATTCCCAGCCGCCCCCGACGTGACCGCGGAAATCGCCCGCTGGCTCGGCCATCTTGGCGCCGAGCGGCGCATGTCGGACAAGACGCTCGAGGCCTACCGCCGCGACGTGGCGCAATTCCTCTCGTTTCTCGCCGAACATATGGGCGGCGCGCCCAATCTCAAGCAGCTCGCCAGGCTTAAGCCTGCCGACGTGCGCGCCTTCATGGCGGCGCGGCGCGAAGCGGGCGCCGGCAACCGCTCGCTGATGCGCGGGCTCGCCGGCGCACGTTCCTTCGCCCGCTTCCTCGAGCGCAACGGCAAGGGCAAGGTCGCGGCGCTCGCCGCCGTGCGCACGCCGAAATTGCCGCGAACCCTGCCGAAGCCGGTTGCCGCAAGCGCCGCCAAGCGTATGACGCAAACCGAGCTGCGCGCCGGGGAAGCGCGCGAGCCCTGGGTGATCGCGCGCGACGCCGCCGTGCTCGGCCTGCTCTACGGCGCGGGCTTGCGCATTTCCGAGGCACTCGGCTTGAAACGCAAGGACGTCGGCAATGGCGATACGCTGACGGTCATCGGCAAGGGCAACAAGACGCGCATGGTGCCGCTGCTGCCGCAGGTCGCCAAATTGATCGCCGACTATGTCGCGCTCTGTCCGAACCTGCCGGCCGACGGAGCGCTGTTCATCGGCGCGCGCGGCGGCCCGCTCAGCCCGCGCATCGTGCAGTTGACGATGGCGCGCCTGCGCGGCGCGCTCGGCCTGCCGGACTCGGCGACGCCGCACGCGCTGCGCCATTCCTTCGCCACCCATCTCCTGGCGCGCGGCGGCGACCTGCGCGCCATCCAGGAACTGCTCGGCCACGCCTCGCTTTCGACCACGCAGATCTATACCGCGGTCGACGCCGAGCGCCTGCTCGACGTCTATAAAACCGCCCATCCGCGCGCGTAATCGAACTGTCGCAATACGGCCCTTGCGCAAAGAGCCGGTTTGCTATCATCGTCACGCTTCCATCCGGAGGGGGCGATGAGCGCACACGAAAATCTCGAGCACGCCGAACATGCCGAGCATGCCTCGCATGGCGGCAACAAGAAGATCGCGCTGCTGATCTCGGTGCTGGCGCTGTTCCTGGCGTTTTCCGAAACGCTCGGCAAGAGCGCCCAGACCTCGGCCATCACCTTGAACGTCGCCACCAACGATCTGTGGTCGTTCTTCCAGGCCAAGACCATTCGCATGACCGTGCTGACAACGGCGGCCGAACAGGCGCAGATCGAGGCCGACCGCACGACGGATGCGGACTCCAAAGCGCGGCTGCTCAAGGCCGCTGAAGGCTGGAAGAAGACCGCGGCGCGCTACAACGACGAACCGGAGACGGGCGAAGGCCGCAAGCAGCTCGCCGAACGCGCCAAGGAGGCCGAGGAAAAACGCGAACTGGCGCTGGCGCGCTATCACCAGTACGAATTCGCTTCCGCCGCGTTCCAGATCGGCATCGTGCTCGCGTCCGCCGAAGTGATCACCGGCATGGTCGCGCTCGGCTGGCTGTCCGGCCTCGTCGGCATTTTTGGCCTCGGCTTCATGGCGCTCGGGCTGTGGGCGCCGCACGCGGTGCATCTGGCCTAGACAGGCGTCACCGCCCGTTCAGTGTCCTCGTGGCGAGGGGTGCGCAGCGGGCGCGGGGAGGGATTACGACCGCACGCGGCCGCCGTCGACGTTGAGCGTCTGCCCGGTCATGAAGGCCGCATCGTCGCTGGTCAAAAACGACACTGCGCCGACCAGGTCCTCGGGCACTTCGACGCGCTTGATCGCCTGCATCTGCGCCACCGCGTTGAACTCGTCCTCCATGGTCCTGAAGCCGGGCCGCGGCGCCCGCACCACGGTGCCGGGCGAGCGCGTCAGCCCCGGCGCAATGGCGTTCACGGTGATGCCGTAGGGCGCAAGATCGGTGGCCAGCGCGCGGGTGAAGCCGACGACGCCGCCCTTGCTGGCGACGTAATGGGCAAAGCCGGTGACCACCGAGCCGAGGGTGGACGAGGCCATGTTGACGACGCGGCCCCATTTGCGCGCGATCATGCCGGGCGTGAACGCGGCGGTGACCAGGAACGTGCCGTCGAGGTTGATCGACAGCACCTGACGCCAGTCGGCGAAGGTCATCTCGGGAAAGTCCTTCTGCGGGAAAATGCCGGCGCAGTTGACGACAATATCGACGTTCTGGAATTTCTTGCCGACCTCCCTGGCCATGGCGGCAACGGAGGCTTCCGATGACACGTCGCACTTGACGGCGATGGCCTGACGCCCGGCGGCCTCGACCATCTTCACCGTGGCCGCGCCGTCGCCCATGTCGACGATCGCGACATGCACGCCGTCTTCGGCCAGTCGTTTTGCAAACGCCTGCCCAATGCCGCCCGCCGCACCTGTGATGACGGCGACTTTATCCTTGTGACCTTTGGCCATTTCACTCCTCGTATATTCTTCTTGTCATCGCCGGGCTTGTCCCGGCGATCCCGATTAGGGACGCATTGCCTCCCTAAGCGAGATGGCCGGGACAAGCCCGGCCATGACAGATGCTACATATGAATCGCGCGCTTGCCCACCGCCATGGCGGCTTCCTTCACCGCTTCGCTGAGCGTCGGATGCGCGTGGCAGGTGCGGGCGATGTCCTCGGCGGAAGCGCCGAACTCCATGGCGAGCACGGCTTCCGCGATCATGTTGCCGGCGTCGGCGCAGATCATATGCACGCCGAGCACGCGGTCGGTCTTGGCGTCGGCCAGAATCTTGATGAAGCCTTCGCTGGTCATGTTGACCTTGGCGCGGCCGTTGGCCGTCATCGGGAACTTGCCGGCGGTGTAGGCGATGCCGGCCGCCTTGAGCTCTTCCTCGCTTTTGCCGACGGTCGCGATCTCCGGATAGGTGTAGACCACGTTCGGAATGGCGTCGTAGTTGACGTGGCCGGCCTGCCCGACCAGGATTTCGGCGACCGCAACGCCTTCGTCCTCGGCCTTGTGCGCCAGCATCGGCCCGGCGATGACGTCGCCGATCGCCCAGATGCCGGGCACGTTTGTTGCGTAATAATGATCGACGACGACGCGGCCGCGCTCGTCCATCGTCACACCGATTTCCTTCAGGCCGAGCCCCTCGGTGTAGGGCACGCGCCCGATGGCGACCAGCACGACGTCGGCCTCGATCGTTTCCGCCGCACCGCCTTTGGCCGGCTCGACGGTCGCCTTCAAACGCGCGCCGGACTTGTCGACTGCGGTGACCTTGGACGACAGCTTGAAGGTCATGCCCTGGCGCTCGAGCAGGCGCTGCGCCTGGCGGCGCACCTCGCCGTCCATGCCGGGCAGCACGCCGTCGAGGAATTCCACCACGGTCACCTGCGCGCCGAGCCGCCGCCACACCGAGCCGAGCTCGAGGCCGATGACGCCGGCGCCGACGACCAGCAGATGCTTCGGCACCTCGGGGAGCGACAGCGCGCCGGTCGACGACACGATGCGCTTTTCGTCGATGTCGATGCCTTTCAGGCGGGCGACATCGGAACCGGTGGCGATGACGATCGATTTGGTGTCGAGAACTTGCGTCTTGCCGTCATTGCCCTTGACCTCGACCTTGCCCGGCGCGGCGATACGGCCGCTGCCGATGAAGGTGTCGACCTTGTTCTTTTTCAGCAGAAACTCGACGCCTTTGACGTTGCCGTCGACACCCTGATCCTTGAACGCCATCAGGCCTTTCAGATCGAGCTTGGGCGCGACGCCGATGCCCATCTTGGCAAAGCTGTGCCCGGCTTCCTCGAACAGCTCGGAGGCGTGCAACAAGGCCTTCGACGGGATGCAGCCGATGTTGAGGCAGGTGCCGCCGAACGTGGCGCGCTTCTCGACGACCGCGGTCTTCAAGCCCAGTTGCGCCGCGCGGATGGCGCAGACATAGCCGCCGGGGCCGGTGCCGATGACGATGAGGTCGTAGGACATATAAAAACGCTCCGCTTTCTTATCCCTCCCCCTGCAAGGGGGAGGGCGGCGAGCCGCGAAAGCGGCGAGCGGGTGGGGGTCGTCGATGTGGAGAGATGACCCCACCCCCGGCGCTACGCGCCGGACCCTCCCCTTTCAGGGGAGGGATGAAGAACTATAAATCCAGCACCATCCGCGCCGGATCCTCCAGGCCTTCCTTGACCCGCACCAGGAAGGTGACCGCCTCGCGGCCGTCGACGATGCGGTGGTCGTAGGACAGCGCCAGATACATCATCGGCCGCGCCTCGATCTTGCCGGCGACGACGACCGGCCGCTCCTGGATCTTGTGCATGCCGAGGATGCCGGACTGCGGCGCGTTCAGGATCGGCGTCGACATCAGCGAGCCGTAGACGCCGCCGTTGGTGATGGTGAAGGTGCCGCCCTGCATCTCCTCGATCTTGAGCGCGCCGTCGCGGGCGCGGCGGCCGAAGTCGGCAATGGCCTTCTCGATCTCCGCGAGCGACATCGTTTGCGCGTCGCGCACCACCGGCACAACGAGGCCCTTCTCGGTGCCGACCGCGATGCCGATGTGATAGTAGTTCTTGTAGACGAGGTCGGCGCCGTCGATCTCGGCGTTGACGGCGGGGATTTCCTTGAGCGCCTGGATTGCGGCGCGCACGAAGAAGCCCATGAAGCCGAGCTTGACGCCGTGCTTCTTCTCGAACAGCTCCTTGTACTGGTTGCGCAAGGCCATCACCGCGCTCATGTCGACCTCGTTGAAGGTCGTCAGCATGGCGGCGGTGTTCTGCGCGTCCTTGAGGCGCCGCGCGATGGTCTGGCGCAGCCGCGTCATGTGCACGCGCTCTTCGCGGGCGGCGTCGTCCGGCGGCGACGGCGCCCGCATCTGCAGCGGCGCCGGCGACGGCATGGGCGTCGGCGCCGCGGCGGCGCGCTCGATCGCCGCCATCATGTCGCCTTTGGTGACCTGGCCGCGCACGCCGCTGCCCTGAACCTGCGACACGTCCATGCCGCTTTCCGCCGCCATCTTGCGCACCGCAGGCGGCATCGGCATCTCGGTCCTGGCCGCCGGCGCGGCCGGGGGCGCGGGCTTTGCCGCTTCGGCCGGCTTGGCGGCGGGCGCAGCCGGCTTCGGCGCGGCGCCGGCGCCGTCCTTGATCTGGCCGAGCAGGGCGCCGACCGCAACGGTTGCGCCTTCCTTCACCGCGACGTCGGACAAGACGCCGGCGGCGGGCGCCGGCACCTCCAGCGTCACCTTGTCGGTCTCGAGCTCGACCAGCGGCTCGTCGACCGCGACGGCCTCGCCCGGCTGCTTGAACCACTTGCCGACGGTCGCCTCGGTGACGGATTCGCCCAGCGCGGGCACGCGGATGTCGGTCATGACGCTCTCTTG
Organism: Pseudolabrys sp.; assembly: GCA_035651255.1. GTDB lineage: Bacteria > Pseudomonadota > Alphaproteobacteria > Rhizobiales > Xanthobacteraceae > Pseudolabrys. Next base: position 11,816 of record DASRGB010000035.1, read on the forward strand.
TCTCTCAGTTGTCATGCCCGGCCTTGTGCCGGGCATCCCGCTTAGTAAGGCAACGCTTTTGCATCCCTCATCGGGATGGCCGGGACAAGCCCGGCCATGACAGAAAAAAACTACTCAGCCCAACGCCTCGTCGAGCAACTGCTTCAGCTGCGCCAGATGCTTCGACATCTGCCCGACCGCGGTCGAGGCCGAGGCCGGCCGGCCGGCATAGCGCAGGTGCCGGTGCTTGGCGCCGATCTGGTTCAGGATCCATTGCAGGAAGGTATCGACGAAGAACCAGGCGCCCATGTTGCGCGGCTCTTCCTGGCACCACACCATCTCGGCCTGCTTGAAGCGCGCGAGCTCGGCGACCAGCGCCTTGGTCGGGAACGGATAGAGCTGCTCGATGCGCAGCAGGTAGATGTCGTCGATGCCGCGTTTCTCGCGCTCCTCGTAGAGGTCGTAATAGACCTTGCCGGTGCACATGATGACGCGGCGGATCTTGTCGTCGGCCGCCAGCTTGATCGCCCCCTCCCTGCCCTCCCCCGCGTGCGGGGAAGGGATTGGGTGGGGGTACTGCGCGTCGTCCCACAGCAGGCGGTGGAACGAGGTGCCGTTGGTCATCTCGTCGAGCCGCGACACCGCGCGCTTGTGGCGCAACAGCGACTTCGGCGTCATCAGGATCAGCGGCTTCCTGATCTCGCGCTTCAACTGGCGCCGCAGGATGTGGAAGTAGTTGGCGGGCGTCGTGCAGTTCGCCACCTGCATGTTGTCTTCGGCGCACATCTGCAGATAGCGCTCGAGCCGCGCCGAGGAATGTTCCGGCCCCTGGCCCTCGTAGCCGTGCGGCAACAGGCAGACGAGGCCCGACATGCGCAGCCATTTGCGCTCGCCCGACGAGATGAACTGGTCGAACACGACCTGCGCGCCGTTGGCGAAGTCGCCGAATTGCGCCTCCCACAGCGTCAGCGCGTTCGGCTCGGCGGTCGAATAGCCGTACTCGAAGCCGAGCACGGCCTCCTCCGACAGCATCGAATTGAGCACTTCGTAGCGCGCCTGGCTGCCGCCGAGGTGGTTGAGCGGGGTATGGCGCTCCTCGGTCTTCTGGTCGAACAGCACCGAATGGCGCTGCGAGAAGGTGCCGCGCTCGGAATCCTGGCCGGACAGGCGGACCGGGTGGCCTTCCTTGAGCAGCGAGCCGAAGGCCAGCGCCTCCGCCGTCGCCCAGTCGATGCCGGCGCCGTCCTCGATCGTCTTGGCGCGGTGATCGAGGAAGCGCTGGATGGTCTTGTGCACGTTGAAGCCGTCCGGCACCGTCGTGATCTTCTTGCCGATATCGCGCAGCACATTCGCGTCGACGCCGGTATTGCCGCGGCGCGGATCGTCGGCGTCGCGCGCTGCCTTCAGGCCCGACCAGCGGCCGTCGAGCCAGTCGGCCTTGTTCGGCTTGTAGCCCTGCGCCGCCTCATACTCGGCGTCGAGCCGCGCGCGCCAGTCGGCCTTCATCTTCTCGACTTCGCCCTCGGTGACGACGCCTTCAGCCGTCAGTTTCCTGGCGTAGAGCTCCTGCGTCGTCGGATGCGAACGGATCTTCTGGTACATCAGCGGCTGGGTGAACGAGGGCTCGTCGCCCTCGTTGTGGCCGAAGCGGCGGTAGCACCACATGTCGATCACCACCGGCCGCTGGAATTGCTGGCGGTATTCGGTCGCGACCTTGGCGGCGAACACCACCGCCTCAGGATCGTCGCCGTTGACGTGGAAGATCAGCGCCTCGATCATCTTGGCGACGTCGGAGGGATAGGGCGAGGACCGCGAGTAGCGCGGGTAGGTGGTGAAGCCGATCTGGTTGTTGACGATGAAATGGATCGAGCCGCCGGTGCGGTAGCCCTTGAGGTCGGAAAGGCCGAAGCATTCCGCCACCACGCCCTGCCCGGCGAAGGCGGCGTCGCCGTGCATCAGCAGCGGCAGCACCATGCGCCGCTCTTCCGGCGTGGCGTGGTGCTGATCCTGCTTGGCGCGCACCTTGCCGAGCGTCACCGGATCGACGATTTCCAGATGCGAGGGGTTGGCGGTGAGCGACAGGTGCACCCTGTTGTTGTCGAACTCTCGGTCGGACGAGGCGCCGAGGTGGTACTTCACGTCGCCCGAGCCCTCGATCTCGTCCGGCGTCGCCGAGCCGCCCTTGAACTCGTGGAACAGCGCGCGGTGCGGCTTGCCCATCACCTGCGTCAGCACGTTGAGGCGGCCGCGGTGAGGCATGCCGATGCAGATTTCCTTGACGCCGAGATTGCCGCCGCGCTTGATGATCTGCTCCAGCGCCGGGATCAGCGACTCGGCGCCGTCGAGCCCGAAGCGCTTGGTGCCGGTGTACTTGACGTCGAGGAATTTCTCGAAGCCTTCGGCCTCGACCAGCTTGTTGAGGATGGCGCGTTTGCCCTCGCGGGTGAACTGAATCTCCTTGTCGCGGCCTTCGATGCGCTCCTGGATCCACGACTTCTGCGCGGCGTTCGAGATGTGCATGAATTCGATGCCGAGCGTCTGGCAATAGGTGCGGCGCAGGATGGCGACGATCTCGCGCATCGACGCAAATTCAAGCCCGAGCACCTTGTCGAGAAAGATGCGGCGGTCGAGATCGGCCTCGGTGAAGCCGTAGGATTTCGGATCGAGCTCAGCCTCATCCGGCTCCTGCTGGATGCCGAGCGGATCGAGCTTGGCGTGGAAATGGCCGCGCATGCGGTAGGCGCGGATCAGCATCAGCGCGTGGATCGAATCGCGCGTCGCCTGCATGACGTCGGCGGAGGTGAGCGCGACGCCTTTTGCCTGGGCCTTGGCGGAAATCCTCTCGCCAAGCTTCTTCTCGGTCTCGGCCCATTGGCCGTCGAGCGCGGCGACCAGGTCGCCGTCCGGGCGAACCGGCCAATTCGGCCTTTTCCACGAGGCGCCGCGCGCGCTCCTGGCGACGTCGGCGGGGCTGTCCTTCAGACCCTGGAAGAAGGCGCGCCACTCGGCATCGACCGCGTTCGGGTCGTTCTCGTAGCGGGCGTAGAGGTCTTCGATGTAGGCGGCGTTGCCGCCGTACAGGAATGAAGTGCGGGCAAAGACGGCGTTGGCGTCCTGGCGGGACATGAGGTTTCTATCCTTGCGGGACCTGGGAAGCCCTGCGGCTGCGGCGGCAGGCCCAAATTGGCCCACCCCGCCCGGCGATGTCGTTGTAACGCTATTTATGACGTCCGTAAGTCTACAAAAGACCTAAGCGCTGAATCACGATTTCAGCACTTCTACCAGTGTTTTGCCGATTCGGGCTGGCGACGGCGACACCTTGATGCCGGCCGATTCCATGGCGGCGATCTTGGATTCGGCATCGCCCTTGCCGCCGGAAATGATGGCCCCGGCGTGCCCCATGCGACGGCCCGGCGGCGCGGTGCGGCCGGCGATGAAGCCGACCATCGGCTTCTTGCGGCCGCGTTTGGCTTCGTCTTTGAGGAACTGGGCGGCATCTTCCTCGGCCGAGCCGCCGATCTCGCCGATCATGACGATCGACTTGGTCTTATCGTCGGCGAGGAACATCTCCAGCATGTCGATAAATTCGGTGCCCTTGACCGGATCGCCGCCGATGCCGACCGCGGTGGTCTGACCCAGGCCCTCGCGGCTGGTCTGGAACACCGCCTCATAGGTCAGCGTGCCGGAGCGCGACACGATGCCGACCGAGCCGGGCTTGAAGATGTTGCCCGGCATGATGCCGATCTTGCATTCGCCCGCGGTCATGACGCCGGGGCAGTTCGGCCCGATCAGCCGCGATTTCGAGCCCGACAGCGAACGCTTCACCTTGACCATGTCCATCACGGGGATCCCTTCCGTGATGCAGACAATGAGCGGGATCTCGGCCTGGATCGCCTCGCAGATGGCGTCGGCCGCGCCGGGCGGCGGCACGTAGATGACGGAGGCATCGCAGCCGGTTTTTTCCTTCGCTTCGGCGACGGTGTCGAACACCGGCAGATTGAGGTGGCTGGAGCCGCCTTTGCCGGGCGAGGTGCCGCCGACCATCTTGGTGCCGTAGTCGAGCGCCGCCTGCGAATGGAAGGTGCCGTTCTTGCCGGTGAAGCCCTGGCAGATGACCTTGGTGTTCTTGTCGATGAGGATGGACATCAGGCGGCCTTCTTCACGGCGGCGACGATCTTCTGCGCGGCGTCGTCGAGGTCGTCGCCCGACGTGACGTTGAGGCCCGACTCCTTGATGATCTTCTTGCCGAGATCGACATTGGTGCCTTCGAGCCGCACGACGAGCGGCACCTTGAGGCCGACCTCCTTGACCGCCGCCACCACGCCCTCGGCGATGACGTCGCACTTCATGATGCCGCCGAAGATGTTGACCAGGATGCCTTTCACGTTCGGGTCCGAGGTGATGATCTTGAACGCCGCCGTCACCTTCTCCTTGGTGGCGCTGCCGCCGACGTCGAGGAAGTTCGCCGGCGTCATGCCGTAGAGCTTGATGATGTCCATCGACGCCATGGCGAGGCCGGCGCCGTTGACCATGCAGCCGATCGAGCCGTCGAGCGCGATGTAGTTGAGGTCGTATTTCGAGGCCTCGACTTCCTTCTCGTCCTCTTCGGTGAGATCACGCAGCGCCTGGATGTCGGGATGGCGATAGAGCGCGTTGCCGTCGAAGCCGACTTTGGCGTCGAGGCAGATGATTTTGCCGTCCTTGGTGACCACCAGCGGATTGATTTCCAAGAGGCTCATGTCCTTGGTGGTGAAGGCGGCGTAGAGCTTGGGCAGCAGGCTTTCGATCTGCTTGGCGAGATCGCCGGTCAATTTCAGCGCCTGGGCCACGCGGCGGCCGTGATGCGGCATGATGCCGGTCGCCGGATCGACCGAGAAGGTGAGGATCTTTTCCGGCGTCTTGTGCGCGACGTCCTCGATGTCCATGCCGCCTTCGGTCGACACCACGAAGGCGACGCGCGAGGTCTCGCGGTCGATCAGCGCCGAGAGATAGAATTCGCGGTCGATGGCCGAGCCTTCCTCGATGTAGAGGCGGTTGACTTGTCTGCCGTGCGGGCCGGTCTGGTGCGTGACCAAAGTCGAACCGAGGATGCGCGATGATTCCTTCTTCACGTCGTCGATCGATTTGACGACCTTGACGCCGCCGGCCTTGCCGCGCCCGCCCGCATGGATCTGCGCCTTCACCACCCAGACCGGTCCGCCGAGATCTTTCGCGGCCTTGACCGCCTCGTCGACCGTGAACGCGGGAATGCCGCGCGGCACCGGCACGCCGAAATCCCGCAACACCGCCTTCGCCTGGTACTCGTGAATATTCATGTCGGTCTCGATTGAAGGACGGTGAGAAAAACTCTTTCGGCGCGAAATTTACTTCCCGATGTCCGGCGCGATCTTCAGGCAGGCATCGACCAGCGTCTTCACCGCGCCCGCCGATTTCTCGAACGCATCGCGCTCGCCGCCGCCGTCGGATTTGTCGTCGCCGCGATTGGAGAGTTCTTCTGACAGCACGGCGGCGCCGCGCGCCACCGATTCGCGCTGCTCCAGCATGCGATCGCGCATCGAGCGCGGACGCTGCCGCTCGTGCGAGCGAACGGCCA
>DASRGB010000036.1:0-6373 GCA_035651255.1 Pseudolabrys sp.
GTGGTGTGTCTCGGCAACCCGCTGGTGCTGTGGCCGGCGCTGCTTGCGCTCGCCATCGCGCTCCGCGACTTCATCGTGACGCGGCGCCGCGAGGCGTTCCTGGTGCTGGCCTTCTACTTCGGGCCCTATCTCGCCTGGGCCCTGCTGCCGCGGACGCTCGGCTTCGTCTACTATTATCTGCCGTCGGCGACGACGGCGAGCCTGGTGCTGGTCTACGCCCTGCGGCGCGAGGGCCTGCCGCGCTGGCTGCTGTGGGCCTTCGTCGCGGTCGCGGCCGCCGGTTTTGCGGCGATGCTGCCGATTTCGGCGGCCTTCGTCGGCACCTCGATGCAGACCTTCAACCGCCTGATGATCTTTCAGAGCTGGATTTGAGCGCGATGACGCCGGTTCCGCCGTCGTGACGATGCGGATCGCTTGACGCCCCTTGCGCCGCTGGTCAACGTGGCCGTGACGGGAGAGTCGCCTCTCCACTTCAAGAACGGAAACGACCGTCATGTGGGCCTTCCTCGATCGCTTGCTGGATTCCTCCACGCTGTCCCCGCGCGGGACTTGCCTGTTGTGGGAACCGGAGCTGATCTGGCTGCACGCGGCCTCCGACGCCATCATCGCGGCCGCCTATTTCTCGATCCCGCTGGCGCTGACGATTTTCGTTTCGAAGCGGCGCGACGTCGACTTCGGCTGGATTTTCTGGGGCTTTGCCCTGTTCATCACCGCCTGCGGCTTCACCCATGTGCTCGCGATCGTCACGCTCTGGGTGCCGATCTACAGCATCGAAGGGTTGATCAAGGCGGTGACCGCGCTCGCCTCGATCGTCACCGCCGTGATGATCTGGCCGCTGCTGCCGAAGGTGCTGGCACTGCCGTCGCCCTCGCAGCTCCGCGCCACCGAGCTCGCGCTGGCGCAGGAGGGCCTGCAGCGGCGCGAGGCCGAGGACATGCTGCGGCAATCGCAGAAGATGGACGCGATCGGGCAACTCACCGGCGGCGTCGCCCACGACTTCAACAATCTGCTGATGATCATCTCCGGCAGCGTGCAGCGCCTGCGCGCCGAGCTCTCCGACAAGAAGCACAAGCGCCTGCTCGACATGATCGTTACGGCGACGCATCGCGGCGAGACGCTGACCCGTCAACTGCTGACCTACTCGCGGCAGCAGACGCTGACCCCGCAGGTCATCGATCTCACGCAGCGGCTGCCGGCAATTCGCGAATTGCTGGCGCGCTCGCTGCGCGCCGACATCGAAATCAAGGTCGACGTGCCCGACGGCAATTGCGCGGTGCGCGTCGATCCCGGCGAGCTCGAGCTCGCCATTCTCAACCTCGCGGTCAACGCCAAGGACGCCATGCCGAACGGCGGCACGCTGTCGATCCGCGCCAAGCCGGTGGCGCTGCGCGGCGAAGCGAGCGAGGAGGGGCTGTCCGGCGAATTCGTCGCCATCCGCGTCGCCGACAGCGGCCACGGCATCCGGCCGGAGGTGCTCGCCCGCGTGTTCGAGCCGTTCTTCACCACCAAGGAGGTCGGCAAGGGCACCGGCCTCGGCCTCAGCCAGGTCTACGGCTTTGCCAAGCAATCGGGCGGCACGGCGACGATCTCGAGCACCGAAGGCCGCGGCACCGCGGTCACCATCTTTCTGCCGCGCAGCCGCGAGGCGCTGCCCGCGGCTTTGCCGGCGGCGCCGGCCCAAGCCGCCGCCGAGTCGCTCGGCACCGTGCTGCTGGTGGAGGACAACGGCGACGTCGCCGAAGTCGGCGCCGGTCTGCTGCGCCAGCTCGGCTATCAGGTCCGCAGCGTCGCCAATGCGCAGGCCGCGCTCGCCGCGCTGCGGCTCGATGCCGGCGTCGACCTGGTGTTCTCGGACATTCTTATGCCCGGCGGCATGAACGGGCTCGATCTCGCGCACGAGATCGGCGAGCGCTTTCCCGACATTCCGGTGCTTTTGACCACGGGCTACAGCGCCAGCGCCAAGGACGCGGTGCGCCGCGGCTTGGTCGTGCTGCAAAAGCCCTACGATCTGGAAGCGCTCAGCCGCAACATCCGCGAAGCGGTCGAGAACGTCCGCGCGCGCCGCCGGCCGGTCGCGCAGGCCGGCTAGGCTTCCCCGATCTCGCGCAGAATTTCCGCCGTATGCTCGCCGAGAAGCGGCGAGGCGCGGCCGGACGATGCCTTCCAGCCGTCCATCACGATCGGCGTGCGCACGCCGGGGATGACGCCGGCTTTGGCCGCGCTGCTCGGCAGCGCGAGCTCCATGCCGCGATGCTTGACCTGGACGTCGTCGAACACCTGCGCCAGGTTGTTGATCGGCCCGGCCGGCACGCCCACGGCTTCGAGCTTCGCCAGCAGGTCGTCGCGCTGCATGCGCCTGGTGAGCGCCGACAGTTTCGCCACCAGTTCGTTGCGGTGTTTCAGCCGGCCGACATTGTCCTTGTATTTGGCGTCCTGCCCGAGCTCCGGCGCGCCCAGCACCTGGCAAAGCTTGACGTATTGGCTGTCATTGCCGGTGGCGATGATGATGTGGCCGTCGGCCACCGGAAATTCCTGATAGGGCACGATATTGGGATGCGCGTTGCCGATGCGCTTGGGAACTTCCCTGGAGACGAGAAAATTCAGCGCCTGGTTGGCGAGCACGCCGACCGTCGAATCGACCAGCGCGGTGTCGACGTAGCAGCCCTTGCCGGTCTTCTCGCGCTCGATCAGCGCGGCCTGGATGCCGATGACCGAATAGACGCCGGTGAAGATGTCCGAGATCGCCACGCCGACCCGCGTCGGCGGCCCGTCCGCCATGCCGGTCAGGTCCATCATGCCGCCCATGCCCTGCGCCATCAGGTCGTAGCCGGCGCGCTTGGCGTAAGGCCCGTCCTGGCCGAAGCCCGTGACCGAGCAATAGATCAGCCGCGGGTTCTCCGCCGAAAGGCTCTTGTAATCGAGCCCGAACTTGGCGAGGCCGCCGACCTTGAAATTTTCGATCAGGACGTCCGAGCGCTTGGCAAGTTTGTGCACGATGCGGCGTCCCTGCTCGCTGTCGAAATCGACCTCGATCGAGCGCTTGCCGCGGTTGGCGGAGTGGAAATAGGCCGAGCCGATGTGTTTGCCGTCCTTGCCTTCAACGAAGGGCGGACCCCAGCCGCGGGTGTCGTCGCCCGGTCCCTTGCGCTCGACCTTGATCACATCGGCGCCGAGATCGGCGAGGATCTGGCCGGCCCAAGGCCCGGCCAGAATGCGGGCAAGTTCCAGGACGCGGAGGCCCGCCAACGGTTTCGGCATGTTTTTGACGCTCCAAGAACGGCGGAATGGACGAGGATGGGCGGGGTTTATAAGGCCATTGCCGCGCGCTGGCCAGTTGGGGAATTGTCTTTATGCCGCGGGCGGTTGCAAGCAATTCCGGCACCGGGCCTATGGCGCTATTCCGTAGCGGCGGCTAATGTGGAATGAGGGGCGGGTGGGCCAGTTCCGACGACGTGCCGGCCACCATCAAAAAAACGCCGGCGGGCATCCCCCGCCAGAAAAGATCAATGGGAGGAGATCCGATGAGAACGATCAAGACGTTTTTTGCCGCCGCCGCGGCGGCCGCGCTGCTGAGCGCTTCGGCCCAGGCGCAGGTCACGTTGCGCGCCTCGCACCAGTTTCCGGGCGGCAAAGGCGACGTCCGCGACGACATGGTGCAGATGATCGCCAAGGAAGCGGCCGCGGCCAATGTCGGCCTCAATGTCCAGGTTTATCCGGGCGCCTCGCTGTTCAAGCCGAATGCGCAGTGGAACGCCATGGTCGACGGCCAGCTCGATATCTCGCTGTTCCCGCTCGACTATGCCAGCGGCAAAGTGCCGGCCTTCAGCGCCACCCTGATGCCCGGGCTGATCCGCAGCCAGGATCGCGCCAAGCGCGTCAACGACTCGCAGTTCATGAAGGACATGCGCGCCGAGATCGAGAAGAACGGCGTCATCGTTCTGTCCGATGCCTGGTTCGCCGGTGGCATGGCCTCGAAGGACAAGTGCATCAAGATGCCGTCCGACCTGCAGGGCGCCAAATTCCGCGCCGCCGGTCCGACGTTCGCCGCCATGTGGCAGGAGGCCGGCGCCTCGATCGTCAGCCCGCCGTCCAACGAAATCTACAACGCATTCCAGACTGGCGTGATCACGGCCACCGATACGAGCCTCGGCACCTTTGCTTCGACGCGGCTCTACGAGGTGACCAAGTGCCTGACCGCGCCCGGCAACAATGCGCTGTGGTTCATGTATGAACCCGTCCTGATGTCGAAGAAGAGCTTTGAGAAGCTCAACAAGCAGCAGCAGGACGCGCTCATCAAGGCCGGCAAGAAGGCGCAGGCCTATTATGAGAGCAAGGCCGACGCGGTGAACGAGGAAGCCCTCAAGGCCTTCAAGGATCACAAGGTCGACGTCATCAGCCTCAACGATACCGAATACCAGGCGTGGCTCGCGCTGGCGAAGAAGAGCTCCTACGCGAAGTTCGCCAAGGACGTGCCGAACGGCCAGAAGCTGATCGACGAGGCGCTCGCCGTTAAATAAGACGAAGACAACCGAGGATGCCGGCCAGCGGGAGCCCCGCTGGCCGGCATTGCTGCAGAGGGGCGGCGAAGTCTTCCAACTCTCGCCGGGCAACTGACAATGGACGCTTACATCCGGGCGGTCGCTTCGCTGTCGCGCGCCGCGGGCGTGGCCGCCGCGTTTATGATCGGCGCTGCCGTGCTCGTGATCTGCGACATCGTGGTCGAGCGCTACATCCTCAACCTCACGACCATCTGGCAAATCGACGTCGTCACCTATTGCATCGTCGGCGCCACCTTCATCGGCAGCGCCTATGTCTTGATGACGCGCGGCCACGTCAACGTCGACGTGCTGCCGCTCTATCTCAAGGGCCGCGTGCGATATTGGCTGGCATTTGCCACGATGATCATGGCCTTCGCCTTTGTCCTGGTGCTGTTCGTGCTGTGCACCGCTTACTGGTACCAGGCCTGGACCAATAATTGGCACTCGGACACGGTGTGGCGGGCGCCGCTCTGGATACCGTTCCTGTCGATGCCGATCGGGCTCGGCCTGCTGGTGCTGCAATACGCCGCCGAATTCATCAGTCTGGTGACGGGACGGGCGCCGCCGTTCGGCATCTCGGAAAAAGCCGGCGTCGAGGAGATCGTGCAGGAGCAGGCGCGCGAGGCACTGGGGGGCGCCGGATGAGCATCACCACGCAAGGTTCGATCATTCTTGTCGTCACGCTGCTGATGCTGCTGTCCGGCGTGCCGGTGGCGTTTGGTCTCGGCGCGATCTCGATCGTCTTCCTGCTGCTGTTCCACGGCCTCGACAGCATGCGCGTCGTGGCGGAAACCTACTATTCCGGGCTCGACGAGTTCACGCTGGTGGCGATCCCGATGTTCGTGATGATGGGTGCCGCCATCGGCTCCTCGCCGGCGGGCAAGGATCTTTACGAGTCGCTCGACCGCTGGCTTTACCGGCTTCCCGGCGGCCTGGTGATCTCCAACCTCGGCGCCTGCGCCATCTTCGCGGCGCTCACCGGATCGTCGCCCGCCTGCTGCGCCGCCATCGGCAAGATGGGCATCCCGGAAATGCGCCAGCGCGGCTATCCCGACGACGTCGCCACCGGCTCGATCTGCGCCGGCGGCACGCTCGGTATCCTGATCCCGCCGTCGATCACGTTCATCCTCTACGGTATCGCCACCGAGACCTCGATCGGCCGGCTGTTCCTGGCCGGCGTCATGCCGGGCCTGTTGCTGACCGGCCTGTTCATGCTCTGGACGATCTTCATCATCTGGCGACGCGGCTTCCGCGCCCATGCACTTGGCTTTCGCTATTCCTGGAAGGAGAAATTCCAGTCGATTCCAAAAATCGCGCCGTTCGTCATCATCATCGTCGGCGTCATGTATACGCTCTATGGCGGCGTCGCGACGCCGTCGGAGGCGGCCGGCGTCGGCGCTGCGCTGTGCGTGATCATGGCCATCATCATCTATCGCATGTGGTCGCCGAGCAGATGGTGGGTCATCCTGCGCGACACCACGCGCGAGTCGGGCATGATCCTGATGATCATCGCCGCCGCCGTCCTGTTCGGCTACATGCTGACCTCGCTCTACCTGACCCAGACGTTGGCGCAGGCGATTGCCGACATGCACGTCAACAAATGGGTGTTGATGTTCCTCATCAACATCTTCCTGCTGGTGTGCGGCTTCTTCATCCCGCCGGCCGCGATCATCCTGATGACCTCGCCGATCCTGCTGCCCATTATTACGGCAGCCGGGTTCGATCCGGTCTGGTTCGGTGTGATCCTCACGATCAATATGGAAATTGGCCTGATCCACCCGCCGGTGGGCCTTAACATCTACATCGTCAATGCGATCGCGCCCGACGTGCCGCTC
>DASRGB010000037.1:0-58827 GCA_035651255.1 Pseudolabrys sp.
GTATTTGTAGACGGTGCGCTCGGTGACGCCGACGAGCCGCGCGATCGCGGCGACCGGCACCGCCGAACCCTCGTAGAGCGCGCGCACCCGCGCGGTGAGGTCCGCTCCGCTTGCCGTCGTCTGTTCCCTCCCCCCATGCACGGCCCTAACCCTCCCCCCTTGCGGGGGAGGGTCAGGGAGGGGGGTCTCTTTTTCAACGGACGGCGTCTGCGCCTGCGCCCTCTCGCGAAAAATCTCCTGCGCCTGCGCGCGCAGCGACGTGCGGCGGGTCATGACACCCTCCTTGAAGGCCTTGGGATGCGGTTGTGGAGCGTGCCGCAAGCCTAGCGCGGCAGCGTTGCGCTCGTCAAGTATTTATTCCTAGGTGGCTTGGCGCCAGGGGGCGACTATTCGGCCGCGCTGAGGGGCGATTATTCCGCCGCGCGATGGCGCTGGCGCTCGCGGCGATCCAGCCAGCCGGTCAGCAGGAGGGTCGTGACCGCAACCAGCGGGATCGCAATCAAAGGCCATATCAGGGCGAAGTGAGCGAACGTCATTCCCGCAATCTCCCAAGCAGAGCCCAGGCCCCGACATGTATGACCAAGCCCAGCATCATACAACAGAGCAGAATCGTGTCAGGCGGCCTTTTCCAGGCGCTCCAGTTCGCTGTCGAACTGCAAGCGCAGCTGCGCGCCCTCGTCTTCCGGCAGCCAGCCGGTCATGTGCGGGATGATGGCGCGATAGACCAACAGCGTGTCCGGCGGCAGCTTGTCCGCCGACCGCGCCTTCGCCAGCAACTTGTGCAAGCGCGCGCGCACATCGTCGAGATCGGGACGATAAGCAGGCGGCTGCTCATTGCCGATAGGCCCGCCCGGCTCCTGGCCGCCGAAAAGATTGCCTTGGCGCGGTGAGGACATGGCCCGAACACTCTGCCTGTGGGTCAGGCGGCCTTTTCCAGGCGCTCCAGTTCGCTGTCGAACTGGAAGCGCAGCTGCGCGCCCTCGTCTTCCGGCAGCCAGTTGGTCATCTGCGGGAAGATGGTGCGATAAAGCGACAGCCTGCCCGGCCCCCAGGGGATTTTGTCGGCGGCGCGGGCCTCGGCCAGAATCTTGTGCAGCCGCGCCCGCACCTTGTCCGGGTCGGGGCGGTAGGCGGGAACGGTATCGGCGCCGAACAGGTCTGATTGTTCGTTGCCGGTAAAGAGGTCATGCCTGCCATTGTCGCGCTGGGGCCAGGCTGATCGCAATCTGATTTCAAAACTCAAGCTCGGCCCTGTCGGACCGGATGAATTCATATCTTATAAGCCTACGTCGCCCGAAGAGATTGCTCTTTTGAAAAAAGCAGACCATATCGACTGAATGGATAGAATTTCTACTCGGCGACGCAGCGCCAACATGCGAGCGATCCGCAGCACGGGGATGAAGCCCGAAATTTTGGTTCGTAAGATAGTTCATAAACTCGGCCACCGTTTCCGCCTTCACCGCAGAGACCTCCCCGGCAAGCCGGACCTTGTGTTTGGTCCAAAACGTAAGGTTATTTTTGTCCATGGCTGCTTTTGGCATCAGCATTCAAACTGTATCGATGGCCGAGTACCGAAATCTAATTTGGGGTATTGGAAAGCTAAACTCGCCCGCAATATCGAACGAGACGCCGAAAATATAAATGCGCTAAAGTTAAGTGGATGGCAGCCTCTTGTGATTTGGGAGTGCGAAACCAAGAACATCACGAAAGTAAGCACAAGGATTAAGCGATTTCTCCGCTGACCGATATGACAATCACCTCGCGCTCTTCGAAACGCCTCAGTGAAGTGTCAGTCGAAATTAAATTCCTGTTTCAAGATTTTGTAGAGCGCTAGCGCCCCGGCCCGGTCAAGCTGTATCGATTGGCTCAATTTGCCCGGTGTCTGTCGCGTTGATCGGCCGAAGGTGTCAATCTGGAGGAATGACTGTCCGTCGCGTTCAAACGCGCAGTAACACGCGTCTATCTCGTCGTGGATTGAGTATCGATCGCGAAGCTTCTTTTCTAGATGCCTAATTAGCGCCATCCCTGGCCTCCATGTGCTGCTGTCCACTACCTCCGCCCCAGCGTCCCCCTCACCTGCCCTTACCCTCGCCCGCCCCCCGCCCGCGCCGCCGCGCGCCCGTCTTACGTTTGACGGCGCCGCGGCAGCCGCCGCGCGCCCTTCGGCCACTTCCACGGCCAGCTCACCACATAGTCCATCAGCTTGGCGTCCGGCACATCCGTCTCGCTCGCCGAAACGCGGCCGCGCACCGAGATGCCGGCCTGGTGCACGGTGTCGCGGCTGCCGGAGACGAGGTGGTGCCACCACGGCAAGTCGCCGCCGGCCGCGACGATGCGGTAGGCGCAGGTCGGCGGCAGCCAGGTGAGCCTGCGCACGTTGCGCGAGGTGAGCCGCACGCAGTCGGACACCTTGCGCTGGCGGTTGGCATAGTCGGTGCAGCGGCAGGTCTTGGCGTCGAGCAGCTTGCAGCCGACGTCGGTATAGAGCGTGGCGTTGCTGTCCTCCTCGATCAGCTTGGTCAGGCAGCAGCGGCCGCAGCCGTCGCACAGGCTCTCCCATTCGGCCTTGGTCATGTCGGCAAGCGCCTTGCGGCGCCAGAACGGGGCTTCCGAGTCGGGCATGGGGGCCTTGTAGCCGGCCAAGCCGATTCCGTCATGGCACAGCGCCGCCACATCGTCCCCTCCCCCCTTGCGGGGGAGGGACAGGGAAGGGGGTCGGCACCGGCAGACTCAGCCACCCCCCACCCGGCTCGCTTGCGCTCGCCACCCTCCCCCACAAGGGGGAGGGAGCAGGCCAGCATTCGCGGCACCCCCCGGAACCGCCCCCATTTCCCCGCATTTTCCATTCACCTTGGCGGGGATTAACCCCGTTAACCCCCCGCCCGGCATTGGCCGGGCGGGGGCCGATCGGCTAAAACTCAACCAGCGGCGGAACGCCCCGCCCCCGGACACCAGACCTTGCCCGACCTCTTCACCCGCGACTGGAAACGCAAGCTCAAGAAGCTGTTCCTCGGCGCCGACGCCTGGATCGACTTCTCGCTGTTCAAGAGCGCCACGGGCTTGCGCGAGAGCTGGGAGCGCTTCTCCACCGCCATGGACAAGTTCCACGTCGCCGGCTGGCGGCGCATGCTCAACGAGATCGTCTCGGAAGGCGCAACCCTCGGCACCGCCGGCCTCGTCCTGACGCTGGCGCTGGCGCTGCCCGCCTTCCGCGAGACAAGCGACGACGACTGGCTGAAGAAGTCCGAGCTCGCCGTCACCTTCCTCGACCGCTACGGCAACGAGATCGGCACCCGCGGCATCCGCCACAACGACTCGGTGCCGCTCGACCAGTTCCCCGACCACCTCATCAAGGCGGTGATCGCCACCGAAGACCGGCGCTTCTACGACCATTTCGGCATCGACATCGCCGGCACCGCGCGCGCCCTCGTCACCAACGTGCAGGCCGGCGGCGTGCGCCAGGGCGGCTCCTCCATCACCCAGCAGCTCGCCAAGAACCTGTTCCTCAACAACGAGCGCACGCTCGAGCGCAAGATCAAGGAGGCGTTCCTCGCCATGTGGCTGGAGGCGCGCCTGACCAAGAACGAGATCCTGAAGCTCTACCTCGACCGCGCCTATATGGGCGGCGGCGCCTTCGGCGTCGACGCCGCGGCGCTGTACTACTTCAACAAGTCGGCGCGCGACGTCGACCTTGCGGAGGCGGCGATGCTCGCCGGCCTGTTCAAGGCGCCGACCAAGTTCTCGCCCAACGTCAACCTGCCGGCGGCGCGGGCCCGCGCCAACGTCGTGCTCGACCGCTTGGTCGAGTCCGGATTCATGACCGAGGGTCAGGTGTTCGGCGCCCGCCGCCACCCCGCCACCCCCGTCGACCGCCGCGATGACCGCGCGCCGAATTACTATCTCGACTGGGCTTTCGACGACATGAAGAAGCTCGTCGATACGTTTCCGAAATCGATGACCGAGCGCGTCTTCGTGGTGAGGACCGCGCTCGATCCCGGCATGCAGCGCGCCGCCGATCTCGCCGTCGAGAATTCGCTGCGTCAATACGGCCAGGAATACCACGCCAACCAGGCCGCCGCCGTGCTCATGGACGTCGACGGCGCGGTGCGCGCCATGGTCGGTGGCCGCGATTACGGCGCCAGCCAATTCAACCGCGCCACCGACTCGCTGCGCCAGCCCGGCTCCTCGTTCAAGCCCTATGTCTACGCCACCGCGCTGATGCACGGCATGAAGCCGAGTTCGACCGTGATCGACGGGCCGATCTGCATCGGCAATTGGTGCCCGCACAACTACGGCGGCGGCTACCACGGCGCCATGTCGCTCATCCAGGCGCTCACGCACTCGGTCAACACCGTCGCCATTCGCCTGTCGATCATCGTCGGCGACGGCAACGCCAAGCTCGGCCGCGCGCGCATCATCGAAACCGCGCACAAGATGGGCATCCGCACGCCGCTGCCCGATACCCCGTCGCTGCCGATCGGCGCCGACGGCGTCGCCCTGCTCGATCACACCGGAGCCTACGCGACCTTCCCGAACCTCGGCATGAAGGTCACGCCGCATGCGATCCTCGAAGTTCGCACCGGCGGCGGCAAACTGATCTGGCGCTACGACCGCGACGGGCCCAAGCCGGTCCGCGTCCTGCCCGCGCACGTCGCCCAGGACATGATCACGATGATGAACAGCGTCGTGGAAAACGGCACCGGCCGCCGCGCCCGCCTCGACGGCATCACCGCCGCCGGCAAGACCGGCACCACCAACGCTTATCGCGACGCCTGGTTCATGGGCTATACGGCGAATTTCGTCTGCGGCATCTGGATCGGCAATGACAACTATGAGACCACCAACCGCATGACCGGCGGTTCATTGCCCGCGATGACCTGGCACAGCATCATGGCCTATGCGCATGAGGGCGTTGAGGTCAAACAGCTGCCCGGCATCCCGGTCCCGCACGAGCGCCAGGAACAGGCCGTCGCCTTCAAGACCAAGAGCAACGAACCGCCGCCGCCGCCGCGGCCGGTCATGCTGACCAAGCGGGGGGCCGATATCCTGGTGCAGCTTGAGCGCATGATGGACGACGCCAACCGCGCCCTCGGGCCGTTGCCGCCTACCGTATCCACCGACAAAGAACGGCAGGCGCAGGCTGGTAAGCCCGGAGCTGCCCTCGCCGCGGATTTGGAAGGACAGGCATTCGGCCGGAACTGATTGGTCCAGGGGCCCAGCCGGGATAGTCTTCCTCCTCATCGTCAACGGATCGATCGTGCGGCTGCTTTTCGGCACATTGTTCTCGCTTCTGGTCGCCGCGGCCGTCGGTCTCGGCACCACCTATTTCGCCATCACCCGCGGCGCGGCTTTCGGCGCCTTGCGGATCGGCGCCTGGACCGCTTGGCCGAAGACCGGCACGCAGGATGCCGACCCCTATGCGCGCGCCGAAATCGCCCGCACCGGCCGCCTGCCGGTCGCCCTCGGCGACGGCCTGATGTTCGTCGCCAGAGCCGATGACCGCGGTAAACGGCTCGATGGCCGCTGCGAGGTCACGATCAGCGGCATTACACCGGCGGCGCGGTTCTGGACGCTGACGCTTTACAATCCGGAAGGCGCGCTCGTGCCCAATTCGATCAATCGCTATGCCTTCACCAGCCAGGAGATCGTCCGCCGCGGCGACGGCAGCTTCGAGATCGTGGTTGCGCCGCGCGCCAGCGCCGGAAACTGGCTGCCGACCGGCGGCATCGAGCGCTACATGCTCGCCCTGCGCTTTTACGACACCGCGGTCGGCGTCGCGACCAAAGAAGGCCGCGAGGTGCCGATGCCGGCGGTCAAGACCAGGAGTTGCCCATGATCCGTTGGGCACTGTTGCTTTTCGGCGGCGCGCTGCTCGGCGGCATCGTGCACCTTGCCACCATCATCATCTTGCCGCGCACGGCCACCCAGGACGCCTATTCCCGGCTTGCCCCGATCGCACCGGTGAATTCGGTCGTTTCGCTGCCCGAGCCGACGCCGGAGAAGGCGATCATGCCCTTGATGGATCCGGCTTTCGCCAGCGCGATCTGCCGCTACGATCTTTCGCAGGGACCCATGAAACTGACCGTTCCGATCGGCCTCGCCTACACGTCGGTGTCGTTCTACACCGATCGCGACATCGCCTATTACGCCATCAATGACCGTTCGGCCGGACGCCGCGCCATCGAGCTCGATCTGATGACCGCGGAGCAGCATAGTGAGATGCCCGAGGACGAGGAGATCACGGCCGCCGACCGTTTGATCGTGGAATCCCCCACCCGCACCGGGCTCATTGCGATCCGCGCCCTGGCGCCGGAGCCCGGCCTGATGCCGATGGCAAAGCGCGCGGTCGACGGCGCGCGCTGTCAGCGCACCGATCTGGCAAAGCAGTCGGATTGATCAGCGCGCCGAAGACAGGCTCTGCTCGCGCACCCAGGTCGGCGCCGTGTGCGTGCGGTAATAGGCGATTTCCGACTGCAATTGAGTGAGCGCGCGCTCGACCTCCACCGCCTCGTTCGACGGCGTCACGATGACAAGCCGCTCCAGCGCGAAACGGTAACCGTCGACGCGGCGGGCGAGCTGCGCGCGCACCAGCTTGACAATCGACTCGTTGGAATAGATGCGGCGCAGCGCTTCATTGCGCTCGTAGCCGGACGTTGAAACAAACTGCAGAGCCTTGCGCCGTTTCTGATCGATATCGAGCACGCGCGAGGCGGTTTCGAAGAACTGCGGAAGCCGCGTGGTGTCGTTGCGGATGTCCTCGGTGAGCTTGGCGTAGCGCGCCGACGGCGACCGATAGCGCGTGCCGAACAGGTGGTTGGCATAGGCGGTGCGGTCGAAATTGGCGCGGTGGTCCGAGCCGATGACGCCGTGCTCGCCGGCGAACGAGTACCATTGCTGCCGGTCGTAGGCCGGCTCGATCAGCGGATAGGCCAGGTCGCGAAGCTGGCGTTCGTCGTCGGTCAGGCTGAAGCCGGACGGCGAGGTGTTCTTGCCGGCGACGGCGTCGTAATCGATCCAGTCATGGATGGAATCGTTGACGAGCGTCGGACGCACTTCCTGCAGGTCGCCGTTGGCGCAGCCGCCGAGCAGCGACAGCGTCGCCAGAGCGAACAGCCGTCGGCGCCAATGACATGCCTGCATCGGCGGCGGCGGCGATATGGTCATCGGTTGTGAGTGGCTGCGGCCGGCTTCAGCGCCCAACGCGACGACGACGGCGGCGGCCGGACTGGTTGCCGGTATTCGGCTCAAGACCGTTATCCGGTCCGCGCTCGATACGGATCACCGGCAGGATGATGACGGTCGCCGGTTCGGTGCTGCCGTCGATGTATTTACCGCCGCGGCTGCCGCCGGCCTCGTCAGGAAACTGGATCACTTCGCCCATTGCGAACCCCCTTCCGTCCCGGCGCAAGCCTGCCGGATCGGCGCCTGTCCGCAATTAAAGGGCGCGCAAGGTTAACGGTCCGCTAACGCGGCTGCACTAATGTGGGGCATCGGCTGGTTCGTAAAAACGTAGTGTTCATGCGTAAATCCTTCACCTCCCCCACCCTCGACAGTCTTCTCGACCTGGCCTGCCGGGACGGTGTCGATATCCGTCCGACGTTGCTGCGGGTCGTGACCGATCTTTACGTGCAAAAGCCCGCGCACAGCGCCGACGAAGAGGTGCAATACGTCGAGCTCGCGCTTGGGTTGATCGACGCCGTCGATGCGCCGACGCGCGAGGCTGTTGCGGCCAGGCTTGCGGCTTATTCCTCCGCGCCTGCGGCGGTCTTGCGCCGCTTGGGCTGCAACGTGCCCGAGCGCGAAGCGCCGCCTGCGGAAGAGCCCTCGCTCGAGACCGAGCTCACGGAGCTGTTTTTTGCCGCGACCGCCGAAGAGCGCCGCCTGATCCTCACCAATTTCGACGCGGTCGCAGCCGGAACGTCGCACCGGGCGCCGACGGCTGCGGCCGAAGCGATTGTCCGCCTGGAACGCGCCGCGCTCGATCGCAACGCGACGGAGTTCGCCCGCATCCTCGAGCGCGCGCTCGGCGTCGGCGCCGCCGTCGCGGAATGCATTGCGCGCGATCCGTCCGGCGAGCCGATCGTGGTCGCCGCCAAGGCACTCGGCATGAAGGGCCCCGTGCTCCAACGCATCCTACTGTTTCTCAATCCTGAAATCGGCCAGTCGGTCCAGCGCGTCTACGATCTCGCCCGCCTCTACGACGAGATGACGCCGGCTGCGGCGCAAAGCATGGTAGCCATCTGGCGGCAAATGGGCGGGCCAAAACGCCGCCCGCGCCACGAGCCGCTGCACTGGGACGATGTGCCCCGCAGCGCGCGTGCGCAGGCCACCCATGCCGGTCACCGGATCGCCCGCTCGCGCGAGCCGCTGCCGTCGCGCCGGCGCCGCCTGTACGACCGCTAGTCGACCACGCGATCGAGGAAGTGGCGCCCGCCGCGATCCTCGATCTCGACGATCCAGATGTCAGGGTCGAAGCGCATTTCGCGCGCCAGGCGCGCCTCCACCTCGGCTTCGGGCACCGCCGTCGCACCGCCCAAGACTGCCGTGAACATCCGGTCGGCGGGCTGGGCATCGTCGAAGGCGCTCTGCGGCGCCGGGCCGTATAACGTCGCGGTGCCGTCCAGACGATTGACGATGATGAACACTGCGCCGGCTTCCTCGGCGCCGCGCCGCCGCACCGCCGCGAAGGCGCCCTCGACTTGGCAGCGGCGCAGATAGGCCGCGACCCAGATGCCGGACTTCAACCGCATATTGCTTGTGGTAACACGGCGAACCGAAGCGCCGCTATTGCTCGATCGGGCGGCCCGTCATGGCGGCGAGTGCGCGTACGAAGCGGTCCGAAACCTGGCCGTCCACCGGCAGATTACGGTCGCGTTCGAACTTCTCGATCGCCATTTTGGTGTCGTGGTCGTACACGCCGGTCGGCTTGATCTGGCCGTAGCCGAAGTCGGCGAGTGCGCGCTGGATTGCCAGCATTTGTTTCGACGGCGATGGCGCGATCAATTCGGCGATCGGATCCTTGCGGGCGGAGCCGGCGGCGATGGTCTGCGGCGCGGCCGGCCGCGCCGGGACCAGCCGATCTTGTTTTTGCGCGCGCGGCTGCATCTCGTCGGCGGATAAGGAGCGGGCGGCGAAAATCGGCGCCGGATGCGGACCGTGCTGCAGGAACAGGGCATTCACCAGAATGGCGAGCGTCGCCGCGACCGCCATCACGACCGCGACAAACTCGCGCGGGTGACGCGTGATCGCGGCGGCGAGCATGCCGCGCTCGACATCGTGCTGACGACGGCGCCTAGGCAATTTTCTTCACCTCGGTTTCGGCGGCGGCGTCCGCGTGCTCGGTGACCAGCTTGACCGGATCGGCGGGCCGACGGGCGGCGCCCTCAAGCGGCAGCCGCACGGTCACGCGCGTGCCTTCACCCAGCCGGCTCGCGATCGCCATGTCGCCGTCGTGCAGATGCACCAGCCCTTTCACGATGGAAAGCCCCAGGCCGGTGCCGTCGTGCCTGCGGTCGTAGGAGGCGCGTGCCTGAAAGAAGGCCTCGCCGAGCCGCGGCAGGTCATCGGCGCCGATGCCGACGCCGGTGTCCTCGACCGACACTGCCAGCATCGCGCCGTCACGATAGGCGTCGACCGTGACGGTGCCGCCGCGCGGCGTGAATTTCACGGCGTTGGAGATGAGATTGATCAGGATCTGATTGAAGGCGCGGCGGTCGGCGACGAATTCCGGCAGGCCGCGGGCGATGCGGGTCCTGAGCTCGACGCCGGATTCCTGAGCCTTGAGCGCAAGCAGGTCGCAGCAGCTCGCAACCGCAGTAGCCGCCGCGAACGGCTCCGGCGCGATCTCGAAATTGCCGGTCTCCATCTTCGACATGTCGAGAATGCCGTTGACCACCGACAAGAGGTGCCGTCCGGAATCGTTGATCAGCTTGGCGTATTCGCGCTTGCGGCCTTCCTCCAGCAGCAACGAGTCGTTGCAGAGCATATCCGAGAAGCCGATGATGGCGTTGAGCGGCGTGCGTAGCTCGTGACTCATGGTGGCGAGGAAGCGGCTCTTGGCGGCGTTAGCGCGCTGCGATTCCGCGCGCGCGATCTCGAGCGCGCGCTCCTGCGTCTTGCGGTCGCTGATATCGCGCAGCACGGCGACCACCTCGCGTTCGCCGTTTCGGGTTGGCCCGTCGAGCGGCCGGCAGCGCATCTCGATCCAGACGAACTGGCCACCCTGCCCCTGGGCGTCGCCGCCGCGGCGGATGCGGAATTCGAGCGAGCGGTCCTCGCCGCCGGCGGCGTCCGCGAGCGCCGTCAGGTAGGCCGGGCGGTCGGCGACATGGACGCGGTCGAACAGGCCGTGGCCCGACAGCGCGGCCGCGCCGACACCGAACAGTTGCTCGGCCGCGGGCGAGGCGAACAGCACCGCGCCGTTCTTGCCGTGGCGGGTGATGACGTCGGTCATGTTGCGCGCCAAAAGCCGGTAGCGGTCTTCCTCGGCGTACAGCAGCCAATGGCTGGTGCGGGCGAGCTGCTCGGCGCCGAGCGCAAGCCCGATGGCGTAGAGCGCGGCCGATATGATGCCGAGCGCAGCGAGCGCGCCGTGTTCGGCGGCCACCGTCACCGGCGGCGGCAGCAGGCCGATGGCGCTGACCGCGAGCAGCAGGCCGGCGGCGGCGAGCGCGATGGTGGAGGCGAGCGCGACGACGCGGCGGGAGGCCGACAGCGCCGCTTCGAGCGGCACCACCACCAGCCAGATCGCGGCGAACGAAGCGATGCCGCCGGTCTGCCAGGCTACCGCCGTCACCAGGCCGGTGAGCGCCAGCGCCGAGAGCACGTGGGCGCTCTGATAGCGACCGGTGCGCGACAGGAAATAGGCGATGGTGATGGGGGCGACGAGCCAGGCGAAGACGCCGACCTCGAGCGCGCTCGGCGGGCCGCGGAAGGTGAGATAGACGGGCAAGCTCGTCAGCGCGGCAAGGCTGCCGAGCAGGCGCGGCGCGATGAAGGCGCGATGGCGCGCCGCCGTCAGCGCGTCGCCGCGCGCCGCCGGGTGCACCAGCGCATCGACATAGTTCCACACTGGCGTGAGGAAGAAACGCACGATCCCTGTCCCACGTCTTGCCGCTCGGCAGACGTCCCTTTTGCTGCAAAACCCTAGTGCGCCGCCGCTTAAATGAACGCTAAAGCCGCGCCCCGGCGGGCGATTTGCCACCGGCGGCACCGCGCTTGCGGGCCCGATTCAAATGCCATGGTGAAATTTGTCTTGCCGGAATGCGCCGCACGGCCGCGGCGGCTTTAATTGTTACCGCGCCGGTAACCATGTGCGGGCCGCCAAAGCCCCCACGCGCGGCGGTGCGACGTCGGCGCCTAAAATTTTAGGCGAATTCGATCCTGTCAAATTTGACGAAAACTCGGCGCGCATTCGCGTCGATTTTGGCCAAAACCCTCGTTTCATTGCGAACGACAGCTTCAATGCTGTCTGCTAGATTTCATTCAAAGGCGGCAAAAAGGCCGCCGGGGAATAATTGGGTGGGTCATGTTCTTCTTGCTGCGAATGGCCTTCTGGCTGGGCGTCGTCTGCGTGCTGCTGCCGAGCGGCACCAAGACGGCATCGCCCGATTCGCAGATCGATGCGACGCAGGCCATGACGCTTGCAACCGCGGCGGTGTCCGATGCGCGCGGCTTCTGCGAGCGCCAGCCCGATGCCTGCAAGGTCGGCGGCAAGGTCGCGGTGGCGCTCGGCCATAAGGCCGAAGCCGGCGCCCGCACGCTCTATGATTTCGTCACCACCAAGCTCGCCGAACGTTCCGCCGGCGAGCAGAAGGCGGCATCAAAGACCGAGGGCAAGGCCGAGCCGAAGGTGCTGCCGGTGTCGAATGTCGATCATGGCACGCTGACGCAGTCGGATCTGGCGACGCCCTGGCACGGCCGCGTGCCGCTGCCGCCGCGGCGCGCCGAGCGCCCGGCGCGGCCTTCCGTCTAAACGCCCCCATTGCCGAGCCGTTTTATCGCGGGCTTTGCGCGCCCGCCCGCGACCCCTTTGGCGTTCGGCCGCGCCACGGCCTATATAGAGGGCAAAGGGACGGCATGAGCGCGATTGACGACATCGTCGGGAATTTCGAGCTGCTCGATCAGTGGGATGACCGCTATCGCTATGTCATCGAGCTCGGCCGCACGCTGCCGCCGCTCGCCGAAGAGGCCCATATCGAGGCCAATAAAGTGCGCGGCTGCGCCAGCCAGGTCTGGCTGGTCACCCATGTGAAGCGAGATGGCGCGGCCGGACCGACGCTGACCTTCGAAGGCGACAGCGACGCGCATATCGTGCGCGGGCTGGTGGCGATCCTGTTTGCGCTCTATTCCGGCAAGCGCGCACAGGAGATTCTCGACATCGACGCGGAGGCCCTGTTTCACAAGCTCGGTCTGCGCGAAAACCTGACGCCGCAACGCTCGAACGGCCTGCGTTCCATGGTCGAGCGCATCCGCGCCGAAGCCAAGGCGGCGCTGGCGCCGGCTGCATAAAGCGCATCAGGTTGAACTCTCGATTAGCGGGCTCGCTTTGCATTTCGCCGGCAGGGCGAGGGTGAGCGCGCAAGCTTCATCGATCAAGCATTGTCGACATTGTCGGCCAGCCGACGGAGACTGGAGCTGGCCTAGCGGCGCGATCTGCTTTGCGGTTTGGTGTCCTCGCTATTCTGGATGCACTGGCCGGGAAATGCCCCGCCGCAGATCTGATCGGATCTACAGCACCAGACGACGGCCACGCCAATCGAGCACTGAACTTCTTGCGGGGTGCATTTCGGCGCGACCTGCGCCACCGGCGTTCTTGTGAGCGCCAGGAGGCCTAGAACAAAAAAAAGAATCGCTTCGCGCGGTGCCATTGCGCCAGCAATATTATGGGCATGCCTCTGCCGCGAAGTAGCGTCATAATACGGGAGCTTACAAAAAGCTGGGTACGGTAAAAATACCACCCTGTTTTGTCGAGCTTCGGTGCCGTCCGACTGCGACGGTTGCGTCGCGGGCGCCGCGCTTTGCCCCACCTTTCAAACGCCTCATGAAAACGCCCTCCTTCGCGCAAGGAACTTTTTAAGTTCCTCAACTCACATCGGCGCCTCCGCCGACCGACACGGTGAAGTCGACGTCCTGCGCCAGCCAGATCCGCAGCGGCGCCCGCGCGCGTCCGCGTGCCTCGGGCGTATAGCCGTAGTGCCGCGCCAGCCGCTCCAGCGCGAGCTGCAACACCACCTTGGCGGTACGTTGCGGCCAGGCGCGCTCGCGCTCGACGTCCTCGAGACCCTTGAGGAAGCAGCAGACGTCGAGCAAGAGCCCGGCGAATTCCGGACCCGCGGCGTCAAGCGCCCGCTGCACGCGCTGGCGCGCCGCGACCATGACATCGGTCGGGCTCGTCGGACCGCCGCCATCGGCGGCGACCGGGTCTGCCCAATTGGTGGTCGTGCGCGGCATCAGGTTGGCGAAGGTGAAATCGACGCGCAGCCGCTCGCCGGCCTGCAATTGATGCGCCTCGATCAGGGCGCGGCCACCGCGGCCGCGGCGGCGCGCAAGCCAGGCCAGCGGACTCTCCGCCTCATCGACGGTGACCGCGGCGCGGCCGAACTCGGTGGCGACCTGCGCCCGGCCAAGCGCGAGATGGCGGCCGCGAAAGCCGTCGATCTCCGGCTGCGCGGTATCCGGCAGGCGGGCGGCGCGCTTCGTCATGGCCGCGCCGCCTGCACCGGCGGCAAGGTGGCGGGAACGGACACGGCTTCGCCGCAGACCTGCTCGAGCAGGTCGAGCCGCCGGTCGGTCGCGGGATCATCGCGGCGATCCTCGACCAGGCGGCAGGCATAGGCGACGGTGGTGCGGTCGCGGCCGAACAGCCGGCCGACGTCGCTGTAGTTCAGGCCGAAAGCGACGTGGGCGAGATACATCGCGGTCTGCCGCGCGAAGGTCACGTGGGCGCCGCGCCGCGTCCGCGCGCGCACGTCGGCGGGGGCGACGCCGAAGGCGATGGCGGCGGCCTCTTCCAGCAGCCAGCGCAGCGCCGCCCCGTCGCCGGACCGCGGCGGCCGCCGGGGATTGTCGAGGGAGTAAAGCAAGGTCATGCAGGCATCCTTTCCATTAGGAACGTTTGCCTACATGATCGCGCAGATTATGGCGGCGGGGATAAGTTTTTTATCCTACTACAAGCCATTGAAAATAATGACCTTTAGGCATAAAAATGCCCAAGACCGCGGACGTTATCCACAGAAAATAGGAATTTTTCCAGAAGGTGTTGCGGAATTACCGCGCCCGGCGCCGGCGCTGCTGGCCGAGGCCCATCTGCCGGGCAAGCTGCGAGCGCGCCGCCGCGTAATTGGGCGCCACCATCGGGTAGTCCGCCGACAGACCCCATTTCTCGCGGTACTGCTCCGGCGTCATGTTGTACTGCGTGCGCAGGTGACGCTTGAGCGACTTGAATTTCTTGCCGTCCTCGAGACAGACGATGTACTCAGGCGTCACCGACTTCTTCACCGACACCGCAGGCTTCAGCGCCTCGCCGGCGCCGTCGCCGCCTTTGCCGGCGACGCGGTTGAGCGCAGCATGCACCTGGTTGATGAGCGCGGGGATATCGCCGGCCGGCACCGAATTGTTGCCGACATAGGCCGAGACGATCTGCGCGGTCAGCGCGATGAAGGTTGCATCGCCCGGAGTGTCGGCCATCGCAGCTTGCCCCTTTGCCTTGCCCGGCTTACGCCAATAATCGCGCGCTTTGTACTGTAAAGACTAGGGGCAAACGCCAGATGCCGCAAGATAAAGCTTGGCGGCAGCCCGGCTAGACTTGGGTTTTGCTGGATTTAGCCGTTCTTTTCGAGATGACTGCGCAGTTCGTCGATCGAGGCAAAGCGCAGCGTGCCTTGCGGCAGTTCCGCTTCGATCGAACCGTCGACATAGAGCGTATAGGCCATGCCGTCGACCACGCCCGATTTCAGCACCGCGGCGCGCGGCGCCTCGACGCTGGGTTCGACCACGGTCGCGCGCCCCGCCGGCTCGCGTTCGCGGTGCGGCTCGCGCTTGGGTTCCGCCTCGAGCGGCGGCGCGGCGGTGCGCGGCTTGGCCGGCCACATCTTGTCGAAATAGCTGGCGCGCTCCTGCCGCGGCGGGCCGGGCGGCGGCGGCGGCGCGGGCTGCATCGGCTCCTCGCCGGGCGGCGGCGAATATTGCGGCGACAGCGAAACCTCGTCTTCCACCGTGACCGGCGACGCCTCGGGATTGCGCAGCACCGGCGCAAAGGATTGGCCGGGATGCACCTCGTCGAGGTCGGCCGGCACGGGCGGCGCCATCGGCGGCTCGCTCGGCCTGCCGGCCGCGGCAGGTTTCGGCGGGAAGGGAACGCGGGCGGGCATGGTGCGTTCGGCCGGCGGCTCGAAGGCTTCGGCCGGGGCCGGACGGGCCGGCATGGCGGGCGCGGCCGGCACCGCCGGCACGTGCCCCGCCGCCAGCGCCTCGGCAATGCGGTGCAACTGGCTGACGGCGGCGCTGAGCGCAATGACGACGATGCCGCCGGTCGCCAGGGTCGTTCCCGATCCGATCAGCGTATTGCCGAAGCTGAATTCATTGACTGGAATGCCGAAGCCGACCATGGCGACGCCGACACAGACCGCAGCACAGCCGATCACAAACATGACCATGGACATCGGCGCATTCCCCTTCCCGGCGTTAACGCCCTGCAACCGCCTCTAAAACCTGGAAATTCTGGCGTTTTCCGGCGGTCTCGGCAACCGCCTCGGGCAAATTAGCCGGAAATGACTCATACTTGATTAACGTTAATGAATTCGTCCCCGTTTCGCCGATCCGGCGTTGCCAAGCAGTCGTCACCGCGCCTAATTAGACCGGATCAGAGGGGAACTCGCCCGGGACGGGCCGGTTTCACCCCTGCGGGGTCCGACAACCGGTTTATTCCGCAATCGTCATTTGTGGATCGAGGAGGACGTTATGTCGTTCAAGCTGCCCGATTTGCCTTATGCCCACGATGCGCTCGCCCCCTACATGTCGCGCGAGACGCTCGAATACCACCACGACAAGCATCACAAGGCCTATGTCGACAACGGCAACAAGCTGCTCGAAGGCTCGGGGCTTGAAAACAAGTCGCTGGAAGAAGTGGTCAAAGCCTCGTTCGGCAAGAACGCCGGCCTCTTCAACAATGCCGGCCAGCACTACAACCACATCCACTTCTGGCAGTGGATGAAGCCGAACGGCGGCGGCGACAAGATCCCGGGCAAGCTCAAGGCCGCGATCGACAAGGATCTCGGCGGCGTCGAGAAGATGAAGGCGGATTTCGCCCAGGCCGGCGCCACCCAATTCGGCTCCGGCTGGTGCTGGATCGCGGTGCAGAACGGCAAGCTCGCCGTCACCAAGACGCCGAACGGCGAGAACCCGCTGGTGCACGGCGGCACGCCGATCCTGGGCTGCGACGTCTGGGAGCACTCCTACTACATCGACTACCGCAACCGGCGGCCCGACTACCTCAAGGCTTTCCTCGACCACCTGGTGAACTGGGATTACGTCGAGGCCATGTTCACTGCGGCGACCAAGTAACATTCGCGACGTTTCGATCATAGCGAGGCGGCCGGCAGAGAGGCTCGCCGACCGCATCGCGCTCCTCATCCTGGCGGCGGTGGCGATCACCGCCGCCTTGACGTTCCGCGACTACGGGCTCGGCTGGGACGATCATACCCATTCGCAGTACGGCGACCTGCTGCTCAAGCTGTACGGCTCGGGCTTTGCCGACAGGCGGGCGCTCAGCTTCGTCAATCTGTATTTCTACGGCGGCGGCTTCGACATGGCGGCGGCGCTCGCCGCCAAGGTGCTGCCGTTCGACCTGTTCGAGACGCGCAGGCTCTTCGGCGCCGCCGTCGGCATCGTCGGCCTGATCGGCGCCTGGCGGCTCGGACGAAGGCTGGGCGGGCCGCTGGCGGGCCTGAGCGCGCTGGCGCTGCTTGCGGCCTGCCCGATCTATTACGGCCACATGTTCATCAACGCCAAGGACGCGCCGTTCGCCGCGGCGATGATCGTACTGCTTCTAGGCCTGGCGCGCGCCTTCGACGAATACCCGGCGCCCGGCTGGCGGACGGTGGCGCTGGTCGGGCTCGCGCTCGGCGCGGCGTTCGGCTCGCGGGTGCTGGCGGCACTGGCGGCAGCGCCGGCGGCGCTGGCGCTGGTGCTCATCGTCGTCGCCGACGCCCGCGCGAGCGACCGCAGGCGCGCGCTGGTGCGGCTGTGGCATTTCGTGCGCCGCCTCATCCCGGCGATCGTGCTCGCCTATCTGATCATGGCGCTGCTGTGGCCCTGGTCGGTACTCAACCCGCTCAATCCGGTCTACGCGGTCGTCTATTTCGACACCTTTTTCGAGAAGCCGTGGCGCGAACTTTATGAGGGCGTGCTGATCTCGGTGCCGCAGATGCCGTGGACCTACCTGCCGCACCTCATCGCCCTGAAGCTGCCGGAAATCATGCTCGGGCTCGGCGGCCTCGGCCTCGCCGGCGCCTTGATCGCCGCGGCCGGCAGCACGGCCGCAGCGGCGCGCCGCGCCGGCCTGCTGATGGTGGCGTTGAGCGCCGTGCTGCCGGTGGCGATCGCCATCATTACGCGCCCGGCGCTGTATAACGGCATCCGCCAGTTCCTGTTCATCGTGCCGCCTTTTGCCGTGCTCGGCGGGCTCGCTGCCGGCCGCCTGTTCGAGCGCGCGGGCGCGCATAGCCGCGCGGCGCTGGCCGCGGCCGCCGCCATCTTTGCCGCCGGCCTCTCCATCCCGATCTACGGCATGGCGGAGCTGCACCCTTACGAGTACGTCTATTACAATCCCTCGGCCGGCGGCGTGCGCGGCGTCCAGGGCCGCTACATGCTCGACTATTGGGGGCTTGCCTTCAAACAGGCGGCGGACGAATTGCGCGCGCGGCTCGCCGCCGGCGGCGAGCCGCCGCCGCCGGGCAGGCGCTGGGTGGTGGCAATCTGCGGTCCGCAATCCTCCGCCGAGGTCGAGCTCGGCGACCAATTCGAGACCACCTTCGACGAAAAGAAGGCGGACTTTGCCATGTCGCTCGGCACGTTCTATTGCCAGCATTTGCAGCGGCCGATCATCGCCGAGATCCGGCGCGCCGGCGTCGTCTTCGCCACCGTCTACGATCTGCGCGGCGGCCCGACGCCGAAGCTCCTGACCATGCCGCCGCCGTGACGAGGAGCCGCCATGATTGACGCCGCCGTGATCGGCCTCGGCCGCTGGGGCAAGGGCATCGTCGACAGCGTGCAGGGCAAGAGCCGCCGCTTCCGCATCATCCGCGGCGTCAGCAAGGAGCCCGAGCTCGTGCGCGACTTCGCCGCGGCCAAGGGCTTCGAACTGTCGACCGATTTCGAGCAGGCGATCGCCGATCCGCGCGTGCAAGCCGTGTTCCTGGCAACGCCGCATTCGCTGCACCTGCAGCAAATCGAAAAGGTGGCGGCCCTGGGCAAGCCGGTGTGGAGCGAAAAGCCGCTGGCGCTGACGCGCCGGGACGCCGAGCGCGCCATTGCCGCGGTGACCAAGGCCAAGGTGCCGTTCGCGCTCGGCAACAACAAACGCTGCTTCTCATCGATGCGCGAA
The DNA here is from genome assembly GCA_035651255.1 of Pseudolabrys sp. Taxonomy (GTDB): domain Bacteria; phylum Pseudomonadota; class Alphaproteobacteria; order Rhizobiales; family Xanthobacteraceae; genus Pseudolabrys. Next base: position 18,605 of record DASRGB010000037.1, read on the forward strand.
CTCAAGCGCGTGGTGGCGGAAGGCGCGCTCGGCGACATTCTGCATGTCGAGGGCCACTTCTCCAACGAGCATTCGACGCGCGTCAAAGGCGGCTGGCGCGACGATCCGCGCGAGTCGCCGGGCGGCGGCATGACCGGGGCCGGGCTGCACGTGCTCGACGCCTTCGTCAATCTGGCGGGGCCGATCGCCAGGGTCGACGCCCGCGTATTCTCGCGTAAGGCGCCGCCCGACCCGCGCGACGCCGCGGCGGCGCTCGTGACCTTCAGAAGCGGCGCAACCGGCGTCATGGCGACGGTGCGCGCCGCGCCGATGTTCTGGCGCATCCACGTCTTCGGCACCGCGGGCTCGGCCGAGGCGCGCGAGGAGACCACGCTGACGGTCGCCAAGATCGGCGGCGCGCCGCAGACCAGAACCTATCCGGCGGTCGATTCCCTCGGCGTCCTGATCGAGGCCTTCGGCGAGACCATCGAGACCGGCAAGCCGTTTCCGGTGACCAGCGCCGAGATGCTCGATGTGGTGGGCGCCTTCGAAGCCGTCATCCGCTCGATCGAAAGCGGGGAACCCGTGGCGGTTCAGGGGTAGAGCCCCCGAGGACTGTCGGCCGGCCGGCCCTGCGCCTAAATGTTCTCGGATGTCACACCGGGCCGCACCGGCTCGTCATGGTGCCAGTAGCACTGAAGGAGAAAAGCCATGAACGCCAACGACCTTTTTGCCGCAGCCCCGGACCTCATGAAAAAGTGGATGGCGACATCGGTTGCCGTCGCGTCGAGCCTCGATCCGACCCTGGTCGGCCTCGTCGAGGTGCGCGCCTCGCAGATCAACGGCTGCGCCAACTGCCTCAACATGCATACGCAAGCCGCCCGCGAGAAGGGCGAGACCGAGCAGCGCCTCTACCTGCTGTCGGCCTGGCGCGAGGCGCCCTGCTACACCGAGCGCGAGCGCGCCGCGCTCGGCTGGACCGAGGCGCTGACCCGGCTTTCCGAAGGCCATCGCCTGGAAGAGGCCCGCGACGCCCTGCAGGCGCACTTCAGCACCGAGGAGCAGGTCAAGCTCACCCTGATGATCAACATCATCAACGGGTGGAACCGCATCGCGGTCGGCTTCAGCCAGTTCATCGACCCGGCCGAAGCCAAGGCTGCCGCGGCAAAGGCTGCGGCGTGACGGCGACCCAGACCAATCAGGACGCAGCGGCGAGCTTCGACCCGCTGCGTCCAAAGCTCATGCGGGTCGCCTACCGCATGCTCGGCTCAGTCGCCGACGCCGAGGACGTGATGCAGGAGGCCTTCATCCGCTGGATGGGGGCGGACCGCGCCCAGGTGCGCGAACCCGAAGCGTTCCTGCGCCGCACCGTCACGCGGCTCTGCCTCGACCAGCTCAAGTCGGCGCAACGCCGGCGCGAGACCTATATCGGCCCCTGGCTTCCCGATCCGGTGCTGGACGAGGAGGAGCAAGAGGACGTCACGCTGCCACTGCTGCTGGCGCTCGAACGCCTGTCACCGCTCGAGCGGGCGGCGTTCCTGTTGCATGACGTCTTCGGCCTCGCCTTCGAGGAAGTCGCCGCCACCATCCAGCGCGATCCCGCCGCCTGCCGCCAGCTCGCGGCGCGCGCCCGCGCCCATGTGCGTGAGGCAAGGCCGCGCTTCCAGGTCGACAAACAACGCGGCCTCGCGCTCGCCGAAGCCTTCTTCAACGCATCGCGCAGCGGCGACATGACGGCGCTCGCCGCCATGCTGGCGGACGATGTCAGCATCCATGCCGACGGCGGCGGCAAGCGACCGGCCGCGATGCAGCCTATCACCGGCTTCGACGCCGTCATGAGGGCGCACGAACGGCTGGCGGTGCTGTTCCGCCACCAGGGCTCGACATTTGTCCGCGCGTGCTTCGTCAACGGCCTGCCGGGCTTTGTCACGCGCGAGGCCGACGGCGAGCTGCAGACCACCGCGCTCGACGTCGAGGACGGCAAAATCACGGCGATCTACGTGGTGCGCAATCCCGACAAGCTGAAGCACCTGCACTAGCGGCAGCGCGTCACTGCTTGGGCGGCGCCAGCGGCGCGGCTTCGACCGGCGACGGCTTGAGCGGCGCCAGCGGCGCAGCCTCGACCGGCCTTGCCGGAGCGACCTGCGCCGGCTCGAGCCTGCGCGCGGCGAATTCGTCGGCGCTGATCTCCATGGTGCCGACCAGCGTCGGCATCAGCGCGCGCACCGGGGCGACGATCGACAGGCCGGCGATCGGCGCCAGCCATAATTCGAGATCGTTCTTGCCGGCGAGATAGCGCACCAGCAGGCTGTCCGGACGATAGCCGGCGAGCGGGTGCAGCACCACGCCGCAGACCAGCGCCGGGCCGGGATGGCCACGCGCGAGCTTGATCGTATCGGTGCGCTTGTAGGTCAGTGTCAGATCGTAGCGCCGCCGGCCATCGAAGATGTTGAGCGTGCGGTCGCAATTGGCGGGATCGAGTGCCTTGCCCTCGAACGGCATCATGAAGGCGCTCAACGGATCGATGACATCGTGCAGCAGCTTGGCCGGCACCGGAATGCGGTCGGCCGGCGGCGCCGTGCCGTGGTCCGTGACGCGCTTGAAGACGCCGTCATCGAAGGTCATTTCCACTTCGTAGACGCCGTCGTCGTCGTCGACATTGAAACGCGACGTCGCCGGCGACAGCTTGCCGGCATTGAAAGCGCCGCGTGTCGTCAGCGAGCCCTCGCCCTTGACCAGCACGCTGAGCACGCCGCTCGCCTTGCCGACGGCCGAGGACAGGTAGGTAGCTTCGGAAAAATTCGCCGACCAGGTTATTTCGCCGACCGTCACATGCGTCATGGTGAGGACGTAGTGCGCGGCAAAGCGAACCGCGGTCTCCGCCTTGACGGCGCTGGCGCCGATAAATGTCGCCGACAAGGCCAGCACGGCCTTGCCGAGCGCAGTCCCAAATGTGGAGGGGGCGATCATCGGAGCCATTCTAGGAGTGCGCAAACTCCCAATAGAGTGCGCGCGCCTTGCGATAGAGCGGCCCGGGCTGTAGCGAGCGCTCGCCGATGCGCGTCACCGGCAGCACCTTGGAGGCGTTGCCGGTCGAGAAAATCTCGTCGGCGGTCTCGAAGTCCTCGTAGCGCATGACCGTCTCGACCACCTCGACGCCGGCGCCGCGCAGCAGGCCGATGACGCGCTTGCGCGTGATGCCGGCGAGGAAGGTGCCGTTGGCGATCGGCGTGAACACCACGCCGTCCTTGGCCATGAAGACGTTGGAATTGGCGAGCTCGGCGACATTGCCGGCAACGTCGCGCACCAGGCAGTTGTCGAAGCCGCGCGATTTGGCCTCGAACATGGCGCGGGCATTGTTGGGATAGAGGCAGCCGGCCTTGGCGTCGACCGGCGCGGTCTCATAGGTCGGCCGCCGAAACGGCGACAGCGTGACGGAGAAGCCGTCGGGCTTGCGCATCGGCGCCTCCCACAGGCTCAAGGCAAAGCGGGTCGAGTCCGGATCGGGCGGCAGCGACATCGGACTGGCGCGCTCGGCCCAATACATCGGCCGCACGTAGAGCGTCGCGCCTTGGGGAAATTTCGCCATGCCCTCGCGCACCAGGCCGAGCCATTCCTCGACCGCCACGGCCGGCCTCAAATACATCGTCTTGGCCGAGGCATTGACCCGCGCGCAATGCTGGTCGAGATCGGGCGCGACGCCCTCGAACACGCGGGCGCCGTCGAACACCGAGGAGCCGAGCCAGATGGCGTGGGTGCGCGCGCCCCAGAGCGGCACGTTGCCCTCGCGCCATTGCCCGTCGAAATAGGTCCAGGTGGTGGACCAGTCTGCCGCCATTGCCGTCTCCCGGGACTTTCTTTGCCCGGCCCGCCGTGCTTTGCACCATAGCGTCCGGGGCAGGAGGATACCATGCCGGGGATTTTCGTGTTCGACGCCTATGGCACGCTGTTCGATGTGCACGCGGCGATCGCCCGCTGCGGGCTCTCAGGCGCCGAAGCCGCGCGCATGTCGGAGATCTGGCGCAGCAAACAGCTCGAATATACCTGGACGCTGACGCTCGCCGGCCATTACGCGGATTTCTGGGTATTGACCGAGCGCGCGCTCGATTTTGCGCTGGCGCGGGTGCCGGCGGTCGATGGCAAGATCAAACAAAAATTGATGGATGCCTACTACAAACTTGATGCATTTCCCGACGCCCGCGCCGCCCTCAAGGCGCTTAAGGCCAAGGGCCACCGGACCGGCATCCTGTCGAATGGCTCGCCGGAGATGCTTCGGGGCGCGGTCGAGGCCGCCGGCATCGGCGGCACGCTCGACGCCGTGCTGTCGGTCGACAGCGTCAAGATGTTCAAGCCGCGGCCGGAGGTCTACCGGCTGGTGACGCAGCATTTTGACTGCGCACCGGCCGATGTGACCTTCGTCTCGTCCAACCGCTGGGACGTCATGGCGGGCACATCGGCCGGCTTCGACAGCATCTGGGTCAACCGCGGCAGGATGCCGGACGAATACCGCGATTTTCCGCCGACGCGGGTGCTTGGCGACCTCAGCGCGCTCGCCGCCTGAGCTATTGCAGCGCCTCGTTGAGGATCTTGGCGAGCCGCATGCCGCCTTTGGCGAGTTGCTCCTCGACCCTCGGCACGCTCTTGTCCTCATAGGCCTGGCCGAGCACGACGCAGTCGACGCCGTGCTTGTCCTTGGCGTGCGTCGAGGGGAGCTTGTAGGCGACGTCGCGGGCGACTGCGAAGGATTGCAGCGCCCAATCCTTGGGCTCGCCCTGCATCCATTCCGTTTTCCGGTCTTTGTATTTGGCGGCGAGCATCGCCGCCACCTGCTCGGAGTCCTTGCCGATCTTCTCGACCAGGACCTCGTCCCAGTAGTGGTGCAGCACGCTGCCCGCGGTGTGCCTGCCGAACAGCACCGGCACCGAATTGCCGCCGCGGTCGTGATTGTCGACCGCGTGCATGGGCTGATGGATATCGCCGGCAAAGTGCAGCAGGAACTTGAGCGCCAATAGCCGTTCGGCCTTGGAGGTGCGCGGATCCTTCAGCTCGGCGCGGAACTGCTCGATCTTGTCGGCGACGCAGGTCTTCGCCGGCCCCTTGCTTGCCGGCGTGTCCGCCGGCACCGCGGGGTGGTTAAAGCAGGCTTCGTCGAAGTTCGGCGCGCTGAGCTCGATGTCGACGAAGTGCCAGTTCTGCGTGGCGAGATAATGCACCTTGGTGGTGTTGCGGTCGCTGTCGCGGAACTTGTCGGCCCAGACCGCGCGGCTGGCGAGGTCCGGCTTGGTCAGGGTGTCGTGGTCGGAGGCGAGCAGCGCGTCGAGCTTCGTCTTCGCCGCCGGCTCCAGGAAGTGCTCGGCCACCAGCGCGGTGACCTCGTGGCCTTCGACGCCCCAGGCGAGCGCCGGCGCGGCGCGGCCGGCGATCAGCGCAGCCATCACGACGATCGGCAAGGCGCGGCGGCAGGACTTTGCGTGCAAAACCATGTCTCTCCCCTTTAGGTTGTATTACTAGGGAATACTATTCTTGGTTGTATCGCCGGCAAAGCCCCTCCTGGCGCGCGTGGCGCGCGTCGAGGCCATTGAAATCGCAGGTCAAATAGGAGTGATCGGGGCGCCCTAGCCGGCCGCGCCGCGGTCGCCTATATGCGGTCGGCCGGCGTCAGTCGGCTTTGCGCCCTCCCCCAGCCTCCAGCCATTTTGCGGTCCATGCCACCGGTCATTTCCATCGCCAGGTTGTCGAAGACCTACGACAACGGCTTTCAGGCGCTCAAAACCATCGATCTGGACATCAACAACGGCGAGATCTTCGCCCTGCTCGGCCCCAACGGCGCCGGCAAGACCACGCTGATCGGCGTCGTCTGCGGCATCGTCAATCCGAGCGAAGGCCGCGTGACCGTCGGCGGCCACGACATCATCCGCGACTACCGCGCCGCGCGCGCGCTGATCGGCCTGGTGCCGCAGGAGATCATGATGGCGCCGTTCGAGACGGTGTGGGCCGGGGTGACGATGACACGCGGGCTGTTCAACAAGCCGAGCAACCCGGCCTACCTCGAAAAGCTGCTCAAGGACCTGTCGCTGTGGGACAAGCGCCACGCCAAGATCGTGGAACTGTCCGGCGGCATGAAGCGGCGCGTGCTGATTGCCAAGGCGCTTAGCCACGAGCCGCAGATCCTGTTCCTCGACGAGCCGACCGCGGGCGTCGACGTCGAATTGCGCAAGGACATGTGGCAGGTGGTGCGCGACCTGCGCGCCGCCGGCGTCACCATCATCCTGACCACGCACTACATCGAGGAGGCCGAGGAGATGGCCGACCGCGTCGGCGTCATCAACAAAGGCGAGATGATCCTGGTCGAGAAGAAGGCCGAGCTGATGCGCAAGCTCGGCCGGAAGCGCCTGGTGCTGCACGTCGCCGAAAAGCTTGCCGCCGTTCCGGCCGCGCTGTCGGCCTTCAACCTGACGCTCGGCGGCGACGGCTACGAGCTGACCTACGATTACGATACGCGCGCCGAACGCACCGGCGTTGCCACCCTGCTCGGCGAACTGAGCAAGGCCGGCGTGCGCATCCGCGACCTGCACACCGACCAGTCCTCGCTCGAGGAGATTTTCGTCGGCCTCGTCAACGACACCAAAAACGAAGCAAAGGGCGCGCCATGAACCTGCGCGCCGTCGCCGCGATCTACAAGACCGAGATGATGCGCACCGGCCGCACCCTGGCGCAGAGCATCGTGTCGCCGGTGATCTCGACCGCGCTCTATTTCGTCGTGTTCGGCGCCGCCATCGGCTCGCGCATCGCCCAGATCGACGGCATCGGCTACGGCTCGTTCATCGTGCCGGGGCTGATCATGCTGACGCTGCTCACGCAAAGCGTCATGAACGCCTCGTTCGGCATTTATTTCCCGCGCTTCATCGGCACCATCTATGAGCTGCTGTCCGCCCCGGTGTCGTTCTTCGAAATCACGCTCGGCTTCGTCGGCGCCGCGGCGACCAAATCGATCATCCTCGGCGTCATCATCCTCGCCACCTCCGTATTCTTCGTGCCGCTGCACATCGCCCACCCGTTCTGGATGATCACCTTCATGGTGCTGACCTCGGTGACCTTCAGCCTGCTCGGCTTCATCATCGGCATCTGGGCCGACGGCTTCGAGAAGCTGCAGATCGTGCCGCTCTTGATCATCACGCCGCTGACCTTTCTCGGCGGCACCTTCTATTCGACCAGCGTGCTGCCGCCGCTGTGGCAGACCGTGAGCCTGTTCAACCCGGTGGTCTATCTGGTCAGCGGCTTCCGCTGGAGCTTCTTCGAGATCGCCGACGTCCATATCGCCACCAGCGTGGCGATGACGCTGGTCTTCCTCGGCCTGTGCCTTGCCGTGATCTGGTGGATCTTCCGCACCGGCTACCGGCTCAAGAAATAACCCCCTCGTATGGTGTAAACTCTGGCGGCCTCACCCTAGGGAGATTGTCATGTCGGGCATTATGAAATTCATCACCGCTGTTGCCGTTACCGCGCTTGCCGCCGTTTTGGCCTTATCCCTGCCCGCCCAGGCGCAGGGCGTGCTCACGCAGAAGAACGTGTCGCTGTCGATGGCGCAGGCGATCGCCAATGCCGCGATCGAGAAGTGCCAGAGCATGGGCTACAAGGTGGCGGCCGCCGTCGTCGAGCGCGGCGGGCAGACCATCGTCATGCTGCGCGGCGACGGCGCCGGGCTGCACACGCCGGAGGGCGCCGAGCGCAAGGCCTATACCGCGCGCACCTTCAGCCAGCCGTCCGCCGATTTCGTCAAGCGCCTCTCCGACCGGCCCGACACCGTCGGCTCGCGGCAATATACCCGCGTGCTGGCGCTCGGCGGCGGCCTGCCGATCAAGGCCGGCAACGAGGTGATCGGCGCCGTCGGCGTCTCCGGCTCGCCCGGCAAGGACGACGAATGCAGCCAGGCCGGCCTCGACAAGGTGGCCGACCAGCTCAAGTAGCTAGCCGGCGTTTGCAGCGCTGACGTCGATGACGGCCTCGGTGAAGGCCTGCGGCGCTTCCTGCGGCAGGTTGTGGCCGATGCCGCCCTTGATGGTGCGGTGCTGGTATTTGCCGGAGAACTTCTTGGCATAGGCCGCCGGATCGGGGTGCGGCGCGCCGTTGGCGTCGCCCTCCATGGTGATGGTCGGCACGGTGATGACCGGCGCGGCCGCGAGTTTGCTTTCCATTTCCTCGTATTTCGCCTCGCCTTCGGCGAGGCCGAGACGCCAGCGGTAATTATGGATGACGATCGCGACGTGATCGGGATTGTCGAACGAGGCGGCACTGCGCTCGAAGGTGGCGTCGTCGAATTTCCACTTCGGCGAGGCGAGCTGCCAGATCAGCTTCGAGAACTCGCGCCGGTTCTTGTCGTAGCCGATCCGGCCGCGCTCGGTGGCGAAATAGAACTGGTACCACCATTGCAGCTCGGCCGCCGGCGGCAGCGGCATCTTGCCGGCCTCCTGGCTGCCGATCAGGTAGCCGCTCACCGACACCATGGCCTTGCAGCGCTCCGGCCACAGCGCCGCGACGATGTTGGCCGAGCGCGCGCCCCAGTCGAAGCCGGCGAGCGTCGCCTTCTCGATCTTGAGCGCGTCCATCAGCGCGACGATGTCGGCGGCAACCGCCGAAGGCTGGCCGTTGCGCACCGTGTCGCTTGAGAGGAATGTCGTCGAGCCGTAGCCGCGGACGTATGGCACGATGACGCGATAGCCGGCTGACGCCAGCGCCGGCGTCACATCGACGAAGGCATAAATGTCGTAGGGCCAGCCATGGAGGAGAATGACGGGCGGCCCGCTCGCCGGACCGGCCTCGGCATAGCCGATTTTGAGGACGCCGGCGTCCACCTGCTTCAGCGGGGCAAAGGACGTGTGCGCGCCCGGCTTGACCGAGGCTTGCGCGAGCTTGGTCTTGTTCGCCCGCGCCTCGGCCGCACCGGCCAATCCCAACTGGGCGGCGGCAAGCGTCACGGCGGCGGCGCCGAGCAGCCGGCGGCGGTCCTCGTCAATCCCATCGTTACCCTTGGTGGCGGTCATGAGAAGTCTCTCCCGTATTTTCCAATGAATGGGCCCAACGGAATGCGGCGCGCGGCGGACGCGCGCACCGCGCTTTTGGTCGTCACACCGAGCGAAGCGATTTGAAGGTTGCGCGAACGTCGGAGACGAGGAGCGCCGGCTGTTCCCAGGCCGCGAAATGAGTGCCCTTAGGATGGGCCTTATAATAGAGCAGATTGGCATAGGCACGCTTCGCCCAGCTCTCCGGTGCCTGATAGATCTCTTCGGCAAACGCGCTGATGCCGACCGGAAGCTTGACGCCTCTGGCGTCGAAGAAGCCGGCTGGCGGCAGATTATGCGTCGTGTCCCAGTAGAGCCGCGCCGACGAGATCGCGGTGTTGGTCAGCCAATACAGCGTGACATTGTCGAGCACGTCGTCGCGGCTGAGCCCCTCGGACTGACCGTCGAAGACGCGGGCAATCATCCGGTAGCTGCGAATGTCGTGGTCGAGAATCCAGCCGGCGAGACCGGCCGGTGAATCGACGATGCCGTACAGTGTCTGCGGCCGCAGCGCCATCTCATTGGCGTAGCCGAGCCCGTTCTTGTAGAAGTCAGCGAGCCCGTCCCACGCGTGCTTTTCCTCCGGCGACAGGCCTGCGGGCGGTGGGCCGCCCGCGGACAGCGCCTTCGACACCTCGGGCGGAACGGTGGCCGCCATGTTGGTGTGGATGCCGAGCAACCCGGGCGGCTGCTGCAAACCCATCACATCGACGATGATCGCGCCCCAATCGCCGCCTTGCGCGACGTATTTGCTGTAGCCGAGGCGTTGCATCAGCGTCGCCCAGGCCTTGCCGATGCTGACGGGATTCCACCCCGGCTTGGTCGGCTTGGCGGAAAAGCCGTAACCCGGCAGCGACGGGATCACGAGATGGAAGGCGTCGGCTGCGGTGCCGCCATGCGCCGTCGGATTGGTCAGCGGATCGATGATCTTGAGCTGCTCGATGACCGAGCCGGGCCAGCCGTGCGTCACGATCATCGGCAGCGCATTGTCGTGCTTCGAGCGGACGTGGATGAAATGAATGTCGAGGCCGTCGATCTCGGTGACGAAGTTCGGCAGGGCATTGAGCCTGGCCTCGCATTTGCGCCAGTCGTGTTCGGTCTGCCAGTAGTGCACGAGCTGCTGCATGGTCTTGAGCCGCACGCCCTGGCTGTCGTCGGCGACGGTTTCCTGCTCGGGCCATTTGGTCGCCTCGATGCGCCGGCGCAGATCGGCAAGGTCATTGTCCGACGCCTTGAAGTGAAACGGCCTGACGGCGCCGCTGTCGGCCGCCGCGGTGACGCTTGCGGGCAGCACGCTGGCGGCCCCGGCCACGGCGGAGGCGGCAAGCACGGTACGACGGGTCGGAGACAATGGAGAATATGGAGGAGTCGTGGACATGATAGCCCTCACTTTGACTGAAGAATTGGATATACGGGTGAATTCACAAATGCGCCGGCCGAGTGTCGACGGTCGCTGGCGGGTCTTAGATCGTTTCTTATTGGCAATGAGCGCAGAGCACACTACTGCCGAACGCGCAGCATCAGCTCATCACTTCGTTGTGACGAGACATAAGTCTGCCGCGCGGTAGCGGACGACCGTCTGCCGCCAGAACGTTGCGTCGACGGTCACGATGCCTAATTTTGTGACAACGCGTCGATGATCCGCGCCCAGGAGCGGATGCCCTTGTGGAAGCATGTGAGGTCGAACTTCTCGTTCGGCGAGTGCACGCGGTCGTCGTCGAGGGCAAAGCCGACAAGAAGCGAATCCATGCCGAGGACGTGCTTGAAATCCGCCACGATGGGAATGGAGCCGCCCGCTCCCACCGCCACCGCCTTGTGGCCCCATTCCTCGGCCAGCACCTTGCGCGCCTTGGTCAGCGCCGGGTTGTCGAATGACAGCTGCAGCGGCGGGGCGAGGCCGAAATTGGCGAATTCGACCTTGCAGTCGGCCGGCATGCGCGCGCGCACGAAGGTGCGGAAATTGTCGCAGATTTTCTGTGGGTCCTGCGCGCCCACCAGGCGGAACGACACTTTTGCCGTGGCCTGCCCCGGAATGACGGTCTTGGCGCCCTCGCCGGTATAGCCGCCGACAATACCGTTGATCTCGGCGGTCGGCCGCGTCGTGGTCTGCTCCAGCACCAAGCGGCCTTTCTCGCCCGACGGTATCCTGAGACCGACCTGGCCTAGAAATTCCTCCGCGGTGAGATTGAGCGCGGTCAGATCGGCCTTGATGTCGGCCGGCAGCTCCTTCACGCCGTCGTAGAAGCCGGGGATGGTGACGCGCCCGCTGTCGTCCCACATGGCGCCGAGGATTTGCGCGAGCAGCCGCAGCGGGTTTTGCGCCGCGCCGCCGAACAGGCCGGAATGCAGATCGCGGTCGGCGCAGGTCACCTTCACCTCCTCGTAGACCAGTCCGCGCAGCGAGGTGGTGACCGACGGCGTCTCGGCGTTCCACATCGCCGTGTCGCAGACCAGCGCGAGGTCGAGCTTGAACTCGGCGGCATTGTCGCGCACGAACTTGAACAGGTGCTGCGAGCCGCACTCCTCCTCGCCCTCGATCATGGTGGTGATGTTGAGCGGCAGCCTGCCGGTGACCGCCTTGAAGGCGCGGCAGGCCTCGATGAAGGTCATGGCCTGGCCTTTGTCGTCGCAGGCGCCGCGCGCCACGATGATCTTGCGCCCGCCGGGCAACGTCTCGATGCGCGGCTCGAACGGCGGCGTCTTCCATTGGCTCAGCGGGTCGACCGGCTGCACGTCGTAATGACCGTAGAACAGCACGCGCGGGCCTCTTGCGCCGTTGGCCTTGCCGACGACGACCGGATGGCCCTCGGTCGGCCGCACCTGGGTGTCGAAACCGATGGTCCTGAGGTCGGCGGCGACGTGCTCGGCCGCGGCCCGACACTGCGGCTTGTAGGCCGGATCGGTCGACACCGAGGCGATGCGCAGCAGCGCGAACAGACGCTCGAGGCTCTTATCGAGATCCTGGTCGATGCGGTCGAGGACCGCGTCGAGTGTGCTCATGGGCGTTGCTCCTTCGGCGACGCCGCCACGGTAGCAACGCGGCGACGGGGTGAAAAGCGCGCTGAAAACGAGGAGAGCGGGACATGCGCGGCCGATCGCGTCGATTTTTCATCGTTTGCCGGCTGGACGCCCGACGGATGGCGCGGCGCGCAACCCGCGATGCGGCGCACCGCGAGGACCTTGACAGGGGCGCGAGAAAGTGCGCGTGCGGAAAATATTTTTCGCGCGCGCGGCGCCACACCCTGCTTGTCAAGCGCGCGCACTTGCGCTCAATATCAACGCAATCCGCCGTCAGTGCGGGGCACGTGAGGGGCTCATGGACGAGTTGATCGCTCGTCTCGTCGCCAAGGTTGGCGTCGACCGGGATGCCGCGGAAAAGGCCGTGGGCGTCATCTTCGAATTCCTGCGCAAGGAAGGCCCGCCCGACAAGGTGAAGGCCCTCATCGACCGCCTGCCCGGCGCGGAACAACTCATGGAGGCCCAGGAAGGCATCGACGCCAGCGGCGGCGGCGGCTTCGCCATGGGGGGCCTGATGGGGGCGGGCACCAAGATGATGGCGGCGGGCCTGAGCATGGGCCAGGTGCAGGGCGTGACCCGCGAGGTGATCGCCTATGCCCGCGAGCAGGCCGGCGACGAGGCGATCGGCGAGATCGTCGGCGCGATACCGGGATTGAGTCAGTTCATCTGAACCGCTTGTGGCGGCAAGCGGCGCAGAAAGAAGTGTGTGCGAGGAGGCAATAGACGATGTCTTACCCGATCACCGATATCGAGGGGATCGACGGCGATGCCGCTGCGGTCTTCAAATCGGCGGGGATACGATCGACCGGAAAGCTGCTCGACTGCGCCAGCACGTTGCGCGGCCGCAAGGCGCTCGCGGCCGCGACCGGCTTCAGCGAGAAACAATTGCTGTGCTGGGCCAACGTCGCCGACCGCATGCGCGTCAAGGGCATCAACCGCAACTATTCGCAGCTGCTGCAGGCGGCCGGCGTCGACACGGTGAAGGAGCTCAAGTACCGCAATCCGGCCAACCTCGCCGAGGCGATGGCCGAAGCCAACAAGAAGCGCAAGCTGGTGCGCATGCTGCCTTCGCAGAAAGTCGTCGCGCGCTGGATCGACAACGCCAAAAAGCTGCCGTTGAAAATCACCTATTGACGCGATGGGACGGATCGTCGTCCTCGGCGTCTACATGGTGATGGTGGTCGGTGGCGTGCTCACGCTGATCCTTCAGGTGCTGTACTTCCCGCCGTTCAGTCTCGAACACGCCGCCATCAGCCTCGGGGTGGCGCTCGCCGGCGTCATCCTGCTGTGGGCCGATTTCCTGCGCTGACGCCTGCTTGACGGCTCCGCCCAAACCGCGCAAAGCCAAGCCTATGGCGCTTGCTCATCCGGCCGAACGCAGGGAAAAACCCAAGCAAAATCCGGGGCCTGGGACCCTGGCGGCGCTGCTCGCGCTGCGGCGGCCGCTGGTCATGGGCATCCTCAATATCACGCCGGATTCGTTTTCGGACGGCGGCCGGTTCCTCGACCAAGACCTGGCCCTCGGTCATGTCCGCGCCATGGCCGAGCAAGGCGCCGACATTCTCGACATCGGCGCCGAATCCACCCGTCCCTATGGCGGCATGCAGCCGGTCAGTGCCGCCGAGGAGAAGGCGCGGCTCGCACCGGTGCTGCCGGCGGCGGTCACGCTCGGCCTGCCGGTGTCGATCGACACCCAGAAGGCCACGACCGCGGCCTGGGCGCTCGACCAGGGCGCCGCGATGGTCAACGACGTCTGGGGCCTGCAGCGCGACCCGGACATGGCGCCGCTGGTCGCCAGGCGCGGCGTGCCGGTCATCGTCATGCATAACCGCGACAGCGCCGACGGCGCGATCGACATTATCGCCGACGCGATGGCATTCTTCGAGCGTTCGCTCGCCATCGCAGACCGCGCCGGCATCGCCCGCGACACGATCGTGCTCGACCCCGGCATCGGCTTCGGCAAGACGCCGGAACAGAGCATCGCCTGCATCGCACGGCTCGCCGAATTCAAGCGCTTCGGCCTGCCGCTGCTCGTCGGCGCCTCGCGCAAGCGCTTCATCGCCGCGGTGACGCCGTCGCAGCCGAGCGAACGCATCGGCGGCTCGATCGCCGCCCATCTCGCGGCGGTCAAAAATGGCGCGGCGATCGTGCGCGTCCACGACGTCGCCGAGACGGTGCAGGCGCTGCGCGTGACACACGCCATCGAGGCCGCACCAGGGACATAAGATGACCGACCGCATCTTCATCACCGGCCTGTCGCTGCACGCCTATCACGGCGTCATGCCCTATGAGGGCAAGGTCGGACAGACCTTCACCATCGACCTGGTGCTCGACATTCCGCTCTCTGCCGCCGCGCGCTCCGACAAGGTCGCCGACACCGTGTCCTACGACAAGGTGGTGGAGTGCGTGACCGCCGCCTTCGCCGCGCAGAAGTTCCGCCTGATCGAAGCCGCCGCCGGCAAGGTGGCCGACGCCGTGCTCGCCGCCTTCCCGCGCGTCGAGAGCGTGACGGTGACCATCCACAAGCCGCATGCGCCGATCGCCGCCACCTTCAGCGACGTCGGCGTCACTTTGGTGCGAAGCCGGCGATGACGGAGGCGCTGCTCGCGCTCGGCGGCAATGTCGGCGACAGCCGGGCGATCCTCGACCGCGCCGTCGCGCTCATGTGCGACGGCAAGGAGGTCAAGCTGATAGCGCGCTCCTCCGACTACCGTACGCCGCCCTGGGGTTTCAAATACCAGCCCCCCTTCGTCAATTTGTGCATCGCGGTTGAGACGACGCTCGAACCGCGCGACCTGCTCGAACGCGCCCAGGACGTCGAGCTTCGGCTCGGCCGCGACCGCGCCCACGAAAAGCGCAACGGGCCGCGCACCGCCGACATCGACATCCTCGCCTATGGCGACGTGACGCTGGAGACGCCGAATTTGACGCTGCCGCATCCGCGCCTGTTCGAGCGCGCTTTCGTGCTGGTGCCGCTCAACGAAATCGCGCCCGGCCGCGTCATCGCCGGCCGCAAGGTCAGCGAGGCGCTCGCCGGCCTCGACCTCGGCGGCATCGAGAAGCTGCCGCCGCGCTGATCCGACCTCGGGAAAAGGGATTTGGTGCAAGTTTTGCAACAGCTTTGGCAACGTGCCAATTTGCCGAAATGACCGACGAACCCCTTAAGCTTGCAGCCGAATTTCCGCCGTCCAGCGCGGCGGAGTGGCGCAAATTGGTCGAGGCCGCGCTCAAAGGCGCTGATTTCGACAAGCGCCTGGTTAGCCGGACCTATGACGGCCTGCGGATCGAGCCGCTTTATGCCCGCGCGGCGGCGGCAAGCCTGGTCGCGGGCCGCGCGGCGGTTCCATGGCAGGTCGTCCAGCGCGTCGATCATCCGGAGCCGAAAGCGGCCAATGCCGAGGCGCTGCACGACCTCGAAAACGGCGCCAGTGGGCTGGCGCTGCTGTTTGCCGGCGCGCCGGCGGCACGCGGCTTCGGCGTCGACATCAGAAACCTGGACGATCTCGATCGGGCGCTCGCCGACGTGATGCTCGACGTGATTCCGCTGCGGCTCGAAACCGCGCCCTTTGCCGGCCGGCCGGTAGCGACGATGATGATCGACTTGGCGGCGCGGCGGACGCTCGATCCGGCACAGCTGGCAATCGATTTCGGCCTCGATCCGATCGGCGACATGGCGCGCACGGGTGGCACGATCCTGCCGTGGCCGGAGCTGTCGCAGCGCGCCGGCGCGACCGCGAAAGAATTGCAGGCGAAGGGTTTTGCCAGGGCGCGCCTGCTTCGTGCCGACGGCCGCGGCGTGCATGACGCCGGCGGCACCGAGGCGCAGGAGCTGGCCTTCGCGATTGCGGCCGGCGTCGCTTATTTGCGGCTGCTCAACGCTGCGGGCTTTAACCTCGACGAGGCGCGGCGGCGCATCTCATTCCTGCTTGCCGCCGACGCCGACGAATTCCTCACCATCGCCAAGCTCCGCGCGCTGCGCAAACTTTGGGCGCGCATCGAGCAGGCGAGCGGGCTCGCGCCGCAGCCGGCCTTCGTCGCGGCGGAGACGGCGTGGCGCATGATGACGCAGCGCGACCCTTACGTGAACATGCTGCGCACGACCATTGCCACGGCCGCCGCGGGCGTCGGCGGCGCAGACAGCGTCTGCGCGCTGCCCTTCACGCTGGCGATCGGCCTGCCCGACCGCTTGGCGCGGCGGGTGGCGCGCAACATGCAGCTCATCCTGTTGGAGGAGTCGAACCTCTACCGCGTCGCCGATCCGGCTGCCGGCTCCGGCGGCATCGAGGCGCTGACCGTTGGGCTTTCGCAGGCGGCCTGGAAACTGTTCCAGGAGATCGAGGCCGCGGGCGGCGCCGCGGCGGCGCTCGAAAAAGGCCTCATTCAGAAAAAAGTTGGCGACACGCGCGCGGCCCGCCAGGTCAATATCGCAAAGCGTAAGGACGCGCTGACCGGCACCAGCGATTATCCCAATCTCGGCGAAGCTTCGGTCAAAGTGCTGGATGTTGCGCGCGTCGCCGCGCCGCCGCTCGCGCTTGCGGTAACGTTCGAGCCGCTGCCGAGCCTGCGCATGGCCGAGCCTTACGAGCGCTTGCGCGACGCCTCCGACCGTTTCCTGAAAAAGACCGGGGCGCGGCCGAAGGTGTTCCTCGCCAATCTCGGCACGCCGTCCGACTTCACCGCGCGCTCGACCTTCGCCAAGAATTTCTACGAGGCCGGCGGCATCGAAGCGCTGAGCAATGACGGCTTCAAGGACCGGGCGGCAATGCTCGCGGCGTTCAAGGCCTCCGGCGCCAAGCTCGCCTGCCTCTGCTCGTCCGACAAAGTCTATGAGGCGCAGGCGGCCGACGCGGCCAAGGCGCTCACCGCGGCGGGCGCCATCGTGCAGCTTGCCGGGCGCGGCGGCGACCACGAAGCGGCATGGCGGCAGGCCGGCGTCAAAACCTTCGTGTTCATAGGTTGCGATGCGCTTTCGACCTTGCGCGAGACGCATGGTATTCTGACCGACAGCGGTCATGCCCGGGCTTGACCCGGGCATCGCGCTTCGGGACGCAAAGCGGTGTCCTCCTAAGCGAGATTGCCGGGACGAGCCCGGCAATGACAAGGGACGTCGATGAGCCAGATTCCCAATTTCGCAACTGTCGATTTCGCCGACACCGCCGCGCCGGGCGCCCACAAAGGCGACCCCTGGCAGACGCCGGAAGGCATCGCGGTCAAGCCCGCCTACGGCGAAGCCGATCTCAAAGGCCTCGATTTCCTCGACACCTTCCCCGGCAAGCCGCCGTTCCTGCGCGGCCCCTACCCGGCGATGTACGCGGCGCAGCCCTGGACCATCCGGCAATATGCCGGCTTCTCCACGGCGGAAGACTCCAACGCCTTCTACCGGCGCAATCTCGCCGCCGGGCAGAAGGGCCTGTCCATCGCCTTCGATCTCGCCACCCACCGCGGCTACGACTCGGATCATCCGCGCGTCTCGGGCGACGTCGGCATGGCGGGCGTGGCGATCGATTCGATCTACGACATGCGCACGCTGTTCTCCGGCATCCCGCTCGACCAGATGAGCGTGTCGATGACCATGAACGGCGCGGTGCTGCCGGTGATGGCGCTCTACATCGTCGCCGCCGAGGAGCAGGGCGTGCCGCAGGAGAAGCTTTCCGGCACCATCCAGAACGACATCCTCAAAGAATTCATGGTGCGCAACACCTACATCTATCCGCCCGAGCCGAGCTTGCGCATCATCTCCGACATCTTCGCCTATACGGCGGAGCACATGCCGAAATTCAATTCGATTTCCGTCTCCGGCTATCACATGCAGGAGGCGGGCGCGACGCAGGACCTGGAACTCGCCTATACGCTCGCCGACGGCGTCGAATATGTGCGCGCCGGCCTCAAGGCGGGCTTAACCGTCGACCGCTTCGCGCCGCGCATCTCGTTCTTCTGGGCGATCGGCATGAACTACTTCATGGAGATCGCCAAGCTGCGCGCCGCGCGCATGCTGTGGGCGAAGCTGATGAAAGAGTTCAAGCCGGCCGACGAGCGCTCGCTGTCGCTGCGCACGCATTGCCAGACCTCGGGCTGGTCCCTTGCGGCACAGGACGTGTTCAACAACGTCGCCCGCACCATGATCGAGGCGATGGCGGCCACCCAAGGGCAGACGCAGTCGCTGCACACCAATGCGCTCGACGAGGCGCTCGCCTTGCCGACCGATTTTTCCGCCCGCATCGCCCGCAACACCCAGATCCTGCTGCAGCAGGAGGCCGGCGCCACCCGCATCGTCGATCCCTGGGGCGGCTCGTATTACGTCGAGCGCCTCACCTACGAGCTGGCGAACAAGGCCTGGGGCCATATCGAGGAAGTGGAATCGCTCGGCGGCATGGCCAAGGCCATCGAAGCCGGCATCCCCAAATTGCGCATCGAGGAAGCCGCCGCCAAGACCCAGGCGCGCATCGATTCGGGCCAGCAGTCGGTGATCGGCGTCAACAAATATCCGCCCGAGAACGACGAAGCCATCGACGTGCTCAAGATCGACAATTCGGCGGTGCGCGCGCGCCAGATCGAGAAGCTGAAGAAGCTCAAGGCCGAGCGCGATCCGGCGGCGCTCAAGGAGGCGCTCGACGCGCTGACCCGCGCCGCCGACCGCGGCAACGGCAATCTGCTCGCTTTGGCGATTGACGCCGCGCGCGCCAAGGCTACGGTCGGCGAGATTTCGGTGGCGATGGAAAAGGTGTTCGGCCGCCACGTCGCCTCGATCAAGGCGATCACCGGCGTCTACCGGCGGGAGGTCGGCAAGGGAGGCAAGATGACCGGCGCGGTCGAGCGGGTGCGCAAGACGGTCGAGGCCTTCGAGCAGGCGGAAGGCCGCCGGCCGCGCATTCTGGTCGCCAAGATCGGCCAGGACGGCCACGACCGCGGCCAGAAGGTGATCGCCTCGGCCTTCGCCGATTTGGGCTTCGACGTCGACATCGGGCCGCTGTTTGCGACGCCCTCGGAAGCCGCGCGCCAGGCGGTCGAGAACGACGTCCATATCCTCGGCGTCTCTTCATTGGCCGCCGCGCATCTGACGCTGGTGCCGGAACTGAAGGCCGAGCTCGCCAGGCAGGGCCGCGACGACATCATGATCGTGGTCGGCGGCGTGGTGCCGCCGCAGGACTACGACGCGCTCATGAAATCCGGCTGCGAGGCGATCTTCCCGCCCGGCACCGTGATCGCGGAAGCGGCCGGCAAGCTGCTCAAGACGCTCAACAAGCGGCTTGGCCATCAAGAGGCGGCGGAGTGAACGGAAGGCTGCTCCGCACCGGCCTCGCCGCGCTGTGGGCGCTGGCGCTTTGCGGCTGCATCGACTCCGCCGGCCCGATCCTGTCGAGCTCGCAGGACATTTTCGGCCCCAAGCTCAGGGTCCAGCTCTACACGCTGCGCGACGGCCGCGCCCGCGAGCCGACGCAGGCCGAGTTCCGGTGGAACGGCGCGCTCTACGAGAACGCCGGCGGCGGTATGGGCGACATCGCCGCCTTCTCGGTGCACCCGTTCGAGGGCGGCGACTACATCATCCAGGAGGTGCCGCGCAAGCGCCCGCGCATCAGCGAATACGCCGTGCTGCACAAGCTTGCCGACGGCGTCTACCTGGTGTGGGCGATCGACGAGATGGACGCCGACGAGCCGACCCGCGCCGCCTTCTGCGGCAAGGGCGAGCCGAAGGACCCGGCCGCCTGCCGCATCACCACGCGCGACCAGCTGTTCGCCTTCGCGCGCGCGACCGCGGCCCGCAACCGGGCCGATGGCGGGCTGGCGCTGCGGCTGCCGGACGGACCGGAGCGCAGGCCGACGCGCCGCCCGAGATGAGCGAACGCGCCGCCAAGCCGCCCGCCCTCGCCGCCGGCATCCGCGCCGGCGACCGCGCGGTGCTGGCGCGCGCCATCACCTTGATCGAGAGCAAGCGCGCCGATCATGCCGGCGAGGCCCATCGCCTGGTGCAGGAGCTGCTGCCGGCAACCGGCAAGGCGGTGCGCCTCGGCATCACCGGCGCGCCCGGCGTCGGCAAGTCGACCACCATCGACGCACTCGGCAGCTTCCTGACCGGCCGGGGCCGCAAGGTCGCCGTGCTCGCGGTCGATCCCTCCTCGACGCGCACCGGCGGCTCCATCCTCGGCGACAAGACGCGCATGCCGCGGCTGGCGAGCGACCCGCACGCCTTCGTGCGCCCCTCGCCCTCCTCCGGCACGCTCGGCGGCGTCGCGGCAAAGACGCGCGAGACCATGCTGGTGTGCGAAGCGGCGGGCTACGACGTCGTGATGGTGGAGACCGTCGGCATCGGCCAGTCGGAAACCGCCGTCGCCGACATGACCGACGTCTTCCTGGTGCTGATGCTGCCGGGCGCCGGCGACGAATTGCAGGGCCTGAAGAAAGGCATCGTCGAGCTCGCCGACATGATCGCGGTCAACAAGGCCGACGGCGATAATATCGAGCGCGCCAAGCTGGCGGCGGCCGAATATCGCGGCGCGCTCAACATCCTGACGCCGCGCTCGGCCACCTGGTCGCCGCCGGTCGTGACCTATTCGGCGCTGACCGGCAACGGCATCGCCGAATTGTGGGCCAAGGTGCTCGAGCACCAGGCCAAGGTGACGGCGTCCGGCGAACTCGCGGCGCGGCGGCGCCAGCAGCAGGTCAAATGGATGTGGAGCATGCTCGAGGAGCGGCTGACGGCGCGGCTGCGCAGCGACGCCGCGGTGCGCGCCAAGCTCAAGAGCGCCGAAGCACGGGTCGCCGCCGGCAAGCTCGCGCCGGCGCTGGCGGTGGAGGAGATCGCCAAGTTATTGGGCATGTAGTTTTTTTGCCGTCCCGGGCGGGCGAGCGTCAGCGAACGAGGCCCGGGAGCCATACTCCCGAGACCTTCGATAAGCTTGCGGCGTATGGGTCCCTGCCTTCGCGGCGACGCCAGAATTGGGACCATATGACCACCATCCTCGTCACCGGCTTCGGCCCCTTCCCCGGCGCGCCGCTCAATCCGACGGCGCCGCTGGTCCGCCGGCTGGCGCACCTGCGGCGGCCGGCGCTCGCCGACGTGACCATCGTGCCGCACGTGTTCGCCACCAGCTACGACGCGGTCGACCGCGACCTGCCGCGCCTCATTGCCCGTCACAGGCCCGACGCGCTGATGATGTTCGGGCTGGCGCCGCGCGCCCGCTGGCTGCGCATCGAGACGCGGGCGCGCAACGCGCTTGCTCTGCTGCCGGACGCGGGGCGGCAGGCCCCGCGTCGCCGCGCCATCGCCAAAGGCGAAGAAGCCGCTTTGCCGCTGCCGGCGCCGGCGCGCCGGCTGCTTGCCGCCGCGCGCACCGCCCGCGTGCCGGCCGCGCTGTCGCGCGACGCCGGGCGCTACCTGTGCAATTACCTGTGCTGGCGGGCGGCGGCGGCCGCACGGCGCGGCCCGCGCATCGCCGCTTTCGTGCATGTGCCGCCGACCCTGCGCAAGCCGCTGCGGCCGGGCAAAAATCGCCGTTTCACGCTCGCCGAGCTGACCCGGGCCGGCGGGGCTTTGCTCGCCGAAATCGCCGCGGCAGCACGGCGTTAACCCGATTGCGCGCAATATGGGCGGCATGAACCGCCGAAATTTTATCGCCGGTACGCTTGCGGCCGCGGCCGGGCCGGCGCTCGCCGCGCCGGCCTCGCAATACGGCCTCGACGCCGCGCAGTTCGGCGTGCACCCGGGCGCACCGGACGATCAGAGCGCCAAGCTGCAGCGCGCCATCAACGAGGCGGCGGCAACGCGCATCCCGCTGGTGCTGGCGCCGGGCGTCTATCGGGCGGGCGCGCTCAGGCTGTCGCCGGGCGCGCAACTCGCCGGCGTGCGCGGCGCGACGTTCCTCACCTTCACCGGCGGCGAGACGCTGATTTTCGCCGAACACGCCGACGGCCTGTCCCTGGCCGGACTGACCTTGCAGGGCGGCAACCGCCCGCTGCCCCAGCACCGCGGCCTCGTGCATTTCACCGACGCACGGGCCTTCCGCATCGCCGATTGCGCCGTCGCCGTGGCCGGCGGCAACGGCATCGTACTGGAGCGCTGCGACGGCTCGGTCACCGGCACCGCCGTCACCGACGCCGCCGACACCGCCATCTTCGTCAGTGACTGCCGCGGCGTCCTCCTCACCGGCAATACCATCCGCGGCTCGGGCAATGGCGGCATCCGCGTCTGGCAGAGCGAGGCGCGCGACGACGGCACCATCGTCGCCGACAACCGCATCGAGGACACCCGGGCCCGCGGCGGCGGCGACGGTGCCAACGGCAATGCCGTCAACGTCTTCCGCGCCGGCAACGTCATCGTCCGCGCCAACCAAATCCGCAAGGCGGCCTTTTCCGCCATCCGCGGCAACGCGGCTTCCAATATCCAGATCCTCGGCAACAATTGCGCTTCGATCGGCGAAGTCGCGATCTATTCCGAGTTCGGGTTCGAGGGGGCGGTGATCGCACAGAATGTTGTTGACGGCGCCGCCGTCGGTGTCGCCGTCACCAATTTCAAGCAGGGCGGGCGCCTCGCCGTGGTGCAGGGCAATGTCATCCGCAATTTGACGCCGCGCCGGCCGCAGGGCGGCGGCGACGCCGCCGGGCTCGGCATCGGCGTCGAAGCCGACACGGCGGTGACCGGCAACGTGGTGGAAAACGCTCCCTTCATGGGCATCAGCGTCGGCGCCGGCCCCTATCAGCGCAACATCGCCGTCAGCGGCAACGTGGTGCGCACGGCCGGCATCGGCATCGGCGTCTCGGTCGCCGCCGGCGCGGGAGCGGCCGCCATCACCGGCAACGTCATCGAGGGCGCAAAGCGCGGCGCCATCGTCGGCATGGAATGGGACAAGCCGGTCACCGGCGACCTGCTGGCCGAGGGCGCGCAGCGTTTCCCGCAGCTGACCATCGCCAATAATCGGGCCGGTTAGCGCCCTTTTTCCGGCGGATTGGCGCGCGATATACTCGTCCTATGACGTCCGCCCGCCGTCCCAGCCGCCGCAAAGCCATCATGCTCCTCGTCTTCGCGATTTTCCTCGTCCCGATCCTCGCCCGCGCCGCGCTTTACGCCGTCGGCAACGACCCGCGCTCCTGGCGCGACGCCGACTGGTCGAGCACGGGCCTCTTGCCGCGCGCCGCCGACTACAAGCCGGCACGCGTCGTCGTATTCACCGGCACCACCGGCGCCTGGAAGGGCATCTTCTCGGTGCACAGCTGGGTGGTGTTCAAGGGCGCGAACGCCGAGACTTGGACGCGCTACGACGTGGTCGGCTGGGGCAATCCGGTGCGCGCCAACGGCTGGCCGCCGGACGGACGCTGGTACGGCCATATGCCGACGCCCATCGTCGACGTCTCGGGCGCCGAGGCCGAGAAACTGATCCCGCGCATCGAAGAAGTGGTGAAGGACTACGCCTATGCCGGCGCCGGCGACTACCGCATCTGGCCGGGACCGAACAGCAACAGCTTCACCGCGGCGATTTTGCGCGGCATGCCCGAACTCGGCGTCGCGCTGCCGCCGAATGCCGTCGGCCGCGACTATCGCGACAGCCTCTACGCCGGGCTGACCGACAGCCGCACCGGACTTGAGCTCAACCTCAAAGGCTATGCCGGCATCAAGGTCGGCTGGGTCGAGGGCGTCGAGGTCAACCTGCTCGGGCTGGTCGCCGGGCTCGACCTGCGGCACCCCGGCGTGAAACTGCCCGGCTATGGCCGCATCGGCGTGCCCTCGCCGGTCGCGACCGCGAACGCACGGTAGCTCACGGCCTTTTGTTAAACCGTCATCGGCGGCGGGGTGACGGCGCTTCCCGCCCGTGGCAATTTGCTCTGAGCGAGGCCCCTACCATGCGCGACATGCTGCCGCTGCTCGAGGCTATTCCGTTTCCCGCGCTTCGCCGCGGGCGGCTCGAGACGCTGCAGGTCAATGTCGGCTACCGCTGCAACCAGGCCTGCTTCCATTGCCACGTCAACGCCGGGCCGACCCGCAGTGAGGAAATGTCGGCCGAGGTCGCCGACGACGTGCTCGCCTTTGTCGCGCGGCGCCGCATCGGCAAGCTCGACATCACCGGCGGCGCACCCGAGCTCAACCCGCAATTCCGCCGCCTGGTCAGCGAGGCGCAAAAGCTCGGCGCCCATGTGATGGACCGCTGCAACCTCACCATCCTCGAGCAGCCAGGTCAGGAAGACCTCGCCGAATTTCTCGCCGCTCATCGCGTCGAGATCGTCGCCTCGATGCCGTGCTATCTGCAGGACAATGTCGAGCGCCAGCGCGGCCAAGGCGTGTTCGCAAGCTCGATCCGCGGGTTGAAGCGGCTCAATGCGCTCGGCTACGGCCGCGACCCGGGCCTCACCCTCAACCTCGTCTACAACCCGCAGGGGCCCGCGCTGCCGCCCGCGCAGGCCGCGCTCGAGGCCGACTACAAGCGCGTGCTCGGCGAACGCTACGGCATCGCCTTCAACAAACTGTTCGTGCTCGCCAACATGCCGATCCAGCGCTTCGGCTCGACGCTGGTCACCAGAGGCGAGTTCGACGGCTACTTGCGGCTTTTGCAGGATGCGCATCTCGACGCCAATCTCGACGGCGTGATGTGCCGCAGCCTGATCTCGGTCGACTGGCAGGGCTTCGTCTACGACTGCGACTTCAACCAGATGCTCGGGCTGCCGATGCGGCGCGGCGGCCGGGCGCGCCTGCGGCTTGCCGATCTCATCGACGACGATATGAGCGGCCATCCGGTCCGCGTCGCCGGGCACTGCTACGGCTGCACCGCCGGGCAGGGCTCGAGCTGCGGCGGCGCGCTGAAGGAGGCGGCGGAATGAGCGTGCAGGCGCATCCGCACCCCGCCCTCGCCCCGCAAGCGAAGCCGGGAGAAAAAGGGGCCGGCCGCGTCTGTCCACTCGACTACGCCTATCAGCCGTCGCTGTTCGCACGCGCCCCGGACTTTGCCTGCGACGTGCTTTACGCGGTTGGCGGGCTCTACGGCAATCGCCACGCGCTTGAGGCCGTGAACGACCTGGCCGCGCGCGAACGGCACCGGCCGATATTGGTGTTCAACGGCGACTTCCATTGGCTCGACGCCGAGCCCGGATGGTTCGCCGAGATCGAGCGCGGCGTCAGCGCCCATCGCGCGCTGCGCGGCAACGTCGAGACCGAGATTTCGCGCCTCGAGGACATCGGCGCCGGCTGCGGCTGCGACTACCCGGAAACGGTGGGCGAGGACGTGGTGCGGCGCTCCAACGAGACGCTGCTGCGGCTGCGCGCGCAGACGCCGGCGGCCGCACGGGACCGGCTGCGCGCCCTGCCGATGCATCTGGTGGCGCAGGTCGGCGCGTTGCGCATCGGCATCGTCCACGGCGACGCGCAGTCGCTCGCCGGCTGGCAATTCGCGCAGGCTGCGCTCGACGACGCCGCAAACCGCGCATGGCTCGATAGGGCGCGGGCGGCTTCGACGATTGACCTTTTCGCCTGCACCCACACCGGCGAGGCGGCGCTGCGCGACTACGCGCTGCCGTCCGGCCGGCTGACCGTCGCCAATAACGGCGCCGCCGGCTTGCCGAACTTTTCCGGCTCCCGCTTCGGCGTCGTCACGCGCATTGCCACGACGCCGTCGCCGCAGCAGCCGCTCTATGGCCTTGCGCGCGACGGCGTTTTCGTCGACGCGCTTGCGGTCGACTACGACCACGACGGCTTCGTGCGGCGGTTTCTGGCGTGCTGGCCGCCCGGCTCCTCGGCCTTCGATTCCTACTACCGGCGCATTGTCGACGGCGCGGACTACTCCTTCGCCAAGGCGGGACCGCGATGAGGCTGTCGATCGTCATGCCGGTGCTCGACGAGGCCGCAGGCATCGAAGCCGCCTTGCGGGCGCTGGCGCCACTCAGGGCGCGCGGGGTCGAAGTCGTGGTGGTCGACGGCGGCAGCCGCGACGGCACGGCGGCGATGGCCGCCGCGCTCGCCGACCGCGTGCTGACCGCGCCGCGCGGCCGCGCCGCGCAGATGAATGCCGGCGCAGCCGCCGCCCAAGGCGATGCCCTGCTGTTCCTGCACGCCGACACCCGCCTGCCGGCGGATGCCGATGTGCTTGTGCTCGACAGCCTGGGGCGCCGCCGCTGGGGCCGCTTCGATGCCGGCTTCGACCAGAACGGCTGGCTGCGATTGGTCGCGCTGCTGATGAACCTGCGCTCGCGCGCAACCGGCATCGCCACCGGCGACCAGGCGATGTTCATGACACGCGCGGCGTTCGATGAGGCCGGCGGCTTCCCCGGCATCGCCCTGATGGAGGACATCGCGCTGTCGGCGCGGCTCAAGCGGCTCGGCCGCCCCGCCTGCCTGTCGGCGCGCGTCACCACATCGAGCCGCCGCTGGCGGCGGCACGGCGTGTGGCGCACGATCTGGCTGATGTGGCAATTGCGCCTGCGCTATTTCCTCGGCGCCGACCCGGCGCGGCTCGCCCGCGCCTATGGCTATGACCCCTGACATCGCCATTCTGGCAAAGGCGCCGATCCCGGGCTTCGCCAAGACGCGGCTCATTCCGGCCATCGGCGCCCATGCCGCGGCGGTGCTGCAGGAGAGGCTGACCGAACGGACGGTGGCGACCGCGGTCGCCGCGCGCGTCGGCAGGGTGACGCTGTGGTGCGCGCCGGACGCCTCGCACGGCTCGTTCCGCGATCTTGCCGGGCGCTTTGCCATCACGCTGCGGCGCCAGCCGCAAGGCGATCTCGGCGCCCGCATGCTGGCGGCGTTCGATGGCGGCGCCGCGCTTGTCATCGGCACCGACTGCCCGGCTTTGACGCCGCAGCATCTGCGCGATGCCGCCGCCGCGCTCGACGGCGCCGCGCTCGTGCTGACCCCGGCCGAGGACGGCGGCTATGTGCTGATCGGCGCGCGGCGGCCGCATCCGGAGCTGTTCAGCGGCATGGCCTGGAGCACCGCTACCGTTGTCGCCGAGACCCGCAAACGGATCGCGTCGCTCGGCCTGACTTCCATCGAGCTAAGCCCGCTCTGGGACGTCGACAGCGAAGGCGACCTCGCCCGCATGGAGCGGGACCTGCCGGCTCTCGCGCTATAAGCGCAGCAGCACCAGCCCGCAGACGATCAGCACGGCGGCGGCGATGCGCACGGCGCGCAGCGGCTCCTTGAGCACGGCGACGGCGATCACGGCGCCGAACAGCACGCTGGTCTCGCGCAAGGACGCGACGATGGCGATCGGCGCCAGCGTCATCGCCCACAGCGCGATGCCGTAGGACAGCACCTGCAGGGCGCCGCCGGCGAAGCCGCGCAGCCAAAAGCGCCGCATCGCGGGAATGACGTCGCGGCCGTCGCGCCACAGAGCGTAAGGCGGCAGCACCAGCGCGATGCCGACGAACACCCACATCACGTAACCTTGAGAATTGAGCGAGGCGCGCGCGCCGATGCCGTCGACCACCGAATAGGCGCAGATGGTAAGCGCCGTCAGCAGCGCAAAGCCGACGGCGCGGCGGTCGACCGCGGCCAGGTCGCGGCTGCCGCGCGCCGACAGCAGCAGCACGCCGGCGGCCAACAGCACGATGCCGCTCCAGCTGAGTGCGCTCAAGTGCTCGCCGACGAAGACAAAGCTCGCCGCCGCCGTCAGCAGCGGCGCCGCGCCCCGCGCGATCGGATAGACGTGGCCGAGGTCACCGGTGCGGTAGGTTTCGATCAGCGCCGCGAAATAGAACAGGTGAATGACCGTCGAAGCGACAATCCAGATCCAGGCGGCGGGCGCCGGCATGCCGACGAACGGCAGGCTCGAAAGCGCCACCACGCCGGAGCCGAGCGAAATCAGCGTCGTCGTCGACAGCGGATCGAGGCCGACCTTGATCAGCGCGTTCCAGCCGGCATGGCAGACCGCGGCGAACAGGACGGCGAGGAAAACCGCGTTTTCCAAATCACGCCTTGGCCGCGGCGGGCGCCCACAGCCTGGGCCCGGCGCGCTCGTACTGCACCGGGCGCCTGACCTCGGCGCCGAGCGCCTTGGCGGCGTGCCAGCCCCAGTGCGGATCGTCGAGGAAGCCGCGCGCCAGCGACACCATGTCGGCCTGCCCTTTCGCCACGATGTCCTCGGCCTGCTGCGGCGTCAGGATGAGGCCGACGGTGCGGGTCGCAATGCCGACCTCCTTCTTGACGCGCGCGGCGATCGGCACGTTGTAGCCGGGCTCGGTCGGGTTGCGGGTGTCGGCGGTGACGCCGCCCGACGAGATGCAGATGAAATCGAGGCCTTCGTTCTTGAGCGCCCTGGCGATGGCGACGGCGTCGTCGGGCGTCAGCCCGTCGGGCCGCCAGTCGCTGCCGGTGATGCGGGCGCCGAGCGGAATGTCGCGCGGCACCACGGCGCGCACCGCGCGGGCGATCGACAGCGGAAATTTCAGGCGGTTGTCCAGCGAGCCGCCGTACTGGTCGGTGCGCTTGTTGGACACCGGCGACATGAAGCCGTGCGCCAGATAGCCGTGCGCCATGTGCAGTTCGATTTCGTCGAAGCCGATGCGCAGCGCGCGCTTCACCGCGGACACGAAGGCCTGCCGCACGCGCTCCATGTCGGCTTCGGTGACCTCGCGCGGCGTGTGCCACTTGTCGCCCCAGGGGATCGGCGAGGCGGCGATGGTCGGCCACGGGTCGGCGTCGGGTCCGAGCGGCCCCGCCCCTTCCCACGGCCGCTGCGCCGAGGCCTTGCGGCCGGCATGGGCGATCTGGATGCCGAACTTGGCGGTGCCGGCGCGGCGCGCCGACAGCATGACGCGGGCGAGCGCGGCCTCGTTGTCGTCGTTGTAGAGGCCGAGGCAGCCGTGGGTGATGCGGCCATGGCGCTCGACATGGGTAGCCTCGACGATCACCAGCGCGGCGCCGGAATTCGCCAGCATGCCGAGGTGCATCAGGTGCCAGTCGTTGGCGCAGCCGTCGTCGCCGGAATACTGGCACATCGGCGACACGACGAGGCGGTTGGCAAGCTCGAGCCCGGCAAGCTTGTAGGGCGAGAACAAAGCACTCATGGAACGCGGCTCATTTCCTGGGAGGAGACTGGATGGAGTTCAGGTAGGCGATGATGGCACCGACATCGTCGGCGTCAAAGGACAATTCCGGCATGTCGGGATGACCGGACATGATGCCCTCGCCGAGCGATTCCTCGAGCTGCTCGATCGGATAGCGCTCGCCCAGCGTACGAAAGGGCGGCGCCTCCTGGCGCGGGCTGTCGCCGGTCTTGCCGACGGCATGGCAGCGCGAGCACGCGCGTTGCAGCAACTGTTCGCCGCGCTTGAGCACCTGCTCGTCCTCGGCCGGAGCGGCGAACGCCACGCGGGCGAGCGCTTCGAGCACACAGGCTGCGGCGAAAACGGCTGTCGGTCGGTTCATGCGGCAAACAGGAAATCGTCGCCGTCGTCGGCCGGCGGCGGCGCGTCGCCGGCGAGCCTCGCCCAGATCTTCGCCGCCTTGATCACGTCAAGCATGTGCCGGGCGAACAGTTCGCGCGAGGGGTAATAGAGCGTCCAGCGGCCGCTGCGATAGAGCTCGTCGTAGAAGCGCAGCCGGCGCAGCGCCAGCGCATGCCATTTGCGCGCGATGATGTCGAAGCGGGCGGCGCCCGGCACGTGCGGCATGAGGCCTCGTTCGTTGAAAAACGCAGGGCATACCGACGCGGAACTGTGGATAACTCCCGCCGTCTAAGCTGATTCGCGTGTGATTCAAAGGGGGTAGCACAGCGGCTCTAATCGCCGCCCTTGTCGAGCTCGGCTTCCCGCTTGGCCAGATTGGCGAGGATTTCGGCGCCGCGATTGGCCGCCGGCAGACCGCGGAACAGAAAGCACAGGCTGATCACCGCCTGCATCTCCTGCCAACTCGCCCCGGCCCGGCGCGCGGCGATGGCATGCAATTGCGCGGCGTCGCTCATGTCCATCAGCAGCATGCCGAACAGCATCAGCTGCGCGGTCTTGACGTCGAAGCACTTGGGATACATCGCGTGGTCGCGCATCTTCTCCTGCATGTCGAGCAGGGCCGGATCGAGCGCGCCGGTGACGTTCATGCGTGCCTCGATGCGCGGCGGCACGAAGCCGATGAGCTCGGCATAGGTCGCGGTGCGCGCTTCGAGCGAAGCCTTCTTGTCGGCGTAGGGACCGATGCGCTCGCGCACGGCGCTAACGTCGATTCGGGGCGGCAGTGCCATGGCAACTCCTTGACTTGTGGCGCCGAAGCGTTGCCGCGTCACGACAACGATGCAATGGCTTCCTTGAGAACTTCGGGCACTGCCCCGACGCCCTCCGCCGGGACATTCGGCGTCGCATACTCGATGAAGCTGTCGGGCAGCTTGGCGCCCCAATAGGTGCCGGTACCGCGCTCTTGCTCGTTCCAGGTGACCGGCTCCCAATCGGGCGCCATCACCAGGAAACTCGAGGAATAGATTTCGACACGATTGCCGCCGGGCTCGTAGGTGTAGAGATAGAAGCCTTGCGAGTTATTGTGCTTGGACGGGCCGGCCTCGATGAAGACGCCGTTCTCGGTGAGAAGATCGGCGGCGCGCAGCACGTCGTCGCGGTTGTCGACCCACAGCGAGAAGTGATGCAGGCGGCCATGCGCGCCCTTCACGTCGACCACATAGGCCAGCTGGTGGTGGATGGCGGTCGGGCTCATCCAGGAGCCGATCTCGGTCTTGCCGTTGTCGTAGCGCACCTGCTCGCGCAGCTGGAAGCCGAGCAGCTCCTGGGCGAAAGTGCGGTTGGCGGCGACATCCTTGGCGAGCAGCGCCAGGTGGTCGATGCGGCGCACGCCGACGCCGCGGCCGGTGAATTTCTGCGGCAGATTCTTGAGGTTCGATTTCAGTTCGGGCGGCGGGACGTATTTCTGTTCCTCGTAATAGATCTCCATGACGTGGCCGTCGGGGTCGCGGAAGCGGAACGAGCGGCCACGGCCGAAATCGCCGTTGGTCCAGCCGAGGCCGAGGCCGGCATCGGCGATGGCCTTGGCACGGCGTTCCAGCGCCTGCGGGCTCATCGTGCGCCAGGAGATGCAGCCGACGCCGGCATTCGGCGCGGCGGTGAGCTTGAGCGTCGACGTGGCGTAATCGCCGTAGCCGCGCAGATAGACCGATTGGCCCGCCTCATGCACCGGCTCCATGCCGAGCAGGTCGCGGAAGTACCACAGGCTCTGGTCCGGCCTGGGCGTCAACAATTCCACACTGCCGAGATGCGCGATGTCGTGAATCGGCTCGTCTTGCGCCGGCATCCGTCGCCTCCGCTGGTTCCGGGCGCAACTATCGCGCCGATGCGGCGGCCGGTTTTTGATCTAGCGCAAAATTTCCCCGTCATTCCGGGACGCGAGCCATAAGCGCGTTTACGCGCGTCTTCGACGCGCTATGGCGAGCGGGCCCGGAATCCATATTCCGCAGCGCCTAAGGTTATGGATACCGGGTTCGCGGCCTAACGGCCGCGCCCCGGAATGACAGATTATGATTTGAACTTCTTGGCCAGGGCGTCGGCATTGCGGGCGAGCAGGCCGACATCGGCGCCGACCGCGACAAACAGATAGCCCCACTCGATATAGCGCCGCGCCTCCTCCTCGTTGCCGGTCAGGATGCCGGCCGGCTTGCCGAGCTTTTTCAGGCGGGTCACCGCATCCTGCATGGCCTTCTGCACTTCGGGGTGCTGCGGATTGCCGAGATGGCCGAGCGAAGCGGCGAGATCGGACGGGCCGATGAACACGCCGTCGACGCCGTCGACTTTTGCAATCGATTCGAGCTGGTCGAGCGCCGTGCGGGTCTCGACCTGCACCAGCACGCAGATCTCATCGTTCGCCTTGGTCAGATAGCCGGGGGTACGGCCATAGCGGCTGGCGCGGGCGGCGACCGAGACGCCGCGGATGCCGGCCGGCGGATAACGCGTCGAGGCGACCGCGCGCTTGGCCTCCTCGGCGTTCTGCACATAAGGGAACAGCAGCGTCTGGGCGCCGATGTCCAGCGCCCGCTTGGCGAGCACGGCGTCGTTCCAGGCCGGGCGGACGATCGGCGTCGCCGTGCCGGCCTGCACCGCCTGCAACTGCGACAGCAGATCGGGAATCTCGTTGGGCGAATGCTCGGTGTCGAGCAGGATCCAGTCGAAGCCGGAGTCCGAAATGATCTCAGCGGCGATGTTGCTGCACAGGCTCGACCACAGACCGATCTGCAATTTGCCGGCGGCGATGGCATGCTTGAAGGCGTTGCGCTGGAATTCGGTACCCATGTGATTGCCTCACACAAACTGGATGGCGATGCCGCCGAGCGGGCCGTAATCGGCGTGGATGGTGTCGCCCTTCTGCGCGAACACCACGCGGGTGAATGAGCCGGCGAGCACGATATGCCCGGGCTCCATCGCGTGGCCGTATTGGCAGATCTTGTTGGCGAGCCAAGCGACGCCGAGCGCGGGATGGCCGAGCACGCCGGCAGCCAAGCCGGTCTCCTCGATTTCGGAATTGCGGTACATGATGCCGCCGACCCAGCGCAGATCGACATCCATCGGCCCGACTGGACGACCGCCAAGCGCGATGCCGGCGGCGGCGCCGTTGTCGGCGACGGTGTCGACGATCTTGCGCGGGTCGGCCAGGCGCGCATCGACGATCTCAATCGCCGGGATGACGTACTCGGTGGCGCGCAGCACGTCGGCCAAGCCGACGCCGGGGCCTTGCAGGCGCTTGCTAATGATGAAGGCGAGTTCGACCTCGACGCGCGGCTTGCAATAGTTGGCGTGCGGCACCTTGGCGCCGTCACCGATCATCTGGTCGTCGAGGATATAGCCATAGTCGGGCTCGTCGATCATCGAGGAGCGCTGCATGGCCTTGGAGGTCAGGCCGACTTTGTGGCCGATCAGCTTGGCGCCGGCCTTGATCTTGCGCTGGCAGACGTCGGCCGAGATCGCGTAGGAATCCTCGATCGTGATGTTCGGGAAAGTCTGCGAGAACGGCGTCGCCTGTTTACGGTCTTTGGCCGCCTGAATCAGGATATCGGCGGCTTTCTTGCGGTCGGCCTCGGACAGCATCGCTCTTCCCCCTTTTGGACCGATGCTGTAGCGGGTCGCGGGGGAAAATCAAAGGGATCAGCCGGTCTTTTCGTCGGCCGGGCGCTTTTTCCGCTTGTCGATCTGGCGATTGGCGAAGCGCAGTGCACGGGCCAGCGGGTCCTGCATGACCGGCACGTCGACGGCCAACAGCGCAAGCCCGATCGGCAGCATCCACAGGCCGAGCCCCGGCAGCACGCTCAGCACGCCGCCTGCGGTCAGCACAATGCCGGCGGGCGCCCGCACCCAGACGGCCTCCGGCCGGCGCAGGCGGTCGAAATTGCGGCTGGCCCATTCCGGCAGGTGGTTTTCCAGGTGGTCCTGGAGCCGGTCCATTTCGTCGTGGAAGTCAGCCTTGCCGCCCATGATGATCAAAAGCTAAGTGCCGGAAACGGTTCCGCAAGACCCGTCAGCCGCGCAGGTCCGGCAGGTCGCGGTAGAGGTCGAGCGCCTCCGGATTGGCCAGCGCCTCGGTGTTCTTGACCGAACGGCCATGCACCACGTCGCGCACCGCGAGCTCGGTGATCTTGCCGGACTTGGTGCGCGGAATGTCGGCGATGGCCACGATCTTGGCCGGCACGTGGCGCGGCGAGGCGCCGCTGCGGATTTTCTGCCGGATCGTGTCGCGCAAGCGATCGTCGAGCTTTGCGCCCTCCTTCAGCCGCACGAACAGGACGACACGTACGTCGTTGTCCCAGTCCTGGCCGATGCAGATCGCCTCCAGCACCTCGGGAATCTGCTCGACCTGGGCGTAGATTTCCGCGGTGCCGATGCGCACGCCGCCCGGATTGAGCGTGGCGTCGGAACGGCCGTGGATGACGATGCCGCCGTGCGCGGTCCATTCGGCGAAGTCGCCGTGGCACCACACGTTGGGGAAGCGCTCGAAATAGGCGGCGTGATATTTTTTTCCCGCCGGATCGTTCCAGAACATGATCGGCATCGACGGGAACGGCTTGACGCAGACCAGTTCACCCTTTTCCTGGCGCACCGGCTTGCCCTCCTCCGACCAGACGTCGACCGCCATGCCTAAGCCCGGCGCCTGGATCTCGCCGCGCCACACCGGCGAGGTCGGATCGCCCAGCACGAAGCACGACACGATATCGGTGCCGCCGGAGATCGAAGCGAGATGCACGTCGGCCTTGATGTCGGAGTAGACGTAATCGAAGCTCTCGGGAGCGAGCGGCGAGCCGGTCGAGGTGATCAGCCGCACGCTTGAAAGATCGTGCGTCTTGATCGGCGACAGCCCCGCTTTCTTGCAGGCGTCGATATATTTGGCCGAGGTGCCGAACACGTTGATGCGTTCGGCTTGCGCGAAATCCCACAACACCGACTGCGGCGCAAAGGGCGAACCGTCATAGAGCAGTAGCGTCGCGCCCGAGCCGATGCCGGAGGCAAGCCAGTTCCACATCATCCAGCCGCAGGTGGTGAAGTAGAACAGACGCTCGCCGGTGCGCAGGTCGCATTGCAGGCGGTGCTCCTTCATGTGCTGGAGCAGCGTGCCGCCAGCGCCGTGGACGATGCATTTGGGCACGCCCGTGGTGCCGGACGAGTAGAGAATATAGACCGGATGGTTGAAGGGCAGCCGCTCGAAGGTGAGCGGCTTTGCCGTGTAGGGCTTGAGGAAGTCCTCGAGCGTGCTGCCGCGCGGTACTTGCGCGGCGACTTTGGCGGCCTCGCCGAGATAGGGCACGATGACGACGGTCGCCGCCGAGGTGAGCTGCCTGGCGACCGCCGCAAGCTTGTCGGCGATGGCGATCGGCTTGCCGTTGTACCAATAGCCGTCGACCGAGACGAATAGCTTCGGCTCGATCTGGCCGAAGCGGTCGAGCACGCCGCGCTCGCCGAAATCCGGCGAGCAGGAGGAGAAGATGGCGCCGATCGAGGTCACCGCCAGCATCAGCGCAATGGCTTCCGGCAGGTTCGGCAGCATCGCCGCGACCCGATCGCCGCGGCCGACGCCGGCGCCGCGCAACGCCTGCTGCAGGCGCGACACCAGCGCGCGCAGCTCGTCCCAGGTCAGCCGGTACGATACCTTGTCCTCGCCGCGGAACACCAACGCGTCGCCTTGGCCCTCGCCGCGCAACAGGTTCTCGGCGAAATTCAGCTTGGCATCGGGAAAAAATTGCGCGCCCGGCATCTTGCCGCCGTCGATCAGGCGCCGCGCGCCCTTGTCGCCAATGACGCCGCAGTAATCCCAGATCAGGTCCCAGAAGGCCGCGCTGTCGGCAACCGACCAGGCATGCAGGTCACGGTAGGTCTTCAAGCCGAGGCCGTGGCGCTTGTTCGCCTCGGCGATCACGGCCATGACCTGCGCCTTGGCCGCGCGTTCGGGGCTCGGGCGCCACAGCGGCGCATCTTCTCGTCGTGCTGACATGACACTCACCCGCCCCGGCCCCGACTAGCAAATAACATCCGCACCTGCCGAAGCAAGCCTAGCGCGGCGGCGCGGCCGCCGGCGGCGTCACGTCGGTGATCGGATTTCGCGGCGGCGTGATGTCGGTAATCGGGTTGCGGGGGCGGACGGGGGCGGCGGCAGGCGCGGCTGGAGCGGCCGTAGCGGCAGGCTTGTCGCCGCCAAGCCGCGTCGGCAGCGGCAGGTGGTGCGGGTAATAGGTCCAGAACACGAAGGCGACCGCAAACAGCACCGCCGACAGGATCGCCCCCATCAGCCGGTGGCTGAGCGACAGAAGCTCGCCGAGGATGCTGCACAGGAACACGAATACCGCGAGAACCGCGACATAGAGCCAGTCGACATTGAGCCAGTCGATCGGGATATCCGGCATCGTTTTCACCCTCGGCAATAACCTAGCCCAACCCTGCAATGCGGGCCACCGGCCGGATGTTTCGCAGCCGCGGATTTCCATTTATACCTCCTGTCCCCATGCCGAAAGTCCTCATTCTCACCGAAGTCCAGGAAGCGATGCGGGCCCGTTACAAGGCCATGCTGCTCGAACGCTTCCCGCAGCTCACCATCGACGTCGTCGGCCACCACAACGACGTCGGGCCCTACATCGCCGACATCGACGTGCTGTTGTGCTTCTCGCCGCCGATGGCCGACCACGTCGTGCGCGACGCGCCGAAGCTGAAATGGATCCAGGCGCTCGGCACCGGCGTCGACAACATCGTCGACCTGCCCTCGCTCGGCAAAGAGGTGCTGGTGACCAACGTGCGCGGCATTCACGGGCCGCCGGTGTCGGAGGCCACCCTCGCCTACATGCTGTCGCTGGCGCGCGATCTGCCGCGCGCGACGCGGGCGCAGGACAAGCGCCAGTGGGAGCGCTGGCCGGCGCAACTGCTCGCCGGCAAGACCGTCGGCATCCTCGGCGTCGGGCTGATCGCGGAGTATCTGGCGCCGATCTGCAAGGCGCTGCAAATGACGGTGATCGGCATCACCGGGGCGCCGCGCGACACCACGGGCTTCGACCGCATGGTCAAGCGCGACGCCCTCGTCGAGGTCGCGCCCGAGCTCGATTTCCTGGTGGTGCTTTTGCCGATGAGCGCGGCGACGCGCAACATCGTCGGCGCAACGGTGCTCGCCGCCATGAAGCCCACCGCCTATCTGATCAACGTGGCGCGCGGCGGCGTGGTCGACGAGGCGGCGCTGATCAAGGCGCTGGAGGGCGGCGTCATCGCCGGCGCCGCGCTCGACGTCTACGCCCAGGAGCCGCTGCCGGCCACGAGCCCGCTGTGGACGGCCAAGAATGTGACCATGTTTTCCCATCTCGGCGGCTACTCGCACGGCTACGAGGACCGCGCCATGCCCACCATCGCCGGCAACATGGCGAAGTTTCTCGCCGGCGATCTCAAGTCTATGATCAACATCGTGCGCAAGCCCGCCTCGTGGGGCGCGTGATTTCGGGAGAACGACATGGCCCTGTCCGAACGGCTGAACGCGCCGATCTCGACCGCCGAGCTGGAGCGGCGCTGGAAGGCGGTGCGCGCCGCGATGGCGCGCGACAAGATCGACGTGCTGCTGATGCAGAACAACAACGACCACATGGGCGGCTATGTGCGCTATTTCACCGACATGCCGGCGACCAACGGCTATCCCAACACCGTGGTGTTCCCGCGCGACGACGAGATGACGGTGGTGTGCCAGGGCCCGTTCGGCGGCGGCGAGACCACGGCGCAGGGCGACGTCAACTGGCGCGGCGTCAAGCAGATCTACACGACGCCGAGCTATGCCTCGGCGCATTACACCAAGGACTACGACCCGGAGCTCGCCGCCAGGGCGCTCAAGCCTTACGCCGGCGGCACCATCGGCTATGTCGGCACCTACCAGATGTCGTTTGCGATGCTCGACTACATCAGGCGCGCCTTCCCCAATGCGCGCTTTGTCGACGCCTCCGACATGGTCGACCGCATCAAGGTGATCAAGAGCGCCGAGGAGATGGAACTCGTCAAGCGCGCCGCCGCCATGCAGGACGGCGCCATGCGCGCCGCCTTCGCCGCGGTCAAGCCCGGCATGCGCGACACCGAGGTGGCGGCGATTGCGCAGGCCTACAGCGTCGCGCACGGCAGCGAGAACGGCATCTATCTCTGCGCTTCGATGCCGCTCGGCAGTCCGTCGAAATTCGCCAACAAGCATTTGCAGAACCGCGTCATCCAGAAGGGCGATCAGATCGCGCTCTTGGTCGAGGACAACGGGCCGGGCGGCATGTACACCGAGCTTGGCCGCTCCTGCGTGGTCGGCGTCAAGGTGCCGCAGGCCATGAAGGACGAGCTCGAATTCTGCAAGGCGTCGCGCCGCGTCACGCTCGATCTGCTCAAGCCCGGCACGCCGTGCAAGGAGGTGTGGGACGGCTTCAACGCCTTCATGCGCAAGAACGGCCGGCCCGAGGAGGCGCGGCTCTATTGCCACGGCCAGGGCTACGACCTCGTCGAACGGCCGTTGATCCGCAGCGACGAGCCGTGGACCATCCAGAAGGACATGAACATCGTCGTGCATCCAACCTACGCGTATGGTGGGTACCTGAACTGGCTGTGCGACAACTACATTATCGGCGGCAACGGTCCGACTGACCGCATCCACCAGTTCCCCGAGGTGGTGGAAGAGGTCGGCTGAACGGCTGGCGATCGGGCGTCGCTGCGTCCAAAAAATGTCATGGCCGGGCTCGTCCCGGCCAATGCGTTTCGGTGCAGTGATCGGAACGGGAGGAAACCATGAACGACGCTGCGGGCGCGAAGCCGGCCGGATCACGTGAACGCTCGCTGCCGGAGGTGAAAGCCGAGGTGCTGCGCCGCGTCGCCGGCCGGCTCAGTCCGTTCGAGGGCATTCGCCCGGATGATGCCGAGCGCGTGATGAATGCGCTTCAGAGCCTCGACAAGGACCACTGGGCGGCGGAATGGACCAAGGTTGGCCTGGCCTACGAGGCTCAGGGCGATGCTCGCGCCAAGGCCGGAGCCGGCGCCAAAGAGCTTGAAGAACTTTACATGTTGGGCTTCGACGCGTGCCGGATCGGCCGCTATCCAGCGCCGACCTCGCTCGGCAAGCTCGAAGCCTACCGCCATTCGCTGCGGATGTTCCGCAAAGCTGCGGCATATTGCGACCCGCCGCTCGACGTGATCGAACTGCCGTTCGAAGGCAAGACGCTGGTCGGCCATCTGCAGTTGCCATCCGGCGTGAAAAATCCGCCGGTGCTATTGCACTGGGGCGGCGTCGATGGCTGGAAGGAGGACCGCCGCCACATCAGCGGGCTTGCGATGAAGGCGGGCCTCGCATCGCTTGCGATCGACATGCCAGGCAGCGGCGAAAATCCGTTTCTCTACGGCGACCCCGCGGCCGAACGCAGCTACATCGCCTGGCTCGACCATCTCCAGCAGCGGCGTGACATTGACGGCAACCGCATTGGCGTATGGGGCGGAAGCTTCGGCGCCTATTGGGCGGCGCGGCTCGCCTACGTGGCGGCCGACCGCATCAAGGGCGCGGTGTTCCACGGCGGCAGCGTGCATCTCGGCTTCCAGCGCGAATGGCTGGTGCCGGCGTTCACCACCGGTGGCGCGACCTATCTGTTCGGCGCGCAGAGCCTGCTCGATGCACGCGGCCGCGCCATGGGTACATCGACCCTGGAAGAGTTTCTCGACGTGGCGCCGCGCTTCTCGCTCAAGACGATGGGGCTGATCGACAAGCCGTCGGCGCCGATCCTCGGCGTCAACGGCAAGCTCGACGACCAGGCGCCGGTCGCCGACATCTATCTGCTGATGGAGCACGGCAGTCCAAAGTCGGCGCGCATTTATCCGGACGGCCATCACATGGGGCGCACGCCCGGCCTGCCCTACGACGCGATCCTGACCATGATCGTCAATTGGGTGAAGACGCAATTGACATAGCGGGAGCGGGTCTGGGAATCGCGCGTTACGGCTTGAGCAGGATCTTTCCGATCACCTCGCGCGCCTCCAGCATCTCGTGGGCGCGGCGCGCCTGGCTCAGCGGCAGCCGAGCGTGAATCAGGGGGCGAATCTTTCGTTCGGCGAGCCGCGCGATCAGATAATTCATCGACTCGGCGCGCAGCAGTGGCTTGTCATCGAGCGTATGCATCGTGAAGACGCGCACAGCGCCGCTGTTGAGATAGCCCGGCCCGTTGGACAGTGCGGCCACCAGGTTCGTCTCCAGTCCGCCCTGCAGACGTCCGTATGAAACGACAAGCCCGAACGGTGCCAGCATCGCCAGATTGCCGGCGAAGCTGTTGCCGCCAATGGCATCGAGGATCAGATCGACACCGATGCCGTGCGTGATCTCGTGGACGCGGGCCGCCACGTCCTCTCGGCTCACATCGATGACGTGATTGGCGCCGAACTCTTGCAAAGCCGAGGCCTTCTCTGGGGTGCTGACCACGGCGATCGCCGTCATGCCGGCGAGTTGTGCAAGTTGGACCGCGGCGCTGCCGAGTCCGCCGGACGCCGAATAGATCAGCACGGTCTTGCCGGGCGCCCCGCGCGTCGCGGTATGCAGGAGATGCCAGGCGACCTGGTAATTCGAAAGACATGCGGCGGCTTCGAGGTCGCTGTCCGCGTAAAGGCGGAACAACGCATGCTGCGGCACCGCGATATATTCAGCATAGCAGCCGGCGCGCACCGGGAGCTCGCGCGCGCTGACATACACCTTCTGTCCGATCTCCAGATTGCCGCCGCCCGGCCCGAGTTCGACCACAGTTC
>DASRGB010000038.1:0-23979 GCA_035651255.1 Pseudolabrys sp.
CTGGTCGATATCGATGATCTTGTCGAGATGCTCGGTGCCCTCGATGCGATCATGCGGGCCCGGATGCTCATGCGCGCCGTTGAGCTTGCGGGCGAGCGCCTTGTAGAGCGTGTCGATCAGCAGCGTCGACTTGCCGCCGCCCGACACGCCGGTGATACAGGTGAACAGGCCGAGCGGGATTTCGGCGGTGACATCTTTAAGGTTGTTGCCGCGGGCGTTGACGACCTTGAGCTGGCGGCGCGGATCGGGCCGGCGGCGCTCGGGGATCGCGACGCCGAGCTCGCCGGAGAGATATTTGCCGGTCCATGACTCCGGCGCGGCGATCAGGTCAGCGACCTGACCCTGCGCCACGAGATTGCCGCCGTGGATGCCGGCGCCGGGGCCGATGTCGAGCACGTGGTCGGCGACGCGGATCGCGTCCTCGTCGTGCTCGACGACGATGACGGTGTTGCCGAGGTCGCGCAGGCGCTTCAGGGTTTCGAGCAGCCGCGCATTGTCGCGCTGGTGCAGGCCGATCGAGGGCTCGTCGAGCACATAGAGCACGCCGGTCAGCCCCGAGCCGATCTGCGAGGCCAGCCGAATGCGCTGGCTCTCGCCGCCGCTGAGCGTGCCGGAGGCGCGGGCGAGGGTGAGATAATCGAGGCCGACATCGACCAGGAACTTGAGCCGCTCGCGGATCTCCTTGAGCACGCGGGTGGCGATCTCGGTCTGCTTGGCGTTGAGATGTTTCGGCAGTTCGGCGAACCAGTCGCCGGCCTTGCGCACGGAAAGCTCCGCGACTTCCGAGATGTTCTTGCCGCCGACCTTGACGCACAGTGCCTCCGGCTTGAGGCGGGCGCCGTGGCAGGCCTTGCAGGGCACGTCGGTGAAATATTTGGCGAGGTCCTCGCGCGCCCAGTCGCTCTCGGTCTCCTTGAAGCGGCGCTCGAGGTTGGTGATGACGCCCTCGAACGGCTTCTTGGTGGTGTAGCCGCGCAGGCCGTCGTCATAGACGAATTTGATTTCGTCGTCGCCGGAGCCGTAGAGGATGGCGTCCTGGGTCTTCTTCGGCAGCTCCTTCCACTTGGTGTCCAAGGTGAAGCGGTAGTGCTTGGCCAGCGCATTGAGCGTCTGGATGTAATAGGGCGAGCTTGACTTGGCCCAGGGCGCGATGGCGCCCTTGCGCAAGGACGCGTCGCGGTCGGGGATGACGAGATCGGCGTCGATCTTCTGCTCCAGCCCAAGCCCGCCGCATTCCGGGCAGGCGCCGAACGGATTGTTGAACGAGAACAGCCGCGGCTCGATCTCCGGAATGGTGAAGCCGGACACCGGGCAGGCGAATTTCTCGGAGAAGACGAGGCGGCGGGCGTCGGCCGCCGCCGCGGCGGCGAGCTTGGTTTCTTTCTTACCGCTTGCCGCAGCCTGCTCCCTCCCCCCTTGCGGGGGAGGGTTGGGGAGGGGGGTCTCTTCTCGCGCTTGATCTCGTGACTTACCCCCCTCTCTGTCTCTCCCCCTCAAGGGGGGAGAGGACGCTGGAGCCGAAGCGCCTGACAATGTCGCATCCGCCAACTCAACGACCGCCAGCCCGTCGGCGAGCTTGAGGCACTGCTCCAGCGAGTCGGCGAGGCGCGTGGCGATGTCCGGCTTGACCACCAGGCGGTCGACCACCACGTCGATGTCGTGATTGAACTTCTTGTCGAGCGGCTTGACCTCGCCGATCTCATAAAAGGCGCCGTCGACCTTGACGCGCTGATAGCCCTTGCGCAGGAACTCGGCGAGCTCCTTCTTGTATTCGCCCTTGCGGCCGCGCACCACCGGCGCCAGCACATAGATGCGCGTGCCTTCCGGCAGCGCCAGCACGCGGTCGACCATCTGCGACACGGTCTGGCTCTCGATCGGCAGGCCGGTCGCCGGCGAGTAGGGCACGCCGATGCGCGCCCATAACAGGCGCATGTAATCGTAGATCTCGGTGACGGTGCCCACCGTCGAGCGCGGGTTCTTCGAGGTGGTCTTCTGCTCGATGGAAATGGCCGGCGACAGGCCGTCGATCTGGTCGACGTCCGGCTTCTGCATCATCTCGAGGAACTGGCGGGCATAGGCCGACAGGCTCTCGACATAG
Source organism: Pseudolabrys sp. (assembly GCA_035651255.1). Classification (GTDB taxonomy): domain Bacteria; phylum Pseudomonadota; class Alphaproteobacteria; order Rhizobiales; family Xanthobacteraceae; genus Pseudolabrys. The sequence goes on from DASRGB010000038.1 coordinate 2,099, forward strand.
CGGCGCTGGCCTTCGGCATAGATGGTGTCGAAGGCGAGCGAGGATTTGCCGGAGCCGGACAGGCCGGTGAACACCACCAGTTTGTCGCGCGGAATGGCGACGTCGATGTTCTTGAGGTTGTGCTCGCGGGCGCCGCGGATGGCGATCACGCGGGCGTCGGCGCCGCCTTTTCTGGCTGCAAGGTCACTCATGAACTTCGGAACGTAGTGAGAACGGGGCCGTTTCGCCAGTCCCCGGGGCGGCGGCGTTTGCAGCGTGGGGATAACGCGTCCGGCGCGGTCCGCCGCGGCGCCTGCGGCTTATTCCGCCTGCGGCAAAAAATTTCGCCTTTGCCGCCGGGTGGCGGCGCTGGCTAAGACTGCGGCCAAGGTCAGCCGGGAAGCGCCGGAGCCGCGAGCCGCGGGCGGGCGTTATCATGGGATGCGAGCGAGCGGATTGTTCGGCGTTTTGCTGCTGCTGCCCGCGGCGGCGCAGGCGCAGCCTGACGGCCGCGCCGTCTTCAACGAGCAGTGCACACCGTGCCATCAGGCCGACGCCCAAGGCGTGCCCGGCAATTTCCCGCCGCTCGCCGGCAATCCCGACCTGTTTCTGGCGCGCGACTTTCCGGCGCGCGTCGTGCTGTTCGGCCTGGAAGGCAAGATCACCGTCAAAGGCCAGCAGATCGACGGCGTCATGCCGCCGGTCGGTGCCGACCTCAAGGACGACGAGATCGCCGCGGTGGTGAATTACGTGCGCAGCAATTTCGGCAACGCGGCGCTGGCGCCCAAAGGGCCGAAGCCGATGCCGCCGCTCGATGCGGCGAGCGTGGCGGCGCTGCGCAAGCTCGCCGGCGCCGACAAGACCTACGATTATCGCGAGAAGCTGAAGGCGGAAGGCGGCGGGCGCAGCAAATGAGGCGCGGCGACGGGCCAATGGCGCATGGCCGTCATTGTCCCGTCAGCGCGCAAGTGAAGTCGTCATTTCTTTTGGCCGTCATCAAGCGGAAACGCGTCGCGGAGCCATTGGTCGTCTTTGTCGATCTGGTTTGCGATGCCGTTGCCCTTGGTGCCGGGACTGACCGAAACGGTGCGCCAGGACCCCGGCGTCCGATTGGTTTCGGCCGACGTTTGGACCAGCTCGATTTGGTCGGCCGGAATGATGGGATTGACTCCCGGCGGCCCAATCACGGGTCGGCCCGTCACGCGAGAGGCGAGCCTCGCCGCGATGAGCCGGTGGTGACCTTGGTAGACGACGTTGTTGACGATCTTGATCTTCTCGCCCTTCGGCACGTTGTCCCAGGGAAACTTGCCGTCGACCATGAGCTGAGCCTGGTCGTTGATTGCATCGGCGAAGACCTCGTTCTGTGAAGGCGCTTCCGGTCCCATGATGCCTTCGCCGTCGGTCCGCCCCCCGAGCGTCACTTGACCGGCTCGCCCCAGTTGCAGCTTGGGAACGCTGGACGGGGTGCCGTCGGCGCGCCGGAACGTCGGCAGCGCAGTGTCGTCGCCCGGCAGGAATTCTTCGACAACAGGCGCGGCAGGTCGCACCGCAGACGCGGTGGCTTTGCCTTCGGTGCTGACTGGCAGCGCTGGGCGCACGCCGCCTTGCGAGAGCTCAGGATTGCGCCCCGAGAGCGCCGGGCGTTCGCCGCCCTGCATGAGTTCGGGATTGCGCGCCGTGCGCGGCGGAGTCATGGCCGACGTTGCGGACGTCGCGCCATTCTGTCCGCCGGCGCGGGCCTTGAGCGCGTCGATCATGGCGCGCACTTGCTTCGGCGTGCGGTAGAGCCGGGTCGGCGGCGGCGCGTTGGTGCCCTCGGGCAACGCGTTGTTGACCGCCGTCGAGGTGGCGGCGATGGCCAGGTTGCCGCTGTCGGCGGTGATCTTGATCATGTGATAGAGAACCTGGCGGGCCTGGTCGGCCAGATAATTGTTGACGGCGTGCGAGCCTTCGCTGGTGTAGAGATAGATGATGTAGCCAAGCTCGGCTTGCATTCCTTCGAGCTGAAAGATGGCGCGGTAATCGCCATCCTGCCGCGCCTGAGCGAGCATCTTGTCGACTTTCTCGAAGTCATCGAGAAAATCTCTGAGACCGCGGCTGATCGTGAGGCCGCCAGTGCTTTGCTTCGGCTCCTCGACCGGGGCGGTCGATAACGACACGGGCGGCATGTAGCTCGGTCGCTCCTCGGGCGGCAAGCTCTCGTAGTAGCGTTGCTGGGCGAGCTCGCGCCGCATGCGCAGCGTATCCTGATCACTCGGAACAGACTGGTCGCTTTGATCGCCGGAAGCGGCGTCAGTGTTGGCGGCCGACGGTGTTGACTCTTGCGGCGCCGGAGCGGTGTCGGGATCGGCCGGGCGGCTGACGGTGTGCGGGTGGTCTTGTTGGCCGGCGTTCGGCATCGAGGGCGCGAGCGGATAATTCGGCGCTGGCAGGACCTGCCATCCGGCAACATTGACCGGCGGCAATGCCGGTGCGGCGAGCGGCGAATTCCAGTCATCGCGATTTTGCGCCTGCGTGTGGTCGCCGTTGTCCCGGCCGGCAGTCTTGCCGTCACATTGCGGGCCGCACGCGGCCGCGTTCTTGTGATCGGCGTCCTTTGCGGCATGGGCCACGCGATCCTTGTCCTTCCTCCGGGAAAGGCCGGCATGCGTGGCTTTGAGTTTTGTGTGCGCAAGCTTGACCGGATGCCTGACCGCCGAGCGAGCAACGAGTCCGGAATGATGCTGCCCCATTCCGGGGAATTTCGGATTCTTGGCAACGGCGGGGGCCGTCGTTATGGCGATGGCGGAGACGGTGGCGAGAAGAATAACGGTATTGCGGACAAAAGCTGCTGACATAGTCGCCTCCTCTGAACGCATTGTTGGAATATGAATCCCTTTCCAATTTCGTCACGAAGTCTCTGCCGCCGCAGTTCCGGCGTCTGTGATGACGGTCACAAGTCCAAGATCACAATAAAGAGAGAGGCCGGCGAAATCGCCGGCCCCGAGAGTTGCCGCATCTGGCGCCGAGCGCTCGGCGCCGGGTCCGATCAGAACCGGTAGTTCAGACCGGCGCGGACCAGATTGGTCTTGAAGTCGACATCGGTCGACACGCCGCAGGTCGCGGCACTGCAGTTGGCGTTGCCGAGATCGACATAAAGATATTCGATCTTGGCGGACCAGGCGCCCATGAAGGCCCATTCGACGCCGGCGCCGACCGTCCAGCCGGCCAAGGTGTCGGTTTCCGAGGGCCCGCCGCCCGGCGTCATCTTCACGTCGCCGAAGGCGCCGCCGCCGGTGATGTAGGGCAGCCAGCGATCGAAGGCATAGCCGACGCGGCCGCGCAAGGTGGCGAGCCAGCTGTTCTTGGTTTCGCAGCCGGCGGCGCCGCAGAACGTGGTTTCGGTGCCCTTGATGGTGCTGTAGTCGATGTCGCCTTCAATGCCCCAAACCCAATTGCCGGTTTGCAGGTTGTAGCCGGCGGTGCCGCCGACCACGCCGCCGTTGATGTCGAAGTTGCCGGTCGAGAGGCTGGTCCCGGTCAAGGTCCAGTTCGATGTGCCCCAGCCGTAGCCGCCGTTGATGCCGACGTAGAAGCCGGACCAACTGAAGGGCGCTACGTAGACCGGCGCCTTATAGGCGGGCCTGGGCAAATCAGCCGCCAGCGATGGCACCGCCATCGCGGCGAGCATCAGCCCCGCGCACGCCGTTAGGGTGAAACGCTTCATTGTGATGACCTCCTGGTGATTTTCGGCCGAAACAACTCGTACTGGCGGCGAGGTCTATATCTTGTGGATGATTCGAACTGTGGCCTTTACGCAACAAAAAATCTCAATTTCCCAAGCGAATCAGTTGCGTGGCCCCTGAAAACAGGCTAGAACAAAACTAGAACAGACTTGTGGTCGTCGGGAAACCACAACCGCAGGGCGCAGCACGACAGCCTTGTGGATTAAGCGCGAACGCGCTTGCCGCCCCCCGGACGAGGTCTAGGGTGAGCGTTCAAGTCCAGCGGACGGGCCAGCGGCGGCCCAGGTCCCCAACAGCGAGCGCGACCGGCCTTGCTGCCGCGTTGCAGGTCGCGTGGAGAGCATCATGGCGGGTAGCGTCAACAAAGTGATTTTGGTCGGCAATCTTGGTGCCGATCCCGAAGTTCGCCGCACCCAGGACGGGCGGCCGATCGTCAATTTGCGGGTCGCGACCTCCGACACCTGGCGCGACAAGACCACCGGCGAGCGCCGCGAAAAGACCGAATGGCATCGCGTCGTCATCTTCAGCGAGGGCCTGGCCAAAGTGGCCGAGCAGTACCTCAAGAAAGGCTCGAAGGTTTACCTCGAAGGCTCTCTGCAAACGCGCAAATGGCAGGACAAGGACGGCCAGGATCGCTATTCGACCGAGGTCGTGTTGCAGGGCTTCAATTCGCAGCTGACCATGCTCGACCGCGCCGGCGGCGGCGGCGGAGCGGGCGCCGAGGCCGGCGACTCGTTCGGCTCGTCGGGTCCGACCGCCTCGCGCAAGCCGGCCATGGCCGGCGCGGGCGGCGGCAAGCGCGACGACATGGACGACGAGATCCCGTTCTGACGTCCGCGGCGGCGCTCAGGCCGTAATGTTCACTTTGTAATCGCTGTCGGTAACGCTGACGGCGCCTGCGGGCGTGGCATCATTATCGCCGTCGCCGTCCGGATCGCTGGGGCTCGACTGGGTCGACTGGCTTTGATCGCTTGAGTTCGAGGCCTCGGCCGGCTTGATGCCGCCGTGATGATGATGGCCGTGGGCTCTGAACGAGTGCTGCTGCTGTTGCAGCGCGGCGATCGCTCTTTGTGCGCCAGCTATATCGCCGGACGCGAGATCCTGACCGATCTGCTGGATCGCCTGCGCGACCGGGCCGCTCTGCGCCAGCGGCGATGACGAGAGAGTGTCGTAGGCGTTTTGCGCAGCGTTCAGATTGCCGGACTGGATGGCGCTGACAAGCTGGCCGAAGGCTTGGCGTGCTTGCGCAAAGGGATTGGTCTGTAGCGAGGCGCCCGCTGCAACGGCGGTCACGGCCATGACGGCCTCCCGGTCCCGAAAACCTTCGCCCCGCACCTTGATACGTCTCGTCAGCTTGATGATTGGTAAATTGCCCGCGCCAGCATGGAGAATTGACGCCGATTTTACGGCCATCGCTCAGCCGGCAAGCGCCGCGCGCACGCCGTCGATGACGTATTGCACCGCCAGCGCCGCGAGCAGCACGCCGAGCAGCCGCGACAGCACGACATTGCCGGTGATGCCCAGGAGGCGGGCGATGCGGCCGGCAAAGCTGAACACGCAGAAACAGGCCGCCAGCACCAGCACGATGACCGCAAGCAGCATTGCCAGCCGGTCGGGCGCGCCCTCGCTGCGGCCGGCGAGCAGCACCGTGGCGGTGATGGCGCCGGGTCCGGCCATCAGCGGCACGGCAAGCGGGAAGGCGGCGATGTTGCGCACGTGCTCTTCGATGGCGTGCTCGGCCTGCTGCGACTGGCGCGCAACGCGCACGCCCAACACCATTTCCGAGGCGATCGAGAACAGCAGCAGGCCGCCGGCAATGCGGAAGGCCGGCAGCGTGATCGACAGCGTGCGCAGCAGCCAATCGCCGATCAGCGCCGTGCCGGCCAGCACCACCGCGGCGATCAGCGCGGCGCGCAACGCCACGTCGCGGCGGCGGCGGCGCGTCAGCCCCTCGGTGACGGCGATGAAGCTCGGCACCAGCCCGATCGGGTCGACGACCACGATGAGGGTGACCAAGGCGGAGATGAGGAACTCGGCGGCCATGACGGCAGGCTATGCTAGCGCCGAAACGGCTGCGACACGCGGCGGAAAATGGCGCTTCCGCGGCGGCCAGACGGAGGCGAAAAACGGCCCCCGAGACGACCGATAAGTGTATGATTTTTCGACTGAAATTAGCCTGTACAACGCCCCCTTCCGGGTAGCCAGGCGAGGGTGAATCGGCTAGAAAAATCGTCGCGACATTCCGCGCAGGACCACGCTCCTTGGCCGACACCGAAACTCCGAAATCGGGGGACGGAACACCCTCCGACGTGCGCCCCGTCTCCATCACCGAGGAGATGAAGCGCAGCTATCTCGATTACGCCATGAGCGTGATCGTGTCGCGCGCGCTGCCCGATGCGCGCGACGGCCTCAAGCCAGTGCACCGGCGCATCCTCTACTCGATGAACGAGCAGGGCCACACGCCCGACAAGAAATACGTCAAGTCGGCGCGCGTGGTCGGCGACGTGATGGGCAAATATCACCCGCACGGCGACCAGGCGATCTACGACGCGCTGGTGCGCATGGCGCAGGACTTCTCGATGCGCCTGATGCTGATCGACGGCCAGGGCAATTTCGGCTCGGTCGACGGCGATCCGCCGGCGGCGATGCGCTACACCGAATGTCGCCTGGCGCGCCCGGCCATGGCGCTCATCGACGACATCGATCAGGACACCGTCGACTTCCAGCCCAACTACGACGGCAACGAGCGCGAGCCGGTGGTGCTGCCGGCGCGCTTTCCCAACCTGCTGGTCAACGGCGCCGGCGGCATCGCCGTCGGCATGGCGACCAACATCCCGCCGCACAATCTCGGCGAGGTGATCGACGCCTGCGTGGCGCTGATCGACAATCCGGCGCTCACCGTCGACGACCTGATCAAGATCGTGCCGGGGCCGGACTTCCCGACCGGCGGCATCATCCTCGGCCGCGACGGCATCCGCTCGGCCTACACCGAAGGCCGCGGCTCGATCGTCATGCGCGGCAAGGTCGAGGTCGAGACCGTGCGCAAGGAGCGCGAGGCCTTCGTCATCACCGAGATTCCCTACCAGGTGAACAAGGCGTCGCTGGTCGAGCGCATCGCCGAGCTGGTGCGCGAGAAGAAGATCGACGGCGTCGCCGACCTGCGCGACGAGTCGGACCGCGACGGCTACCGCGTGGTGATCGAGATCAAGCGCGAGGCGGTGCCCGACGTCGTGCTCAACCAGCTCTACCGCTTCACGCCGCTGCAGACCTCGTTCGGCGCCAACATGGTGGCGCTCGACGGCGGCCGGCCGCTGGTTCTCGATCTCAAGAAGCTGCTCGAAGCTTTCATCGCCTTCCGCGAAGAGGTGGTGTCGCGGCGCACCAAGTTCCGGCTCGGCAAGGCGCGCGACCGCGCCCATGTCCTGGTCGGCCTCGCCATCGCCGTCGCCAATATCGACGAGATGATCAAGCTGATCCGCGCCGCCAAGGATCCGAACGCGGCGCGCGACGAATTGATGTCGCGCGACTGGCCGGCCAAGGATATGGCGGCGATGGTGACGCTGATCGACGACCCGCGCCACAAGATCACCGCCAAGGGCACCACCAAGCTCTCGGCCGAGCAGGCCAGGGCCATTCTCGACCTGCGCCTGCAGCGGCTGACCGCGCTCGGCCGCGACGAGATCAAGGAGGAGCTCGACAAGCTCGCCGCCGAAATCACCGACTATCTCGACATCCTGCGCTCGCGCGCCCGCATCCAGACGATCATCAAGGACGAGCTCGCCAAAGTGAAGGCGGAATTCGCAACCCCCCGCCGCACCGTGATCGCCGAGGCCACCGGCGAGGTCAACGAGGAAGACCTGATCACGCGCGAGGACATGGTGGTGACCGTGTCGCACCAGGGCTACATCAAGCGCGTGCCGCTCTCGACCTACCGCGCCCAGCGCCGCGGCGGCAAGGGCCGCGGCGGCATGCAGGTGCGCGAGGAGGATTTCGTGTCGCGGCTGTTCGTCGCCTCGACGCACGCCCCGGTGCTGTTCTTCTCCTCGCGCGGCAAGGTCTACAAGGAAAAGGTCTGGCGGCTGCCGGTCGCGGCGCCGCAGGCGCGCGGCAAGGCGCTGATCAACATCCTGCCGCTGCAGCAGGGCGAAACCATCACCACCATCATGCCGCTGCCGGAGGACGAGGCGAGCTGGGGCGCGCTCGACGTCATGTTCGCCACCACCAGCGGCACGGTGCGCCGCAACAAGCTGTCGGACTTCGTCGACGTGCGGCCCTCCGGCATCATCGCCATGAAGCTCAAGGACGGCGCCGAGATCGTCGACGTCCACATCTGCACGGAAAAGGACGACGTGCTGCTGACCGCGCAAGGCGGCCAGTGCATCCGTTTCGCCGTGCCGGACGTGCGCGTGTTTGCCGGGCGCGACTCGATCGGCGTGCGCGGCATCGATCTTGCCGACGGCGACAAGGTGATCTCGATGTCGATCCTGGCGCACAACGACGCCTCGGCCGAGGAGCGCGCCGCCTATCTCAAGCGCGCCAGCGCGGTACGGCGCGGCGGCGAAGAGGAGGAGGCGGTGGAGGATGAGAGCGACGCCGAGGAGACCGCGGGCGCAATCGAGCTCGGCGAGAAGCGCTACGTCGAGATGTCGGCGGCCGAGCAGTTCGTGCTGACGATCTCGGAGAAGGGCTACGGCAAGCGCTCCTCGTCCTACGAATACCGCATCACCAATCGCGGCGGCAAAGGCATCGTCGCCATGTCGATCCTCGAGGGCAAGAAGGGCGCCAAGAAGGTCCGCGACAAGACCGGCCGGCTGGTCGCCTCGTTCCCGGTCGAGGAGGCCGACCAGATCATGCTGGTCACCGACCAGGGCAAGCTGATCCGCACGCCGGTCGCCGGCATCCGCATCGCCGGCCGCGCGACGCAGGGCGTCATCGTGCTCAACACCGCCGAGGACGAGCGCGTCGTCTCGGTCGAGCGCCTGTCCGAGGAAGACGACGGCGGCTGAGCGGGCGGCCTAGCGCCCGGCCTTGGCCTCGTTGAGGGCGACGGCCTCGCGCACGAGCGCCTTCAGTGCCTTGTCATCGATGGTGTCGCCCTCGCGGATATCGATGGCGCGGCGGGTGCCGCCTTCGAGGCTGGCATTGAACAGGCCCGCCGGATCCTTGAGCGATGCGCCCCTGGCGAACGTCATCTTGACGACGGCCTTGTACGTCTCGCCGGTGCAGATGATGCCGTGGTGCTGCCACACCGGAACGCCGCGCATGTTGTTCGACGGCTTGCGCCATTTCACCGCCTCGACGACATCGGGATCGGCCTGGCGGATGAGGCGCCGCAGCCGCGCCAGCGTTTCGCCGCGCCAGCCGCCGAGCTCCGTGATCCTGGCGTCGATCAGCCGCGAGGCCGACAAGGCTGCCGATGTTTTGGCCGCGCCGTTCTTTGCCTTGGCCTTCGCCGGTTTTTTCATGGCGCCGCCCTAGGCCTCCTGTGCGGCGAGTTCAAGATCGTCGGCGGATCGGGTGATCGGGAACAGCAGGCGCATCGTCGTTCCCTGTCCTTCGCCCGGGCTTGCCGCCTCGATCCGGCCGCCGCTGCTGCTGACGAAGGTGTTGGCGATCCACAGGCCGAGGCCGGACCCTGGAATTTTCCCGGTGTGCCGCTGGCCGCGGAAAAACTTTTCCATCAGGTGCGCCTTCTCGTCGGCGGTGAGGCCGGCGCCCTCGTCGCGCACGGCGATGGCAAACTGGCCGCCTTCGGCGGCGGCCGAAACGTGGATGGTCGAACCGGGCGGCGAGAACTTCGCCGCGTTGGACAGGATCTGGCCGAGCGCCTGCTCGACCAGCACCGGGTCGACGTGGATGAGGGTCGGGCTGGCACCGAACTGCAGCTCGAAGCGGTGGCCGGGATAGCGCAGCCTGATGCGCTCGGTGGCCGAGTTGATGATGTCGGCGGGGTCGGTCCAGTCCTCGCGCGATTGCAGGCCGTGGCTGGTGATGCGCGCGGCATCGAGCAGGTTCTGGATGTCGCTGTTGAGACGCACGCCTTCGTCGCGAATGCCCCTGGTCAGGGACGACAGCTGCACGTCTTTGGCGACGGCCGGCGTCTCGGCGAGGATCGAGACGCCGCCGAGAATGGAGGCGAGCGGCGTGCGCAGCTCATGCGACACCGAGCCGATCAGGGCGTCGCGCAGCTGCTGCGCCTCGGTGAAGGCCTTGGCCTGGGATTTCGCCGACTCGATCTTGAGCACCAGATAGGTGGTGAGCACGATGATCACCAGGCTGATCGCGGTGTTGATGAGGCCGAGCGTCGATTGCTTGAGGCCGTGGGTGGAGACCGCGAGGCTGACAATCGTCAAGACGAGGCAGCCGCCGCAGACCAGGATGACGCCGCGCCGTTCGCAGAAGCGCACCGACATCAGCACGACCGCGACGTAGAGGACCGGCGCGGCGACTTCCGATGCGGTCACGGTGTCGAGCGCGAAGATCGCCGCGGCGAGCGCGGCGGTGATGACGGGAAGCACGATGGCGCCGCCGGAGGCCGGGCGCTCGAGCAGGGATTTCGGCTTCATCCGTCAGTCGACCCTCAGGTTGAGCGAGGCCACGATCGGCGCCCATTTCGCCTGCTCGCGCGTCATGTGCGCGGCGAGCTGTTGCGGCGTGCCGCCGCGCGGCTCGGCGCCGAGCTTGGCGAGCGCGTTTTCCATGGCCTGCGATTTCAGCGCCGCGTTCACGGCGGCATTGAGCCTGGCGACGATTTCGGGCGGCGTGTCCTTGGGCGCCAGCAGCGCCGTCCAGGCGCCGCTGGTCAGCGCCGGATAGCCGATCTCCGGCATGGCCGGCACATCGGGCAGTTCGGCGGCGCGCCGCGGCCCGACGACGGCGAGCGCGCGCAATTTGCCGGCGTGGATGAGTTGCAGCGAGGTGGCCAGCGTGTCGAAGGTCATCTGCACGTCGCCGGCGACCACGCCGGTGAGCGAGGGGCCGCCGCCTTTATAGGGCACGTGCACGATGTTGGCGCCGCTCTCGCGCTTGAACAGCTCGGCATTGAGGTGCGGCAGCGTGCCGATGCCGCCGGTCGAGTAGTTGAGCTTGCCGGGATTGGCTTTGGCATAGGCGACGAGCTCGGCCACGGTCTTGAACGGCAGTTGCGGATTGACGACCAGCACCTGCGGCGTCTCGGCGACCAGCGCGACCGGGGCGAAGCTCGTTGCGTCATAGCCGGCATTCTTGATGATCATCGGGCTCATGATCAGCCCGCTCGCGGCCGAGACCATCAGCGTATAGCCGTCGGGATCGGCGCTGGCGGCGAGTTTGGAGCCGATGGTGTTGCCGGCGCCCGGCTTGTTCTCGACGACCACGTTTTGGCCGAGCGCGCCGGGCAGCGCGCTCGCCAGAAGCCGCGCCATGACGTCGACCGGCCCGCCGGCCGGCGTCGGCACGATGATTTTGATGGGACGGCTGGGGTAGGTCTCGGCCGACACGGCGGTTGCGAAAAGCAGCGCGAGCGCGGCAGCTGCGAGTCGGCCCATGGCGCGGTCCCCGTTCGTGGGCCGACAGCCTAACGCGCGGCGCGGCCTCGCGTAAGCGGCTCTTGCCGGGGAACCGGGGGCAGGGTAGACCCCGGGCCCATGCCGCGGACCGCCCTTTATGCCGGGACGTTCGACCCGGTCACCAACGGCCATCTCGACGTGGTGCGCCAGGCCGCGGGGCTTGCCGACAGACTGGTGCTGGCGGTCGGGGTGCATCCCGGCAAGCGGCCGCTGTTTTCCGCCGACGAGCGCCTGGAGATGCTGCAACAGACCTGCGGGCCGGTGGCGCGCCGCGCCAAGTGCAGGCTGGTCTGCGTCACGTTCGACAATCTCGTGGTCGAGGCGGCGCGCCGGCACGGCGCCACCATGCTGATCCGCGGCTTACGCGACGCCACCGACTTCGACTACGAAATGCAGATGGCCGGCATGAACGCCACCATGGCGCCGAAGGTGCAGACGGTGTTTCTGCCGGCCTCGCCCGACGTGCGCCCGATCACCGCCACATTGGTGAGGCAGATCGCCGGCATGGGCGGCGACGTCTCCGCCTTCGTGCCGGCGAGCGTTGCCGCGCGCCTGAAGAAGAAATTTGCGCGCTGAGCCGTGATCGGCGCCGACCCCAGGGAGTGCTCATGACCAGCCGCCGTTCGCTCATCGTGCTCGCATTGTCGCTGCTCGCGGCGCCGGCGCTGGCGCAGTCGCCGAACCTCGCCAACCCGGCTGCGCTCAAGGAGCAGGCGCCGGCCACCTACAAGGTGAAGTTCGACACCTCGAAGGGGCCGTTCGTCATCCAGGTGACGCGGGCCTGGGCGCCCAACGGCGCCGACCGCTTCTACAACCTGGTGAAGAACGGCTTTTACGACAATGTGCGCTTCTTCCGCGTCATTTCCGGCTTCATGGTGCAGTTCGGCATCAACGGCGATCCGCAGATTTCGGCGCGCTGGCGGGACGCCAACATCACCGACGATCCGGTGACGCAGAGCAACACGCGCGGCATGATCACGTTCGCGACGGCGGGACCCAACACGCGCACCACGCAGGTCTTCATCAACTTCGCCGACAACAGCCAGCTCGACCGCATGGGCTTTGCGCCGTTCGGCAAGGTGGTGTCGGGCATGAACGTGGTCGACGCCATCAACGCCGAATACGGCGAGGGCGCGCCGCGCGGCCGCGGGCCGGAGCAGGGCCGCCTGCAGACCGAAGGCAACGCCTATCTCGCCAAGAGTTTCGCGCGCATGGACTACGTGAAGAAAGCGACGATCGAGAAATAATGACCTTGTCGCCACCGGGCGTGTCCCGGTGGCCCCGCTTAGGAAGGCACTGCGGTGCCCCTTGAATCGGGATGGCCGCGACAAGCGCGGCCATGACATTCGAGAGTTTCGCGTTTCATAGGAGATTTCCAAATGGCCAAACCGGAAGACACGCTGACGCTGGAGACGACCAAGGGCAAGGTCGTGATCGAAATGCGCCCGGATCTCGCGCCCGGCCATGTCGCGCGCATCAAGGAACTGGTCAAAGACGGCTTCTACGACGGCATCGTCTTTCACCGCGTCATCGACGGCTTCATGGCGCAGACCGGCTGTCCGCACGGCACCGGCACCGGCGGCTCCGGCAAGAAGCTCAAGGCCGAGTTCAACGCCGAGCCGCATGTGCGCGGCACGGTGTCGATGGCGCGCGCCGCCAATCCCGATTCCGGCGACAGCCAGTTCTTCATCTGCTTCGACGACGCCCGCTTCCTCGACAAGAACTACACGGTCTGGGGCAAGGTGATCGAAGGCATGGACAACGTCGACAAGATCAAGCGCGGCGAGCCGGTCAAGGATCCCGACAAGATCGTCAAGGCGACGATGGGGGCGTGATGCCTCCCCGGAACGGGGAGGGTGGCGCGCGTTTGTCATGCCCCGCGAAAGCGGGGCATCCAGTACGCCGCAGCGCCTGTTTCAAGTCGCGCCGCTCTGGGATACTGGATCGTCCGCTTTCGCGGACGATGACGGCCAAACGACATGCGCACCGACCTGTTCGATTTCGTCCTGCCGCCTGACCGCATCGCGCTGCGGCCGGCAAGCCCGCGCGATGCGGCGCGGCTCATGGTGGTGCGGCCGGGCGCACCACAGACTCCGTTCGCCCCCGCGCAAGCGGGGGCCCAGAGAACGGGTGAGGGCGGCGGTCGTGACCGCGGGGTCCCCGTTTCCGCGGGGACGAACGGCGAGAGGTTGGAGGACCGCCATGTCCGCGATCTGCCGGAGCTGCTCAATCCCGGTGACGTCCTGGTGGTCAACGACAGCAAGGTGATCGCGGCCCGTCTCAAGGGCCGGCGCATCGGGCGGGGCACCACCGAGCCGGAGATCGAGGCGACGCTGCACAAGCGGCTCGACGGCTCGCATTGGAAGGCCTTCATCCTCGGCGCCAAGAAGGTGCAGGTCGGCGATACGCTGCGTTTCGGCACCGAGGGGCGGGTGTGCTTTCTCGGCGAGCTCGATGCTCAAGTTTCACAGAAGGATGAGGGAGGGGAGGTAACCCTTTCATTTTCCTTCCATGGTCCGGTGCTGGACCAGGCGATTTCCGAACGCGGCGAAATGCCTTTGCCGCCCTATATCGCCTCCCGCCGCGCCCCCGACGACCAGGACCGCAGCGACTACCAGACGCTGTTTGCCCATGACGAGGGCTCGGTGGCGGCGCCGACCGCGGGTCTGCACTTCACCGAAGACCTTTTGGCGCGGCTGAAAGCGCGCAAGGTGGCCTTGCACAAGGTGACGCTGCATGTCGGCGCCGGGACCTTCCTGCCGGTCAAGAGCGAGGACACCGAAGGCCACAAGATGCACGCCGAATTCGGCGTCGTCGCGGCGGACACGGCCGCGGCCCTCAATGCGGCACGCGGGCAGGGCGGCCGCATCGTCGCCGTCGGCTCGACGGCGCTCAGGCTTCTGGAAAGCGCGGCCGGCGCGGACGGCAAGATCGAGGAATTTTCCGGCGAGACCTCGATTTTCATTCAGCCCGGCTACAAGTTCCGCGCCGTCGACCTGCTGCTGACCAATTTCCACCTGCCGCGCTCGACCCTGTTCATGCTGGTGTCGGCGTTCAGCGGGCTCGACACCATGAAGCGCGCCTATGCCCATGCGATTTCGGGCGGCTATCGCTTCTATTCGTATGGCGATGCCTGTCTGCTATTCCCAGCCGTGCCGCGCACTCCGCCACCCTCTCCCCTTGTGGGAGAGGGTGGCGAGCGCGAAGCGCGAGCCGGGTGAGGGGTCAGCGGTTCAATTGAGCGCCGACCCCTCAGCCGCCCTCGCTCGGCTTCGCCTCCGCTTGGGCACCCTCTCCCACAAGGGGACAGGGGAAGATGGGGCCACACCGAGATAGAAAATGTCCGACGCCTTCTTCTTCACCCTGCACACGACCGACGGCGGCGCGCGGCGCGGCGAGATCGTCACGCCGCATGGCCGCGTGCAGACGCCGGCCTTCATGCCGGTCGGCACGCAAGCCACGGTGAAGGGCCTGACGCCGGATATGGTGCGCGCAACCGGCGCCGACATCGTGCTCGCCAACACCTACCACCTGATGCTGCGTCCCGGCGCCGAGCGCATCGCCGCGCTCGGCGGCCTGCACGGCTTCATGCAATGGCCGCAGCCGATCCTGACCGATTCCGGCGGCTTCCAGGTGATGTCGCTGTCGGCGCTGCGGCGGCTCGAGGAGCGCGGCGTCACCTTCCGCTCGCATCTCGACGGCGCCATGGTGGAATTGACGCCGGAGCGCGCCATCGAGATCCAGGCGCTGCTCGGCGCCGATATTGCCATGCAGCTCGACGAATGCCTCAAGCTGCCGGCCAACCGCGAGGAGATCGCGCGGGCGATGCAGCTGTCGCTGCGCTGGGCCGAGCGATCGAAGCGCGCCTTCGAGAGCAGAGCGCGCGCGGGCTATGCGCTGTTCGGCATCGTGCAGGGCGGCGACGACGCGGCGCTGCGGGCGGAAAGCGCCCGCGCGCTGACGGCGATGGGCTTCGACGGCTACGCCATCGGCGGCCTCGCGGTCGGCGAGCCGCAAGCCGTCATGCTCAAGATCGTCGAGCAAACCACGCCGCTGCTGCCGGCGGACCGCCCGCGCTATCTGATGGGCGTCGGCACGCCGCACGACCTGATCGAGGCGGTTGGACGCGGCGTCGACATGTTCGACTGCGTGCTGCCGACGCGCAACGGCCGTCACGGCATGGCGTTCACGCGCTTCGGCGCCATCAATCTCGCCAATGCGCGGCACGCCGACGACGCCCGCCCGCTCGACGAGGCGAGCGCGCATCCGGCGGCGCGCAGCTATTCGCGCGCCTATCTGCATCACCTCACCAAGGCCAACGAGATGCTGGGCGCGGTGCTGCTCTCGACCATCAATCTCGCCTATTACCAGACGCTGATGGCCGGCATGCGGGCGGCGATCGAACAGGGGCGCTTTGCCGATTTTCGCGCCGAGACGATGGCCGGCTGGGAGCGCGGCGACATTCCGGCCTTGTGAGCCCGCGCGCGCTTCGCTAAAGGCAGCCCATGAACATTCACGCAGCGTTCCTGTCGAAGCGGCGCAAGCCACGTTTTAAATTGCCGCCGGGCGCCACCGACGCCCACTGCCACGTCTTCGGCCCGGCCGCGAAGTTCCCCTATGCGCCGAACCGCCGCTACACCCCGCAGGACGCGCCGAAGGAGATGCTGCGCGCGCTGCACGATCATCTCGGCGTCGAACGCTCGGTGATCGTGCAGGCCAGCTGCCACGGCACCGACAATGCGGCGATGCTCGATTGCATCGCCTCGGACCCCAAGCGCTATCGCGGCGTCGCCATCGTCGACGATACGTTCACCGACAAGGACTACGACCGCCTGCACGCCGGCGGCGTGCGCGGCGTGCGCTTCAATTTCGTCCGGCACCTCGGCGGCGCGCCGGACATGGGCCTGTTCGAGCGCGTCATCGGCCGCATCGCGCCGCGCGGCTGGCACGTGGTGCTGCATCTCGATGCGCCCGACATCGTGCCGCTGTCGCCGATGATGCGCGGGTTGCCGCTGCCCTTCGTCATCGACCACATGGGCCGGGTGCCGGCCAAAGACGGCCTCGGGCAGCCGCCGCTCAAGGCGCTGCTCGAGCTTTCGCGCCTGGAAAACTGCTGGATCAAGGTCTGCGGCGCCGAGCGCATTTCCATGCCGCCCTACGATGCGGCGGTGCCGATCGCTCACGCGCTGGTCGAGGCGGCGCCGCAGCGCGTGCTGTGGGGCACCGATTTTCCGCACCCGAATTCGACGCATGAGCCGGATGAGGCGGACCTGGTCGATCTGGTGCCGCAATATGCCCCCGACGCGCTGGCGCAAAGGCGCCTGCTGGTGGACAATCCCGCCCGGCTCTATGGTTTCGACTGACATAAGAAACGATCGAGGGAGGATTGCCATGAGACTCGTCAGCAAGGCGGCTTTGGCGCTGATGGCGCTGGCCCTGCTTGCGCCGGCGCAACAAGCGCAGGCGGCGTGGCCCGAGAAGCCGGTCAAGATCGTGCTGCCCTTCGGCGCCGGCGGCGTCGCCGACGTCACCTCGCGCATCATGGCCGACAAGCTCAGCAGCAAGTTCGGCCAGGGCGTGGTGATCGAGAACATGCCGGGCCCCGGCGGCATCAACGCCGCGCGCGCCGTCATCAACGCGCCGCCGGACGGCTATACCATGGGATTGGTCACCAACGGCACGGCGATCAGCGTCGCCGCCTTCAACAAGCTGCCGTTCGATCCGGTCAAGCAGTTCGAGATGGTGTCGCTACTCGGCGAGTTCAATCTGCTGTTCGCGGTCGACGCCAAGTCGCACTACAAGTCGATCGCCGACTTCATTACCGAGGCCAAGGCCAATCCCGGCAAGCTGAACATCGGCACCATCGCCGTCGGCGGCACGCAGAACCTCGGCGGCGAGCTGTTCAAGTCGCTGACCGGCCTCAACGTGCAGATCGTGCCGTACAAGACCTCCGGCGACATCGTCGTGGCGCTGCTGCGCAACGACGTGCAGATGTTGATCGATTTCCCGCCGGCGATCAGCGGCCAGGTGTCGAGCGGCCAGTTGCGCGTGCTGGCAAGCTCCGGGCCGGGCCGCGAGGCCGACATGCCGAACGTGCCGACGGTGGCCGAAGCCGGCGTCAAGGGCTACGAGGTGACGTCGTGGAACGGCATCTTCGCGCCCAAGGGCACGCCCAAAGCGGTCGTCGACACCATGGGCAAGGCGATGCACGAAGTGCTCGCCATGCCCGACGTCAAGGCGCAGTTCGCCAAGGTCGGCGTGCAGTCGCGGTCGAGCTCACCCGATGAGCTGATGCAGCGGCTGACGGCCGACATCAAGAAGTGGAACGAGGTGATCGACAAGGCGGGCATCCCGCGCAAGTGAGCGGGCCTGCCCGCGGACGAGGGTGGCCGGCCGGTTGCCGCCGGTCAGGGCCATGCTGTGACGGAACCGACCGATGAGCGATGCGGCGCGACCCTATCCCGACCTGCACGAGCATCTGGCCGCGCTCGACCAGCGCGGCCTGCTGCGCAAGGTTGACGTGCCGATCGACAAGGATGCCGAGATGCATCCGTTGGTGCGCTGGGAATTCGTCGGCGGCGTCGCCGAGGCCGACCGCAAGGCGTTTTTGTTCACCAACATCACCGACGGGCTCGGCCGCAAATACAAGATGCCGGTCGTGGTCGGCGCCGTCGCCGCCAATGCCGAGATCTACAGCGTCGGCATGCAGGCGCCGCTGTCCGAGATCCAGGCCAAATGGGATTCGGCGATCGCCAACCCGATCGCGCCGCGGCTGGTCAACGAGGCGGTGTGCCACGAGGTCGTCATCGAGGGCGAGGCGCTCAAAGGCGAGGGCCGCGGCCTCGACATGCTGCCGATCCCGGTGTCGACGCCCGGCTTCGACTCGGCGCCGACGCTGACGGCGACCAACGTCATCACCCGCGATCCCGAAACCGGCATCCAGAACATGGGCACCTATCGCGCCGCGCTGAAGGCGCCGGATCGCCTGGTGGTGCGCATGGCGACCCGGGTCGGCGGCGCCGGCGGCTACCAGCACTACCTCAAGTACCAGAAGCGCAAGCAGCCGATGCCCTGCGCCATCGTGCTCGGCTGCCCGCCTTACGTCGCCTTCATGGGGCCGCAGAAGCTGCCGATCGGCGTCGACGAGCTGACGGTGGCGGGCGGGCTTGCCGGCGCGCCGATCAACATCGTGCGCGCCCGCACGGTCGATCTGATGATCCCGGCGGAGTCGGAGGTCGTCATCGAGGGCCTCATCGACACCGAGTGGCTCGAGCCGGAAGCGCCGTTCGGGGAATCGCACGGCCACGTCGCGCTCGAGGAATTCAACATGCCGATGCGGGTGACGGCGATCACCCACCGCAGCAACGCGATCATCCCGTCCTATATCAGCCAGGTGGCGCCGTCGGAATCGAGCGTCATCAAGCGCGTCGCCTACGAGCCGCTGTTCACCGCGCACTTGCGCAACACGCTCGGCATTCGCGGCGTCAGGAAAGTGTCGCTGCACGAGCCTTTGACCGGGCTGCTGCGCGTCACCGTCGTCACCCTGGAGAAGGGCGTGTCGCGCACCGAAATCTGGCGCGCGCTGCGCGGCGCGGCCTTCTTCAAGGCCGACTGCGGCAAGATCTGCATCGCCGTCAACGAGGATATCGACGTCGACAACGCCGACGCGCTGTTGTGGGCGATGGCCTACCGCATGAACCCGGTCGAGGACGTCGAGATCGTGCCGCATCGCGGCCAGGGCCACGGCCCCAAGCGCGAGCACGACAACGAGGAAGACTCGACGCTGCTGATCGATGCGACGATGAAAGGCGATCTGCCGCCGCTGGCCTTGCCGAAACGGGACTACATGGAGCGCGCCAGGGCGATCTGGGAGAAGCTCGGTTTCGGGCCGCTGCGGCCGCAGGCGCCGTGGTTCGGCTATTCGCTCGGCGACTGGCTGCCGCAGTGGGACGAGGCCGCCAAGCGGGCCGCCACCGGCCGCTACCTGGAAAACGGCAGGATCAGCGAAAAGCTGCGCCGCAAGGGGCTCAAGCCGGAAACCAAGTTTCGTCCCGATAGCGGCAAGTGATATCGTTGCCGCGGCCGCCGCAGCGGAGCCGGAACACGCCCGCGGACCTCCGGTTATTCCGCTGAAGAGGAGCCGTGCGGCCGTCAGCGGGAGGAGCCCATGCGTGGATACTGCGTTGCCGTCGGGAGCGGCGTGTTGGCGCTTGCTGCATCCGGCCTCGTCCTGGCGCAGAGCGAAAGGCCCGGCGCCGAGCCGGAGGCGCGCAACATGCGCCTCGTCGGCTACAGCGACCTGCAACATCGCAGCGCCTATCAGCCGACCATCGTTCACCAGGGCGGGCGCTATATCGCCTATATCGGCCATCACGGCGGCACCACCGAGATTGCCAAGCCCTTGAACCCGATGACGGGCCAGGCGGAAGACAACGGCACCTCGATCGTCGACGTCACCGATCCGGCGCATCCGCAATATCTGCACCACATTCCGGGCGAGCCGGGCGAATACGAGGGCGGCGGCGCGCAGATGGCCCGCGTCTGCTCCGGCAGCACGCTGCCGAAGGCCGACCGCAGCAAGACCTATCTGCTGCGCACCTTCGGCAATTCGGCGCATGAAGTCTGGGACGTCAGCGATCCGGCCAAGCCGTCTCTGGTCACGCGCATCGCCGGCATCAAGGGCACGCACAAGAACTGGTGGGAATGCGATACCGGCATCGCCTACCTCGTGTCCGGCGCGCCGGGCTGGCGCGCCAACCGCATGACGCAGGTCTACGACCTCAGCGATCCCGCGCATCCGGTGAAGATCCGCGACTTCGGCCTGCCCGGCCAGGAACCGGGCTCGAGCGGCCCGGTGCCGACCGTGCTGCACGGCATGATCTCGCTCGGCCCGCAGGCCAACCGCATCTATTTCGGCTACGGCACCAACAAAGGCGGCATCGTGCAGATCGTCGACCGGCAGAAGCTCCTCAACGGCCCGAAAGAGCCGACGCCCGACAACCTGCGCTATCCGGTGGTGGGCGAGCTCGCGATGTCGCCGCTGGTCGGGGCGCATACGACGTTTCCGCTCGGCAGCATGCCGATCCCGGAATTCGCCGCCGACAAGGAGGCGAGCGCCCGCAACATGATCCTGGTCGTCGACGAGGCGCTGAAGAACGAGTGCGCCGGCGAAGCGCGGCAAATGGTGTGGTTCGTCGACGCCACCGACGAGAGCCATCCGATGGTGGTGTCGAACTACACCGTGCCGGAATCGAGCGGGCATTTCTGCGAGCGCGGCGGCCGCTTTGGCTCGCACTCCTCGAATGAGAGCATGGCGCCGGTGTTCTACCGCAAGCTCGCCTTCGTCACCTGGTTCAACGCCGGCGTGCGCGCCCTCGACATTCGCGATCCGTACCGGCCGCGCGAAGCCGGCTATTACATCCCGGCGGTGACCAAGGAGACCGACAAGCGCTGCATCAAGGTCGGCGGTCAGGATCGCTGCAAGACCGCGATCCAGAGCAACAATGTCGAGACCGACGACCGCGGCTACATCTACGTGGTCGACCGCGCCAATAGCGGGATGCACATCCTCGAAGTCACCGGCGAAGCGCGCAAGATCGCCGGGCTGCCGTGAGCCGCTAGGGCCCGCCGTAAAGCCAGGCGATGCCGTCGTAGCTCTGCTGCGGCGTGCGCGGCGCCAGCGCCATTTCGCGCAGCTCGGCGGCGACGCCGCGGGCGTGATAGAACTCGCCGTAGACGCGGGCCATGATCTGCGTGCGGCCGGTGCGCAGATAGCGCGCCTGCTGGTAGTCCTCGAAGGCGCCGGCCAGATCGTCGCGCTTGGCCGCGGCCTTTTCCGCCAGAATGACGGCGTCCTCGGTCGCCATGCAGGCGCCTTGCGCGAGGTATTGCAGCATCGGATGGGCGGCGTCGCCGAGCAGAGTGGCGCGGCCGGCCGACCAGGTCTTCACCGGCTCGCGGTCGCACAGCACCCACATGCGCCAGGTCTCGATGCGCTCGAGCAGGCGCGTGACCTGCGGCACCTGCATCTTGAAATGCTGCCACATCACGTCCTTGGCGCCCTCGGCGTTCCAGCCCTCCTCGTAGCGGTCGGAATGGAACACGGCGACGAGATTGTAGAGCTCGCCGCGCCGCAGCGGGTAATGCACGAAATGCGTGCGCGGCCCCGCCCACAGAATGACGTCCGGGCTCCAGAGATCGGCTGGCACTTCCTCGCGCCTGAGCACGGCCCGAAAGGCGATATGGCCTGAGACGAGGGGCTTGCCGTCACCGACGACTTTCTCGCGCACCCTGGACCACATGCCGTCGCAGCCAATCAGCGCGCGGCCGCGGACGCGCTCGCCGTCCCGCAGCGTCACGACGACGCCATCTGCATCCTCGCTGAAATCCTCGACCGTGCGGTTCGTCTCCAGGGTCACGAGGTTGCTCTCCCGACACGCCCTGAGAAAGACGCCGTGGATGTCGTGTCGATGGGTTACCGCGTAGGGCTGCCCGAACCTTTCCAGGAAACGCGCATCGGCAAGAGGGATGCAGGTAATGCGTTCGCCGGAAAGCGCGCAGCGCATTTCCATGGACGTTGGTTTGTGTGCATCCGCGAGCACGGCATCGCGCAGCCCGATTTTTTCCAGCG
>DASRGB010000039.1:0-51138 GCA_035651255.1 Pseudolabrys sp.
CTCGGCGCGGCCCACAGCAATGCGCAGCTGCGCCAAACGTGACAGATAGCGGAACAACTCGAATGACGGCGCGCGGCGCGCCGTGCGCATCTGTCCGGATTCGAACGGGCATTGGCCGACCAGCGCCTCGCTGTCTTGCAACGGACGTTGAAAAAACGCCTTTGCCGAAAACGAAGCGGCCAGTTCAGCCGTCGCCGCCGGGTTGCCGTATCTTTGCTGAGCGGCGAAGAGCGTGCGCACCTCGTCTTCCAGGTCGGCGCGCTTGGCGGTGTGCGAATAGTCCTTGTCGCGGTTGCGCTTGCGGTCCTTAAACTTCTCGTCAAGCGCGAGCATTTCGCCGAATGAACGGTATTTCGCCAAACCCTCGCGGGTCTGCTCCATCGCCTTCTTCATTTTCGACGTTTCGTCGGCCGCGTTGGCGTTGCCTTCGCTCTTGGAATTGGATTTGAAGCCGCGGTGGCGCGCAATGTGGCCGAGCACGACGGCGAACTCGTCGTTGGTCAGGGCGCGCTCGTGGGCGGCGGCGCGCAGGGCCCACGGCGTGATGGGAGGATGAGTACCCTGGGGGGAGACGCGGCGCAGCGCCTCGTGCAGCGCGTCTCGCGATGCATCGGGCAGCAAGCCATTGCGATGCAGGATCTTGCGGACGGCGTTCATGCGTTGGCGGCGCCGGCGGATGACGCGCCGTTGCCCACGCGCGGCGCGCCGCTGCGCGCTTTTCGGCTCGCCGGTCTTGTCGACCAGCGGAGCATCGAACATACGCACGCCCGCGGCGATAACTTTTCCGCCGGTGTCCGACGTTTCGATCACGCCCCAGCCGCAAGACGCAATCCCGAGATCGATGCCCAGGATACGCACGCCCACTTGCCCCGACACTCAACACAACTCGAAATTGATTATTGACGGGAATTCGCTGTCTATCAATACTATGGGGGTTAGGGGAAATCGGTTGGAAAGCCACGGCAAAGTGGTTTTACCACTGAAGGATTACCCCCGCTCGGGAAACCGGGCGGGGGGATTCTTTTTTGGTCCCGATGTTCTACTGGCAGGGCAAAATGCCGGCGACGAACCGCGCCGTGGTCGCACGTCTCGCTCGCGGCGGTGCTCAGCGCGCGCGGCTGAGCGCGGCGCGCCGAAAGGCCCGGCCCGGCGCGGCCTTTCATGGTTAACCGGCCCTTAACCATTCTCGGGCTCTGATGGCCCATCTGCGTTCGGGCGCGGCATTCGCCGGCGTCCGCCTTCCTGTAGCCGTTCGCGTGGCTGTGACCGGGTGGATCGATGTGATCGCCCGCTTGCCGCCCGACTCAGACAGTCCAAGGGGCCGATAGACATGAACACCAAACTGATCCTCGCCGGCATTGTCGCGCTGCTGGCGGCGCCGTTCGCCGCGCAGGCTGCCGACCTGCCGCAACCCTACAAGGCGCCGCCGGGCATCATCGCGCCGGCCTACGCCAACTGGACCGGCTTTTATGTCGGCCTCAACGCCGGCTACGGCTTCGGCTCGTCGGACTGGGATTTCCCGGCGGTCAGCCCGGATCCGAAGGGGGCGCTGGTCGGCGGCACCATCGGCTACAACTACCAGACCGGCACCTGGGTCTGGGGCCTGGAAGCCGACATCGACTGGTCGAACATGAAGGGCGACGCCACCTGCTTCGGCGCCGGCACCTGCACCACCAAGAACGACTGGTTCGGCACCGCGCGCGCCCGCCTCGGCTATGCCGGCTGGAACAACTGGCTGCCGTATCTGACCGCCGGCGCCGCCTTCGGCGACGTCAAGGCGGAAAATCCCGCCGGCACCAGCGCCAGCAAGACCCAGATCGGCTGGACCGCCGGCCTCGGCGTCGAATACGCGCTGCGCTCGAACTGGAGCGTCAAGGTCGAATACCTCTACGCCGACCTCGGCAAGTTCGACTGCGGCATCACCTGCGGCGCCATCCCCGACGACGTCAGCTTCAAGACCAACATCGTGCGCGCGGGCGTCAACTACCGCTTCTAAAATCCCGCGCCTATCGGCCGAGCGTGCAAAGCCCCGGGCGCTGGCGCCCGGGGTTTTTGTTGTGCCGCCCGCTGTCTGGTTACCACCGAGACCCTGTGGAGGCAGTCAGACTGAGCGACATCGTCGAGTTGATTAAGTTCTTCTAGGTCGATTGTGAAATCGAACGAGGTCTGGATCGGATTTTCCGGGCACTTACGCTCGTTGTAGCTATCGAGATCATTCTTGAGTTGATGACACTCGCCAAGAATGTGATTTCGTCTGTTCGCTACAGAAATCTGCATGAACGGTCGCGCGGCATTCAGATCGTCCCACTTCATGACCAGTTGGCCGTCCTCCCGCACACGAGCCGCGTAATACTGGCGGATGCTTCGGCCTTTCTTATCCCTGATGTGACGCAAACGCATTGCGCGCGTGATCCTTTCTTTGCACTGACTTACGGCCATCCCGCGCGTGATCTGAAACCGCTCTTGTGCGACGGCCCACTCGGCGAGTTGCTCAGCACTTGCGGGCCATGGCTGCTTTGCAGCTCTGTAGTCTTCGACAATTTTGACAAGTTGGTCGTCAAACTTCGACATTGTCTAAGCTCCAATCTCTCCATCCACGGAAGGCACAAGGCCCCATCCGTCTGTAATTGCTGTCTTGGTTATGATCTCGCGTACTTTCACCAAAAGCTTGTGGAAATGGGTGTACGGCACTTCGTTATGGTGCTGTAGCTGTCCGACCACTATTCCTGGATGCACGCCGATCTTTTTCGCAAAAAGCGAAATGCGCCTCTCTGAAAAAAGCGGACGCACTTGCGTAATAAAGTCCTGCAATTCGCTGCGAGGAACCATATAGTCCGCAGCAGCATCGTTCGCTCGTTGTTCGTACAGCGGGACGGTTACCTTATTTTTCAAACTCTCAGTGAGCTCGACATCAATAACTGTTCCGTCTCTCCGCAACACGTGTTCGATTTCGTGGCGCAAGACGAACCAAAAGTTATTAATCCGATCGAATCTTAATGACATTGCGATTACTGGGGTGGTGTCATCAAGCCAAAATGTTGCGCCGTCGATTTTTGCGCCCTTCAAAAACTCGACAATGACAAACCGCACACCAGCTTCAGCAAGTATGGATGGAATTTGCCGAATTTCTTCAGGCGCTATCATCAAGGCGTGAAGCCTAGTAAGTGCGTTCTTTAGTTTGCCTTCGTTGTACGGAGCAGACTGAACGCAAGACGCCAATGCCTTTGCTCGAAATAGCCATGCATATTGAAGCTTGGTGCCTTCTTCATAATCACGCTGATTGTATTGGTTTGCCTTGGCCGCGTGCGGAAGCTGCGGAGTGTCGTCAATGCTTGAGATTTGAAAGAACTGGCAAACGCGATGTTCGATAACTCTCGGATTGTCAGAATCCGCGATCCACTTCCGCTTAATAAGATCGCGCACTGGAAATTTCGCATAAACTCGCGCCCGATGCTCAACTGCATGGTCAACCGGCTTCGCCTTCGAAAGCCGATAAACGTTATCGAGGTTCAGCCAATACAGTGCGTCGTCATCGCCGAAAGCCTTCGCGAGGCCCAAAGCGGTCTCTGGCGTGATCTGTTTCTTTCCACCAATCAGCTCGTTAATTGCCTGAAGGGGTCGGCCCATGATTTTGGCGAGATCCTCCTGTTTCCAGCCGCGAGCCTCCAATTCATCGCGGATGAACTCGCCGGGCGGGAAAACCTCAGCTGGTATGCGAGCCGGTGCCATTTGTTGCGTCCTCAGTGGTAATCCGCGATTTCCAGAACGTTCACGACTTTGTTCGGCGCGGTCCCTGTAATCTCAACGATCAAACGCCATTGTTTGTTGAGCCGCAGTGAGCATTGGCCTTCTCGATTTCCCGAAAGCTTTTCGAAGCGAAAGCCTCTTCGGTTGTAGAGCGTTCGTTCGTCGGTGGCGGCTCGTATGTGCTGCATTGCCTTTCGGTAAGCCTTCACAACATCACTGCCGTATCGACCCGAATAAGTCGGATCAATTTCTAGGCGGTCCAAGGATTCGTCCTTAAAGGCAACGTCCATGGATGTTCCCTATATAGCGACTCTGACGGACCTGTCAATCATCCTTTCACCCTAAGGGTGATATTTACTACCAAGCCTGGATCAGATTGTGTTCCTATTTAAAACGAAGCACTACCAAAGCGCACTTATATACTTGACATAGCCACTATCGGTAGTATGTAAATACCGACAGGGCAGCGCAAGTAGATAGGTGCCAACCAATGAGGTTGGCCCATGAAGGGCGACTATGGCCTCGACTATGAGGGACTTAAGATTATCGGTTCTTTGCCCCTAAGCAGATTTGCCCCGGAAGGCGGCGAGAACCTGCTCGCAACAATGGTTGGCGCAACCATTGTCGGGATTGGCAGTACCGAGGAGGAGGGGATTGAGGGGGGCGGCCTAATAATTGATTACAGGCCGCGCAATTCTACGGAGCTTCGGCGGGCGGTGTTTGCGTTTTCTGAGGCTGGGATGTGGATTGAGTGGGAAGGTCCCATTCCGGCTTAATCTCAAGAATTATGCGGTGCAAAATTTCCGGCAATTCGCCGATATAGAAAAAGGTCTTTGATGGGTCTTCGTAATGGTAGCGAAGACGCTCAAAAGAATTGGCACAAGTAACAATTGCATTCGGGAGATCGAGCGGGTGTCCATGGTTTACGGACATATGGGTTAGCTTCGGTCTGGCTTGGGCGTCCCATATCGCCTCTATGTTTCGTTTCGTTTTGTGGCCAACTTGGCGGAATAGAACATCTAACTTATGTGTGGGCGGCGGGGTCTTTCCCTCAATCAACAAAATGCATTTGATAAACAGTTCAGACGCAAATGCATTTAAGATCATTGATCCCTGCGCGACCATTAGCTTATCGGTTTGTGGGGGTAGCGCATGACGCAAATGCCAATCTGCACTTAAAATTCGCGTGGCATGATAGAACAATTCTTGAGAGTCAACTTTTTGCGATGTCTTTTTAGGCTTTTTAGGCATGACAAAAAATCCAGAACAGTATGGCGAGACTGAAACCGCTCGCCGCCGCGACGATGCATTGCGCCGCGCGCTAAGCACGCCGCCCAAGCGCAAGCCTAGCGGGAAAAAGAAAAAGAGTCCTAGATTGAAAAGAGCCGATGCCAAGCCGTAGCGCAACCAAGGCTCTATCTTTGGCGCTAGAGCTTGGGGTCGCGGATGAGCCAAGTTTTATTGTTAGAGGCGACCTGTCGCGCCAGACAACAGTATGTTATCTGACGCCTCTACCGCCTTTTCCAGAGCATCGAGAACGGCATGTATTTCTAGCCGAATTATCTCGCGCTGATCTATGTCGTGAGATCGAGGACCGGTTATGTGAACTTGTAGATCGGCAGAACCGTGAGCATACGGCACCGTCAGAGAAAACGATTGGAGATCGCCGGTGTGAGTATGCGTGTGAGTCTCAATCGCAATCATCTGTTTCCCCTCTTGGCTCGCCAAGTGAGAAATTTACGGGCTAAATGTTTTCTTGTCTTCGGCTTAGTTAGCAGGACGATACGTCAGCCGCTTGCCTGACGCATTACGAATGGCAATGGCTGCGCGTTCCCCATCATCAATTCCGATGCCGGAACGGTTGGAATAACGGAAGGCAAATTCGTTCAAATACCGCTGCAAGTGCTGTTCGCCGCAGAAATGGTATGTGCCGACCATGCCCTTCTTGAACACGCCGAAAAAGTTTTCGACGTTGTTTGTGGTGTAGCCGTCCTTGTTCACATACTGCGCGGAAGCATGGCGCACTTTCTCATGGCGCTTGTAATCAGCCTGTAGATAGAGCGGGCTTTCGTCGGTGACTAGCGTGGTGCCACGGTGAACATTGGTCCACAGGATATTCTTGATTGTCTCTGATGTTGCCGGTTTGACGACAAAGGCTCGCGTTTCACCGGTGCCGGGATTGACGAGCGCGACAACGCCAGACTTCTGACTATGGCCCTTCTTGTAGTGCTTGGCGCGCTTTGACGTGTTGCCATAGTAGGTCTCGTCGGCCTCTACCTGATGGCCAACGCCACCCATGCCGCCTTTCGTGGTCGGGCCGCCCATAGCCTCACGGATGCGATGGCACATGAACCACGCCGATTTGTAGGTGATCGCCAGCATCCGGTGCATCTGATGCGCCGAAATGCCCTTCTTGCTCGCGTTCATCAAATGAAAGGCCAGAACCCACTTATGAAGCGGAATATGCGAACGCTCCATGACGGTGCCGACCGTAACTGTGAAGTGCTCACGGCAAGCGTTGCACTGAAACAGACCCGGACGGTGGCTTTCGCCATCAAGGCGCTTAATGGCTTCCTGGTCCGAATTGCCGCAATGCGGGCAGATCGGGCCTTCCGGCCAGCGCAAGCGCTCCATGTGGGCGCGGGCGGCATTCTCGTCATGGAAAATCTTGTCGGTGAGCTTCATGGCCTGTCTCCAATGTGGCCAATGTATGCCTCCGGCTTGGCTATGTCAAGTATATAAATGCGTACCAAAGCCGCTAGAGGAACAAAATCCTTGACGAGCGGTGCGCTGCTGGGCTAGGATTGGCGCAGGCTCGGGAGCTGCGCGCAAAGCGCCCCCGGGCCTTTTTCCTTCACAGCACATTCCTTCACAGCACACGGAGTTCGCTCATGGCGAAACGATCCCGCGCGCCGCGGCGCGCCACGCGATCGCGCGCGTCCGCGCGCGGCACAGGCAAAAGCAGACCCCAACTACCCCCACCCCCATCCCCTCCCCACAAGGGGGAGGGGAGGAGAGTGCGGCGGCGTCTCGGCAAGAGGCGGCTGCCGAGCCGGCGCGTGCCGGCGCACCGCACCTATTCGCCCGCATTGCTGGCCAATGGCCGCCGCCGCTACGAGCAGACCGCCGAAAGCGTCGCCTCGATCGCGGCGGACTTCGGCATCCACCATTACAGCCTGATCCGGCTCGCCAAGCGTGAAGGCTGGGTGCGCTATCAAAGGCCGCCGCGCGACCTGTCGGTGTCGGCGCGCCTGCTGGAGGAGACGGAGAAGCTGGAGGCGAGCCTCGCGGCCGCCGCCACCGATGCCGCGGCGCCCGCGCCAGAGCCGACGCCCGCGGTTGCCGCAACCATCGACCGTCTGTACCGTGTCGCGCTCGGCGAGCTTGCCGCGCTCGAAGCGTTGCGCGCCCAGCTCGGCACCGTGCCGCAGAAGCCGCTCGACGCCGCGCGCACCACGCAGACGCTCTCCAACCTCACCGAAGTCCTGGGCAAGCTGCAGCGCATGCAAGCCGGCATGCTTCCCGCCGCATCCGAGAGATCAAGCTATGACGACCTCCCCGCCGACCTCGACCAATTCCGCCTCGAACTTGCGCGACGAATTGATGCGCTTTTCCAGAGCGAACCGGACCGCGGAACTGACGCGGCGGCTGACGCCGCAGCAGGCGATCAGGCTTGAGCGCGACTTCGCCACGCTCGCCCATCCGCACCAGCTGCCGCCGGCGGCCGCCAATAATGGCGGCCCCTGGACCACCTGGCTGATGCTGGGCGGGCGCGGCGCCGGCAAGACCCGGCTCGGCGCCGAGTTCACCCGCGCTCTGGTGTTCGGCCACGCGCCTTACGCCGACCGCCCGCATGGCTCGATCGCGCTGGTCGGCGAGACCGAGCACGACGTGCGCGAGGTGATGATCGAGGGGCCGTCCGGCATCCTGCGCGTCTCGCCGCGCAGCGAGCGCCCGCTCTGGACGGCGTCGCGCCGCCGCCTCGAATGGCAAAACGGCGCGGTGGCCTACGCCTTCTCGGCCGAGGATCCCGAGCAGCTGCGCGGGCCGCAATTCGACGCCGCCTGGTGCGACGAGCTCGCCAAATGGACGCATGCCGAGGACACCTTCGACATGCTGCAATTCGGTCTGCGCCACGGCGCCAATCCGCGCCAGCTCGTCACCACCACGCCGCGCCCGGTGGCGCTGATCAAGCGCCTGGTCGACGATCCGCGGAGCGCGGTGACGCGCGCCTCCACCCACGCCAATGCCCGCTTCCTGTCGCCCGCCTTCCTCGACGCCGTGATCGGCCGCTACGCCGGCACCAGGCTCGGCCGCCAGGAGATCGACGGCGAGATCATCGAGGAGCGCGCCGACGCGCTGTGGACGCGGGCGACCCTCGAGGCGGCGCGGGTCGCCGCCGCGCCCGAACTTGCGCGCATCGTCGTCGGCATCGATCCGCCGGGCGGCACGCGGGGCGACGCCTGCGGCATCGTCGTTGCCGGGATCGCCGGCGACGGCGTCGTCTACGTGCTGGAGGACGCAAGCCTCGAACGCGCCTCGCCCGAGCGCTGGGCGAGCGCCGCCGTCGCCGCCTTCCGCCGCCACGACGCCAACTGTCTCGTCGCCGAGGTCAACCAGGGCGGCGACATGGTCGGCGCGGTGCTGCGCCAGGTCGACGCGTCGCTGCCGCTGCGCACGGTGCACGCCACGCGCGGCAAATATCTGCGCGCCGAGCCGGTGGCGCTGCTCTACGCGCAGGGCCGCGTCAAACACGTCGGCGCGGGCTTTGCCAAGCTGGAGGACGAGATGTGCGAGTTCGGGCTCGACGGCCTGCCGGGCGGGGCCTCGCCCGACCGGCTCGATGCGCTGGTCTGGGCGGTGACCGAATTGACGCGGGCCGGCCGCAGCGACCGCGGCTGGGGGCCGCGCATCACCGCGCTCGGCCGCAACCGGCCGCGATTCATTCCCTGGTATGCCGGACTGTGAGGCTCGCGCCGGATCAGCTGTCGCTTTGGCGCTTGCCGGCGTTGAGCTCTTCGAGCGCCTTGGCCTCGATGGCGTCGAGCGGGGTGCCGGTGATGCCGTGCACAATCACCGTGCGGGCGATCTGGCGCGCCCGCGGATCCTCGCCCTCGGTGACGCCGAGCGTGTCGCACAGATCGAGGAAGATCGACAGCAGGCGGCGCGCCGTCGCCGGGTCGACCCGGCCGGCAAAGCCGTTGCCCTCGAGCAGTTCAATGAAGGCCGATGATGCCGCGGTGCCCGTCTGCCGCTCCTCACAAGGATGTGAATATACGTCGGCAAATGGTGCTCAGGTTTTGCCGCCGGTGCAACAATTTTTTTGCACAGCGGCATGCTGCTGCGGTTGTCACAGGCGCACCAAGGGATTGTAATATTTCGCCGGCGGAAACTTGGCATCCGACGACAGAAAAATTGGGACCAAGATGGGCAGGACGACAGGAGGCCTGAGGCAATGCAGCGGCAAATATCGCGCCGAACAATCCAAGCCGCGGACAAGGAGGACAGTGGGCGCTCACCGCGGCGGCGGCGCCCGGCTGCGGTCAATCGCCGCGGCGCAAGCGCCGGTCTCGAGGGCGCGTTCTGGCGGGAATTGCGCGCCATCGCCGCCGAGCACGGGCTGACGGCGGCGGCGCTGATCGAGGACATCGCGGCGGCGCAGAAGCATCGCAACCTGCCACCCGCCATCCGCCGCCTGGTGCTGCGGCATCGCAAGCGGACGCGGCGCAAGCCGTCGCTCCCGGCCTGACGACGGCGCGCATCGGCGCGCCGCTCAGCCGCCGCGGCTGAGCTGGAATTCCTCCGCCGTGCGCTCGAAGCTCTCGGCCGCGCACTTGATGCGGTAGACGATGCGGTTGTCGCGCTCGACCGGAAGCTGGCGCACCACCTTGTAGACGCCGCGGGCGCCGGGCGTCAGCGTGCCGCCGTCGTAGTGCACCGCCGCGCCGACCGGGAATTTGTGCGCCATCACGGATCCTCCTGG
This sequence comes from Pseudolabrys sp., assembly GCA_035651255.1. Classification (GTDB taxonomy): domain Bacteria; phylum Pseudomonadota; class Alphaproteobacteria; order Rhizobiales; family Xanthobacteraceae; genus Pseudolabrys. The sequence continues at coordinate 9,731 of DASRGB010000039.1, forward strand.
TGCAGCCCGCCCCCGACGCAAACGCCCGGCGCTTTAAGCCGGGCGTGGTCGTGGTAACGCGTGCGGCTTTGCGCTCACGCCGGCTGCAGATTGCCCGCCGCCTGCTTGCCGCGCTCGGTGACGATGTCGTAGGTCACGCGCTGGCCTTCGTTGAGCGTGCTCATGCCGGCGCGCTCGACCGCGCTGATGTGCACGAAGACGTCCTTGGAGCCGTCGGACGGGGTGATGAAGCCGAAGCCTTTTTGGGTGTTGAAGAACTTCACGGTACCTGTAGCCATTTCAGTGATCCTTGCATGAACTGCGTTTGAGGTGTGCGTCGCCGAAAGCGCATTCCCGCTTCGGCGTTCGAAACATCCGGATTTTCAGGAGTGTCTTGATAAGCGCCCAATCAGGGCAGCGCAGCAAGGCAGAGCTAAAAAAACATCGTTTCAACAGGCCGCTCTTACGCGACTTGGCCCCGGGCGTCAACGGCGCGCGGGTGGCGGTATTGGCGGGCGGCGTGCAATGCCAAGCCGCGCGCAAGCAAAAAGCCCGGCACCGCCGGGCTCTGCCGTTTTTGCCGAAGGTGGCGCGGCTACTTCTGCTGCTGCTGCTCGCCCGGCTTGTCGGGATTGGGTTTGCCGCCGCCCTGGTTCTGCTGCTGGTTGCCCTGCTGCGGCGTGCCCTGGGTCTGCTGCGGATTGGCCGGCGACGCCGGCTTCTGTTCGGCGGAGGCCGAAATCGGAGTATCGGTCATAGTATTGATCCTTTCAAAAGGAACCTAAATACGCATTAGGTACACCATGGAGCTATGCACTCGGCGCGCGATTAACAAGGCGCGGCGCGGTTTATATTCGCCGCCGCGCGACGGCGCGTGCGCCGCGCGATTTGCCTCGACTTCGGCGCGGCGGCGGCCTATGGTCGCCGCACGCGACGGATGTCGCAAGTCCGCATTCCGACAAGACGCCGCTGCCGATGGGAGCCCGCCGGGCTCCCATGACGGCATTGGGCGCCTCGCACAGAGAAAGACAGCCATTGCAGGTCCTGGTTCGCGACAACAACATCGATCAGGCGCTTCGCGTCCTGAAGAAGAAGATGCAGCGCGAGGGCGTGTTCCGCGAGATGAAGCAGCGGCGCGCCTACGAGAAGCCCTCCGAGCGCAAGACCCGCGAGAAGTCCGAAGCGATCCGCCGCGCCCGCAAGCTCGCGCGCAAGAAGGCGCAGCGCGAGGGGCTCATTGCCGATCCGCGCAAGAAGAAGCTGCTCGAGGCGCGCAAGGCGGCGCCGCGCCGCGCCTTCGGCGCCTAGCGCCGGCGATGAACGCCGCCGTCAATTATTCGTTCTGGGCGCTCGCCGCGCTGATGGCCGGCGGGCTGCTGGTCGCCGTGCTGGTGTGGTGAGGGCGCCGGGCCGTGCGGAGAAAGCGGCAGGGCCGGTGACGACGACGCGCAGCAGGCGCAGCACGCTGACCTTCCGCCATCCGTTCTGGCTCAAGGGCCTCGGCCGGCAGCTGCCGCCGGGGACCTACGAGGTGGTTTGCGACGACGAGCTGATCGAGGAGCTGTCGTTTCCGGTGTACCGGCGCGTCGCCACGCTGCTCTTCGTGCCGGGCGAGGCCTACCGGCGCTCCTCGATCGAGATGGTCGACGTCGATCCGCAGGACCTCAAGGCGGCGCACGAGCGCGACCGCGCCCTGCCGCCGCCGCGCTGAGCGGGCGGCGATCCCGAAACCTGGCTGCGCAGCTGGGGCACGCCGCAGTTTTGGCCCTGGTCCGAGCGATGACGGTCAAATGGTCGGCCGGCGCCGTGGCCGATCTCGACCGTTTGCCGATTTCCTGCACCGCCACTATCCCAATCTCGCGCGCGTCGTGGCGCGTGAAATCGTCGAGACGGCAAACGTCCTGCGCGACGCCGGCGGCCTCGCCGGTGATGCTGATGTCGCCCGGCTCCATGACGAAGGCCTGCGGCCGGTCGGTCAGCCGACGAGCCGCCGCGCTTCCTCGACGGTGATCATCAGCGTCATCGGCTCGATCGGCGAGGCGCGGAAGCCGTGTTTTTCATAGAACGTCTTCGCGTCCTCCGAGATCGCATGCACGAGGATCGCGCGCGCACCGACGGTCCCGGAGGCGGCGACGATACGCAGCACGGCGTCCCTGAGCAGGTCGGCCCCAAGTCCTCGGCCCCGCCAAGCCTGATCGACCGCGAGGCGGCCGATGAGCACGGCTGGCACCGCTTCAGGCATGTTGCGGCGGACCCTTGCTGTCGTGGCTGCGCGCAGCACCGAGGCCGCCGCGAGGCTGTAATAGCCGACAACGCGCCGGCCGGCGCATGCGACGAAAGTGCGCGAAGCGCCTTCCGCTTCGTTGCGCCGGGCGCGACGCTTGAGCCATTCATCGAGCGGCGCGATGCCTGAGGCGAATGCGGCAAGCTCATGCTCGGGGCCAAGCGGAGCGGGTGCGCTCGGTGCAGGTTTTGCGTCGCTCACGCCTTCCATGCCGGCTTGCGGGCAATGAGCCTGCGCAGGCGCGGATTATCCTTCGGCGGCTTGGCGAGGGCGGCCATGAACTTGTCCCAGCGCCCGGCGTCGAGTTGAAACACGCGGCGGTCCGCCAGCGCGTCGAAAGCGGCGTTCAGCCCGGTGTCGAGCAGGAACTCGGTCAACGTTTTGTTCCTGATCGTCGCCGCCTGCTGCAGCGTGCGCTTGGCGGCAGGCGTCATGCGCAGGTCGACGCGTTCGGACCGGGATTGGGCGGTGTCGCTCATAGGGCTCTCCTTCACGCCCCACTATAGCAACCGTACATTGTCAGGACAAGGCCGCGCGGCTGTCATCATCCGCGAAAGCGGATGATCCCGTCCTCCCTGTGTGTCGGCCAAATGGATGCCGGGGTTACTGGGTCCCCGCTTGCGCGGGGACGACCCGCCTTCGCGCAGCGGGCTGACGCAAACCGCCGCCGCCGAGCGGATCGGCATCAAGCAGCCCGATCTGTCGAAGGTGCTGCGCGGAAACTTCGCGGGGTTTTCGCTGGAACGGCTGCTCGCCGCCGCCAATGCCATGGGCGCGGATTTCGAGATTCAGTTCAAAAAGGCGCGGGCAAAAAGACCGGGGCGGGCGGTCGTTCGGGAGTATTCGATCGGCTGATGAGATGGCCGACTTCGGCCTCGACGGGCTGTCCGGCGGCCGCTCGCCCGACCGGCTCGACGCGCTGGTCTGGGCGGTGACGGAGCTGACCCGGCGCGGCGGCAGCGACCGGGGCTTCGGCCCGCGCATCACGATGCTGGGCGGGCGCGGGCCGCTGGTGCCGAGGTGGGTCGGCAAATTCAGGTGAGGGTACATGGTCTTGTTAGATACTCTAATCATATCAATTCGTTATCCAGCGTCTGGAATGATCTTGAAATCATATGACTTCCGTGCCATATGGCCTCAATGACATGGAACGTTCCTTTTCATGCCGAGTTCCAACCAGAGTTCGACGCGCTCGAAACTTCTGTGAAAGACGAATTGCTGGCTCGCCTCAAAGTACTGGAGGCTTTCGGCCCGCAGTTGGGACGTCCGAACGTCGATACGCTGAACGGCTCGTCGTTCCACAACATGAAGGAGTTGAGGTTCCAACTGGACGGAGTTTGGCGTTTTGCCTTCATTTTCGACCCCAAACGGAATGCCATTGTTCTGTGCGGGGGTGACAAAGAAAACGAAGACTCGGCCAAATTCTACAAGCAACTCATCGCGACAGCCGACGCAAGATATTCGGCATACCTGAAGACTCTCAAACCCCGGAAAACCCGCAAGGCATGACCATGAAGAACATCAACGAGATCATTGGCGCTCTTCCCGCCGAGCGTCGGGCCAAGATCGCGGCCCGCGCTGAGCAGCTGATCGGCGAGGAGATGGCTCTTCAACATCTCCGCGTCGCTCGACGTTTCACCCAACAAAGCATCGCCAAGGTTTTGGGCGTCGGACAGGACAGCATCTCTCGACTTGAGAGTCGTAGCGATATGCTTTTGTCCACATTGAGAACTTATGTCGAAGCGATGGGCGGCTCGCTGAGACTGGTTGCGGAATTTCCCGATGGCGTGGCGCTTCTTTCCGGTCTTGGACAAGTGGGGGAAGAGCCGGCCCCGCCGCACAAACGGGAACGGCAGGCGATTAGCCGAGCCGTCCGCAAGCGGAAGCACATCTCTTTGGCCCATGCCGCGAAGTAAGCGTCGCAATGATTGCGATTGGCGGACTACGCTGCGCTAAACCGCCCTACGTGCTGTTTCAGGGATTGGATTGAAAGCGAAGCCAGTCTACCGAAGGAAAAAGAGTCAAAGCTTTTTTTGCAGCCAGCGTTCGGCAAGTGCGCAATCTTCATTAAACTTATTGACGCCCTCAACCGTGAAAAGATCTTTGCCACTATAAATGACTTTCTTATACGCCATGTAACGCCTGCGATTTTCTGGGAATAAGCTATGAGCTAGGGCATTCCGAATATCGTTTATACGCTGGATCGCACTCGATACTTCGGAAGGCACTCCCTTGATCGCGTCGACTACAGAAAGCTTTTTAAGAAGAAACATCTCATCCATGAGGTGGTGAACAAATATTTCGAACCGCTTCGTCCTCCAAAGCTCGCGATACGTCGTATTCTTTCTTGCTTGTCGATAAAAATAATAATTGCAAATTACGTCTGTTAGATACTCATCGATAAGCGCGTATTTTATAATGACGTGGCTTCGAACGAGTTTGTCCTTCATAATCTTTAGAAGTGCAGTACGGGAAAATGGCGGCTCGCTATAGCGCTCGATGTTCCAGACATCCATCCGTACTGCAGCAGCAATTTCTTCGACCTCGGAGTGCAACTTTCGCTGTGTCCGCGTTAGACGCGCCATTGATATAAGCCTCGACTGTTTGCAACCTAGGGTATTATACGGTAGCTAGTAGGATGCAATAGTTAAGCGTATGGCACGGCAGTGGCCGAGATGGCGGATTAAGCTACGCTACGAGCTATGAGCTGGTCCGTCACTTATCATCCTTGTCTTTGATAGCCCGGATAATTTTGTGTCCAAAATACAAAAAGCCGGGCGCTAAGACTGCAATGATAACTATCGCTGGAGCCTGGTGGCAGTACGCGAGCGCCCCGATCTGGGCGCAGGCGACAAACGCGTCCGGTGTTAAATTAGGCGCGTTCTTTAAAGAAGGAAGCATATCACTGTCGAGCATCTGAGCCTCCAAACTCACCCCTTTGCTCACATTTCCAGGCAATACACTTCCTCTTCCGGCAAACAGCTGTTAGCTGTTAGCCGGCACTACGCTTCCAAAATAGAAAACGGCTTTAGTCAGTTAGCTCATTTCGTGAATGAGCCTTTTGTTTAACGCTCCAGTGGTCTCCTAGAACCACCCACCAGCTTGAACCGGCTGCTTTTGTTAGCGCTATCCTGTCATCAAGAAGTTACGCACGCGATAACGATAGCGTTGATGGTTGTGTTCCCTTTAGGCTGATTCCAATAGGTCGAAACCAGCCACTTGCGACTGATTCGTTGATTCTAGTCAACAGTAATTGGACAGTTAGCGTATCAAGAGTTCGAAGTTACCCCCCCCAACATGAAAAACCTGAGAGAGTAAGAGGCGTATGTTCTCTCTTAAGTTGTATATAGGATTTTCAAAGATCTCTGGGTCGGAAAGAACTGGGTCCCCGCTTTCGCGGGGACGAACGGCTGAGGATGTGGCTCTGGATTCCGGGTTCACGCGCTTAAGCGCGTGCCCCGGAATGACCCGCCTTCGCTAAAGCTTCGGCGGGCAAGCCGGTGAGGCTATTTCGCTGCCACCACCTTCTGCCTCTGCTCACCCAGCCCCTGAATCCCCAGCGTCACCACGTCGCCCGGCTTCAAGAACTGCGGCGGCTTCATGCCCAGCGCGACGCCCGGCGGCGTGCCGGTGATGATGATGTCGCCCGGCTCCATGACGAAGAACTGCGAGCAGTACCACACGATGTGCTCGGCGCCGAAGATCATGGTGCGGGTGTTGCCGCGCTGGCGCTTCTCACCGTTGACGTCGAGCCACATGTCGAGGTTCTGCACGTCCTTGATCTCGTCCTTGGTGACGAACCACGGCCCGATCGGCCCGAAGGTCTCGCAGCCTTTGCCCTTGTCCCACTGGCCGCCGGAGCGCTCGATCTGGAAGGCGCGCTCGGAGACGTCGTTCGATACGAAATAGCCGGCGATTGCCGCCGCGGCCTTGGCGCGGTCGAGATAGCGCGCGCGCTTGCCGATGACGATGCCGAGCTCGACCTCGTAGTCGAGCTTGGTCGACTCGCGCGGCGTGATGGTGTCGTCGTTCGGCCCGCAAATGCAGGTGATCGCCTTGTTGAAAATGATCGGCTCCTTCGGGATCGGCATGCCGGCTTCGGCGGCGTGGTCGGAATAGTTGAGCCCGATGGCGATGAAGTTGCGCACCTTGCCGACGCAGGGGCCGAGCCGCGGCTTGCCGCCGACCACCTTCAGCCGCTTGATATTGGCCTTTTTGATCTTGGCGAGGCCGCCCGCGGCGAGCATCTCCGAATCGATGTCTTTGACGACGCGGCTCAAGTCGCGGATCTTGCCGTCGGCGTCGATGATGCCGGGCTTCTCGCGGCCGGGCGCGCCATAGCGGACGAGCTTCATCTCTAATCTCCCAAGGACGTTTGTTCTTATCCCTCCCCCTTGCGGGGAGGGTGGCGCGCGGAACGCGCGCCGGGTGGGGCTGGCCGTTGCGGCCAAATTCAGGTCGCCGCGACTATGCGACGGGCGAGGGGACGAGGGCAAGGGGAGCCAAAGGCGACCCAGGGCCCGTCATTGGCGCGTTTGCATGGTGAACAAAGACTAACGAAATCCCGCGTCTTTCGAGGATCGTTTGCACGGTCGGGTAAATTCTGCGGGGCTAGATTTGCAACCTGGGAGGGCGACACAGGACATTGGCATCGCGGGAGGATGTCATGGAACGGACTTCGCAGGAGCGCCGCAAGGTGCAGCGTCACCGCACCTTGAAGGCAGGCTCGATCAGCTTCAACCGCGCCGGCGGCATCGACTGCCGGGTGCGCAATTTCTCGCCGGCCGGGGCCTGCCTGGAAGTGGCGAGCCAGGTCGGCATCCCCGAGGATTTCGAGCTGGTCATCGAGCACGACCATTTCCGCAAGGCCTGCCACGTCATCTGGCGCACGGCGACCAGGCTCGGCGTCGCCTTCACGCCGGCGGCGTAGCGCTGAACGCGTCGCCGTCATCCTGAGGAGCGAGCGCAGCGAGCCTCGAAGGATGACGAGCACGGGCCGTCACCCTTCGAGGGCCGCCTGTGGCGGCCACCTCAGGGTGACGGATCAAGGTTGTCAAAACGCGCCGTTGAAGGTGCCGCCGTCGATCAGCAAATTCTGCCCGGTGATGTAGCCGGCGTGCGTCGAGCACAGGAAGGCACAGACCTGGCCGAACTCGGCCGGATCGCCGAAGCGCTTGGCCGGAATGCTGTTGATGCGGTCGGCGGCGACCTGCGTCACGCTTCTGCCCTTCTGCTCCGCCGTCTTCGACAGCGTCGCGCGCAGCCGGTCGGTGTCGAAAGCGCCGGGCAGCATGTTGTTGATGGTGACGTTCTTGTCGGCGACGGTGCGGGCAACGCCGGCGAGAAAGCCGGTGAGCCCGGCGCGCGCCCCCGACGACAGGTCGAGCCCGGCGAGCGGCATCTTCACCGAGCCCGAGGTGATGTTGACGATGCGGCCGAAGCGGCGCTGCGTCATGCCGTCGATCACCTTCTGGATCAATTCGATCGCCACCACCATGTTGGCGATGACGCCGTCGAGCATCTGCTGGCGCGTCAGCTCGCGGAAGTCGCGCATCGGCGGCCCGGCATTGTTGTTGATGAGAATGTCGGGCTGCGGGCAGGCGGCGAGGAGCGCCGTCTGGCCTTCGGGCGTGGCGACGTCGGCGGCGACCGGCGTCACCTTGGCGCCGGTTAAGCTCGCGATTTCGGCGGCGGTTGCCTCGAGCTTCTTTAAGTCGCGGCCGTTGACCACGACCTCGCAGCCGTTCTCGGCGAGCGCGCGGGCGCAGGCCTTGCCCAGGCCGCGGCTCGATGCGCAGACGATCGCCTTGCGGCCTTTCAGTCCCAGATCCATTGCCTCTCCTTCGGCGTGACGCTTGTTGTCGGCGGCGAGTGTCGGAGGCGCGCCGGAAGGCGTCAAGGGTGGCCGGCGGGCGCCGCTTGTGGATTGCGTCCGGTCGCCGTGGCGCGCATCATTGCGCGCTTCGGAGCTTGACCCATGACCCGCACCGTCATCGCCGCGGCGGCGTTGCTCGCTCTGCTGATTGCGCCCGCGTCGAGCGCCAAGCGCGCGCACCGCGCTCACGCCGCGCCCGCCGCCGCCGAGCCGCGCATCGCCTGCACCGTGCTCGGCTGCATGCCGGTGCCGCCGCAGTGCGGCCAGACCTACGGCCGCACCATGAAGGGCACGCCGACCGGCTTCGACGTCATCGTCTGCCCGCCCGGCGTCTGGCCGTTCAAGTAGTCTTGCCGTCTGTTGTCGGGCTGGGCCGCCGCCGCATAGGCAAGCCTGTTCCCCTATGATGTCTTACCCTCCCCCTCCAGGGGAGGGTGAAGAGCGGCGCTGTCGCCCAACTGTCGCACTCGGTTGCTAGGTCCTGACGCGGCGAAGCAATTTCGATTCGCGAGGGGCCTCAATGTTGCGCGATCCCGACCGTCACGTCATGGAAAAGGCCTATGCCCGCTGGGCGCCGGTCTACGACCGGCTGTGCGGCCCGGTGTTTCTGGAAGGCCGCCGCGCCGCGGCCCAGGCGGCGAAATTTGCCGCGCGCGAACTCGGCGGCCGCATCCTCGAAATCGGCGTCGGCACCGGCCTGTCGTTCGACGACTACGACGCCACCACCGAAATCACCGGCATCGACATCTCCGGCCCGATGATCGCACGGGCGCGCGAGCGTCTCGAGAGCGGCCGCTACCCCTTCGTCAAGGAACTCGCGGTGATGGACGCGCACAATCTGGCCTACCCGGACGCGAGCTTCGACTGCGTGGTCGGCCAGTTCGTCATCACGCTGGTCGAGGACCCCGAGCGCGTGCTCTGCGAATGCGCCCGCGTGCTCAAGCCCGGCGGCCAGATCATCCTGGTCAACCATCTCTACTCGGAAAAAGGCCTCGCCGCCGCGGTCGAGCGCCTGCTGGCGCAGAAGGCGCGCAAGCTCGGCCTGCGCCCGGAATTCCCGTTCCAGCGGCTCGCCGCCTGGGCGCAAAACCACGGCGGCGCCGAGCTCATCGAGCGGCGCAAGGTCAACGCCTTCTACACCCTGGTGCGGTTCCGCCGCGCCGAGCGCGCGAATGCGGCGGCGTAAAGTCTGTGTGCAGTCATAAAAGCTTAAAAGAACTGTCACAATCCTGAGACGCGCGCTTGCTATCCAGCCTGCATGATCCTCGACCCAGCGAACCGGCCGGCGTGACGGACCCCGCCACGAAGCGATACCGCGCGCTGTTCATCTCCGACGTGCATCTGGGAACGCGCGGCTGCCAGGCCGACAAGCTGCTCGACTTCCTGCGCACCCACGAAGCCGACACCATCTACCTGGTCGGCGACATCGTCGACGGCTGGGCGCTGCGCTCGTCCTGGTACTGGCCGCAGTTCCACAACGACGTGGTGCAGAAGGTGCTGCGCCAGGCGCGCAAGGGCGTGCGCGTCATCTACATCCCCGGCAACCACGACGAATTCCTGCGCGGCTATTACGGCACGCATTTCGGCGGCATCGAGGTGGTCGAGAACATCATTCACGACGGCGCCGACGGCAGGCGCTACCTCGTCGTCCACGGCGACATCTTCGATCTCATCGTCACCCAGGCCAAATGGCTGGCGCTGCTCGGCGACAAGGCCTACGAATTCGCGCTCGCCGCCAACCGCATCTTCAACGGCTTCCGCCGCGTCTTCGGCGCGCCCTACTGGTCGCTGTCGAAATGGGCCAAGCTCAAGGTCAAGAACGCGGTCAACTATATCGGCGCCTTCGAGAAGGCGCTGGCGACCGAAGCCCACCGCCACAACGCCGACGGCGTCATCTGCGGCCACATCCATACGCCGGCGATCCACGACGAGTTCGGCATCCGCTACATCAATTGCGGCGACTGGGTGGAAAGCTGCACCGCGGTCGCCGAAGGCCACGACGGCCGCTTCGAGATCATCACCTGGACCCACACCGGCCACGGCAGCGAGCCGGCGGCAGCGGTGGCGGAGCAACGCGCAGCTTGAGCCCGATACGCTTCCCCACGCACGGCGCGCTCCCTCTCCCCGGCGGGGAGAGGGTTGGGGTGAGGGGGTTCCTGAATTCGTTGGTCCGTAACCCCTCACCCGGCTCACTTCGTTCGCCGACCTCTCCCTATGGGAGAGGTGAAGAGCGTTTGCGGCACGGCCATTCGGATTTCACTCGGGGACTATCATGAAAATCCTGATCGCGACCGATGCCTGGCACCCCCAGGTCAACGGCGTGGTGCGCACGCTCGGTCATATGGCCCGCGAGGCGCCGCAGCTCGGCGCCGCCATCGAATTCCTGACGCCCAACGAATTCCGCACCTTGCCGATGCCGAGCTATCCGGAAATCCGCCTGGCGTTGACGCGGCCCGGCGCGGTCGAGCGCAAGCTCGACACGATCGCGCCCGACGCCATCCACATCGCCACCGAAGGCCCGATCGGCCACGCCATGCGCCGCGTCTGCATCAGACGCTCCCTGCCGTTCACCACCAGCTTCCATACGCTGTTTCCCGACTATCTCGCCGAGCGCCTGCCGCTGCCGGAGCGCTGGACGCGAAGCGCGACCTGGACCTGGCTGCGGCGCTTTCACGGCGCCGGCGCCGCCGTGATGGCGGCGACGCCGACGCTCGCCGCCGAGCTCGCCGAACGCGGCTTCAGGAACGTCAGGCTCTGGCCGCGCGGCGTCGATGCCGAGCTGTTCCGCCCGCGGCCGCACGCCGCGCTCGACCTGCCGCGGCCGATCTTCCTCACCGTCGGACGGCTGGCGGTGGAGAAGAATCTCGAGGCCTTTCTCGCCCTCGATCTGCCGGGCAGCAAGGTCGTGGTCGGCGACGGCCCGGCGCGCGCCGGCCTGGCGCGGCAGTTTCCGGACGCTGTGTTTCTCGGCGCCAGGCAGGGCGAGGCGCTGGCCGAGATCTATGCCGCGGCCGACGTCTTCGTGTTTCCGAGCCTGACCGACACCTTCGGCCTGGTGCTGCTGGAGGCGCTGGCGAGCGGCGTGCCGGTCGCGGCCTTTCCGGCGGCGGCGCCGCGCGACGTCATCGGCCGGACTCTCGAATTTGCCCCGGTCGGCGTGCTCGACAACGACTTGCGGCGCGCCTGCCTCGAGGCGCTGGAATGCTCGCGCGAGGACTGCCGCGCTTTCGCGCTGACCATGACCTGGGAGGAAAGCGCGCGCATCTTTCTCGACCATGTGGCGCAGGCCAACCAGGTCGTGCGCACCCGGCGCGGATGGCTCAAGCGCCGCCGGCGGGCCAAGACCGTCAACGGTGTCGCCAGCGATGCCGCCAATGACGTCGTCGGCGACGTGGTGTTGGCCGAACCCAAAGCGCGCGCCGCGTCCCCGGCGACCCGGCGGTGAAAACGTCGCGGCGTCAATGCGCGCGCGCCGCGGCGGCAACGCACGCCGGGATAGACCGCTGACAACGCGAGCGTATTTGAATACGCTCGCATGGCGTGTCCTTGACTTAACTACTGATAAACAGTATCTCCGTGGCCAGGCTGAAATTCGCGTGGGACGAGGTCAAGGCCGAGCGGAACCGGGCCGACCATGGCGTCACCTTCGACATGGCGACCGAGGTCTTCGACGATCCCTTCGCCATCGAATTGCTGGATGACCGTGAAGACTACGGTGAGGATCGTTATATCACCATCGGAATGGTGGATGGCCGCCTGCTCTGCGTTGCCTACACGATGAGAGGCGATGTCATCCGCATTATTTCCGCGCGAGGAGCCGAGCCGCATGAGCGCAGGCGATACCACGAAGACCAAGGCTAAGCGGCCGAAACACGATTGGCGCCGCTTCGATGCCATGACGAAGGCCGAACGTTCGGCCGCCGCGGCGCGCGACCCCGACGCCAAGCCGCTGACGCCCGCGGACTTTAAACGCATGGCGCGCACGCCGCGGGTCAAGGTCATCCGTCGCGCGCTCGGCCTGACGCAGGAAGAATTCGCGGGACGCTTTCGCATCCCGCTCGGCACCTTGCGCGATTGGGAGCAGGGGGCGGCAACGCCCGATCGCTCGGCGCGCGCCTATTTGACGGTAATCGCCCGCGACCCCGAGGCCGTGCAGCGGGCTTTGTCCGCTGCCAACGGGTAAAGAAGGTCCTCGAGCTGTTCACGGGCACGACTTTTCCGCGCGCCGCGTCCCCGGCGTCAAGGACGCGATGAAAACAGTGCCCTCTATTGTCATGCGCGGGCTCGACCCGCGCATCCCGCTTAGGGATGCAGTGCCTTCCTAAACGAGATGGCCGGGACAAGCCCGGCCATGACAGCTGGCTTACTTCGGCGCCACGCCTTCCGCCGCCCAGATGCGGAACTTGGCGTATTTGTCGCCGATCTTGCGCGCCTCGCGGTATTCCGGCGACTGGTAGGTGGCGACCGCCTTCTCCAGGCTTTCGAACTGGCTGATGACGACGCGCTGCGGCGGCGCCGGGCCGTCGATCGCAGTGTGTTTGCCGCCGCGCACCAGGAATTTCGCGCCTCCGGCATCCAGCGCCTTGCTGGCGAGCGGCAGGAACTCCTTGTTGTAGGCCTCGACATTGCTGACGTCGATTTCGGCAACGAGGAAGCCGGGCGGCTTGGCCTGGGCGTGCAGCGTCTCGACCGCGGCGGCGCCGATGGCGATGCCGGCGGCCGCCGCCAGGGCAACGATGTAATGGGTTTTCATGGACGTTTTCCCCTCTGGTTGTTCTCAACGCGCCGATGCTACGGACAAATCCACAGCCTGTCATTCCCCGCGACAGCGGGGAATCCAGTACGCCGCAGCGTTTATCGAACAGCGACGCCGGGTTCCTGCATCATCCGCCTTCGCCGATGATGACAGCGACAATGACCGGCATTAGCCTTGCCGGCATGGGCGTCATCGAGACACCGGCGATCCCCGACGGCGGCGATATCGCGGCCGCGGCGAAGCGGCTCAACGGCGTCGCCGTGCGCACGCCGCTCGTCAACGCGCCGGTGCTCGACGACCTGCTCGGCGCCCGCGTCTTTCTCAAGGCCGAGACGCTGCAGCGCACCGGCTCGTTCAAGTTCCGCGGCGCCTACAACAAGATTTCATCGATCCCGCCGGACAAGCGCTCGGCCGGCGTGGTGGCCTATTCGAGCGGCAATCACGCGCAAGGGGTGGCGGCGGCGGCCAAGCTTCTCGGTATCCGCGCCACCATCGTGATGCCGAGCGATGCGCCGCGCCTCAAGCGCGAGCGCACCGAAGCGCTCGGCGCCGAGGTCGTGGCCTATGACCGCAACACGCAGGACCGCGCCGCCATCGCCCGGGAGATCGTCGATAAGCGCGGCGCCACGCTGGTGCCGCCCTACGACGACCCGCTGATCATCGCCGGGCAGGGCACCATCGGCGCCGAGATCGTCGAGGACCTGCGCTGGCTCAATCTCAAGCCGCAGGTCGTGGTCATCGGCGCCTCGGGCGGCGGGCTCGCCGCCGGCGTCTCGCTCGGCATTTCCACCAAGGTGCCGTCGGCCGAATTCTACATCGTCGAGCCGGAAGGCTTCGACGACACGCTGCGCTCCTTCGCCAGCGGCCAGCGCGAGGTCAACCCGCGCATGAGCGGCACCATCTGCGACGCGCTGATGACGGCAACGCCGGGCGAACTGACCTTCCCGATCACGCGGGCGCTGATCGGGCGCGGCTTTACCGTCACCGACGCGGAGGTGGCGCGCGCGGTGCGCTTCGCCTTCGAGCAGTTGAAGCTCGTGGTCGAGCCCGGCGGCGCCATCGGGCTCGCCGCGCTGCTCGCGGGCAAGGTCGAGGTCAAGGGCAAGGTCGCGGTCGGCGTGTTGTCGGGCGGCAATGTCGACGCCGAGCTGTTCGCGCGGCTGATCGCGGCGCCGCTCTAGGTAAACAGCGCCAGCCGCTCGTTGTCGGACAGCATCAGCAGCGGCCGCAGCGGCTCGCGCGCAAGCGGCGTCGCGTCTGGCGGCGCCGCCGCGGCGGCCGCGGCGGGCGCCTCGGCCTGCGGCGGCGGACAGGCGAGCCAGCTGACGTCGGGGATGATCACCATCGCGGCGCTCTCGGACGCTTCGGCCGCGGCCGGCGGGGTACGGTCGACCGCGAGCGTCAGCACAGGCTGCGCCGCGGCGGGCGAGGGGATCGGCAGTTCCGGCTCGTCCGGCGGCGGCACCACGGCAAGCCGCGCCTCGGTACCCGGCGCCGGTGCGCCGGCCTCGGCCAAGGCCTCGATGCGCCGCTCCAGCATGTCGAGCAATTGCGCGAGCTTGGCGGCGCGCGCCGGCAGCGAGCGCGCCGCGATTTCGGGCCGCGCGCCGCGGATGACCGCGAGCAGGGCGCGCAATTCGCCGCGCGCCGGCTCGGCGCCGCGCTGGGCCCGGATCAGCGCCTCGATGCGCGCCAGCGCCGCCATAAGCACCTCGGTGTCGGCGCCGCGGTGGCGGCGGGCATATTCGGCAAGAAAGGCGCGGCCGCGCCCGCTCGCCGACAGCGCGGCGCAGAAGGTCTGGTATTCGTCCTCGCTGGGCGCGGCTATAGGCTCGGCCGGCGCCAAGGCCTCGTTCGCCATAGGGCAATCGTTTATCAATCGGCGGCGTGATTCGGCCAGCCATAAGGCAAGCTATGCGGCGGCGATTCGAGATCGGCTTTGCGGGGCGGCTGGCGCTGCTGTACGCGACGCTGATCTTCGTGTTCGGCATCCAGCTGCCGTTTTTCCCGATCTGGCTCAAGGCCAAGGGCCTCGATCTGCAGATGATCGGGGTGGTGCTGGCGGCGCCGATCTTCGCCCGGCTGTTCGCCATCCCGCTGGCGACGCGGGCCGCCGACCGCCACGACGCCTTGCGCGCGGCGATCATCATGTCGACGGCGGCGAGCGTGCTCGGCTATGCCCTGGTCGGGCTCGCCGAAGGCCCCTATGCCATCCTGATCGCCTTTGCCATCGCCTCCTGCGCGGCGGTGCCGCAAATGCCGCTCGCCGACAGCTACGCCCTCAAGGGCCTCACCGCGCGCGGCCAGGCCTACGGGCCGGTGCGGCTGTGGGGCTCGGCCGCCTTCATCCTCGGCAGCTTCTTCGCCGGCTTTGCCGCCGACCTGATCGCGGCGCGCCACCTGATCTGGCTGATCGTCGGCGCAACCGCGATCGGCGCCGTGTCGGCGCTGACGCTTGCACCGCTGCACGTGACCCCGCCGCCCGAGGCCGAGCCGGCGCCGCGCCGCACCTTGATGCGCGAGCCGCTGTTCGTCATCGTGCTTGCCGCCACCAGCCTCATCCAGTCGAGCCACGCCGTCTATTACGGCTTTTCGGCGCTGCAATGGCGCGCCGCCGGCTTCGACGGCAAGGCGATCGCCGCGCTCTGGGCGCTCGGCATTTTCGCCGAGATCGTGCTGTTTGCCATGCAGCAGCGGCTGCCGCCGTTCCTGCGGCCGCTGGTGCTGATCATGCTCGGCGCCGGCGGCGGCGCGCTGCGCTGGACGGTGATGGCGCTCGATCCGCCGGCGGCGCTGCTGCCGGTGCTGCAGCTGCTGCACGCCGCCTCCTTCGGCGCCACCCATCTCGGCACCATGGGCTTCATCGCCGCGCACGCCCCGCCCGGCCAGGGCGCGACCGCGCAGGGCTACTTCGCGGTGGCGCAGGGCACGCTGCTCGCCTGCGCGACCGCGATCTCGGGCGTTCTCTATGGCAGCTTCGGCAGCCTCGCCTACGCGGCGATGGCGTCAGCGGCGGTCGCTGGCGGCGCTGCCGCTTACGTAGCGCACCGGACGGCGCGACGGGTAGCGGTGGCTTGATTGCGCGTGCACGCGCGGCGTCGCCGAGCAGCTGCGCACGATGCCGTTGAGGTCGGAGCCTTCGAGGAAGATCATCTTGCGCGACAGCCCGCCGTGCTGGCTGATCCAGTGCCTGACCGAGGCGGGATAGATGTTCCACAGCGCGCGCGTGCCCATCGAGCTCGTCACCGGACGGCCGTCGCGGTCGGGCATCCAGGCGGCGTGAAAGCCGAAGCGCGCATTCTCGGTCGCGCAGATCTTGCTCGCCGGGATGATGCCGAGCACCAGCGTGCAGGCCGACAGGCAGTTGCCGTCGATGACGACGTTCTCGCCGGTCGAGCGCAGCATGGCGAAGGCCTGGAGGTAATGGCCGATCTGGCCGCCGCGATCCTCGGCAATGCGCATCGTCGCCGACGCCGGCAACATGCCGGACAGCAGCAGGGCGGCGCACAAGACCAGGCCGCGAATACGCATGACCCCCGTCCCCGTTAGCTCGACTTATCCCGCCGATTGCGCCGGCGAGTGTGGCCCAACTCTACGCGAAAGGGGGATTCGCGGAAAGACTTGGTTAACCAAAAGACCTGGACAATTCGTGAACGAGGTCAGGGAGTTGCCGGAACTCCACAGCCGATGCTCAGTGCCTGGTGAGGGCCGCGGCGGCAGGCTGCGAGGCGATTTCGCCGGCGGCGCGGGCGCAGTCGTTCGCCATCAGCCGCAATTTCTGCGCGGTTTCCTCGTTCCAGCATTCCTGCGCAATGTGTTCGCACAGCCGCGCATGGGCGCGCAGGCGCTCGGCGATGGCCGAAAGGTTGGGGGCGGAGGCTCGAGAGAAAATTGCTGACATTTTTAATTAATGGCAGGAATCGCCGGCTGCCGCATTGACGAAAGTCAAAGCCCTAGCCCCACAGCGCCGGCGTTGCCGGGAATACCAGGCTGTCGCGATAGACGAGGCCGGCCTCGCGGTCGCGCGTCAGCAGCAAGGGGCCGTCGAGATCGACAAAGCGCGCCCGCTGCGCCACCAGCATCGCCGGCGCCACCGACAGCGACGTCGCCACCATGCTGCCGAGCATCAGCGTCAGGCCGAGCCGCTCGACCGCGGCCGCCATCGCCAGCGCCTCGGTGAGGCCGCCCGCCTTGTCGAGCTTGACGTTGACGGCGTCGTAGCGCCCGGCGAGGCCCGGCAGCGATTTGAGATCGTGCGCGCTCTCGTCGGCGCAAATCGGGACCGGCCGTTCGATGCCGGCGAGCGCGGCGTCGCGCCCTTCCGGCAGCGGCTGTTCGATCAGCACCACGCCGGCCTTGGCGCAGGCGGCGACATTGGCGGCGAGATTGTCCGCGGTCCAGCCCTCGTTGGCGTCGACGATCAGCGTCGTCGCCGGCGCCGCCGCCCGCACCGCGGCGATGCGCTCGGCATCGCCGGGCGCGCCGAGCTTGACCTTGAGCAAAGCGCGCTGCGCCGCCTTGGCCGCGGCCGCGGCCATGTCGCCGGGCGGGGCGAGCGAGATGGTCAAAGCGGTGACGACCGGCTTAAGCGCGGCAAGCCCGGCGAGCGCGTAGGCGGGCTGGCCTGTGCGCTTGGCCTCCAGGTCCCAGAAGGCGCAGTCGAGCGCGTTGCGCGCCGCCCCCGGCGGCATCGCCCGTTGCAGGGCCGCGCGGTCGAGGCCCCTGGCGAGAAGCGGCCGCATCGCCTCGATCTGGCCGATGACGCTGTCGACCGATTCGTTGTAGCGCGCATAGGGCGTGCACTCGCCGCGGCCGCGGTGGCGGCCGTCGCCGAGCTCGGCGACCACGACGGCGGCTTCGGTCTTGGCGCCGCGGCTGATGGTGAACGAACCGGCGATCGGCCAGCGTTCGGCGGCAACCGCGAGGGTCAATGGGGGCGGGGCGGGGGCGGTCATAAAGCGTGCCTGTCGTACCCTCGACAGGCTCGCATGCAATGGTCAAGTATGGCTATCCCCGACGCCGCCCGGTCGGTTCCGGGACAGACAAAGAGGCCGCACGCGTGAGCGATGAACCGTTGCTCGAGGGCAGGCTGGACGGGGCCCGGCTGAGGCTCGCCGGCGCCGGCGCCTGGACCGCGCGCAATGCCCGCGCGCTCGAAGAATGCATCGCCGCCGAGACCCGCCGGCGCGGCATCACCGACGTCGCCATCGACATGGCCGGCGTCGAGCACCTCGATACCTTCGGCGCCTGGTTCCTGGAAAAGCTGACCCGCTCCTTCGCCGAACACGGCGCCGCAACCCGCGTCACCGGCCTCAAGGAGGACTACCGCGCGCTGGTCGACGAGGTGCACGGCGTCGCGCTCGAAAAGACGCCGAAGCCCCGCGTCAACCAGCTCGCCTATGCGCTGGCCGCGGTCGGCCACAGCATCGTCGGCGTCGGCAATATCTTCGGCGCCTTCGTCAACATGCTCGGCGCGCTCAGCGTCGCGGTGCTGCGCGTGGCCGCGCGGCCGCGCACCTTCCGTTTCACCCCGATGGTGCACCAGCTCGACAATGTCGGCTGGCGCGGCGTGCCGATCATCGTGCTCATCACCTTCCTGGTCGGCTGCATCATCGCGCAGCAGGGCATCTTCCACTTCAGCAAGTTCGGCGCCGACATCTACGTCGTCGACATGGTCGGCATCCTGGTGCTGCGCGAGCTCGGCGTGCTCATCGTCTGCATCATGGTCGCCGGCCGCTCCGGCTCAGCCTATACCGCCGAGCTCGGCTCCATGAAGATGCGCGAGGAAATCGACGCGCTGCGCACCATGGGCTTCGATCCGATCGAGGTGCTGATCCTGCCGCGCATCGTCGCGCTCATCATCGGCGTGCCGATCCTGACCTTCCTCGGCTCGCTGGCCGCGCTCTACGGCGGCGGCCTGGTGTGCTGGCTCTACGGCGGCATCGATCCCGACATTTTCATCAACCGGCTGCACGAGGCGATCTCGCTCGACCATTTCGAGGTCGGCATCATCAAGGCGCCGTTCATGGCGCTGGTGATCGGCGTGGTGGCCTGCGTCGAGGGCCTCAACGTCAAGGGCAGCGCCGAGTCGCTCGGCCTGCAAACCACCGCCTCGGTCGTCGAATCGATCTTTCTGGTGATCGTGCTCGACGGCCTGTTTGCCATCTTCTTCGCCTCGATCGGAATGTGAGCCATGGCGGGCGGCAACGGCAAGGAGGTCGTCATCGCGGTGCGCGACCTGACGGTCGGCTTCGGCGATCACATCGTGCTCGATCACATCGATCTCGACGTCTACCGCGGCGAGATTCTGGGTTTCGTCGGCGGCTCGGGCGCCGGCAAATCGGTGCTGCTGCGCACCATCATCGGCCTGTTGCCGCGGCGCGGCGGCCGCATCAGCGTGTTCGGCACCGATCTGGCGAGCGCGTCGGACGACGAGCGCAGCGCCATCGAGCGGCGCTGGGGCGTGCTGTTCCAGGGCGGGGCGCTGTTCTCCTCGATCAATGTGCGCGAGAACCTGCAATTCCCGATCCGCGAATATCTGGCGCTGTCCGAGCCGGTGCTGGACGAGCTCGCCGTCGCCAAGCTGGAGATGGTCGGGCTCGACGCCAGCGTGCTCGACAAGTTCCCGTCGGAGCTTTCCGGCGGCATGACCAAGCGCGTGGCACTGGCGCGGGCGCTCGCGCTCGACCCGGAAATCGTGTTCCTCGACGAGCCGACCTCGGGCCTCGATCCGATCGGCGCCGGCGAATTCGACCAGCTGATCGCGACCCTGCAGCGCACCTTGGGGCTGACCGTGTTCATGGTGACGCACGATCTCGACAGCCTGCACACCGTGTGCGACCGCATCGCGGTGCTGGCCGATCACAAGGTGATCGCGGCCGGCGACATGGCGACCATGCTCGCCTCCGAGCATCCCTGGCTCAAGGCCTATTTCCGCGGCACGCGCTCGCGCGCCGGGCACGGCGCCGACGTGCACTAGCGATCGAAGCGCTGCGGCAAATGCGGTTGCGCTGCCGCTCCCCGTTGGGGAGAGGGCCGGGGTGAGGGGGATCATGACTCAGCAAAGGCCGCAACCCCTCATCCGGCGCGCTTTGGCGCGCCGACCGCTCCCTATGGGAGAGCTGAGAAGCTACTGCATGGTGCCGAGCGCGCCGGTGCCGGCGGCCGCCGGTCCGAGCGCCGCGGCATCGACCTCGACGATCTCGGTCTCGCCGGCCTCGATCTTGCGCCGGTAGGTCAGCCAATAGCCGATGATGACCAGCACCGGCACGCAGGCCGCCGAGGCGATGGTGTAGTCGGGCACGAACAGCGCCACCATCGCCGAAGCCCCGATCGCCGCGCGGAAGGCGTAATCGACGACCCTGGTCTCCGAATAACGCGCCTGGATGGTGAAGGAGACGCCGATGGTGGCGATGCCGCACAGCAGCGCGGCGCCGATCTGCGCCAGGCCGGGCTTCACCACCAGTTCGGGGTGCACGAACACGGCCACCATCAGCGTGAACAGCGACACGCAGATTTGCAGCGCGCGATTGAGCACCGAGTAGAAATTGGCGTTGGCGATCTTGGCCGTGACGGCGGCGACCAGCGAGGTCGGCGGCGTCAGCTCGCCGAAACAGGCGAGGAAGAAGGCGAAGAAGTGCACCACCCAGGGGTTGACGCCGACCGAGATCATCGGCGGCGCGATCACGATCGCCACCAGGATGTAGGTCGGCGCCGGCGGCAGGCCGGTGCCGAGCACGACGCCGAAGATGAAGGCCATCAGCACCATGGCGGCGAGGTTGACGCCGCCCGCCGCGATCAGCAGCGCGCCGAGCTTGGTCGGCACGCCGGTGATGACCAGCGCGCCGGTCATGATCGACAGCGTCGCCAGCAGCAAAGCGAGGTCGCAGATCATGTCCATGTAGGCGTCGAGGAAGGTGCGCAGCGGCGCGATGAACTTTTCCAGCGTGAACTGACGGGAGAAAGCGAGGTCGCCGACATGGATCGCGATCATGATCGAGGCGACGGTGCAGAACACGTAGAGCGCCGAATAGGTCGGCGACATGTAGAACGCCGCCATCAGGAAGACCAGGCCGCCGACGGTGCCGGCGAAGGCCGCGAGGTTGACGAAGTCGCGCCATTGCAGGCCGTCGAGATGGGTGATGACGATGCGGGTGTGGAACCGGATCGCCAGCAGATAGACCGAGGTGGCGACCGTGCCGTAGTAGATCAGCGCCGGCACCCAGCCGCGCGCCACCACCTCGAAATAATCGACGCCGAGGAACTCGGCCATCAGGAAGGCGGCGATGCCCATCACCGGCGGCATCAGCTGGCCGCCGAGCGAGGAGGCGGATTCGATCGCCGCCGCGGTCGCCGGCGGGATGTTGGAGGCGATCATCGCCGGGATGGTGGCGGAACCGATGGTGATGGCGTTGGCGGCGCCGGAGCCGGACACCATGCCGACGCACATCGAGCCGACCACGGCCGACTGCGGAATGGCGTGCGGCGAGCGCACGGCGACGCGCTTGGTGGCGCGCAACAGCGACTGGATGCAGCCGAAGCCGCGCAGCAGGCTCAAGACCAGCAGGAACGAGCCGACGATGGTGAGCGCGATCTGCGGCAGGCTGGAGAAGATGCCGGTCGCGATCTCGACGCTCGAGGCGGTGATGACGCGCTGCCACGACACGCCGGCGTGGTAGAACATGCCGGGGATCATGTAGCCGTAGACGGCGTAGATGACGAGCACGATGTTGAGGATGAACAGCGGCATGTGGCGCTTGCGCGCGTATTCCATGATCAAGAGCGTCATCAGGCCGCCCATGATCATGTCCGCGGTGTTCCAGGCGCCGGCGCGCTCGAGCCCGAGCGGCATGTAATTGGTGTTCATGTAGTAGGCGCAATAGGCCGAGAAGCCGCAGTAGACGAAGGCGATGGCGTAATTGGCGGCCGGCGGCAGCGCCGGGTACAGGTCGTTGTCGCGCAAGCTCTGCAACGTGAACAGCGCGAAGATGATCGGGATGAGCGTCATCGCCAGCAGCGTTGGCCCGCCCATGTCGGTCCAGTAGTAGACGAAGATGCTCAGGAACAACCCGACCGAGCCCGTGTAGTAAATGGCGTCGACGATAACCGGCCGTTTCGGCGTGGTGGCGCTCATGGCAAGACCCGCGGCGATTTTAGGGGCACATTCAATGAAGGCGGGTGCGTCGCCGCACCCGCCCAAGGTTTCAGCCAAGCCGCATCGCGATCACATCGCCGCGACTTTGGAATCCCATTTCGGATTCCACTTGCCTTTTTCCTTGAGGTATTTGGCAAGACCCGGATGGATCGGGACGAACTCCCAGGTCTGCTCCAGGGCCTTGGCCTGGAATTCGGCAAGCCTGCCGCCCGCGATCTGGGCGAAATCGCCGTCGAGCTTGGCGAGGTAGTCGGCGTTCTTGTCGATCAACGTCAGCATCTTGTAGACGTCGTCGGTCGGCATGTTGAGGCCGATGTCGAAGCCCCAGTACATCGGGGTCAGCGTCAGCTTCTGCACGTGAATGTCGTTCTTGCTGAGCTTGGACGCTTCGGTGTCGACGGTGGCGATGCCTTTCGCCTTGAGCGCCGCGCGCTCCTCGGCGCTGGGGTTGAGGCCGGCCCAGTCGACCGCGAGCGAGGCTTCCGTCAGCCACGGCGCCGGCACCACGCCGCCGCCGTAATAGACGATCATGGCTTCGATGGTGCCGGAATTGAGCGCCGAGCCGGCGTTGGACAGGTCGACCTGGGTATAGACGTGCTTGGCGCCGGCCGCCGCCATGGCGGTCTCGAGACGCAGGCGGGTGTCGAACGGCAGCGGGCCGGTGAATACCTTCTTGCCGGTGAGGTCGCTCCACTTCTTGATCTTGTCGGCGTTGCTCGCCTTGATGGCGAGGCCGACGTCGATGGTGTAGAGCCACAGCGACTGCACCGGCTGGCGCTTGACGCTCGCCTTGAAGCCCTTGAAGCGGCCGATGTCGTTGGCGAACTCGCGCAGCGCGTCGTCGGAGCCGTAATAGGCGTCGATCTGCTCGGTGGCAAAGCCCTTCACCGACATCACCGCGCCCGGCATCGGCAGCACCGTGATGCGGTATTCCGGCATTTCCTTGTTGAGAAAATCGGCGAGGACGACGAGCGCCTTGTGACCGACGGAGCCGACCGGGCCGGTGCCCCAGCGGATGTCCTTCGGCGTCTGCGACCAGGCGGGCGCGCCCGACAGGCCGAAGAGAACGAACGCGGTGAAAACACCTGCGATCAATCCGCGTGCGAAGGCACGCGCAGTTTTCATGTGCATCGGCTTTCCTCCCAGACCAGCCTTTGCGCCGGTTGGCGCGTCAAATTCTTATGGTTCTAGTGCGGGCGTCGCCCCACGCGGCCCACGCGGACTACTATCCGCCAGATAAACGCCGCTGGCAATTCGAAAATTCCCCGTGGTCACGCGGAAAAGCCGCCCCGGACGCTCGGTCCGGGACGGCTGCCCACAAAAGCGTCAGGCGCGAACGGCCCGTTCAGTCGAAGCGGCCGGCGGCGTGCGCCAGCATGGTGTAGACCTTGCCGGTCTCCGAGGTGAGATAAGTGCGCGCCACCACCTGGCCGCGGTCGTCGCGCGACACCTCGTCGAGCAGGCGCTCGAACTCGCCGATGTAGCGGTCGACGGTCTGCTTGAACTCGCGGTCGGCGCGGTACTTGCGGCGGATCTCGTCGAACGCCTTCTGGCCCTGCAGGGTGTAGAGCCGGCGGGTGAAGACGTTGCGTTCGCCGCGCTTGTAGCGGTCCCACAGGTCGGCGGCGGCGTCGTGGTCGATCATGCGGGCGATGTCGACCGAGAGCGAGTCGAGCGACTCGATCGAGTGGCGCGGCGTGCGCTCCTCGGGTCCGCGCGGCGGCTCGCGCAGGTCGCGCGTCGCCTCGTCCTCGTCGCGCGAGGCGCGGTTGAGCAGTTCGCTGAGCCAGCCTTTGCTGACGCCGGCCTGCTCGGGCGTCAGCGACGGCGTCGCCGGACGGCGCGGCGGGGCAAAGCTCGCCGGCTCGTTGCGCGGCGGCGCGAACGACTCGCGCGGCGGCGCCGAACGCGGCGGCAGGTCGCGGCCGCCGCCGATCACGGCGAGCGTCGGCTCCTCGCGCGCCGGGCGGCGCAGCGGCTCGACCGCGTCGAGGCTGCGGCCGTGGCGGGCGACGATGCGGTTGAGCTCGGCCAGCGCCTCGATCTGGTCGACGATGACGCGGCGCATCTGCGCGGCGCTCTCGGCGGTCTCCTGCGGCAATTCGAAGATGCCGCGGTGCAGCTCGGAACGGGTCGCCTCGAGCTCCTGCTGCATCTCGGCCGCCATCTGCTTCATGCCGTTGACCACCTCGGCGAAGCGCTCGGCGGCGTCGCGGAAGATGGCGTTGGTCTCGCCGCTCGCCCGCGCGAACACGTCGCGCATGGCTTCGGCGGCGCGCTCGCGCTCGTCGTCGGCGTTGGCGCGCACCCGGTCGTATTGCTCGGCGATGGCGCGGCTGCCCTCGGCGCTCGATTCCGACACCAGGCGGGCGACCTCGCGGGCGCGGGCGGACGCCGCCTCGAGCGACTCGTCGAGCAGCCCGGCGAAGCGCTTGAGCCGCTGGTCGAGATCCTCGGTGCGGATGTCGAGCGTGGCGACCAGGGAATCGAGCTGGACGCGGCGCTCGTTGATGGTCGACTCGGTGCGCTCGTTGCTGCGGTCGATGAGGTCGACGGCCTTGGCGAGCTCGCGGCCGTGGGAGTCGAACTGGTCGGCGAGCTGGCCGAGATTGGTGACGACGCGCGCGGTGATGTCGCCGAAATTGGCGATGGTCGCCTCGACGCGCGTGGTGGCGTCGGTGGTCGAGCCGGTCACCTCGTTCATCGAGTTGACGAATTCCGACACCCGCAGCATCAGCGTGTTCTCGAGCGCGCTCATGTTCTCGTGGGCGCCCGACAGCACTTCCTGCAGCATGATGTTGGCTTCGCGCAGCCGCTCGAACAGGGCGGTGGTGTCGGCGCGCAGCATGTTGTGCGTCTCCATCATCTCGGTGACGGTGGAGGTCGCGGTCTGCTTGGACTGCTCGATCGACTTGAGCGCCGCCTCGTTGAGCTCGGTGAAGGTGCGGTTGACGGTGTTGGAGGCGGCCTCGCCGGCGCTGTTGATCATGCGGGCGATTTCGCCGCTGTTGTCCATCATCGTGCGGGTGAAGGCGAAGCCCTTCTCCTCGATCGACTTGACGGCGCGGTCGGTCGCGGCGGCGACGTCGCTGGCGAACTGCTGGCCTTTCTCGACGATGGCGGCGAGCACGCCGCCGCTGCGCTCGGACAGGATGGCGGTCATCTCGCTGGTGCGCTGGCCGACCGCATTGGCGATCTCGTTGGCCTTGCCGACGAAGCTCGTCGCGACCTGCTCGCTGACGCCCTTGAGCGTGCGCTCGGCCTCGTTGGCGGAGGTGCGGATGGCGTCGGAGGTCGACATGGCGAGCTGGCCGAGGGAGCGTTCGGCCTCCGCCGAGTTGCTCTTGATCGACTGCGACAGCTGCTCCATGCGGGCATTGAGCGCGTCGGCGGCGGCGCGGGTGCGGGTCTCGATCTGAGTGGTGACGGCCTCGGCGCGGCCGATCAGCAGGTCTTCGAAGCGGCCGATGCGGCTGTCGAGGTTGCTGGCGACCTCTTCGGCGCGCTGCCCGAGCGTGTGGTCGAGCTCGCCGGCCTTGGCGGCAATGGCGTCGGCGACTGCGTTGCCGCGCGAGGTGATGGTGCCGCCGACTTCGGAGATGCGGGCGTCGAGACTGCGCGTCAGCCCGGCGACGCTGCGCTCGAGGTCCTGCTCGAAGCGCGTCAGGCGCTGGTCGAGCGCGCCGCCGACGCTGTCGGACTTGGCGGTGACGCGCTGGTCGAAAGTGTCGAGGTAGTTGCGCATCGCCTCGGACACATCCTGCGTGCGCTGGCCGAGGCGCTCGACCAGCTCGCCGCCGTAGACCTTCACGGTGCGGTCGAATTCGGCCATGTGGCTGGTGATGAGATTGCCGAGCGTGCCGGTGTCGCGCGAGATCTTCTCGGTGATCTGGGTGCCGCTCTGGTTGAACATGTCCTCGAAGGCCTGCAGGCGCGCGGCCAGCATGTCCTTGACCTGCTCGCCGCGGGAGTTGAGCGCCTGGGCCAGCGCCTCGGCGTTCTCGCGGAAGGTTTCCGACACCGCGTTGCTGCGGCTGATCATGGTGTCGGTGATGCGCTGGCCGGTCTGCTCGAGCTTGGAGACGACGTCGCCGCCGCGCAGCGACAGGTCGAGCACCAGCGAATCGCCGGTCGAGCGCAGCGTCGAGTTCACTTCCTCGGCGCGCGCGGCGATGGTCTCGGCCATGCGCGTGCCGGTGTCGGTGAGCGCATTGGTGAAGGCCTGGGTGCGGCCGGCCATGTTTTCGACCGTGCCCTGCGCCTTCTGGGCGAAGCCTTGCGCCACGGCGTCGAGCCGCTGCGTCATCATCTGCTGCAGGCGCGCGGCGAGCTCGGCGAATTCGTCGTGGACGTGGTCGGTCTTGAAGTTGAGGCTGTCGGTGAGCCGCTCGCTCGCCGAAGCGATGGCGGTCGAGGCGCGCTCGCTGGTGGTCTCCAGGCGGTCGAGCAGCGTCGAGCCGCGCTCGGTGAGCGCGTCGATCATGGAATCGCCGGCGTGGCCCAGCGCCAGCGTGATGTGCTCGCCCTTCTCGGTGAGCGAGCGGGTGACGCGCTGGGCGACTTCGTTGACCTTCTCGGCCACCAGATCGCCGACCGAGGTGATGTCGTGGGACAGGTCGAGGTGGACGCTGCCGATGGCGTTGCGCACCTGCTCGGCCTGATTGACCAGCGTCTCGCGCTGGTTGGACAGCTCGCTGACGAGGTCGCGGATGCGCACCTCGTTGTCGTTATAGGCGCGCTCCAGCGCCGACACTTCGTTGTGCACCAGCGCTTCGAGCTCGGCGGCGCGGGCGAGCGCCCGCTCGACGCCGTCGCCCATGGCGGCGACCTCGCGGCGGATGGCTTGGCCGACGGTGACGATCGATTCACGCGCCACCGCCTCGGGCTGGGCCAGCCGCATCGCCACTTCCGCCATCGATTCGGCGACCACGCGCAGCTCGCGCGAACGGCGGAACATGTGGGCGAGCGTGAAGGCGAAGATGACCGGGACGATGAGGGCGGCGGCAAATCCGGTGATCGCGGCAAAGCCGGTGCGGGGGCTGGCGATGACGGCCTGCAATTCGGGCCGGAACACCAGCGCGGAAATCACGCCGAGCAGAACCCAGGCGCCGGAGGCCGCGCCGGCGATGATGTAGGGCAGGCGGGCGGGGCGGCCGTGCAGGGCTTGCAGGATCGCGCCGATCGAGGCGCGGTCGTCATTGGCGGCGCGGCGCGGCACGTCCTCGGCGGGCAATTCGTCCTGGAAGAGGTCGGCATGGGGCGGCTCGGCGTCGGCGCGCTGGTCGGGCTGGCGCAGGCTGAGCGCCTCCTGGATGGCGCTGAGCGCCTCTTCGGTCGCGTCCTTCGACTTCTGGGGGATATTCGCCATATCGGTCGTCGCCTCGTCGTTACGCCGGGACTGGTCCGCGGCCCGAATGCCCATCATCAAGCGGGCCGCGCCACGAGCGCGGGATCCTGGAATAGACCTTATAGCGCACGCGCCGCGGCGCGCGCACAAGAGCCGTGGTTAATCCTATCGCCTTGGCAATGCGAAAGAAACCGGAGCGTTTAGAAGTTTTTCATCATCGTTAACTTGCCGTTAACCATGAATTTTTGCCGTTGCGGGGACGTCGGATCGCAGCATCGGTCGCCGGCACCGGCGGCGGCGCCACGGTGAGGAGCGGTTAACCAGCAGCACGGAACCTCGCCGCCCGATCGCCGCGGATTTACCCGGACTTGGCCGCGGCATGGCCAAACTATTCGGCAAGGATCGTGCAGTCCGTGTCCGGGGAGAGTTCATGGCCCAGCTTGCCGCCTTGCCTGCCGAAAGCGCTGCGCCGCGCGCGCCGGCCATCGACCGCGCCCACCTCGGGCAGATGACGTTCGGCGACCGCGGTCTCGAACGCGAGCTCTTGCAGCTGTTCGATCGCCAGGCCGCCATTCTGATGGCACGGATGCGCAGCGGCGAGCCGGACGCGGTGGCGACGCTGGCGCACACGCTCAAGGGCTCGGCCGTCGGCATCGGCGCCGGCGAAGTGGCGCGCGCCGCCGCCGCCCTGGAGTGCGCGGCAAATGCCGCCGACCGCGGCGCGCGGCTCGATGCGCTGGCGGCCGCGATCGAGGCCGCGCAGGCCGAAATTGCCGCACTGCTCGCCGCCTGAAGCGGCTGGCGCCCCCCGGCGAATGATTATATAGAGGCCGCGGCCGGCCGTTTTTCCGGCCGTCTCCCGCCAGCGTCCGCCTTATGCCGAAGATCACCTATATCGAATCCGACGGCACTGCCCGCACGGTGGATGCCGAACTCGGCTCGACCGTCATGGAGGCGGCGATCCGCAACAACATCCCCGGCATCGAGGCCGAATGCGGCGGTGCCTGCGCCTGCGCCACCTGCCACGTCTACGTCGACGAGGCCTGGCGGGCCAAGGTCGGCGAGCCCTCGCCGATGGAAGAGGACATGCTCGATTTCGGCTACGACGTGCGGGAAAATTCGCGGCTGTCGTGCCAGATCAAGGTGACGGACGACCTCGACGGGCTGGTGGTGCGCACGCCGGAGAAGCAGGCGTAAACTCACCGCCGGCAGCAGGGCTGGGCCGTCATCTTAAGGGGCGAACGAAGCGCGCCTCGACCGGTGATCGGCCGCCGCGCGGCCGGCGCGCCTCGGCCGTCGCCCTTCGAGGCTCGAAAGCTTCACTTGCCTCGCTCCTCAGGGTGACGGGTTGAGGTTCAGTCATGGCCCCGGCTTCGATCACGACCACCTGCTGCATCGTCGGCGGCGGACCGGCCGGCATGATGCTCGGCTTTCTGCTGGCGCGCGCCGGCGTCAAGGTCACCGTGCTGGAGAAGCACGGCGACTTCCTGCGCGACTTCCGCGGCGACACCATCCATCCCTCGACGCTCGAATTGATGGACGAGCTCGGCCTGCTCGATGACTTCCTCAAGCTGCCGCATTCGCGCGTCGAGCGTCTGAGCGGCCAGGTCGGCGACACCACGGTCCATCTCGCCGATTTCAGCCATCTGCCGACGCACTGCAAATTCATCGCGCTGATGCCGCAGTGGGACTTCCTCGATTTTCTCGCCGCGCAAGGCAAGCGCTATGCGGCTTTCGATCTGCGCCTGCGCGCCGAGGCGACCGACCTGATCGAGGACGGCGGCCGCGTCGCCGGCGTGCGGGCGAACACGGCGGCTGGCGCGACCGAGATCCGCGCCGACTTGACGGTCGCTTGCGACGGCCGGCACTCGACGCTGCGCGAGCGCGCCGGCTTTCATGTCGACAATCTCGGCGCGCCGATGGACATCCTGTGGTTCCGCGTGTCGCGCCGCGAGGACGACACCGCCGAGACGTTCGGCCACATGGAAGCCGGCATGATGATGGTCATGCTCAACCGCACCGACTACTGGCAATGCGCCTACGTCATTCCGAAGGGCGGCATCGAACGGGTGAAGGCCAAGGGGCTCGACGCCTTCCGCGACAGTATCGCCGCCATGTCGCCGTTTCTGCGCGGCCGGCTCGGCGAGATCAGAAGCTGGGATGACGTGAAGCTGCTCACCGTCGCCGTCGACCGGCTGGCGCGCTGGCACAGGCCGGGGCTCATTTGTATCGGCGATGCCGCGCATGCGATGAGCCCGATCGGCGGCGTCGGCATCAATCTGGCGATCCAGGACGCGGTCGCCGCCGCCAATATCCTCGCCGCGCCGCTGAAGGAAGGCCGCGTCACCGAGGCGCTGCTCGAAGCGGTGCAGCGGCGGCGCACGCTGCCGATGCGCGTCATCCAGGGGCTGCAGATCAAGATCCAGGACAACGTGCTGAGCGCGGTGCTCGGCAGCACCGAGCGCCCGAAACCGCCCTTGCCGGCGAAATTCCTCAACTGGTTCCCGGTGCTGCGCCGCATCCCGGCGCGCCTCATCGGCATGGGCGTGCGGCC
Organism: Pseudolabrys sp.; assembly: GCA_035651255.1. Taxonomy (GTDB): domain Bacteria; phylum Pseudomonadota; class Alphaproteobacteria; order Rhizobiales; family Xanthobacteraceae; genus Pseudolabrys. The sequence goes on from DASRGB010000039.1 coordinate 39,680, forward strand.
GGAACACATTCATACGCCGGAATTAAAAAACTGAACGGCCCGGCGATCGGGCTGCCGCTTTGGCCGCCTGGCACGGGCCTGCTCCCTCTCCCCCGGTGGGGAGACGGTTGGGGTGAGGGGTTTCCGAATCGAAAGTTTGTAACGCCTCACCCGGAGCATCATAGCGCGTCGAAGACGCGCGTGAACGCGCTTATGGCGATCCGACCTCTCCCTATGGGGGAGGCGGGGCGGAAGGCATCAGGCGCCGCGATATTTCCACTGTTCGAGGCGGGCGATCTCCGGCGCGGCAAGCGGCCGCGGCCGCCGCGTCGTCTTGTCCAGCATCACCATGGTGGCGCGGCCCGCCGCCGCGCAGGCGCCGTCGTGGAAGATCGCCTGCGCCACGGTGAAGGAGGTGCGGCCAAGCGCGGCGAGCGCCGTGCCGATGACGACCTCGCCCGGCCAGCGCAGTTCGCGCAGGAAGTCGATTTCCTGGCGCACCAGGACGAAGGTCGCGTTGTCGACGCCGATGCCGAGATCTCGTTCACGGAACATGGCGACCCGGCCCGACTCGAAATAGGTGGCGAACACGGCGTTGTTGACGTGGCCCTGCGGATCGAGGTCGGCGTAACGGATGACGTCGCCGACGCGGTGCGGATAGTCGGCGAGCTGCGGCGTTGGCCTGCGCGGGTCTGACGGCGTCATTGCCTTTTAGGACTTCATCCCCGCCGGCGCGACCTGCGACGACTTGAGCCCCATCTCGTCGAAGGCCTTGCGCACCAGCCCGGAGGCCTTGGCCTCCTCGATGAATTCGCTGGCGTAGCGCAAGGCGGCGGCCGGCTTGCCCTTGGGCAGGGCAATCGAGGTGGTCGAATTCATGAAGCCGCCGTCGAGAATGCGCGAGCCCGGCACCTTGGCCTGCAGGCCGGTCAGCGACTCGCGCGAGAAGGCGATGGCGTCGACCTTGCCGTCGCGCAGCGCGGCGACCGCTTCGTCCGCCTTGTCGAAGGCGGTGTGGGTTGCCCGCGGCGCGGTGCGCGAGGAGGTGCGGAAGGTCGCGGTATTGGCGACGCCGCCGATGCGCACCCCGGGGGCGTTGGCGTCGGCGACCGAGGCGATCCTGGCGCCCGGCGCCACCAGGTAGGTGCTCTGCAGGATGTGATAGGCGTTGCCGAAGTCGACGAACTTCTTGCGTTCCTCGTCGACCGGCATGAAGGCGACGTCCCATGTGCCGCTCGCCGCCGAATTCTGCACCTCGCCCGAGCCGTTGAACACCACGAGCTCGGACGGCACGCCGATCTTGCGGGCGAGCGCCTCGCCGAGAATGACGGCGACGCCGCGATAGGCGTTGCCGTCCTTGATGGCGAATTGCGCCGAGGGCGCGGGCGCAATGGCGATGGCGATGCGCAGCTTTCCGGTGGGCGCGAGCTCGTGCATGGGGACGATCCGGGGTGGCGAAGGCGCGCGCCTTTTACCACGCCGCCGCGGAAGGCGATCAAGATTTTCGCGCTCGGTGGACAATCGCGCCTGAGGAGCGCCGGGGGCCAAGCGGGCCCGCGGCGCTCCTCATCGCGTCAGCTTGCCTGCATCGCGGCCTTGACCTTGGCCGGCGTGTAGGGGATCGAGCGCAGCCGCACGCCGGTTGCGTCGAACACCGCGTTGGAGATCGCCGAGGGGATGACGGCGGCGGCGGGCTCGCCCGCGCCCCACGGCTTCTCGTTGGGCCGGTCGATGAGCTCGATGACGATCTCCGGCGCCTGCGGGAATTTGAGGATCGGATAGCTCGCCCAGTCGAGGCTCGTCACCATCGAGCGGTCGAACTTCAGCTCCTCGATCAGCGTGCGGCTCACGGTCTGCATCACGCTGCCCTCGATCTGGTTCTTCAACCCGTCCGGATTGATGATCTGGCCGCAGTCGTGCACGACATAGAACCTGGGCACGCGGATGACGCCGCTGGCCCGGTCGACCTCGACCTCGGCGACGGCGCCGATATAGGTGCGCACCAGCTCATATTTGACATATGAGATGCCGCGCCCCTTGGCGACGCTGCCGCCGGCCGCCTTCTGCGGCGAGGGCCGCTTCTCCCATTTTGCCAGCGCGGCGAGACGCTCGAGCAGCTCCAGGCCGCGCTTGTCGTCGAGATACTTGCGGCGGAACTCGAGCGGGTCGGTATTGGTCGCCGCCGCGAGCTCGTCCATGAAGCACTCGTTGGCGTAGGTGTTCTGCATCCGCCCCGGCGTCCTGATCCAGGACGGGCGGAACACCGTCGTCTCCAGCCGCTTGCAGACCGAGCGGGTGTTGGGGAATTTGTACCCGATCGCCGAGTTCTGGAAGACGTTGCCGGGCGCGATGTGATCGGCGGCGGGCAGGCCCGACAAGGTCGCGGCCACCAGCGGCACCAGGAAGCCGCCCGGCGTCTGCTGCGGCATGTAGAAGTCGCCTTCCCAGGCCGTGACATTGCCCTGGGCGTCGATCGCGGCGCGCATGTCGACCAGCGTCGGCGGGCCTTTCGGATCCCAGCCGTGCTCGTCGGCGCGCGACCACTGCACGCGCACCGGCTTGCCGACCGCCTTGGCCAGCAGCGCGGCGTCGGCGGCGGCGTCCTCGTGGCCGTTGCGGCCGTAGCAGCCGGCGCCCTCGACGTAGATGCAGCGCACCTTCTCGGCCGGCAGCGCGAACATCTGCGCCAGCTGCTTGCGCAGCGCGTGGGTGGCCTGCGAGGCCGACCAGGAGGTGAGCTGGCCGTCCTTGAACTCGGCGATCGCGCAGGACGGCCCGATCGAGCCGTGGGTGTGGATGGCGAAGTCGTAGGTCGCCTTGACGACCTTGACGCCTTCCTTCGCCAGCGCCTCGGCGCTGTTGCCGGTCTTGCCGTACTCTTCTTCCTTGGCGACCTTGGTGGCGCGCACATAGTCCCAGAGCTTGTCCTGGTCGGGCAGGGTCTGCGACGTCGACCACGTCGCCTTGATCTCGCGTGCGCCGCGGATCGCGTCCCATTCGTTATCGGCGACGACGCCGAGGAAGTTGCCCTCGCGCACCACCTTGACGATGCCGGGGATCTTCTTGAGCGCGCCGTCGTCGACGCTTTCGAGCTTGGCGCCGATCGCCGGCGGGCGCACCACGCGCCCGTGCAGCATGCCGGGCACGCGGAAGTCCTGCATGTAGGTGAAACGGCCGGTCACCTTGTCGGGAATGTCGACGCGGGGCACCGGCTTGCCGACGATTTTGTAGTCCTTCGGCGCCTTTTCCTTCGCCGGCTGCTTGGGGTCGAGGGTGATGGCGAAGCTCTTGCCGCCGATCAGTTCGGCGTAGCTCACCTTCTTGCCGCCGCCGGAAATGACGCCGTCGTTGACCGTGAGCTGGTCGGTGCCGAGCTTCTTGGCCGCTTCCGCGAGCAGCGCCTGGCGCGCGGCGGCGCAGGCCTGGCGGATCTGCATGCCGCCGAGCTGGACGGTGAGGCTGCCCCAGGTGTTGCCCTGGTCGGGCGTGAGCTGGGTGTCGCCGGTGACGAGGTCGACGCGCGCAAACGGCACGTCGAGCTCTTCCGCCGCGATCTGGCGCAGCGCCGTGGTGATGCCGGTGCCGAGATCGACCTTGCCGGAATAGACGGTGACCTTGCCGGCCTTGTCGATGGCGAGGAAGGAGTCGACTTCGGTGAGCGCGAGCGGCTTGGCGCCGGCCTGCGCTTGCGCGCCGCCGAGCGGCAGTGAGAACGATACGACGAGCGCACCGGAACCGATGAGGGCGTCGCGCCGGGAGATGTGGATGGTCATGGCTGCCTCCCTCTAGGCCTGCGCCGCGGCGCGCTTGACGGCGCGCACGATGCGGGCGTGGGTGCCGCAGCGGCAGAGATTGTTGGCGAGCGCATTCTTGATGTCGGCCTCGCTCGGCTTCTTGTTCTTGGCGAGGAAGGCGGCCGACTGCATGATCATGCCGTTGATGCAGTAGCCGCACTGCGCGGCCTGCTCGTCGATGAAGGCCTTCTGCACCGGGTGCGGCTTCTGCGGCGAGCCGAGGCCTTCGAGCGTCACCACCTTCTGCTTGTCGGTGACCGCCGACAGCGGCGTGACGCAGGAGCGCACGGCGGCGCCGTCGATATGCACGGTGCAGGCGCCGCACTGGCCGAGCCCGCAGCCGAAGCGCGGGCCGTGCAGGCCGAGATTGTCGCGCAGCACGTAAAGCAGCGGCATCTGCGGGTCGTCGTAAGCGACGGACACGCGCTTGCCGTTCACGTTGAGTGATTTGTTCGCCATTGGACGTCCTCCCCCTCCGTGCTTGCCGCACGGATGTCGTTGCCGCGGGCTCCACAGCCCGCGTCTCGTTGATCGCGCCCGCTCCCGCTATCGGGCCGCGCGAACGAGCGCGTCCGGGCGAAAGCTTACGCCAAATTCACAAGGGCGCACAGGCGGTCGGCTGCGGCCACGCTTGCGCGCCGCGCGTGCCGCCGAAACGTCAGTCATCACGCGGACTTGGAGGGTCAGCGCTTCCTGCCGGCGCGGCGCGGGTCGAGCCGCGCCAGCGCGATCAGCGCGACCAGCACGGCGAGCCAGGCGACGCGCGCGCCGTAGCGGTCGTGCGGGTTGGACAGCACGCCGCAGATGAAGGCATTGCCGAGCAGGGTCAGCGCGGCAACGGCGGCGAGTTCGCCGATCTCGGACGGCACGGCGCCGCGCCAGGCCAGCAGGACGAGCAGCGGCAGCAGCGCCATGGCGGCGAGCGCCGCCGGATATTGAACGGAATTGACGGCGGCGAAGGAAATCCCGCTTTGCTGCTGGCGGGCCGCGCGCATCGCAGGCACGAGCTCGGGCGTATAGCGCTCGACGATGCGGTAGGTGTGCCAGATCGAATCGAGCACGCCTTCGCCGCTGTGCACGGCGACGAGCTGCCGCGCCGTATCGGCGGCGGCGCTTTCGGCCTGCAAAGCGGGATAGGCGGCGAGGCTGCGCAGCGCGATCGCTTCCATCTCGTCGTCGAGGCCGGCGAAGCGGCCGAGCCGGTCGAACAAGGGGCTGCCCCAGAACCAGGTGTCGGCATCGCGCGGCAGCGCGTCCTTGACCGGGCACAGCCGCAGCGTCGCGTCCGGGCAGTGCTCGTCGAGATATTTGTTGACGATGCCGTCCTGCAACATGCGGCCGAACGACAGCGCAAAGCCGCCAGGGGTCCAGGCGAGCCGCCCGGCGACGGCATAGTCGGCCGCAAATACCGTGGCGGCACCCAGCGCGAGCGCGATCGCGCCGTGGCCGAGCCGGCGCGCCGGCATGCGGCTGCGGTCGACAAGCGCCAACAGCGCCGCGCAGAGCAGCAGGCCCGCCAGCAAGGCGAAGGTCGCGCTATGCGTCGCGCCGGCGACCGCGACGAGGCCGATCAGCCCGGCGCGCTCGCTCGGCCACAGCCGCCCGCCGCGCATCAGCAGCAGATAGAGCGCAAGCACGCCGAGCCCGCAGAAGATATCGGTGAGCAAAATGGCGGTGAGGAAGGGCAGGGTGCTGGCGAAGGCGAGCGCCGCGACCGTGGCGGCGAGCAGCCCCGGCCGCTTGCCGAGGCCGTGGGCACGCAATGTCAGAAACACGATCCAGACCGCGAGCGCCGCCTGTAGCGCGATAACCGGCCAGAAGGCGAAGCGCACGCCGGCGAACAGGATGAGGCCGTAGACCACGGCGCGGCTCGGCACCAGGTAGCCTTCGTACCAGCGCGCCAGATAGCCGCCGGTGTCCCATTGCAGCAGCGGAAAGTGATTCCACAGCGCCGGCGCCATCAACAGCGCAACGCAAAACGCTATCGCGAGCGCCCATTGCAGGCGCCAGCTGGTGTGCATGTCCCAATCCCCGGCCGTTTCTGGTTTTTATTGCCGGCCTTGTAACAGGCGCGCGCAATCGGGGGCAATGCGGCGGGGGAGGCGACCGCGCATTGCCGATTTGTTAGTCTGTATCGGGGGTTGGCGGTGCGGGGGAACGTCCGGTGCGGGCTTGGTTCGACAGCGTCAGCTTGCGTATTTTGTGCGCGATCATCTGCGTCGTCGCCGCGGTGTGGATCGCGCTGTGGTACTTCATCCCGGCGCCGCCGCACGAGATCACCATCGCCGCCGGCATCAAGAACGGCGCCTTCAGCGCCATTGCCGAGCATTACCGCGAGCGGCTGGCGCGCGAGCACATCAAGCTCAACATTCGCATTGCCGACAACGCAGGCCCCGCCAACCTCAAACTGCTGCAAGATCCGACATCCGGGGTGTCGGCCGCATTTCTGTTCGGCGGTACGTCAGACGCCAAATCGTCGCCCGACATTCTCTCGCTTGGCCGCATCAGCTACGCGCCGATGTGGATGTTCTATCGCGGCGCGGAAACGATCAGTCGGCTGACCGAACTCAAGGGCAAACGTATCGCCATTCCGTCCGGCGCGGTTCGCCTCGTCGAGCAGATGCTCACGGCGCATGGCATCGCGCCCGCTAACTCGACGATCTTGGTGAAGCTGGGGCCGGCAGTGACAAAGGCCCTGTACGACGGCGAGGCCGACTTTGCCATCCTGCCGCCGCAGGACGTGCATTCGCCGATCATGCAGCCGTTATGGTTGGATCCCCAACTGCGGCTGATGAACCTGGCGCAGGCCGAGACGCTGGCGCGCCTGTTCCCGAACATCAGTCATTTGGTGCTGACGCAAGGCGCCGTCGATCTGGAGAAGAACATCCCGCCGGCCGACGTCAATCTCATCGCCACCACCAACGTCGTGGTGGTGCGCAAGGACCTGCACCCGGAGCTGATCTATCTGCTCGCCAAGACCATGCAGGAGGAGCATTCCGGAGCGACCATCTTCAACCGCGCCGGCGAGTTTCCGACCCAGACCGATCCGGAATTTCCGATGGCCGAGGAGGCGGTCGATTATTACCGCAACGGCCCCTCGTTCCTGCAACGCTATCTGCCGTTCTGGATGATCAATTATGCCAAGCGCGTCGCGGCGATCCTGGTGACGGCGATCGCCGTGATCATTCCGCTCTTCACCTATGGGCCGAAGCTCTATAATTGGCTCTTGCAGACGCAGCTGAAAAGACTGTATCGCCGGCTGCGCGTCGTCGAGGACAAGATGCTCGGCGACCTGACCGCGTCGCAGGTGGCGGCGTTGCAGGGCGATGTGGACAGCATCAGCCGCGCCGCGCGCATTCTGCCGCTGCGCCATTCGGATATGTTCTTTCAGTTGATCATGCATGTCGATCTGGTGCGCGCACGGCTGGCGTCGCGGTCGATGGCGGCGCACGGCGAGAGGGCGGCGTAATGGGCGGGCTCATTCTGCGAATTGCTGCCGCGGTCATCTGCGTCATCGCCGCGGTGTGGCTGGCGCTGTGGTACTTCATCCCGGCGCCGCCGCACGAGATCACCATCGCTGCCGGCGTAGAAGGCAGCGCTACCGAACACATTGCCGCCCGCTACAGCGAACGGCTGGCCCGCCATCACGTCAAGGTCAACGTCCGCCTGACCAAAGGTTCGTTGGACACGGTGCGGCTTTTGCGCGATCAAAATTCCGGTGTCGATACCGGATTTGCGCTGGGCGGTGTGAGCAACGGCACGGAATCGCCCGAGCTGGTTTCCCTGGGCCGCGTCGCCAACTCGCCGATATGGATCTTTTACCGCTCGCCTGAGCCGATGAATGGATTGTCGCAGCTCAAGGGCAAACGCGTCTCGATGAGCCCGGCGTCTCGCCGCACCGATGCCGGGATTTTGGCCGCTTACGGCGCGAACGAGCAAAACACGGCATTCCAGACACTTAATGCTCCAACTGCGAGCAAAGCGTTGCTGAATGGCGAGGTGGACGCGATTTTCATCTCCCAAGAAGTGAGCACACCGAACGTCCAAGCATTGCTGCGCGACCCCGCCGTCCGACTGATGAACGTGGCGCAAGCCGAGGCGCTCACGCAATTGTTTCCGTCGTTGAATCAGTTGACGCTGGCACAGGGCGTGATCGACCTTGAGAAGAATATTCCGCCAAACGACGTCAATCTAATTGCCTTGCCCCTTGTCTTTCTCGCGCGCGGCAATCTTCACCCGGAAATGATTTATCTGCTGGCGCAGACGATGAAGGAGGAACACGGCCGCGGCGGTATCTTCCGGCGCGCCGGCGAGTTTCCGACCCAGACCGATCCGGAATTTCCGATGGCCGAGGAGGCGGTCGACTACTACCGCAACGGCCCCTCGTTCCTGCAACGCTATCTGCCGTTCTGGATGATCAATTATGCCAAGCGCGTGGCGGCGATCCTGGTGACGGCGATCGCCGTGATCATCCCGCTCTTCACCTACGGGCCGAAGCTCTATGACTGGCTCTTGCAGACACAGCTGAAAAGACTGTATCGCCGGCTGCGCGTCGTCGAAGACAGGATGCTCGGCGACCTGACCGCGCCGCAGGTGGCGGCGTTGCAAGGCGACGTGGACAGCATCAGCCGCGCCGCGCGCATTCTGCCGTTGCGCCATTCGGACCTGTTCTTTCCGTTGATCATGCATATCGATCTGGTGCGCGCACGGCTGGCGTCGCGGTCGATGGCGGCGCACGGCGAGAGGGCGGCATAATGGGCGGGCTCATTCTGCGAATTGCCGCCGCGGTCATCTGCGTCATCGCCGCGGTGTGGCTGGCGCTGTGGTACTTCATCCCGGCGCCGCCGCACGAAATCACCATCGCCGCCGGCATCAAGGGCGGCGCCTTCGAGCACATCGCCAACCGCTACAAGGCGCGGCTCGCCCGCCATCACGTCACGCTGAATTTCCGCTACGCGTCGGCCGGCGGCTCGGCCAAACTGATCGCCGATCCGAAGTCCGGCGTCTCCGGCGCCTTCCTGTTCGGCGGCCTGCTCAACAGCGAAACCGCGCCCGACCTGGTGTCGCTCGGCCGCATCGGCGCCGCGCCGTTCTGGATTTTCTACAAGGGCGCGGAACCGATCGAGCGCCTGGCGCAGCTCAAGGGCAAGCGCGCCTATGTCACGGTCGCGACCGGCGACCTCGTCGACCGCATCCTCGCCGCCAACGGCATCAAGGAGGGCGACATGGCGGTGTCGCCGGAACGCGGCGCGCCGGCGGCGCAGCAGCTGCTGCAAAGCGGCGCCGTCGACGTCGCCATCCTGCCGCCGATCGACCTTAACGCGCCGAGCATCCAGGCGATGTTGCGCGATCCGACCATCCACCTGATGAACGTCACGCAGGCCGAGGCGATTACGCGGCTGTTTCCGTCGCTCAACAGATTGGTGCTGCCGCAGGGCGTGATCGATCTGGCGGGGAATATCCCGCCGACCGACGTCAACCTGATCGGCTCGACCACGGCCTTCGTGGTGCGCAAGGACCTGCACCCCGAGCTCATCTATCTGCTGGCGCAGGTGGTCAAGGAGGTGCACAGCGGCGGCGGCGTGTTCCAGCGGCCCGGCGAGTTTCCCTCGCTCACCGATCCGGAGCTGCCGATGGCGGAAGAGGCCGTCGATTATTACCGCAACGGCCCCTCGTTCCTGCAACGCTATCTGCCGTTCTGGATGATCAACTACGCCAAGCGGGTGGCGGCGATTCTGGTCGGCGCGATCGCCATCGTGATCCCGATTTTCACCTATGGGCCGAGGCTCTATGAGTGGCTGGTGCGGGCCCACCTGAGGAAGCTGTACCGCCGTCTTCGGGCAATCGACGCGCGTCTGCATCAGGAGCTGACCGCGGCTGAGGCAGCCGTTCTTCAGAGCGATCTCGACACCATCAACCGGGCCGCCGGCGTTCTTCCGGTGCGGCATTCTGATATGTTTTTCCTGTTGCGCGACCACATCGACCAGACACGCGCGCTGCTGGCCGCGCGGCTCGGAGCGTTGCACAGCTAGGGGGCGGCGATGGGCGATTGGCTCGGCGGCTTCAGCGTGAGGATCGCGGCCGCGGCCGTGTGTGCCATCGCCGCGGTCTGGCTGGCGCTGTGGTATTTCATCCCGGCGCCGCCCTCGCGCATCACCATGGCCGCCGGGGTGAAGGGTGGCGGCTTCGAGCATTTCGCCGAACTTTACCAGGAAAAGTTCGCCGCCCATCACGTCACGCTCAATCTCCGGTATTACGAGACCGGGAACGAGAACATCCGGCTTATCAACGATCCGAAATCGGGTGTGTCGGCGGCCTTTGTGTTCGCCGGCCAAACCAACAGCAAGGAGTCGCCCGACCTCGTGTCGCTCGGACGCATCGACGATGCGCCGTTGTGGATTTTTTACCGTGCCGCGGCGCCGGTCGAGCGCCTCACCCAGATGAAAGGCAAGCGGCTCAACGTCAGCCCTGCGGTCGCCAAATTGGTCGGAGAAGTACTCGCCGCGCACGGGGTCAATGCCGCGAATACGGCGATCTCGATGCGGCTTATTCCGGACGCGGTCAAGGCGCTGCGGAATGGCGACCTCGATGCGATGTTTATGCCGCCGTTGGCGCTGAATGCCCCGATTGTGCAATCGTTGCTGCGCGATCCGCGGGTCGCTTTGATGAACGTCACCCAGGCTGAGGCGATCAGCCGTATGTTTTCCACGGTGCACCGTCTGGTGCTGCCGCAAGGCGTTGTGGATTTGGAAAACAATATTCCCGCCTCCGATGTGAACCTGCTCGCCTCCAGCGACGCCGTCGTCGTCCGCAAGGATGTGCACCCCGAACTGATCTATCTTTTCGCCCAAGTGATGAAAGAGGTTCACGGCGGCGCCGGAGTCTTTCAAAACTTAGGTGAGTTTCCGACGCAAACCGATCCGGAATATCCGATGGCCGATGAGGCCGTCGACTTCTACCGCAACGGCCCCTCGTTCCTGCACCGCTACCTGCCGTTCTGGATGATCAACTCCGCCAAGCGCGCGGCGGCGATCCTGATCGCGGCGGTGGCCGTAATTATCCCGATCTTTACCTACGCGCCGCGGCTCTACGCTTGGTTTGTGAATGCGCGGCTGCTGCGGCTGTACCGGCGGCTGCGCGCCGTGAACGCGCAGCTCAAGCGCCAGTTGACCACCGATCAAATTGGCGCGCTGCAAGGCGACCTCGACAGCATCGACCATGCCGCCAACGTGCTGCCGATGCGGCATTCGGACCTGTTTTTCTCGCTGCTTATGCATATCGACATGACGCGCACGCGGTTGGCGGCGCGCTCGGCGGCGTTGCAACGGCTTAATCCCGCGGCGTAATCTGCACCTGATCAATGGCCGCAGTGCCCTCCTCAGCGAGATGGCCGGGTCAAGCCCGGCCATGACGAGGACGAGAATGTTCGTCACCTTCTTCAGCGCATTGAAGCAAGCCGGCGTGCCGGTGACGCTGCGCGAGTATCTGACGCTGATGGACGCCATGGAGGCCGATCTCGCCTCGCGCCGCGTCGAGGACTTCTACTACCTGTCGCGCGCGACGCTGGTGAAGGACGAGCGCAATCTCGACAAGTTCGACCGCGTGTTCGGCCACGTCTTCAAGGGCCTCGAATTGCTGTCCGACGCGGCCGAGGCCGAGATTCCGGCGGAGTGGCTGAAGAAGCTC
>DASRGB010000040.1:0-26116 GCA_035651255.1 Pseudolabrys sp.
GCTCGACTACGACCGCAAGCGGCTGCGCGGCCTGGTGCTCGAGGAGGGCGGCCCGACCTCGCACGTCTCGATCGTCGCGCGCGCGCTCGGCATCCCGGCCGTGGGCGAGCTCGCCAACGCCACCGGACTCGTCGATTCCAACGACGCCATCATCGTCGACGGCTCGTCGGGCACGGTGCACGTGCGCCCCACGATCGACGTCGAGAACGCCTACAAGGAGCGGGTGCGGCTGCGCGCGCGCCGGCAGGCGCAATACCACGAGCTGCGCGACAGGCCGTGCATGACCAAGGACGGCGAGCCGATCTCGCTCATGATCAATGCCGGGCTCGTCATCGACCTGCCGCATATCGACGACACCGGGGCCGCCGGCATCGGGCTGTTCCGCACCGAGCTGCAGTTCATGGTGGCGGCGACCTTCCCGCGCACCGCCGAGCAGTTCGCGCTCTACCGCGCCGTGCTCGACGCGGCCGGAAGCAAGCCGGTGACCTTCCGCACGCTCGATATCGGCGGCGACAAGGTGCTGCCCTATATGCGCAACGTCGAGGAGGAAAACCCGGCGCTCGGCTGGCGCGCCATAAGACTCGGTCTCGACCGCCCCGGATTGCTGCGCAGCCAGCTGCGCGCGCTGCTGCGCGCGTCGGGCGGACGCGAGTTGCGGCTGATGTTTCCGATGATCGCCATGGTGGAGGAGTTCGACAAGGCCAGGGCCATGGTGGAGATCGAGCTCACCCATCTGCGCCGGCACGGCCATCCGTTGCCCGAGCGCGTGCAGGTCGGCACCATGCTGGAAGTGCCGGCGCTGCTGTTCCAGCTCGACGAGCTGCTCGAACGCGTCGACTTCCTGTCGGTCGGCTCCAACGACCTCATGCAGTTCCTGTACGCCGCCGACCGCGGCAACGTGCGCGTTTCGGAACGCTTCGACCCGCTGTCGGCGCCGGTGCTGCGCGCCCTCAAGGACGTCGCCGACCGCGCCAAGAAGCATGGCAAGCCGGTGGCGCTGTGCGGCGAGCTCGCCTCGCAGCCGATCGGGGCGCTGGCGCTTGCGATCCTCGGCTACCGCGCGCTGTCGCTGTCGCCGTCGGCAGTCGGTCCGGTCAAGGCGCTGCTGCTCGATCTCGACGTGCGCAAGGGCGAGCAGGCGATCCTGCCGCATCTGGCGCAGCCGGTCGGCAGCGTGTCGATCCGCCACAAGCTCGAAAGCTTCGCGGCGGCCGAGGGACTGCAGCTGTGATCGCGCTGCCGCAGCAGAAGCTCGATGCGCTGCTTGCCCGCCACGCCATGGTGGAAAGCGAGCTGGCGACCAATCTGACGCCGGAGACCTACGTCAAGCTGTCGCGCGAGTTCGCCGAACTCGGGCCGGTGATCGACGCCATCAAGGCCTACCGCGCCGTCACCGCGGAAATCGCCGATCTCGACGCGCTGATCGCCGACCCCAAGACCGACGCAGAGATGAAGCGGCTGGCGGAAAGCGAGAAGCCCGCGCTCAACGCGCGCCGCGACAAGCTCGAACACCAGATCCAGCTGGCGCTGATCCCCAAGGACGCCATGGACGACCACGACGCCATCCTCGAAATCCGCGCCGGCACCGGCGGCGACGAGGCGGCGCTGTTCGCCGGCGACCTGTTCCGCATGTACGAGCGCTACGCCGCCAAGCAGGGCTGGAAGACCGAGATCGTGTCGATGAGCGAAGGCAGCAAAGGCGGCTTCAAGGAAATCATCGCTGAGATCCACGGCCGCGGCGTCTTTGCCAAGCTCAAGTTCGAATCCGGCGTGCACCGCGTGCAGCGCGTGCCGGACACCGAGGCTTCCGGCCGCATCCACACCTCGGCGGCCACGGTGGCGGTGCTGCCGGAGGTCGAGGACGTCGACATCGACATCAACGAGGCAGACCTCAAAATCGACACCATGCGCGCGCAAGGCGCCGGCGGCCAGCACGTCAACAAGACCGAGTCGGCGATCCGCATCACCCACATCCCGAGCGGCATCGTGGTGATGGTGCAGGAGGAGCGCTCGCAGCACAAAAATCGCGCCAAGGCCATGCGCATGCTGCGCGCCAAGCTGTACGACGCCGAGAAGACCAAGCGCGACAGCGAGCGCGCCGCCGAGCGGCGCGGCCAAATCGGCTCCGGCGATCGCTCCGAGCGCATCCGCACCTACAACTTTCCGCAGGGCCGTGTCACCGATCACCGCATCAACCTGACGCTCTACAAATTGCCGCAGGTCATCGAAGGCGAGGCGCTCGACGAAGTCATCGACGCGCTGGTGACGCAGCATCAGGCGGAGTTGTTGGCCGCCGAAGGCGCGACGTGAGAGTGGTGCCAGGGCTGAAGGCCGGCGCGTCGATCGACGAGGCGGTCCGGCTGATCGCGCAATCCTTCAAGGCCGCCGGCATCGACGAGCCTTTGGTCGACGCGCGCGCGCTCATCGGGCATGCGCTGCGGCTTACCCGCAGCCAGATCGCCGCGCAATCCGACCGCCTCCTGGAGAACCGCGAGATCGATGCCGTCTCTGCGCTTGCCGCGCGCCGTCTCAAGCGCGAGCCGGTGGCGCGCATCCTGGCGCAGAAGGAGTTCTGGAGCCTGCCGCTCGCGGTGACGCCCGACGTGCTGGTGCCGCGACCCGAGACCGAGACCGTAGTCGAGGCGGCGCTCGACGCGATCGGACGCGACGGCACCAAATCGGAGCTGCTGCGCGTGCTCGACATCGGCACCGGCAGCGGCGCGCTGCTGCTGGCGCTGCTCAGCGAGTTGCCCAACGCGGTCGGGCTCGGCACCGATATCAGCGCGGCGGCGATCGCGGTCGCGCGCGGCAATGCCGAGCGCAACAAGGTGAAGGACCGCTGCACCTTCGTGGTCTGCGACATCGCCGCCGGCGTCGAGGGCAAGTTCGACGTGATCGTGTCGAACCCGCCTTATATCGCGCGCGGCGACATCGACGGCCTCGCCCCCGAAGTGCGCAGTTACGACCCGCGCATCGCGCTCGACGGCGGCAATGATGGTCTCGACGCCTACCGGGCAATCGCGGCCGCGGCGCGGCCTTTGCTTGCCTCCGGCGGGCGGCTGTTCGTGGAACTTGGCGCCGGTCAAGGACCCGCGGTAACCACGCTGTTTACGAATGCCGGATTACGCGTCACCGGCACGCGTAATGATTTGGCTGGAATTCCACGCGCGTTGGGCGCCACGGCGGCGCCATGAGCCGGCTGCATTGCCACCGGATGAAAATGCAGAGCTCAAAAGCCCAAGAAAAAACCTCTTGGAATGTGCCGCGGAAACGACTAGCTTCCAGTCACGGAATCGACCCGTGACGGTTGCACCGCTGTTTAAGAACCCCGGAGCCCGAGGCTCCGTGTGGCTGCGGCGCAAGGGCGAACAAGACGCCAGATAACGGGTCCGGATGCTTCACCGGTTGGGCGCATCGAATTTCGAAACCTATGGATGCGCGTAACAAGAGGTTTGGCAACGTCGCGGCATAAGACCGCGGCTATGGGGTTGCTGTCGCAATCGCAATAACGGATCGAAAACGTTCGGGCATTCGCGCGCAGTCTCGACGCGGGCAAAAGACCGCGCAGTGAGTTTTTGTGCGGTTCGAGGTGCGTGAAAAGTGAACGTGAAAGCAGCGTAAAAATGAAAGGTCAGCGAGCAGGCATATCATGAGAAACGGTCAAAAGCGCATGCGGGGCCGCGGCGGCCATCGCAAGAGCCAGAATCCGCTGACGCGGGTCTACGAATCGAACGGACCCGACGTGAAGATCCGCGGCACCGCGTCGCACATTGCGGAAAAATACATCCAGCTGGCGCGAGATGCGCAGAGTTCGGGCGACCCGGTGGCGGCGGAAAATTATTACCAGCACGCCGAGCATTATTTCCGCCTGATCGCCGCCGCGCAGGAGCAGTTCCGCCAGCAGAATCCGTACTACCAGCAGCAGCCGCAGCAGGGCCAACAGCCCGGCGCGCCGCAGGGCGGCGATGACTTCGATGACGAGGGTGACGACGGCCAGCCTTATATGGGCCAGAATGAGCCGAGCTTCACTCAACCCCAACCGCAGCAGCAGCCTTATATTCCGCGCGACGCGCAGCCCTTCCCGCCGCGCGATCAGCAGGTGCCGCAGCGCCCGCAACACCAGCCGCAGCCGGAAGGCGACATCGGCGGCCTGCCTGCCTTCATCACCGGCGGCGGCAACCAGCCGCAGCCGAACATGGGCGGCGGCAACGGCCACGACCAGGGCGAGCGCAATCAGGACCGTTACGGTGGCGGCTTCCGCCGGCGCCGGCGCCATCGTGGCGGCTACCGGCCGGACCGCCCGGATTTCGGCGGCCAGCCGCAGGGCGCAGCGCCGCAGGGCGAAGGCGGCGACGAGCCGCATCAGCCGGGCGAGTAATCCTCGCGCAGCAACACGATCTCTCTCCGCTCATTCCCGCGTAAGCGGGAATCCAGTTCTCGATTCGGGTTTGGGCTTGCCGCCCTGGGTCCCCGCTTGCGCGGGGACGAGCGGGGTTGGCGCTACCGCCCCGGGGTCGGCGCCAGCGCCGGCTCGAGCACCGGCACCAGACGGCGCTTGACGCGCCGCGCCGGCACCGCCCGGTAAACCTGCTTGGTCGCCTCCACCAGATGCAAGCCGGCAAACGGCGCCGACAGGGTTGCGCCGGTGCGCTCCCATGCCACCGCCGAGCGCAGGAACCAGCCGCGGTCGACCGGCGGCACGTAGAGCGCCTCGCTCCATCCGGTCGGCGTAAACCAGGTCTCGCGCAGCAGCTGATTGATCTGGGAGCGCGAATAGGGCCGCCCGTGCCCGAACGGCGTGGTGTCCATCCGCGCCCATAGGCCGCGCCGGTTCGGCACCACCGCCAGCACGCGGCCGCCGGAGGCCAGCACGCGCCACACTTCGCGCAGCAGCGCGGCCGGATCGTTGGTCATCTCGACGGCGTGGACCAGGAGGATGCGGTCGACCGCATTGTCGGGCAGCGGCAGCTCGTTCTCGTCGACCAGCGCCGACAATGCCGGCCGCGTGGTCGGCCATTTCACCACGCCCTGCGCCGCCGGCATGAAGGCGAGGCAGCGCTCGGCTTCCTCGCGGAACAGGCCGAGATAGGGGGTGGCGTAGCCGATGCCGAGCACGCGCTGGCCCGCGGTATCGCCCCACAGCGCCCGCACGGCGCGGCCGATGAAGCGGCGGGCGACCACGCCCAGCCGCTGGCCGTAGAAGTTGCGCAGGTCGACGACATCGATAGACATGGGCGCGAAATTATCACGAAACCGG
Source organism: Pseudolabrys sp. (assembly GCA_035651255.1). GTDB lineage: Bacteria > Pseudomonadota > Alphaproteobacteria > Rhizobiales > Xanthobacteraceae > Pseudolabrys. The sequence continues at coordinate 5,258 of DASRGB010000040.1, forward strand.
CTGCAAATCGTGCAACGCCGGAAACCGGCCCCGGTGCCTTGCCATTCAACGGCATGCTACGGTTAACGGCCAATAGGAATACCCCATGCCCGCCGAAACTCGACTATTCAGGTGCCTGAGCGACAATTACGGGGTGCTGCTGCACGATCCCGAAACCGGCGCCACCGCCTCGATCGACGCCCCCGAAGCGGCCCCGATCGAGGCGGCGTTGCGGCAGACCGGCTGGACGCTGACCGACATTCTGGTCACACACCACCATCACGACCACGTCGGCGGCATCGCGGCGCTGAAGGCAAAATACAAATGCCGGGTGGTGGCGCCGGAGAAGGGTACGGATATTCCCGGCGTCGACGAGGCGGTGCGCGAAGGCGACAAAGTCAAGGTCGGCAATCTCACCGCCAACGTCATCGCGACGCCGGGCCACACGCTCGACCACATCGCCTACTGGTTTCATCAGGACAAGCTCGCCTTCGTCGGCGATACCCTGTTCTCGATCGGCTGCGGCCGCGTCATCGAGGGCGACGCGGCGATGATGTGGGCGTCGCTGAAGAAGCTGCGCGACCTGCCGAACGACACCGACATTTTTTGCGGGCACGAATACACCCTGGCCAACATCAAATTCGCGCGCACCGTCGAGCCCGACAATGCCGCGCTGCAGGCGCGCGAGGCCGAGGCCAAGCAGGAGGTTGCGAAAAACCGGCCGACCATCCCGGTCACGATCGGCGAGGAGAAAAAGGCCAACCCGTTCCTGCGCGCCGATATCCCCGAAGTCGCCGCCGGCATCGGCATGGCCGGCAAGCCTGCGGCCGAGGTGTTTGCCGAGATCAGGGCAAGGAAGAACAAGTTTTGAGCCTGTCGTCACCGGGCTTGTCCCGGTGACCCCGCTTATGCGGGCAGGACCTTGTCAACCTAAGCGAGATGGCCGGGACAAGCCCGGCCATGACGGTGAATGAAAGCCGCCGATATCATCCGCAAGCTGCGGCTCAAGCCGCATCCCGAAGGCGGGCATTACCGCGAGACCTTCCGCGATACGCGCAGCCATGACGGCCGCGCCGCTTCGACCGCCATCCTGTTCCTGCTGGCGCGCGGCGAGCGCTCGCACTGGCACCGCATCGACGCCGTCGAGATCTGGCACTATTACGCCGGCAGCCCGCTCAAGCTCGAAGTGGTCGACGGCGCCAAGGAGGAGATCGTGACGCTGGGCGCCGACATTCACGCCGACCAGATGCCGCAATTCACGGTCCCGGCGCGCGCCTGGCAGGCCGCGGAATCGCTGGGCGACTGGACTTTGGTCGGCTGCACCGTGGCGCCCGGCTTCGATTTCAATAATTTCGAACTCGCCCCGCCCGGCTGGCGGCCAAAATAGACCCCGTCGTTCCGGGACGCCACGAAGTGGCGGACCCGGAATCCATACTCCGAAACAGGGATCCCGGGTTCGCGAGCTTCGCTCGCGCCCCGGAATGACTGTATTGTGGTTCGCAAAATTTAAATGGAGGCAATTGCCGATGCCGATGTCACTCGCCGAAGCGCGCGTCTTGGTCGCGCGCGCCAACCGCATGATCGCCAACGAGGGCGTGCTCGACGCCTTCGGCCATGTCAGCATGCGTCACCCGGGCGATCCGAACCGCTATCTGCTGTCGCGCTCGCGCGCCCCAGAGCTGGTCGAGCCCGGCGACATCCATGAGTTCACGCTCGACTCCGAGATCGTCAAGCCGATCAAGGAGCGGCTCTACGGCGAGCGCGTCATCCACGGCGAAATCTACAAGGCGCGGCCAGACGTCAACGCCGTGTGCCATCATCACGCGCCGTCGATCCTGCCGTTCTGCATTTCCGGCATGAAGCTCGAGCCGGTCTATCATCTCGGCGCCACCATCGGCGCCGCGGCGCCGTTCTGGGACGCGCGCGACGACTTCGGCAACACCACGCTGATCGTCGGTAAACCCGAGGAAGGCGCTTCGCTGGCGCGGGCGCTGGGCAGGAACTGGATCGTGCTGATGCGCCGACACGGCGCGACGGTCGCCGGCCGCACGCTCGAGGAGCTTACGTTCCGGACCATCTACATCGCCCGCAACGCCGCCTTGCAGATTGCGGCACACGGCCTCGGCCACGTCTCGCCGCTCAACGCCGAAGAGACCGAGCTTGCCGGGGCCTACAATCTGCAGCCGGGGCCGGTGGCCCGCGCCTGGGAATACTGGAGCGTCCGCCTCGACAAGGCGGAGGGGCGCGGCGCAACGCCCAAGCGCCGCGGCAAACCGGCCGGTAAGACGCGAAAGCGCAGGCGCTAGGCGAAATACTGCCCGCCATTGGCGGTGAGCGTCGAGCCGGTTATGAGGCCGGCGTCGTCGGAGGCGAGAAACACGACACAACGCGCGATCTCCTCCGGCTCGCCGAGGCGGCCGATCGGGATCTGCGGCAGGATCGACTTCTCCAGCACATCCTTCGGCACCGCCTGCACCATCTCGGTGTTGATGTAGCCGGGCGCGATGGCATTGACCGTGATGCCGGAGCGCGCGCTTTCCTGCGCCAGCGCCTTGGTGAATCCGATCTCTCCGGCCTTGGCGGCGGAGTAGTTGCACTGCCCCATCTGGCCCTTCTGGCCGTTGATCGAGGAAATATTGACGATGCGGCCGAACTTGCGCGCCCGCATGCCCTCGATAACGTTGCGGCACATGTTGAACAGCGAGCCGAGATTGGTGTTGATGACTTGCGTCCACTGCTCGGGCTTCATGCGGTGCAGCGTGGCATCGCGGGTGATGCCGGCATTGTTGACCAGCACCTCGATGGGGCCGAGCTCGGCTTCGACTTTCTTGACGCCGTCGGCGCAGGCCTCGAACGAGGAGACGTCCCACTTGTAGACCGGAATGCCGGTCTCGGCCTTGAACTTCTGCGCCGCTTCGTCGTTGCCGCCGTAATTGGCGGCGACCTTGTAGCCGGCGGTCTTCAAAGCCTTGCTGATTGCAGCTCCAATGCCACGGGTGCCACCCGTGACCAACGCAACGCGAGCCATAGCCGTTTCCCCTCTCGGTCCATATTCTTAAAACATCATGGCCGGGGCAAGCCCGGCCATGATGCAAATCAAATTATCCCAACGGTCATTCCGGACGCCGCCGAGCGGCGATCCGGAATCCAGAAACGCGCACCGAGCCAGCACCTGGATTCCGGGTTCGCGCCTTCGGCACGCCCCGGAGTGACTCCGAAAGACCTAGCGCTCGACGCACATCGCAATGCCCATGCCACCGCCGATGCAGAGCGTGGCCAGGCCCTTCTTGACGTTGCGCTTCTGCATCTCGTAGAGCAGCGTGGTGAGGATGCGCGCGCCGGAGGCGCCGATCGGGTGGCCGATGGCGATGGCGCCGCCGTTGACGTTGACCTTGGACGTGTCCCAGCCGAGGTCCTTGTTGACGGCGCAGGCCTGCGCGGCGAAAGCCTCGTTGGCCTCGATGAGATCGAGATCCTCCTTCTTCCAGCCGGCCTTCTTGAGCGCGGCCCGCGACGCGGGGATCGGCCCCGTGCCCATGATCGAGGGATCGACGCCCGCCTGCGCCCAGGACACGATGCGCGCGAGCGGCGTCTTGCCGAGCTTGGCGGCGTCCGACGCCTTCATCAGCACCACGGCGGCGGCGCCGTCATTGATGCCGGAGGCGCTGGCGGCGGTGACGGTGCCTTCCTTGTCGAAGGCGGGCCTGAGCTTCGAAACTGATTCCAGCGTCACGCCGGCCTTCGGATACTCGTCGGTGTCCACCACGATGTCGCCCTTGCGGGTCTTGATGGTGACCGGCGTGATCTCGTCCTTGAACTTGCCGGCCTTCATCGCGGCCTCCGCCTTGTTCTGCGAGGCGACTGCGAACTCGTCCTGCATCTGGCGCGTGATCTGCCACTGCTTGGCGACGTTCTCGGCGGTGTTGCCCATGTGGTAGCCGTTGAAGGCGTCCCACAGCCCGTCCTTGATCATGGTGTCGATCATCTCGAAGGCGCCCATTTTCACGCCTTGACGCAGATGCTGGCAGTGCGGCGCCATGCTCATGGATTCCTGGCCGCCCGCCACCACCACTTGGGCATCGCCGTTGGCGATCTGCTGGAAGCCGAGCGCGACCGCGCGCAGGCCCGAGCCGCAGAGCTGGTTCACGCCCCAGGCCGGGCTCTCGACCGGGATGCCCGCGGCGATCGAGGCCTGCCGCGCCGGGTTCTGGCCCTGCCCGGCGGTCAGGATCTGACCCATAATGACTTCATCAACACGTTTCGGCTCGATGCCGGCCCGTGTCATCGCGGCCTGAATCGCGGCTTTGCCGAGTTCATGCGCCGGCAGGTTGGCGAAGGCGCCGTTGAAGGAACCCACGGGCGTGCGGGCGGCGCTCACAATGACGATGTCGTCGGCCATCGAGAAACTCCTTTTGCGGTCGGTTGCGCGGGGCGTGCGGTTTTTTGGCGCTGCCGCATCCTCAGGCCGCTTTCGCGGCCGTGTCAACATGGGACAGAAAGCGTTTGCGCCTGAGAATTGGCGCTTTTTCAGCCGCCGCGCAAGGCCGCCGCAGTGCGGCGGAACGTCTGCCGCGCCGCCACAAACGACTGGCCCGCCGAGCGGGATTGCGGCTATGCTCAACTCCTGGGCAGGGGAATGTGATTGCCATGGCAGAAGAAAAAGAGCCGGTCACAATCAAGAAATACGCCAACCGGCGGCTCTACAACACCGGGACGAGCACCTACGTCACGCTCGAAGATCTCGCCGCGATGGTGAAGACCGGCGAGGATTTCGTCGTCTATGACGCCAAGACCGGCGAGGACATCACGCGCTCGGTGCTGGCGCAGATCATCTTCGAGCAGGAAAACAAGGAAGGCCAGAGCCTGCTGCCGATCACGTTCCTGCGCCAGCTCATCCGCTTCTACGGCGACAGCATGCAGATGCTGGTGCCGCGCTATCTCGAGCAGTCGATCGAAACCTTCACCCGCGAGCAGGGCAAATTCCGCGAGCAGATGGCGCAGGCCTTCGGCGTCGGCGGCTTCGGGCCGCTCGAAGATCAGGTGCGGCGGAACATGGAGATGTTCGAGAAGACCTTCGCCATGTTTGCACCCTTTGCCCGCGGCGAGAGCAAGAGCGCCGAAAAATCCGCCGGCGGCTCCGGCGAGATGGACGCGCTCAAGCGCCAGATCGACGAGATGCAGAAGCGGCTCGACAAGCTCGGCAAGGAATAGCCGCGCTCAGGAGCCGGCGGCGTCGGCTCAGTGCAGCAACAGATCGCTGTGGCCGTGAACGGGCGGATCGGTGACCAGCACATGACCGCTGCCGTCGTCGTGCAGCGTGAAATTGCCGGTTACATAGTGACCTACCAGCGTCAGATTGGCCGTGTGCGTGCCGTCGGTGACCTGCAGCACGCCTTCGAGGTTGTTGCCCGACGGGGTCCAGCTTCTGCTCGCGCCGGCAAAATTGATGTCCTCAAGGTCGATCGACTGGCTGGTGTTGGCGCCGAAACCCAGGATGCGGCCGGAATAGGTTTCCGAGTGCCCGAGCTTGAGTTCGCCTTTGCTGCCGGCGGCGAAAGTGATGTCCTGAAAGACAAAGTGGGCTTCAAAGTCCAGGATACCGGTGCCGACGATCTGTGCGCCGCCAAAGCCGGTGACGCCGCCGAAGGCGCTGGCCGGATCGGCGATCTCCAAGGTGCTGTTATTGGCGATCAGGTGGCCGGTATTGAGCACCGCGCTCTCGATGAGCAGGCCGCCTTTGCCGGTCGCCTCGATCGTGCCGGCATTGATAACGGTGTAGTCGCCGGTATCGATGACGAGCTGGTGCGTGCCGTTGGCGTTGATGACGCCTGCGGCGTCGTTCTTGACCGCCAGCACATTGCCCTGCCCGATCGCTCCGGCGCCGCTGACAGTGTTGTCCATGTTTTCGAACGTGAGGGCGTCGTTCACGCCGCCTGTGAGGGCGCCGGCATTGCCGATCGTCTCGGTCGCGCCACCTGAGAGCAGGGCAGAGACCGAGGTGGACAAGCCGGCGGCACCCGGTTGTGTAATCACCAGCAGGCCGCCCAAGTTCGTGGCGTGGACGCTGTGCGGCGCGAGCGCGATGTCCTCGTTGATGAGCGCGGCAAATTTGCTGGCGATGGTCGCCGTCGTGTCGCCGGCCACGGTGGTGACGAATTCCGTGCCCGTGAACGTCGAGTTGTCGGTGATTAGCAGCTCAAGGATGTCGCCGGGGGTGACCGTGCCTGCGATAGTGAGCAACCGGCTCGAGTCGGTCACCGTGACACCCTGCGACGAATTGATGAGGTTGTGGCTGTCGTCGCTCAGTGCGATTTTGCCCTGCCCGCTGATCGGACTTGTGCCTAAATTAAGCTCGGTCAGCTGGCCCGTCGAACCAATATTGATCGTGCCGATATTGGTGACTGCGCTGGGCAGCGTCAGCGTCGAGTTGTTGACCACGTTGACCGTGCCGGCATTGTGCAACGCGCCAGCATTATTATTCTGGGTCCCGGCGGTCGTTATGAGGCTACTGCCGGCAACCAGAGACGTCTTGCTGCCGCTCAGAACGCCGTCGTCGAGGTGAACCGTCGCGCCCGATGCGGTCGTTGCGACAGTCCCTCCGAGGATCTGACTTTCGATCGTAAGGACACCGGTCTTGCTCGCGGCAACAAGCTGGCCGTTGAAGCCGTTGCTGATGTTGCTTTGGACATCCAGACCGGCTTTGCCCGTCAGCTCAATAAGTCCGTTGTTATTGAAAGCTTTTGCGTTGATGACGAGCGGGGCAATCGAGCCGGTCGCATTGACGATGCCTGTGGTGTCGTTTTGAACGATGAGATGCGAGTCACCAATGCGGCCCGCGCCGCTGATCACATTGTCGACATTCTCCAGGATTGTGTCAGAACCGTTGCTGAGGATGAAGCTGTTGGCATTGTCGGTGAGCGTTACTTTGCCGCCGCCGTTCAGCGCCGCGCCGCTCGTACCGTCGACGGCCAGCGCGGTCGGGCCGGACGCACCGTTGACGGCGATGGTCCCGGTATTGGTGACCTTTTCGACAGCGGTCGAGCCGCTCAGCATCAAGGCCGATTTGTCGGCAACCGTGATCGTGCCAAAGTTTTGAACGGCCGCATCCTTGATAACAAGCGCTGACGCCGGCGCATTTGCCCCCACGATAATCTGGCCGCCGCCGACGTTGACCACCGTACCTTTGTCGATTTCAGCCGTTGCCGCCCCTGCGGCCGTGCCAATGTCGAGAAACGCCTTGGAGCTGAATACGCCGATCGTCGATTTCGTATTGTCGATGCTCACGGTCTTGAGCATGACATGGCCGGTGCCGAGCGCTTCGATCATGGACCCTGGGTCGCCGCTTATGTTTCCCGCAATCGTCAAGTGGCCGGCGCCGGTCGTTTCGATCAGCCCGGCATTTGTCGTGGTGGCGGCGGCGAGGATGAGCGCATTCTTGCCGGTGGCATTCATGGTGCCGAAATTGGCAAAAGCCATATGGCTGTCGCCGATGGTGCCGGCCCCGCTCAAGTTCGATTCGACTTCGAAGGACTGGTTGTTGCCGTCGGTGACAATGGCATTCTTGGCGTTATCCGAAAGGGTCACGTTGCCTTCAAAAATGGCGCTCGTTCCGCTGACCACGATCTGTGTCGCCGCCGCCTTGCCGTTGAGGGCGATCGTGCCGGCGTTCTCGACGATAGCGGATAAATTCAATGTCGAGTTGTCGACCACATTAAGCGTGCCGTCGAGCCTCACGGCGCCGAACAGCGTCGCACTTGAACCGGCCGTTATCTTGATCTGACCGTTGCCTGAGGTTGCCAAAGTGCCGCCGATGATGAAGGCCTTGTCGAGATCGACGTGCGCGCTCGCACCGACTGCTTCGATAGTGCCGCCGCCGAGTTGATTGACGATATCTTCGACATGCAGGCCGCCGCTACCGGTCGCTTCCATGATGCCGTTGTTGATGACGGCATTGCCGGTCTTGATGGTGAGAGCTTTCGAGGCATTGGCGTTGATCACGCCGGAACTGTCGTTGATGAGCGTCAGATGGGTATCGGCGGCATCCCCGATGCGGCCGGCGCCGGAAATCGTGTCGTCGAGATTGTCGAGTGTGCGCGTGTTGTTGTCGGCGATAATCTGGTTGTTCGCATTGTTCGACAACACGACCTGTCCGTTACCGCCGAAAACGGCGAACACGCTGTCAATTTCGAGACTGGTCGCTTTGGCGGAGCCATTGAGCGCAACGCTGCCGATATTATCGAGGCTGCCCGTTGCGAACGTTCCACCGTCGGCGACCGTAATCTTCCCGGCATTGACGCCACCAAGGAACGCCTGGGCGGTCTTTCCCGCGCCGATGGCAAGCGTTGCGCCACCGACCACTTCGAGGCTGGTGACCGCGACGTTTTGTGAAGCGGTGACGGTGTAGGTCCCGATCGCGTCGATCACGGCATCGTCGGCAGCGCCGGGCGCCGTGTTCCCGATCCAGTTTGAGCCTGTGCTGAAGTCGCCGTTGACCGCCTTGTTCCAATGGATTGCCGCCACAGGCACCCCCTATGTTCAAAGTGAAGCCAAAGCTATTGCGAATGGTCCATCGCCACCCGCAATGAAGATATCAGTCAGCGGATTTTACCCGCTGTCATTCGTTGCAGCCGGATAGACTGAGGTTCATTCAGGGATGAAGATTTATCGATTTTTTTATGCCGGTGATGGCTGGCGCATCAGCGGCGGTCTGCACAAAAATTGAGCTCTTGATCTAGGCCTTGGCGGCCTCGCTGCCCTCGCCGACCCATGGCCGTCCCGCGGTCGCAAGGCCGATCAATGCGCCCTGCAGATAGTCGCAGCCCCATTCCGACAGGGCCTGCGCGGTTTCCTCGTCCTGCACCCATTCGGCGACCGTCTTGAGGCCGAGGCGGCGCGACAGCTCGATCAGCGTATGCACGAACACGCGGTCGTCGCTCGACTTCATCATGTTCTGCACAAAAGCGCCGTCGATCTTGACGATATCGACACCCAACTTGCGCAAGCTGCGAAACGAGGTGTGTCCGGCGCCGAAATCGTCGATGGCAATGCGGCAACCCAAGTCCTTGACGCGGCTGACGAAGCCGCGCGCGTCGTCGAGATCCTGGATGGCGGCGGTTTCGGTGATCTCGACGATCAGCCGTTCGGCGGCGCCGCGATTGGCGCGCAGCATCGCGCCGAGTCCAAGCCACCAGTCCGGATCGACGGCGGAGCCTGGCGAAACGTTGACGCTGGCGTGCAATGCGGGGACGGCTGCGAGCTCTTCGACGACAAGCTCCAGCATGCGGTGATCAAGCATGCGAATGAGGCCGACGCGCTCGGCCACCGGAATGATTTCGTGGGCATGCGCGATGCCGCCGTCGGCGCGCTGCACGCGCATCAAGCATTCGTAAAACGCGACATGGCGACCTTTCGCCTCGACCACCGGCTCAAAGGCGAGCGTCACCCGGCGCTCGTTGAGCGCCGCCACGATCTCGTCGGTCGCGCGCATGGCGTCGCGCCGCATGGCGTCACGCTCGACGTTCGGGCGGTAGGCGATGAAAGAGCCGTGGCGCTTGGCGCGCGCGACATGCAGGGCGTCGAGCGCGCGCGAGAAAACTTCCGTCACTGTGCGGGCGTGCCGGGGCGCGGTGACGCCGCCGATGGTCACCGTGACCGCCAAGGGCCCGGCCGAGGTGGCGATGGTCTCGTCACGCACGCCGGCGAGCAGGCGCTCGGCGGCCACAGTCAGTTCGTCGGCCGTGCAGCTCGTGAGGATGACACCGAACTTGTTGCCGGAAAAGCGGCCGAGATGATCCTTGCCGCGCAGCCGGGCCCGAATGCGCCGGGCGACCTTGGCAATCACCTCTTCGGCGGCGTCGAAACCGTAGGCCTCATTGAGCCGGCCGAGATGGTCGATCGATACCAGCAGGAAACCGCACGAGCCGCGAAAGCGCACCGCCGCCTCCAGCGTCGCGGTCAACGCCTCGGTGAGCTGCGCACGGTTCATTTCGCCGGTGAGCGGATCGTATTTGGCAAGCTTGAGCAGGCGTTCTTCGCGCTCGCGGCGCGCATCGATCACCCGCACCACACCGTGGGCGCGCAGCGGCTTGCCGTCGGGGCCCGCAAACCACCGGCCGGTATCCTCGAGCCAGGTCTTGCCGCCGTCGGCGCACTTGAAGGCATATTGCACCTGGTAGGCGACGCCTGCGCCCGGATCGACCTGGCCAGCTTGCGTGACGACATCGCGCCGGCTGTGGCCCTCTTCAGCTTCGACATGGGCCGCGTAGGCTCGGCCGCTGGCGATTTCGGCCGCATCGGCGACGCCGAGCACAGTGGCGGCATTGCCGCTCCAGCTTAAGACATCGGTGTCGAGCCGCCATTCATAGGCGGCCTCGCCGATTGAATTGAGGATTTCCGCCGCGTCGGGCGCGCTGGCGGGGGAGTCGAAACGGTTCACGTTCGCCCCTTTTTGGGAACGCCACACCATGCCGGGCGTTGGCCTGCGCAACGAGCGCTGCACTCAAGCTACGGATAATCCTTAAACAATCCGAAAACTTGCGCGGCAGCGGCGGCGATCGGGCCGCGGCACGGCGTTTGCGACTTAGACGTCAGCCAGTATGCAGGTGTCCCGAATTGAGACAGGCAGCGTGATGCGCGTCAGCAGTGCCAGGCAAACTACGATGGCTCCGGCCGGTCCCGCCGGCGAGGCCGCGCCGGCAAGCGAGTGCCGCGCCCTGATCGCACTCAGCCCACCGACGCGGGCGGCTGCGGCGCCGGCCAGGTACCGGCAGACACCGTTCCTCGCCCATCTCCTGGCGGTGAAGGATCAGCACGCGCAAACCCGCGAACGCCGTCGCGCCGAACCGCAGCAAGCGGTCGCGGCCTACCGCGCGGCCGCCGGGCTCATCCGCTAATAGCCGAGCGCGCAGCCGTCCTTGCGCGATTCCGAGCCGCCGATCAGCACGCCGCGATCCCAATCGATCTTGACCGTCTGCGCACCGCCCCAGGGCGAGGCGGTAAAGGTGACGGTGTGGCCGCGCTGCTTGAGGCCCTCGATGGTGGCCGCGGGAGTGGTGCGCTCGACCTCGACCTGCTCGTTCTCGAAGAAGAAGCGGGGGAAATCGATCGCCTGCTGCACATCCATGCCGTAATCGCGCATGTTGAGCACGATCTGGACGTGGCCCATCGGCTGGTAATGCGCGCCCATGACGCCGAAGCTCATGTCGCAACGGCCGTCGCGCATCGCCATCGCCGGGATGATGGTGTGCATCGGGCGCTTGGCGGGGCCGAAGGTGTTGGGATGGTTGGGCGCGAGCGTGAAGCAGGCGCCGCGATTGGTGAGCAGGATGCCGGTCTTCTCGGTGCAGATGCCGGTGCCGAAATTCGAATAGAGCGAGTTGATGAACGACACCGCCATGCGGTCGCGGTCGACGACGCTGAGATAGACCGTGTCGTTGCCGGGCGCGGGCGCGGCCGGCAGCTTGGCGCGGCGCTTGAGATCGATCTTGGCGGCAAGCTTCTTGGCGAAGCCTTTGTCGATCAGCTCGGCGACCGGAATGCGCATGTGCTGGGCGTCGGCGAGATGCGTGTCGCGCACCGCATAGGCGAGCCGCGCCGCCTCCAGCACGAGATGGAAGCGCTCGGGTCCGATCGGATCAAGCGCGGCGACGTCGAAGTTCTCGAGGATATTGAGCATCACCAGGGCTGTGAGCCCCTGCCCGTTCGGCGGGATTTCGAGCACATCGAGGCCGCGGTAATTGGTCGAGATCGGCGTCACCACGTCGCCGCGGTGCTTGGCGAAATCCTCGGCGGTCAGGAACGAGCCGCGCGCCGACACCGTTGCCGCCATATCTTCGGCGATTTCACCCTCGTAGAAGGCGCGTGCCCCCTTGGCGGCAAGGGTCTTGAGCGTTTGCGCCAGCGCCGGCAGACGCATGACGTCGCCTTCCTTGGGCGCCTTGCCGTCGACGAGATAATGCCGGGTGGCGCCGGGATCGGCCTTGAGCTTGGCAACATGCCGGCTCCAGTCCCAGGCCACGCGCTGCGACACCGGAAAACCATGCTCGGCATATTTGATCGCCGGCTGCAAAGCGCGCGCCAGATCGAAACGGCCGTGCGTCTTGAGAACGGCTTCCCAGGCATCGAGCGCGCCCGGCACCGTGACGGCGTGCACCGACGTCATGCCGATGGCTTCCATGCCCTTGGCGCGCAGCGCCTGATCGGAGGCGCTCGCGCCGGAACGGCCGGAGCCGTTGTAGCCCCACACCGGCTTGCCCGGCTGCGACACCAGACAATAGCAGTCGCCGCCGATGCCCGTGCTCTCCGGCTCGATGACGCAAAGCGCGGCGCATGCGGCAACCGCGGCGTCCGCAGCCGTGCCGCCCGCGCGCAGCGTGTCGACCGCGGCGAGCGTCGCCAGCGGATGCGAGGTTGCCGCCAGGCCTTCGCTGGCGATGACGGGCGATCGCCCGGGGAGTTGGAAATCTCGGCTCATGCGGGGTTGAATGTCAGGAGACGTGCGGCAAGCTGCCTTCGACCGTGAGATCGCGCTGCGCGGTGCGCAGCGTGACGGCAAAGCCGCCGAGGACGTCGATGAAGCTGATGACAAGCAGCAGGAAGAATGTCGCGCTCGCGCATTGCTTGACCAGCAGGAACTCGAGCAGCATGCCGAGGAACAAAATCAGCGACAGCGCGTGATCGACGACCGTGCGGATGCCGATGCGGGTCGACTTCATCACTTCGCCGAACAGCATCAAGATGCCCAGCGCAACCAGGATGTCGCCCGCCGACATCGTCCAGTCGGCGCCGGACACCATGTGCACGGTGGCAACGACGCCCGACCAGCTCACACCCGGCATCAGGAAGGCGATGATGTTGTAGATCGCGAAGGGGACCAGCAGCAGCGGGAAGCCGAGCATGAACATGACGACGCTTCCCGATTGGGCACTATGCCTCGGTCTTCACCTTCAGCACCTGACGGCCTTTGTACATGCCGGTCTTCAGGTCGATGTGATGCGGCCGACGCAATTCGCCGGAATCCTTGTCCTCGACATAGGCCGGCTGCTTGAGCGCGTCGGCGGAGCGGCGCATGCCGCGGCGCGACGGCGAGGTTTTCTTCTTCGGCACAGCCATGGACGGGAACTCCTGAAAATCCAAGATGTCGGTTGATTGCGGGGGCTTATAGAGGATGGATGGGGGCAAGGCTAGTGGGTGCGCAGGCAGGCGGCATGGCCGGCGTTCTGCGCGGCGCGGGCAACATAAAGACCCGCGAGGCGGCGCAAGGCCGGGCCCGGCCGGCGGGCGTCGCGGCCGTGCGGATTGGGCAACGAGGCGGCAAGCAGCGCCGCCTGATAGGGCGTCAGATCATGCGCCGGCCTGCCGAAAGCGCGCCTTGCGCCCGCTTCCGCGCCGAATTCACCGTTCGGGCCGAGTTCGGCGATGTTGAGGTAAATTTCCATGATGCGCCGCTTGGGCAAGACCAGGTCGATCCACAACGCCAGGGGGAATTCCAGCATCTTGCGCACGTAGCTGCGACCCGGCCAGAGGAACAGGTTCTTGGCAACTTGCTGCGTCAGGGTGGAAGCGCCGCGCATGTCGTCGAGGTCGTCGGCCTGGCTGATCGCCTCGCGCAGGCTGGCCAGATCGACGCCGTGATGGCTGCAGAAGCGATCGTCTTCGGCGACGACGACGGACAGCGGCAGCCGCGGCGACATTTGCCAGAGCGGCACATAAATGCGCTCGACCCGCTCCCCGGTCATGCGGCGCCACAGCATCACGGTGGAAACCGGCTCGACCACGGCATAGAGCGGCGTCAGCACATAGGGCAGCGCCAGCAGCACGACAACGGCAAAGCCCACAGCCCGCAGCGGCCGCGGCAGGTGCGGCAGCCGCAGCACGTCATAGGCAACCGTCATGCGCTTGGCGGGGCGGTCCATGCACCCGCAAGACTAGCGCATCCGGCGCCCTAATTGCGGCCCGCGCGGCTGCGAGGTAAATGGCCGCATGGACGCCAGTTCCCCCAAGGACTTCGGCACCAGGCTCGCGGCGGTGGCCGGCGAGGCCGAGGGCCTGCTCGAACGGCTGCTCGACGACGCCCCGCTGGCCGGCGAGATCGCCCGCCCGCAGCGGCTTATCGCCGCCATGCGCCACGCCGTGCTCGGCGGCGGCAAGCGGCTGCGCCCGTTTCTGGTGGTGGAGAGCGCGGCGCTGTTCGGCGTGCCCCGCGCCGGCGCACTCCATGCCGGCTGCGCCCTCGAACTCATCCATTGCTACTCGCTGGTCCATGACGACCTGCCGGCCATGGATAATGACGACCTGCGGCGGGGCCGCCCGACCGTGCACAAGGCCTTCGACGAGGCAACCGCGATCCTGGCCGGCGACGCGCTCCTGACGCTCGCCTTCGACGCCATGGCGCGCCCCGAGGTGCATGGCGATGCGGCGGTGCGCAGCATGCTGGTGCTCGAACTCGCGCGCGCGGCCGGCATCGGCGGCATGGCCGGCGGCCAGATGCTCGATCTGGCGGCCGAGGGCCGCTTCGACAAGCGCAAGCTCGGCCAAGCCGAGATCGCCACCATGCAGGCGATGAAGACCGGCGCGCTGCTGCGCTTTGCCTGCCGCGCCGGCGCCATCTTGGGCAAGGCCGACGCCGACGCGCTCAAGCGCCTCGACGCCTATGGCGTCGCGGTCGGCCAGGCCTTCCAGATCGCCGACGACCTGCTCGATCTGGAAAGCGACACGGCAACCCTCGGCAAGGCCGCCGGCAAGGACGCCGCGGCCGGCAAGGCGACGCTGGTGGCGGCGCTCGGTGCGCAAGGCGCGCGCAAGCGCCTTGCCGAACTCGTCGACGAAGCCGAGGCGGCGCTCGCCCCGTTCGCCGCCAGCGGCCTAACGCTGCGCGCCGCGGCGCGCTTCATCGCCGAACGGCAAACCTGATGGCAAGCAAGCCGCATCAACCGGGGATGCTGGTACGGCTTGCTCACCTGCACGCGCGGCTGCTGATCTCGATCGCGGTGGGCGTTCTTCTTCCGTTGGCCCTGGTACCGGCCGACTGGCGCACCCCGACCAGGCTGCTGGCCGGATGGGATGCCGGCGTCGCGCTCTATCTCGTGCTGGTCCATTGGGTCCTGCTGCATGCCACGGTCGGCGACATCCGCCGCCGCGCGGCGATCCAGGACGAAGGCGCCCTCGCGCTGCTGCTGCTTTCCGGCGCGGCGGCGATCGCCAGCCTCGTCGCCATCGTCTTCGAGATCGCGCAGTCGCCGTCGGTCGGCGCCTGGCGGCAGCTCGCCGTCGGCATGGGCACGATCGTGCTGTCGTGGCTGTTCATGAACACCATGTTCGCCTTGCACTACGCCCACGAATATTACGGCGAGCGCAGCGACGACCGCATCGGCGGCCTGAAGTTTCCCGGAACGCAAGGCCCCGACTACTGGGACTTTCTCTATTTCTCCTTCGTCATCGCCATGACCTGCCAGGTCTCCGACGTCGCCATCACCAGCAAGGTCATCCGCCGCGTCGTCACCATCCAAGGCGTGCTGGCGTTCTTCTTCAACCTCGCGATCCTGGCGCTGACCATCAACATGATCTCCAACCTGGTGAAGCCGGGGTGACGCCGTGGCCGAGGTGATGGGAACGCTGCTGTTCATGATCGCGGTGCTCGCCGCGGTCGCGATCGCCGCCAAGCGCCTCGAGCTGTCGCCGTCGATCCTCCTGGTCGCCGCCGGCATCGGCATGGCGCTCATTCCCGGACTGCCGAAGGTCGAGCTGGCGCCGGAAGTGGTGTTGTTGGTGTTGCTGCCGCCGCTGATTTATTCCGCCGGTGTCGCCATGAGCTGGCGCGAATTCCGCTTCAACCTGCGGCCGATCGGCCTCTTGGCCTTCGGCTGCGTGGTGTTCACCACCTGCGCCATCGCCGCGGCCGCGCACTACCTGCTGAAATTCGACTGGGCGGTCGGTTTCCTGCTCGGCGCCATCATCTCGCCGACCGACGTGGTGGCGCCGCTCGCCATTGCCCGCGGCCTCGGCATCCCGCGCCGCATCGTCGTCGTGCTGGAAGGCGAGGGCCTGGCCAACGACGCCACCGCGCTGGTGCTGTACCGCTTTGCCGTCGCCGCCGTCGTCTCCGGCACCTTCTCGCTGCCGGTCGCGGCCGGCGAGTTCGCCATGATCGTGGTCGGCGAGCTGGTCTACGGCGTCGCCGTCGGCTGGCTCAGCCTTCGCTTAAGGCAATGGGCGCGCGATCCGCGCGTCGAGATCACGCTGTCGCTGATGACGCCCTACCTCGCCTTCTGGATCCCGTCGCATCTCGGCGGCTCGGGCGTGCTGGCGACCGTCGCCTGCGGGCTCTACGTCAGCTGGAACGGGCCGCTGCTGATCCCGTCGGCGACGCGGCTGCAAGGCATCTTCTTCTGGGACCTGATCGTCTACCTGATCGAGGGCCTGATCTTCCTCGTCACCGGCCTGCAGACGCGCACGCTGATCGAGAGCAGCCATGCCTTCACGATTCCCGAGCTGATCGGCGCCACGCTGTGGGTCACGGCGATCGCCATCGTGGCGCGCTTCATCTGGGTGTTCCCGGCGACCTACCTGCCGCGCTGGGCGAGCCGGGCGCTCGCCCGGCGCGACCCGTCGCCGCCGTGGCAATGGGTGTTTTTCCTCGCCTTTACCGGGGTGCGCGGCGTCGATTCGCTCGCCGTCGCGCTCGCCATTCCCTACGCGATCATGAGCGGCGCGGCCTTCCCGCACCGCGATCTGATCCTGTTCGTGACCTTCGGCGTCATCGTCGTGACGCTGATCGGCCAGGGCCTGGCCTTGCCGGTGCTGGCGTATCGGCTCGGCCTGACGCGCGAAAGCGAGAAGGAGCGCCAACGCGAGATCAAATCGGAATTGAAGGCGCGCAAGGCGGCGCTGGCGCGGGTCAGCAAGCGGCTCGACAAGGCGATCAAGGAGCACGAGCTGCCCGCGGCGATGGCGCGCCACCTGCGCACGCGCAATGCGGCGCGCGAACAGGTGCTGCCGCCCAATCTCGAGGACGGCCTCGAATTCACCCGCGCCACCGCGAAAGTGAAGCAGGAGCTGATCGATACCGAGCGCGAATTCATCTACGAGATGCTGCGCGACGGCAAGATCAGCGACGAGGCGCGCCGCCGCATCGAATACGAGCTCGACCTGGAGGAGGCGAGCGTCGCCAACCGCGCCAAAGACGGCGGCGGGTGGTTTTAATCGTTTGCCATGCGGCGCAACGCGCGCACTTCCCCTCTCCGCCTTGTGGGAGAGGGTGGCGAGCCGGAGCGATAGCGAAGGCGAGCCGGGTGAGGGGTCCGGACTCGATTGACACGCCAACCCCTCACCCGCCCTCGCTCGGCTTCGCCTCCGCTCGGGTACCCTCTCCCTCAAGGGGAGAGGGGAAGAGAGAGTGCGGCCCCCGCACACCAAGAACCTCTCGAATGTTAGTATCCGCTCCATGGACGCGACCGACTTCTACTCCAACCTTCCCGTCTTCTCCGACTTCACGCAGGTCACCGACGAGGCGCGCTTTACGCCGCTGCCGGACGGCTGGGTGGTCGGCACCGCCGACATCGTGGCCTCGACCAGGGCGATTGCCGAGAACCGCTACAAGGCGGTGAACATGGCGGGCGCCGCCGTCATCGTCGCCATCACCAACGCGCTCAAGGGCCGCGACTTTCCCTTCGTGTTCGGCGGCGACGGCGCGAGCTTTGCGGTGTCGGCGGACGATGTGCAAGCCGCGCGGCAGGCGCTGGCGGAGACCGCGACCTGGGTCGGCGAAGACCTCGAGCTGAAGATGCGCATCGGCATGGTGACGGTTGCCGCCATCCGCAAAGCGGGGCAGGACGTGCGGGTGGCGCGCTATGCGCCGTCGCCGCACATTTCGATCGCGATGTTCTCCGGCGGCGGGCTGGCTTACGCCGACGCCGCGATGAAGCGCGGCGACATCGCCGTGCCGCAGGCGCCGCCCGGCGCGCACCCCGATCTGACGGGCCTGTCGTGCCGCTACGAGCTGATCCCCTCGCAACGCGGACAGGTGCTGTCGCTGGTGGTGGCGCCGGGGCCGCAGGCGACGCCGGAGAATTTCCGCGCCGCGGTGCAGGCCATCACCGACATCGTCGAGCGGACGCCGGACGCCTCGCGCCCGCTGCCGGGGCAGGGCCTCACGTTCAAGTGGCCGCCGGCCGGCGTCGATCTGGAGGCCCGCGCGGCGCGCAAAGCCGGCGAATCGATCCGCGCGCGCAAGCTCAAGGTGCTGGCCTTCACATTTCTCGGCTACCTGGTGCTGCGCTTTCGCATTCCGGTCGGCCGCTTCAACCCGGACCGCTACGAGCGCGAGCTGATCGACAATTCCGATTTCCGCAAGTTCGACGATTCACTGCGCATGGTGCTCGACTGCACGCCGCAGCTCGCGGGCGAGATCGAGGATTACTTGAAGGCGGCGCAGGCCGACGGCGTCGTCAAGTTCGGCACGCACCGGCAGGCCGCAGCGATGATGACCTGCTTTGCCCCCAACCCCGCCAACCCCAACCACGTGCATTTCATCGACGGCGCCGACGGCGGCTATGCGACGGCGGCCAGTGCAATGAAGGCTGCTCCGTAGTCATAGCCGGCAAGCCACTTGAAACTTTCGGCTTTTGAGCTACATTGTAGCCCAGAGGTGAACAGAAATGGCTGAAAATTCAGTGGTCCGCGCGCGAATTGATGAGCGCATCAAGAACGAAGCCGCCGCGGTTTTGGGCGCGATGGGGCTCACCGTCTCGGACGCCTTCCGTCTGCTGATGGTGCGGATCGCCAAAGACAAGGCGTTGCCGTTCGCGCCGCTCGTGCCGAACGAGGAGACGATTGAAGCAATCAAAGCGGCAAGGCGAGGCGAGCTCGTGACCGTGGGTTCGACGGACGAGTTGCTCGCGAGCCTGAATGCGGACGATTAGCTACGCGAACCGCTTCAAGCGCGATTACAGGCGTGAGAAGGCCGGCCGCCACGGCAAGAAACTTGATGCCGACCTCTCTCAGGCAGTCGATATGCTGAAGGCCGACGCGCCGCTGCCGCGTCGGTATTTTGATCATCCGCTGTCAGGAGAGTGGGGCGATTGTCGGGATTGTCACATCAAGCCGGACCTCATTCTGATCTACCGGAAGCCGGATAAGGATACGCTCGAGCTGGTCAGGCTCGGGTCGCATAGCGAATTGGGCTTGTGAAGGCGGCGCAGGCCGACGGCGTCGTCAAGTTCGGCACGCACCGGCAGGCCGCAGCGATGATGACCTGCTTTGCCCCCAACCCCGCCAACCCCAACCCCGTGCATTTCATCGACGGCGCCGACGGCGGCTATGCGACGGCGGCGAGTGCAATGAAGGCGGGCGGGTCAATCGGCCTCACGCCGCCTTGCGAACCGAGCGGGCGCGGCCCTTCGGCCGGATGACGATCGATACGTCTTGATCGAGACGGCGAACGCAACGCAGTAGGCGCTCAAGCGAGAATTTGTGTACGCGGCCCGTAACCAGCGCCGACACATCCGGCTGCCTGAGCCCGAGGCGTTCGGCCGCTTTGGTCTGCGTCAGCCGGCGCCTTTTCAGGATGTCGCGAATTTCCCGGACAAGCTGCGCCTTCAGAATTTCCTCCTCCGGCCGCTCGAAACCAAGATCCGCAAACACATTACCGCTGCTGCGGGTCACAGCAATTTTTCTCTTTTTTACCTTCCGGATCACGCCCGGCCTCCTTTCATGGATCGCATGCGATAGTGCTCTTCGGCGCGTCGCAATCGTTCCTTGATCAATTCAATGTCGCGGCGCGGCGTTGCAACGCCGCTTTTTGACTTCTTCTGAAAGGCGTGCAGCACATACACGACATCGGAAAATCTGACGGTGTACACGGCGCGATAAGCGTTGCCCTCAAAGTCATCGACGATCTCGATGACGCTACGGCCGCCGAAACCCTTCAGCGCCTTGGCGGCGGGATGCTCGCCTCCCCATTGGGCGTCGTCGATCGCCTGACCCATGACACGGCGGACATCAGGCGGGAACCTTCGCAGGTCGCCTCTCGACGAGCCGATCCACTCGACAGGCTTGTGCGCGGCCATCGGCCGGGTACTATAGCAGTACTGCTATAGTGCCCGCAAGCGCAGAACGCGGCGATGATGAGCCGCTTTGCCCCCAACCACGTGCATTTCATCGACGGCGCCGACGGCGGCTATGCGACGGCGGCCAGTGCAATGAAGACGTCGAGTTGACGCGAAAGGCGCAGCGGCATGTTTTCCCCTCTCCCCTTGTGGGAGAGGGAAGAGAGACCGCTGCACGCGCCGCGCTACTCCGCGGCCGTCCTCGCCCCGCCGGCGCCGAAGCGGCGCTCGATATAATCGATCACCATCTGCTTGAAGTCGGCGGAGAGCGTCGGCCCGCGCAGGGTGGCGGCCTTCTTGCCGTCGATGAAGACGGGCGCGGTCGGCTGCTCGCCGGTGCCGGGCAGCGAGATGCCGATGTCGGCGTGTTTCGACTCGCCCGGGCCGTTGACGATGCAGCCCATGACCGCGACGTTGAGCGTCTCGACGCCCGGATAGCGCGTCTTCCACGCCGGCATCGAGTCGCGGATGAAGCTCTGGATGTCGGAGGCGAGCTCCTGGAACGTGGTCGAGGTGGTGCGGCCGCAGCCGGGACAGGCCGCAACCAGCGGCACGAAAGTGCGCAGGCCCATGGTCTGCAATAGCTCCTGCGCCACCTGCACTTCCCGCGTTCGATCACCGCCCGGCTCGGGCGTGAGCGAGATGCGAATGGTGTCGCCGATGCCCTGCTGCAGCAGCACGCCGAGCGCCGCCGACGAGGCGACGATACCCTTGGTGCCCATGCCGGCTTCGGTCAAGCCGAGATGCAGCGCGTAGTCGGAGCGGCGCGCAAGTTCGG
>DASRGB010000041.1:0-46578 GCA_035651255.1 Pseudolabrys sp.
CGCCAAGGGCGGTTTCGTGCCGAAATGGCTCCCCGCCATCGCGGCCAAGGGCGGCGGGCGCGAAGCCGTGCAGGCGGAAGGCACCGCGGCCTACAAGCTCTTCATCTCGACGCTGCTCGACATCACCGACAACCTCGGCGACAAGGGCGTTATTCCGCCCGACAACGTGGTCCGCCACGACGGCGACGACCCCTATCTTGTGGTCGCGGCCGACAAGGGCACCGCGACCTTCTCCGACATCGCTAACGCGATCTCCGACGAGCACGGGTTCTGGCTCAGCGATGCCTTCGCGTCAGGCGGCTCGGCCGGTTACGACCATAAGAAGATGGGCATTACGGCGCGGGGCGCCTGGGAATCGGTCAAGCGTCACTTCCGCGAGATGGACGTCGACGTCGGCAAGGCGCCATTCACCGTCGTGGGTGTCGGCGACATGTCGGGCGACGTATTCGGCAACGGCATGCTGCGCGAGAGCACCGTCAAGCTGCTGGCGGCGTTCGATCATCGCGACATCTTCATCGACCCCGACCCCGATCCGCAGCGGGCCTTCGCCGAGCGCCGCCGGCTGTTTGCGCTGCCGCGCTCGAGCTGGCAGGACTACGACAAGGCGCTGATCTCCAAGGGCGGCGGCGTTTATTCGCGCTCGTCAAAGGCCATCCAGTTGTCGCCCGAGGCGCGGGCGCTGTTCGGCGTTGCCGACAGCGTCACGCCGCAGGAGCTGATGAAGGCGATCCTGAGAGCGCAGGTCGATCTTTTGTTCTTCGGCGGCATCGGCACCTATGTGCGGGCGTCGAGCGAGACGGACGAAGCGGTCGGTGACAGGGCCAACGATGCCATTCGTGTCACCGGCGCCGAGCTGCGCTGCAAGGTGGTGGGCGAGGGCGCCAATCTCGGCATGACGCAGCGCGGCCGCATCGAGGCGGCGATGGCCGGCATCCGCCTCAACACCGACGCCATCGACAATTCCGCCGGCGTCAACACCTCCGACGTCGAGGTCAACATCAAGGTCGCGCTGAGCCCGCTCTTGCACACCGGCGCGCTCAAGCTCGAGGCGCGCAACGCGCTGCTCGTCGAGATGACCGACGAGGTGGCCCGCCTGGTATTGCGCAACAACTACCAGCAGACGCTGGCGCTGTCGTTGGCGCAGCGGCGCGGTCTGGAGGACCTGGGCTTCCAGTCGCGGCTGATGCAGACGCTCGAGACCAAGGGCGAGCTCGACCGCGCCGTCGAATTCCTGCCCGACGAGATGACGCTCGCCGAGCGGCGCAAGCGCGGCGAGGCCCTGACGCGGCCGGAGCTCGCGGTGCTGCTGGCCTATGCCAAGCTGTCGCTCTACAACGAATTGCTCGACAGCTCGGTGCCGGACGACCCCTACCTCGGCCGCGAGCTCGCCCGATATTTCCCGAAAGAGATGACCGAGCGCTTCGCCGAGGCGCTGCATGGGCATCGCCTGCGGCGCGAGATCATCGCCACCCAGCTCACCAATTCGATGATCAACCGCGGCGGCGCGACGCTGATCGTGCGCATCGCCGACCAGACCGGCGCGGCGGCGTCCTCGATCGCCGCCGCTTTCGCCGCCGTGCGCCAGAGCTACGATATGGTCGCGCTCAACGGCGAGATCGACGCGCTCGACAACAAGCTCGGCGGCGGCGCGCAGCTGGCGCTTTATGCGGGCGTGCAGGATCTGCTGCTCGACCGCATCGTCTGGTTCCTGCGCCATGTCGACCTGACGCAGGGGCTGGAGAAGATCGTGGCGCACTACAAGGACGGCATCGCGCAGGTCGAGGCCTCGCTCGACGGCGCGCTGTCCAGGCCGGCGGCCGCCGCGCGCGCGGCGCGCGCCGCCGAGCTCGCCAAGGCCGGCGTGCCCGAGGCGCTGGCGCGGCGCCTGTCCAGCCTGACGGCGCTCAAGGCCGCGCCCGACATCGTGCTGGTGGCCGACCGCGCCGCCAAGCCGGTCGCCGAGGTGGCGGCGACCTATTTCGCCACCGAGGCCTTCTTCCAGCTCGACCGCGTCGCCGGCGCCGCCGGCACCATCGTGGTGGCGGATTATTTCGACCGGCTGGCGCTCGACCGCGCGCTCGATTCGATCGGCGACGCCGAACGGCGGCTCACCGCCGCCATGGTCGGCAACGGCCAAGGTAACGGACTTGCCGGCGCCGGCGCGGTCGAGGAATGGGTCAAGCCGCGCCAGGCGGAAGTCGAGCGCATCCGCTCGGCCATCCACGAAATCGCCGGCTCCGGGCTGACGCTGTCGAAGCTCAGTGTGGCGGCGAGCCTGCTCGGGGATCTGGCGCGGCAGTGACTTTCTTCACCCTCCCCCTTGTGGGGAGGGTGGCGCGCGGAACGCGCGCCGGGTGGGGGTGATTGCGGGTTGGCGATGCGCTGGCGCATACGACCCCCACCCCGATCAATGGGGGCTAAATGTTACGGCCGATCTGCACAGGTCTAGCAATTCACAGCATGATGAATTTTTCACTTGCGGCGCAGCCTGTACATAGGCTGTACATTTCCTACAGGACATTTTGTCCTGAAAGGCCAACGGGCCGCCAGAACCGAGTGTCTGACGACCCGTTGGATATTGCCTCCTAGCTGCGACTAGAAGGTTGACGACCGGAGGGACCGCCGCCCCCGGAAAGGTTCTGGCGGTCACCCGGCTCCCCCTGCCCAACGGCAGGGATCTTGCGCTGTCGCGCGTACCAGATGCATTGGTACGACTCGATTCGTGCCAGCAACCCCATTGTCACGTTTCGGATTCACCCGCAAAGGGCAAAATCGGCTTGCGCACAGGTCTGTGCACAGCATTTGCTTTTCAAATCATAATGTTAGTCATGACAACTCTTAACCCTCCCCCTTGTGGGGAGGGTGGCGCGCGGAACGCGCGCCGGGTGGGGGTGATTGCGGGTTGGCGATGCGCTGGCGCATACGACCCCCACCCCCGCCCCCTCCCCACAAGGGGGGGGAGAAGAGCGGGCGCGGCGCCGCTTTCGCCGGGACGGGCGCTTTGCACTCAATGCCGGAAATGGCGCACGCCGGTGAACACCATCGCGACGTCTTGCTCTTTACCCTCCCCCTTGTGGGGAGGGTGGCGCGCGGAACGCGCGCCGGGTGGGGGTGATTGCGGGTTGGCGATGCGCTGGCACATACGACCCCCACCCCCTCCCCACAAGGGGGAGGGGAGAAGAGCGAGCGCGGCGCCGCTTTCGCCGGGACAGGCGCTTTGCACTCAATGCCGGAAATGCCGCACGCCGGTGAACACCATCGCGACATTGTGCGCGTCGGCGGCCTTGATCACCTCGTCGTCGCGCACCGAGCCGCCGGGCTGGATCACCGCGGTGGCGCCGGCTTCGATCGCCACCAGCAAGCCGTCGGGAAACGGAAAGAAGGCGTCGGAGGCGACCACCGAGCCCTTGGTCAGCGGCGCCGGCAGCTTCAATTCGCGCGCCGCGTCTTCCGCCTTGCGCGCGGCGATGCGCGCGGCGTCGACGCGGCTCATCTGTCCGGCGCCGATCCCAACCGTGGCGCGGTTTTTGGCGTAGACGATGGTGTTCGACTTGACGTGCTTGGCGACACGGAAGGCAAAGCGCAGATCGGCCAGTTCCTGTTCGCTCGGCGCGCGTCTGGTGACGACTTTGAGCTCAATGTCGTCGACCGTCGCGTTGTCGCGCGACTGCACCAGCAGCCCGCCGGCCACCGATTTCACCGTCAGGCCGGGGCTGCGCGGATCGGGCAGGCCGCCGGCCAAAAGCAGCCGCAGGTTCTTTTTCGCCGCCACGATCTTGATCGCCTCGTCGGTCGCCTCCGGCGCGATGATCACCTCGGTGAAAATCTCGGTGATGGCCTTGGCCGCCTCGGCGTCGAGTTTGCCGTTCAACGCGACGATGCCGCCGAAGGCCGAAGTCGAGTCGCAGGCCAATGCCTTCTTGTAGGCGTCGAGCAGGCTGGTGCCCTCCGCCACGCCGCACGGATTGGCGTGCTTGACGATGACGCAGGCGGGTCCGCGCCTGGGGTCGAACTCGGCGACGCATTCGTAAGCAGCATCCGTGTCGTTGATGTTGTTGTAGGACAATTCCTTGCCCTGCAACTGCTGTGCGGTGGCGACGCCGAAGCGCTTGCCCGGCAGGCGGTAGAAGGCGGCGCTCTGGTGCGGGTTCTCGCCGTAGCGCAGCGGTTGCGCCAGCTTGCCGCCGAAGGCGCGGTAGGGCGGCGCCGCGTCGTGCAGCGTTTCGCTAAACCAGCTGGCGATGGCGGCGTCATAGACCGCGGTGCGCCCATAGGCCTTGGCGGCGAGCTGCCGGCGCAGCTCGAGCGTGGTCATGCCGGAATGTGCGGCAAGTTCGGCGAGCACCAGCGCGTAGTCCTCGGGCGCAACCACCACCGTGACATCGGCGTGGTTCTTGGCGGCGGCACGGATCATGGCCGGCCCGCCGATGTCGATGTTCTCGATGCAGTCGTCGAAGGTGGCGCCTTTGCCGACCGTCGCCTCGAACGGATAGAGGTTCACCACCAGAAGATCGATCGGCTTGATGCCGTGCTGCACCATGGCGGCGGCGTGCTCTTTGTTGGCTCGCACGCCCAGCAACCCGCCGTGCACCTTCGGGTGCAGCGTCTTGACCCGGCCGTCCATCATCTCGGGGAAGCCGGTCAGCGCCGAGACGTCGATCACGTCAAGCCCGGCATCCTTGAGCGCCTTGGCGGTGCCGCCGGTGGAAACGAGCTCGATGCCGTAGCTTGCGAGTTGCCGGGCGAAATCGGTGAGGCCGGTCTTGTCGGATACCGACAGCAGGGCGCGGGTGATGCGTCGCGGGTCGCTGGCCATGACGGTAGGAGCTAGCACAGGAAATGCGTCGATGGGTACGCGACGATATCCGTCAGTGCACAGCCTCTCGCTCCCCCTGAAAGGGGGAGGGTTGGGGTGGGGGTCATTCGTTCACAAGCGGACCCCACCCGCCGACCTGCGGTCGGCGACCTCCCCCTTTCAGGGGGAGGTGAGGAGAGTCACAGCGGCAATTCGGGCTCTTCGACGCGATCCGGGCGGGTGCCGGCCGCGGCCGGCGGCGCATGGCGCAGGCTCCAGCGCACCGCCGGCGTCTGGCGGGCATTGCCATAGATCACGATCTGCACGGCGCGGCGCGGCCCGTCGGGGCCGGCGAGGTAGACGCTTTCCTCGATCTGCACCTGCTCGCCCATCGTGGCGAACGACCACAGCTCCTTGTCGGGCAGCAGCAGGATGACGCCGCGGCCGTCCGCGAGCCGGTTGGCCCTGATGGCCGGGTGCAGGTGAAAGCGGATGGCGTAATCGTCGGCGGCTTTGGCCGGCAAGGCGCCGTCGGCGGGGCGGAAGCTGTCCTCGCCGTCGATGGCGCGGCCGTCCGCGGCGAGCCGCACCAGGCGCGTGTGGATCACGCCGAAGGCGGGCGCGTAGCCGTCGTGCGAGGCGCGCAACGTGACGCCGTCGGCCTGCTCGTCGCGGGCGACATCGATCGTGTGCGGGCCGCTGACGATCGGGATGCCGCCCAGGAGCCGCCGCATCGGCTCGAAGAAGCGGCATGACGAGGTATCGCCGAACGTGACGGTCGAATGCGCCGGAGTTGCGCGCGCGACCTGCCGCCAGTTTTCCTTGTTGACCAAAGGCAGGCCGCAATTGACCACCAGGCGGTGCTGCTTCCACGACAATTCGAACGACAGGCAGCCGGCATGGGCCTCCTGGCTGACGGCGAGCGGCGGCGGCTTGCCGGTGTCCATCAGCAACGCGGTGTCGCCGGCGTCGAGGCGCTGATAGCCGGAGTGCGGCGCGTTCGCCACCGGCGTGCCGCGCGCGTCGTCGTAGGCGAGCACGGTCGCCAGCAGATCGACCGGGGTCGGCCCCATGCCGTTGAACTGCGCGAAATTGCCGTCGGCATGACGGAAGAAGCGCAGCATCGGCATCATGCGGTCGATGGCGTTGTTGATCGCGGCCGGCGGCTGTAATTGCCGCGCCGAGAACAATTGCCGCAGCGGCAGGAGATCGGCCAGCAGTTCGATCAGTACGCCGGGATTGCGGCTGATATGCCCGCCGTCGGGCAGGATCTGGGAGCGCAGCTCGTCGACTAGCCGGCGGGCGTCGCTGCGCAACGCGCCGGACTGGCCGTGCAGGCACAGCGCCGCGTAATTGAGCGCGATCAGCGCCTGCAGTCGCGGATAGCCGGCGCGGGTCTCCTTGAGCGCGCCGCGCAGATAGCGCACCTGGCGCGACAGACTGCGGATGAAGCGGCGGTAGAAGCGCGCATCGGCCTCTTGCAGCACGAACGGCGCCTGGCTCAGCCAGCAGATCACGCGGCGCGACAGAATGTCGAGCCGCCAGCCGAGCGGATGCCAGCCGCCCTGCAGGTTGATCCATTCGTCGATCAGCGAGCGCGCATTGGCGCGGGTGATGGCGGAATCGGCGGCGCGCAAATGACGCAGCCAGGCGAAGTTCAGCAGGATCACCGCCCATTCGTCGGACGGCGGCGTCATCTCGAAGGGCGAGCGGCGGTCGGAGATCACCACCTTGCCGGCGAAGGCAAAACGGCCGGCATAGATTTCGGCGGCGCGCGTGGCGTCGGCGGTGCGCAGGTCCTGCGGCGCGATCACCAGCCGGTCGGTGCTGGTCGAGGAAAAGCGCCAGCGCAGCAGCGGATGCGCATTGATGCGGCCGAGCAGGCTGCGGAGCGCCCGGCGCCCGATGAACACGGAGAGCCTGGCCCGCTCCGCGACCGAAACTCGCATCATGAGGCGCTCGTCCCCTGCGGCATGATTTGCGCGCGCGAAAGCCCACGATAGCCAAGGGGCGGCGGACGGCCAATATGCCTTTGCGGCCCGTAGATTAGACGGCTTTTACCAGGCGCGCGGCGTAGAAGCCGTCAATACCGCCCCAGCGCGGATCGGGGTCGGGCAATTGATGCGGCAAGGTGCGCAGATCGCCGTCCGGGGTGATGAACTCGGCGTGGCCCGCGACCTCGGCGGCCATGATCGGTCTGCGGGCGAGGGCGCGCTCGCGGCCGAGCAGGGCGGCGATTTGCCCGGCGCCCTCCTCGGGCTCCAGCGAGCAGACGCAATAGACCATGGTACCGCCCGGCTTGAGCATGGCGGCCGCGCGGTCGAGGAGCTTCGGCTGCAGCGCCGAAAGCGCGGCAATATCGGCCTCGCCCTTGAGCCAGGGCACGTCGGGATGGCGGCGGATGGTTCCGGTCGAGGAGCAGGGGGCATCGAGCAGAATGGCGTCGAACGGTCCGGCTTGCCACTCCAGTACGTCGGCGGCGACGCAGTCGGCGGTCAGCGCGAGGCGCTCGAGATTGTCGCGCAGCCGGTTGAGGCGCGCCGGCGCGCGGTCGACCGCGGTGACGCGCGCTCCCGCGAGTGCAAGCTGCGCCGTCTTGCCGCCCGGCGCCGCGCACAGATCGGCGACGTTCAGGCCGCGCACGTCGCCGATGAGCCGCGCCGGCAAGGAGGCCGCGGCGTCCTGCACCCACCAGGCGCCTTCGGCAAAGCCGGGCAGCAGCGAAATCGCGCCCTGCGCCAGCGTGCGCACGCTGCCGGTCGGCAGCACGCGGCCGTGCAGCCGCTCGGCCCAGACTTCGGCATTGTCCTTGACGGTGAGATCGAGCGCCGGCTCGTGGCCGTTGGCGCGCGCGATGGCGCGGGCGGTGTCGCGCCCATAGGCCTTCGTCCAGCGCGCGAACAGCCATTGCGGCGTGTCGCGCGAGGCGTCGGCCGCTGCGCCGACGAGCGTCGTGCGGTTTTGCGTGACACGGCGCAGCACGGCGTTGACCAAGCCGGCATAGCGCGCGGCATGGCGATCGGCTTGCGCCAGCCGCACCGAGAGATCGACGGCGGCGTGGTCGGGCACGTCGAGCCAGAGGATCTGCACCGCGCCGATCAAGAGGATGGTTTCGACGCGCGGCGCCTCGGCGGGAAAGCCCTTCTCGAGATAGGAGCCGAGCAGATGCCGCAGCGTGCCGAGCCGGCGCAGCGCCGTCGCCGTGAGCCGCCGCATCAGCGCGCGGTCGCGGTCGGCGAGCGCGGCAAGGCCGGGATGCGCCGCCTTGCCGGAAAGCTGCTCGTCGAGCGCGAGCTTGCGCCGCAGCACGCCGTCGAGAATATCGGCGGCGATTTTCCGGGCGGCGAGGCCGGGGACTTCCGGCTGGGGCGAGGTGCGCGGGCGCGCCATGATGCTCCAATTTGTCCCGCAATCATTGCCACGAATTGTGGCCGCCGCGCGAATCCGGCCGGCGCAGCCGGACATAGTCACAATTTTGCCGGGCCGGCTATTGCAGCACGGTCACCCGGGTGCCGACATGGGCGCGCCGGTAGAGATCGAGAATGTCGGCGTTATGCATGCGGATGCAGCCATGCGAGACGAACTTGCCGACGGAGGCCGGATTATTGGTGCCGTGAATGGCGTAGTTGCCGTTGTCGAGGCCGAGCACGGCGGCGCCCATCGGGTTGCGCGGATCGCCGCCGGGAATGACCGGGCCGTAGCTTCCGGACACTTCCGGCGGCGACTGCCAGGCCGGGCGGATCAGCTTGCGCTCGACCGAGGCCTCGCCGTGCCAGGCCTGGCCTGCCTTGCCGACGCCGACCGGATAGCGGATGGCGCTGCCGTTGCCGAGCACGTAATAGAGCTGCCGCGCGTGGGTGACGATGACGATCGAGCCCGCGCTGTAGCCGCCGCCGAACGGCACGATTTCGCCGGCGCGCGCGGCCGCCGGGGCAACGAGCAGCAACGCGGCCGCGAGCAGGCAGGCGAGACGGAGTTTCATTTCTCGACGACGACCGGCGTGCCGACGTGCACCAGCGCGTAGAGCCTGGTGATGTCCTTGTTGTACATGCGGATGCAGCCGTGCGAGACGAAGCCGCCGATCGATTTCGGATTGTTGGTGCCGTGGATGGCGTATTCGCCGTTGCGCAAGGTCAGCGCCGCGACGCCCATCGGATTGTTCGGCGCGCCGCCGGGGATCACCGCGCCATAGGTGCCGCGGTGCAGTTCGGGCGGCGCCTGCCAGGCCGGCTTGATGTACTTGCCCTCGACCGCAGCGCGACCGAACCAGCGCCAGCCGTCCTTGCCGACGCCGACCGGGAATTCGAGCGCCTTGTCGCCCTTCATCACGTAGTAGAGCCGGCGGTCGCCGGTCTTCACCACGATGGTGCCGGGACGGTAGCCGCTGAACGGCACGATGGCGGGAGATTGCGGCGGGGTTTGCGGTTGGGCCTGTGGCGCCTGCGGTTCCTGGACGAGGTCGGCCTTCTGGACGTGGGGCGGCTGGGCGTGCGCCATCGCCGCGGCGAGCAGCGCCCAAACCATAATGATCATGATGAATATCGCCGCCCGCCTCAGCACCAGCGCCATGGCAACCCCCGAAGTCCCTAACGCCGCAATCATAAAACGGCGCGCGGACACGCCGCCGGAAAGGCCGAAATTAACGTAAATGCCGGTGCGGCGTTAACTTTCCAGCCCTCGTCCCGAGCAGCCGCGTGCGCGGCGTCTCGGGACCCGAGATGTCGGGGCCTCATGGTGCAAGACGCGTCGCTTCGCGGCGCGCCTCGCCATGAGCAGTGAACTCACGCCCCCGCTTTGGCCGCCGCCTTCTTGTTCTGCCGGTTGTTGACGAGATCGTCGACCACGGCCGGGTCGGCGAGCGTCGTGGTGTCGCCGAGATTGCCGAATTCGTCCTCGGCGATCTTGCGCAGGATGCGGCGCATGATCTTGCCGGAGCGCGTCTTCGGCAGGCCGGGCGCGAACTGGATCAGGTCGGGCGAGGCGAAGGGACCGATCTCCTTGCGCACCCAGGCGATCAGCTCCTTGCGCAGCTCCTCGCTCGGCTTCTCGCCCGCCATCAACGTCACATAGGCGTAGATGCCCTGGCCCTTGATGTCGTGCGGGTAGCCGACCACGGCGGCCTCCGACACTTTCGGATGCGCCACCAGCGCGCTTTCGACTTCCGCGGTGCCGAGGCGATGGCCCGACACGTTGATGACGTCGTCGACGCGGCCGGTGATCCAGTAATAGCCGTCGGCATCGCGCCGGCAGCCGTCGCCGGTGAAATACTTGCCCGGATAGGTCTTGAAGTAGGTGTCGACGAAGCGTTGATGGTCGCCGTACACCGTGCGCATCATGCCGGGCCAGGCGTCGGCGATGCACAGGTTGCCCGAGCCGGCGCCCTTGAGTTCCTTGCCCTCGGCGTCGACGATCTGCGGGATGACGCCGAAGAACGGCCGCGTGGCGGAACCCGGCTTGAGCCTGGTGGCGCCCGGCAGCGGCGTGATGAGGATGCCGCCGGTTTCGGTCTGCCACCAGGTATCGATAATCGGGCAGCGGTCCTCGCCGACCACGTGGTAGTACCACTCCCAGGCTTCCGGATTGATCGGCTCGCCGACAGTGCCGAGCAGCTTGAGCGACTTGCGGGACGTCTTCTTCACCGGACCTTCGCCGCCCTGCATCAGCGCGCGGATGGCGGTCGGCGCGGTGTAGATGATGTTGACCTTGTGCTTGTCGCACACTTCCCAGAAGCGCGAGGTCGTCGGGTAGTTCGGCACGCCCTCGAACATCATGGTGGTGGCGCCGTTACTGAGCGGGCCGTAGACGATGTAGCTGTGGCCGGTGACCCAGCCGACGTCCGCGGTGCACCAGTAGATGTCGCCGTCGTGATAGTCGAACACGTATTGGTGCGTGATCGAGGTGTAGACCAGGTAGCCGCCGGTGGTATGCAGCACGCCCTTCGGCTTGCCGGTCGAACCCGAGGTGTACAGGATGAACAGCGGGTCTTCCGCGCCCATCTCCTCGCACGGGCAGTCGGCCGGCACGGTCTTGGCGACGTCGTCGAAGTAGACGTCGCGGCCGGGCTTCATGTTGACCGCGGCCTTGGTGTGCTTGACCACGATGACGGCCCTGACCGGGGCCTTCTCGCAGGCGGCGTCGACATTGGCCTTGAGCGGGATCTTGCGCCCGCCGCGGACGCCCTCGTCGGCGGTGACGATGATGTCGGACTTGCAGTCCTCGACGCGTCCGGCGATCGAATCCGGCGAGAAGCCGCCGAAGATCACGGAATGGATGGCGCCGATGCGCGCGCAGGCGAGGATGGCGTAGGCCGCCTCGACGATCATCGGCAGGTAGATGGTGACGCGATCGCCGCGTTTGACGCCCTGCTTCTTCAGCACATTGGCGAACTTCTGCACCTCGGCGTGCAGCTGCCTGTAGGTGATGGCCTTGGAGTCCTTGGGATCGTCGCCTTCCCAGAGGATGGCGGTCTGCTCGCCGCGCTTGGCGACGTGACGGTCGACGCAGTTGTAGCAGGCGTTGAGCGTGCCGTCCTCGAACCACTTGATCGAGACGTTGTGGGTGTCGAAGGACGTGTTCTTGACCTTGGAAAACGGCTTGATCCAGGTAATGCGCTTGGCCTGCTCGGCCCAGAAGCCGTTCGGATCCTTGATCGAACGCGCGTACATCTCCTGGTACTTGGCGTCGTCCGCGTAAGCCCGCTTCTTCCACTCGGCCGGGACGTCGTAGACCTTTTCGTCGGACATCTGCACTCCTCCCTGTCCCGCGGCGCGATCCACGGTCGGTTTCTTAATGACGTTGACCCATTATGCGACGGCCGTTGCGGGCCGGACAAGGCGCGGATTGCCCCACTTTTGGCGGAGATTAGACCCCCCAGGCGCCGATGACGGCGCCCATCAACAGCATGGCCCCCAGCCAATGGCCGCCGTCGATGACGATCAGGATGTGCTTGCGCATGCCGAACATGTTGTTGACCGCAAGCGTGGTGATGACGAAGCCGAACCACAGGAAGAAGGCCGAGATCAGGCCGTTTTTCAGCGTCACGTCGCCGAGATGGCCGATCACCCCCGCCAGCATCCAGGCCATCACCAGGTCGGCGGCGAAGGAGACGACGAGCGGCCACATGGCCGCGTAGTTGCCGTGGTGGGCGCGGACCTGCTCCGAGGTGAAGCCGTGGGCGCCCATCCAGGGCTTGGCCAGCAGGCGATACCACAGGCCGCCGAAGAACCAGGCAAGCCCCGCCGCCACGATCACGGCCACGTAGTTGATGCCGGCGAATGTCATGACTGTTCTCCTTCCTTCACCTCTCCCATAGGGAGAGGTCGACGCGCGAAGCGCGGCGGGTGAGGGGTTACAGCATATCGAGAGTCACGCGCCCCCTCACCCCAGCCCTCTCCCCAACGGGGAGAGGGAGTCCCGCCGAAACGCGCCGCGCTACCTCGCCCCATTACAGCCCGCCCATCTTGCACACGATCCTCCATTCCTCAGCCGTCACCGGCTGCACCGAGAGGCGGCCGTATTTGACCAGCGCCATGCCCTTGAGCTTGGCCTGCGCCTTGATGGCGGCGAGCGTCACCGGCTTCGGCAGCGGCTTGGCGGCGGCGGTCTGCACGGCGATCCACGGCTCGTCCTTTTTTGCGCTCGGATCGGGGAAGGCCTCGCGGATCACCTCGCCGATGCCGACGATCTGCTTCTCGTCGCCGGTGTGATAGAAGAAGAACTGGTCGCCCTTCTTCATCGCCTTGAGATTGCCGCGCGCGGTGAAATTGCGCACGCCGGTCCAGGCCTCGCCCTTGGCGCCCTTTTTGACCTGGTCGTCCCAGGAATATTCGCCGGGCTCGGTCTTCAACAGCCAGTAGGCCATGGATGTTTACTCCGCCTTGAGCGGCCGCGTCAGCAGCGCGGCGATGGCGTCGTCGACGCTGAGCTTGCCCGCCAGCACCGCGGCGACCGCCGCCGAAATCGGCATGTCGATCGACTTCTCGCGCGCCATTTCCAACAGCACCGGCGCGGTGAAGACGCCTTCCGCCAGCTTGCCGTGGGCGGCGGTGGCGGCGGCCTCGCCTTTGCCGAGCGCGACGCCGAACGAGAAGTTGCGCGACTGCGGCGTCGAGCAGGTGAGGATGAGGTCGCCGAGGCCGGAGAGGCCCATCAGCGTCTCGGGCTTGGCGCCATAGGCGCGGCCGAAGCGGCTGAGCTCGGCAAAGCCGCGCGTGATCAGCGCCGCGGTGGCGCTGGCGCCGAGCGCGCGGCCGGCGACGATGCCGGCGGCGATGGCGAGCACGTTCTTGGCGGCGCCGCCCAGTTCGACGCCGCGGACGTCGCTGGAATGGTAGGGCCGGAACGTGCCGGTATTGAGCGCGGCGGCAAGCTCGCGCGCCACCGTTTCGTCGGCCGCGGCGATGGTCACCGCCGTCGGCAGGCCGCGCGCCACGTCGGCGGCGAAGCTCGGTCCCGACAGGATCGCCGGCAGCGCTTTCGGCGCGCACTCGGCGACGATCTCCGACATGAATTTGTGCGTGCCGTGCTCGATGCCCTTGGC
The DNA here is from genome assembly GCA_035651255.1 of Pseudolabrys sp. Taxonomy (GTDB): domain Bacteria; phylum Pseudomonadota; class Alphaproteobacteria; order Rhizobiales; family Xanthobacteraceae; genus Pseudolabrys. Next base: position 13,335 of record DASRGB010000041.1, read on the forward strand.
GCAGACGATGACCGGCGTGGCGGCGGCGAGCGCGGGGGCAAGCACCGTCACCACCCTGCGCACCACCTGCGCCGGCACCACCAGGAGGACGGCATCGGCGCCGGCCGCCCCGATGTCGCGGGTGAGTTTGATGGCGCTGTCGAGCTTGACGCCGGGCAGGAAGCGGCTCTCGCGCTTCTGTGCGAGGCTGTCGGCGTTGGCGGCATCGTGTTCCCACAGCGTGACGTCGCGGCCGGCGCGCGCGCAGGTCAGCGCCAGCGCCGTTCCCCAGGCGCCGCCGCCGAGCACGCAGATGCGCTGGATGGTCATGCCGAAAAATCCGCAACGACATCGCGAGTGAGAACGATCAAAGCCGCAATGTACTCCCTCCCCCCTTGAGGGGGAGGGATGGGGAGGGGGGTAGCTTTACGAAATTTCGTCGCGAAAGAAAAAATGCCCCCCTCCCGGCGCCCCCCGATCAAGTCGGGGGTCGCCGACCTCCCCCTCAAGGGGGGAGGTGAAGCGTGCTTGTGGCGATTCATTTGTAGGCCGCCGTGCGTTGCAGCGCGCCCGCGGCGGCGGCGCGCTCGTCGAGCGGCCAGCGCGCGCGCGGCGCGACATCCAGCGAATCGGTGAGGCCGAGCGCGAGCCGCTCGGCGCCCGCCCAGGCGATCATGGCGCCGTTGTCGCTGCACAGTTCGAGCGGCGGCGCCACCAGCACGGTGCCGATTTCGAAGGCGAGGCGGTGCAGCACCTTGCGGATCGCCTGGTTGGCGGCGACGCCGCCGGCCGCGACCAGCGCCGCCGGCGCGCCGTATTGGGCGCGGAAGATGCGCAAGCCGGCGCGCAGCCGGTCGAGCACGACGTCGACGATCGCCTGCTGGAATGAGGCGCACAGATCGGCGACGTCCTGGTCGGACAGCGGCGCGATCTTCTCGGCTTCGAGCCGCAGCGCCGTCTTCAGGCCGGAGAGCGAGAAGTCGGCGTCCTTGCGGCCCTGCATCGGCCGCGGCAGCGCAAAGCGCGCAGCGTCGCCGCGCACAGCTTCGCGCTCGACCTGCGGCCCGCCCGGATAGCCGAGGCCGAGCAGTTTCGCGGTCTTGTCGAAGGCCTCGCCGATGGCGTCGTCATGCGTGGTGCCGAGCCGCACATAGTCGCCGACGCCGCGCACGGCGACCACCTGGGTGTGGCCGCCGGAGGCGAGGAACAGGCAATAGGGAAACGGCGTGGCGTCGGTGAGGCGCGCGGTCAGCGCATGCGCTTCGAGATGATTGACGGCGATGAGCGGCTTGTTCTTGACCAGCGCAATCGCCTTGGCGGTGGTCAGTCCGACGATGACGCCGCCGATCAGCCCGGGGCCGGCGGCGGCGGCGATGCCGTCGATGGCGTCATAGTCGCGCACCGCTTCCGTCATGGCCTTGGCGATGACAAGGTCGAGCGCCTCGACATGGGCGCGCGCCGCGATCTCCGGCACCACGCCGCCGAAGGCGGCGTGCTCGCTCACCTGGCTGAGCACGACGTTGGACAGGATCTTGCCGCGGCCGTCCTCGGAACGCTCGACCAGCGCCGCCGCGGTCTCGTCACAGGTCGTCTCAATGCCGAGGACGATCATGTCTTCCTCATGTCATTCCGGGGCGCGAGCCAAGCGAGCGAACCCGGAATCCAGAGCGACGGCGACGGAGGTTTCGACTCTGGATTTCGGGCCCGGCGCTGGCGCGCCGTCCCGGAATGACGAAAAAGCGACTCTCCCCTTTCCGGGAAGGGTGAACTAAAAGGTGCCCTAGCATCGAGAGGTCCCAGGGTGCAATCCTTGGCGCAATCCGCCGTTCTTTTGCGCATCGGCACGCGCGGCAGCCCGCTGGCGCTGGTGCAGGCGCGCGCCGTCAAGGCGCGGCTCCAGGCGGTGCTCGGCGCGCCGGACAAGGCTATCGCGCTCGTCGTCATCAAGACCACCGGCGACGTCATCCAGGACCGGCCGCTCAACGACGAGGGCGGCAAGGGCCTGTTCACCAAGGAGATCGAGCAGGCGCTGGTCGCCGGCACCATCGACCTCGCCGTGCATTCGGCCAAGGACATGCCGACCGTGCTGCCGCAGGGGCTGGTGCTGGCGGCTTGCCTCGAACGCGAGGACCCGCGCGACGTGTTCGTTTCGCGCCAGGCCAAGGCCCTGAGGGAGCTGCCCCAAGGCGCCAGGCTCGGCACCGCCTCGCTGCGCCGCCAGGCGATCGCCAAACGCCTGCGGCCCGATCTGCAAGTCGTGCCGTTGCGCGGCAATGTCGAGACGCGGCTGCGCAAGCTGGAAGAGGGACAGGTGGATGCAACGATCCTCGCGCTCGCCGGATTGAAGCGGCTTGGCCTCAACGGCAACGCGACCGCAATCATGGACGCCGCCGCGTTCTTGCCGGCGGTCGGGCAGGGCGCCATCGCCATCGAGGCGCGCGCCGACGATCAGCGCGTGCGCGACATGCTCTCGCGCATCGACCATGCCGACACCTCGACCGCGCTCGCCTGCGAGCGCGCCTTTCTCGCCGCGCTCGACGGCTCGTGCAAGACGCCGATCGCCGGCTATGCCGCGCTATCGGGAGACGTGCTGCAGTTCCGCGGGCTGATCGTGAAGCCGGACGGCAGCGCCGCGCATGACACCTCGGTCGCCGGCCCGCGCGCCAGCGCCGCGACGATCGGCGCCGACGCCGGCCGCGCGCTCAAGCAATATGCCGGCCCGGGGTTCTTCGACTGATATGTATGTTCTTGTCACCCGCCCTGAGCCGGCCGCCGAGCGCACCGCCGCGGCGCTGATCGCGCGCGGCCACAAGGTCTGGAAAGTGCCGCTGATGCGGATCGAGCCGGTCGCCGCCGATCTCGCCGGCAGCTGGAGCGGCGTCGTCATCACCAGCGCCAACGCGCCGGCGGCGATTGCGCAAAACGCGGCGCGCGGCGCGCTGCTGACGCTGCCGCTGATCGCGGTCGGCGAGCGCAGCGCGCAAGCCGCGCGCAGCGCCGGCTTCGGCAATGTCGTCTCGGCCGGCGGCGACGTCCGCGACCTGGTGCGGCTGCTGGGCGAGCGCAGGATCGAGGCCAAGGCGCCGCTGCTCTATCTCGCCGGCGAGGACCGCGCCGCCGATCTTGCGGCCGGGCTCGCCGCTCATGGCATCGCCGCCGCGACGCGCGTCGTCTACCGCGCCGTCACCGCGCCGTTCCCGGACGAGCTGGTGGCGGCGCTGGAGGCGGGCGACGTGCAGGCGGTGCTGCATTTCTCCCGGCGCAGCGCCGATAACTATTTATCGGGGGCGCGCGAGGCGGGCGTCGCCGGGCAGGCGCTTTCGGTGCGGCACTATTGCCTGTCGGCGCAGGTGGCGGCGCCGCTTGCGGCTGCCGGCGCCGGTCGTGTCGCGGTGGCGCCGCGCCCGGAAGAGGCGGCGCTGATTGAACTTCTGCCGCTTTCGCCGGCTTAACGTGGCGCAGCCCCGCCAATTGCGTTATTTCGGAGGGCACGGACGGGTGGCGATTCGTCGCGCACGATGCCGAAAAACGGGTCACGGTTTTCGGCCAGGATCGTGCGCCACTTAAGGACCCCTATGACCGAAAAGCGCAAGCGCGCGGCGCCGACCATCGATCTCAAGGCGACCGAGGTGCCGGGCTCGCAGGCCGCCAGCGCCGCCAGCGCGCCTGAGCCGCCAAAGCCCGCGCCGGCGCCGCCGCAGCAGGATCGGCAGACGCCGCCCGAACAGGCGCCCGCGGCCGCCCCGCCGCCGCACGACTTCATCAAGACCATCGTCATGCCGCTTGCCGCCGGCTTTGCCGGCGCCATGCTCGGCGGCGCCGTGATCTGGGGCCTGTCGCCGCGCGCGGCAAACGACGGCGCGCAGATCGCCGCGTTGCGCAAGCAGATCGAGGCGCTGCAGAACCGGCCCGCCGCGGCGGTGCCCGACAGCAAGGCGGTCGAGGCCTTGCGCGAGCGCCTCGGCAAGATCGAGCGCGACGTCGCCAATCTGCCGCCCGGCGATGCGGCGGTCGCCGACCGTCTCGCCGCCGCCGACAGCGCCATGAAGTCGCTCGGCGTCGCGCTTACCGCGCTCAACAAGCGCAACGACGATGCCGCCGCCAATGCCAAGCAGGCGGACGAGCGCGCCGCCGCCGCCGAAAAAGCGGTCGCCGAGCTGCGCGACAGCGTGCAGAGCGCCAGGCAGCAGGCCTCGAACGCCGTCGACGCCGGCCAGCTTGCCGCCGTGCAGCAGCGGCTCGCCGCGCTCGAGCAGGCGATGAAGGATGCGCACGATCGCATCACTGCGCAAAGTTCCGCCGACAAGGCCGCGCGCCTGGCCTTGAGCGCGGCCGCCTTGCGCGACGCGGTCGAGCGCGGCGCGCCCTATCAGGCCGAGCTCGCCCAGGCCAGGGCGCTCGGCGCCGACGAGGCCGCGCTGGCTGCGCTTGCCGCCTTCGCCGCAAGCGGCGTGCCGGGCCGGCAGGCTTTGGCGCACGCGCTCGGCGACTTGGTGCCGGCGCTTGCCAAGGCGGCCGGCATCGACGAAGCGCCGTCGGGCTTTATCGAGCGCCTGCAAGCCAATGCCAGCAAGCTGGTGCGCATCAGTCCCGTCAATGCGCCGCCGGGCGATCGCGCCGCCGACGTGCTGGCGCGCCTCGAAGTCGAGGCCGCGCACGGCGACATCGCCGCTGCGCTTGCCGACATCGGCAAACTGCCGGAGACAGCGCGGCAGCAGGCGGCGGACTGGGTGAGCAAAGCCGCGGCGCGCGAGGCGGCGCTCGCCGCCGCGCGCAAGTTCGCCGCCGACACGGCGCGCGGGCTCGCCCCATGATTCGGGTCGTCACCTTCCTGCTGGCGGTCGCGGTGCTGGCCGCTGGCTTTGCCTGGCTCGCCGACCGGCCCGGCGAGGTCGCGGTCACCTGGCTCGGCTACCGGCTGGAAACCTCCGTGCTGGTGACCGGGCTTGCGCTCATCGTGCTGGTGATCGCGCTGATGCTCGCCATCGCCTTCGTGCGCGGCATCCTGCGCTCGCCCGAGCAGGTGTCGCTGTTCTTCCGCCACCGCCGCGCGGTCAAGGGCTACCTGGCGCTCAGCCGCGGGCTGATCGCCATCGGCGCCGGCGACCTCAAGCTGGCGCGGCGCTCGGCCAGCGACGCCGCCCGCCTTGCGCCCGGCGATCCGCTGACGCTCTTGCTGATCGCGCAGTCGGCGCAGATGGCCGGCGACCGCGCCGGCGCCGAGCGCGCCTTCCGCGACATGACGCGGCGCGACGACACCAAGCTGCTCGGCCTGCGCGGGCTCTATATCGAAGCGCAGCGCCGCAACGATACGCACGGCGCGCGGCTGTTTGCCGAAGAGGCGGCCAAGACGGCGCCCGGCCTCGCCTGGGCGGGGCAGGCGGTGCTCGACGACCGCTGCGCGGCGTCGGACTGGGCCGGCGCGCTCGACGCGCTCGACAGCATGAAGAGCGCGCTGGCCAAGGCCGAGTATCGGCGCAAGCGCGCGGTGCTGCTCACCGCGCGCGCCCAGGCGCTCGAGGAGGCCGACCGCGACGCCGCGCGCGCCGCCGTGCTGGAAGCCGTCAAGCTCGCGCCCGATCTGGTGCCGGCGGCGGCGCTGGCCGGACGGCGGCTCGCCGAATCGAACGACTGGCGCAAGGCGCGCAAGATTCTGGAGGCGGCCTGGACCGCCAACCCTCATCCCGACATCGCCGAGGCCTACGGCAACCTGCGCTTCGGCGATTCGGCGCGCGAGCGGCTGATGCGCATGCAGAAGCTCGCCGCCAAGGTCGAGGGTCAGCGCGAGGGCGCGCTCGCGGTGGCGCGGGCGGCGATCGACGCGCGTGAATTCAAGATCGCGCGCGATGCGCTGGCGCCGCATCTTGCCGCGCCGACGCGGCGCGTCGCCACGCTGATGGCCGAGATCGAGGAGGCCGAGCACGGCGACACCGGCCGCGTGCGCGAATGGATGAGCCGCGCCGTGCGCGCCGCCCCCGATCCGGTGTGGACCGCGGACGGCGTGGTGTCGGAGCGCTGGCTGCCGGTGACGCCGAACGGCCGGCTCGACGGCTTCGAATGGAAGCTGCCGCTGGCCGAGCTCGGCGCGTCGCGGCGGGTCATCGAGGTGACGCCGCCGCCGCCGCCGCCGGCCGAGGCCAAGCCGGCCGAGGAGCCGCAGCCGCGGCCGCGCAAGGCGCAGCGCCCCGCCGCCAGGGACCGCGCGAGGCCGGTCGAGCCGGTCATTCCGCTGGTGCACGCGCCGGACGATCCGGGCACCGAGACCGGGCACGACGGCGATCCGGTGCCGGAACCTGCCGCGGCCGCCGCGCCCGACGCCTGGCAGCGCTTACGGGGATTGTTCCGTTGACGGCTGCGGCGTGCGCGAGAGGTCGCCCCGCCGGCGCTTTAGCGAAGGCGGGCGGGTTAAGGGGTTGCAGCATCGAGAATCCGGTAACCCCCTCACGCCAAGGGGGAGAGGGAGTCTTGCCGAGGTTGCGGCGCGTCTATTGCTTGCCAAGCTCCTCGTGCGCCTCTATCAGTGGCGCGCATTCAGCCGGCGTAGCTCAGCGGTAGAGCATCCGCTTCGTAAGCGGGTGGTCGGGGGTTCAAATCCCTCCGCCGGCACCAGCCTTCCTGTCTTGCCTTCGCCGGTCTTACGCGATCAGCACGATGTCGCTGGTGGTCAGCACATGTCCGAGCTGCCCCACCGCGTGATTGTCGATGGTGAACAGCAGCACGCTGTGGCCGGCGCCGTTGCCGTCGGCATCCAGCGACAGCTGTCCGGTGCCGGCGTTGTAGATGAACGTGGCATTTGACGTCGTCGCCGCGCCCGAGGTGATCAGGTCGAAGCTGCCGGACGAAATGCCGAAATCGGACTTGTCGACCTGGATGGTGTCGCCGTCATGGCCCGCGCCGCTGAAGTCGGCGATGTGGCCCTTGGTATCGCCGGTCGCCGCGACGAATATGTCGGCGCCGGTCCCGCCGGTGAGCTTGTCGCCGCCGCCGCCGCCCTTCAGCGTGTCGTCGCCGCCGCCGCCGTTGAGGGTGTTGATGAGGGCGTTGCCGGTGAGGACGTCGTTGCCGGCGCCGCCGGTGACGTTCTCGAAGCCCTTCACCGTGTCGCCGTCGGTCGCCAGATTGGCGACCGTGCTGGTGCCGTTGCCGCTGGCGTCGAGCGTCAGCGTCACGCCGTTGTTGGCGTTGGTCAGGTAGGAGTAGTCCAGCGTATCGACGCCGAGGCCGCCGTCGAGGGTATCGTGGCCGTCGCCGCCGGATATGACGTTGTTGTTCTTGTCGCCGGTCAGGGTGTCGTCGCCGTGGCCGCCGCTGACGTTCTCGAAGCCGGTGATCTTGTCGCCCGTGGCGTCGCCGCCGGTCGGGTCGGTGCCGCCGGTCAGGTTGCCGGTCTTGGTGTCGAGCGTCGCCTGATGCGACAGGTCGACGGTCACCCCGACGCTGGAGTTCTGGTAGCTCAGCGTGTCGGCGCCGAGGCCGCCGATCAGCGTCTCGTTATTGCCGCTGGCGACGATAGCGTCGTTGCCGGCGCCGGCGTCGATGCGCACGGCGTCGTCGAACGAAATGCCGCTGATGAAGCTGTCGTCCTTGGCCGTGCCGATGATGTTCTCGATGCCCCACAGCGTGTCGCCCTCGGCGTCGCCGCCGTGCTGGGCCACCGCGTCGTTGTTGCGGCCCGAATTGGGGTCGCCGCCGACATAAGTGCCCTCGTGGGTGAGGTCGATCGTGATTGCGGCCACCGAGGTGGAATAATCGGCGGTGTCGGTGCCGTTGCCGCCGTCGAGGATATCGGCGCCGGCGCCGCCGATCAGCCTGTCGTCGCCTACTTTTCCGACCAGCGTATCGTTGCCGCCCATGCCGCTGAGCGTGTCGCTGCCGCCATCGCCGCCGTCGATATAGTTGGCGAGATTGTTGCCGGTCAGCACGTCGACCTTGGTGGTGCCGCCGAGGTCCTCGACGTTGATCAGCTTGAGACCGGTGGCGGAGCCGCCCGAGGCCTTGAATCCGCTCGAGGTGCCGTTGACGCCGAGCGTGATGGTGATGCCCGCCGTTTCGCTGCCGCTGTTGAAGGTCGCGATGTCCTCGCCGGCGCCGCCGTCGAAGCTGTCGCCGCCCTTGCTGAGGCCGATGAAGGCCTCGTCGTCGCCGTCGCCGCCCGACAGCACGTCCTTGCCCATGCCGGCGCCGAGGTAGTCGTTGCCGTCGCCGCCGATCAGCGTGTCGGCCACCGCCGGGTTATTCTGCACCGAGAACAGCTGGTCGTCATGCGAGGAACCGATGATGATCTCGAAGTTGGCGATGAGGTCCTGGTCGGCATCGCCGCCGGTCTGCGCCGTTCCGCCCGAGAAAACGCCGTTGACGTCGACGTTCGCCGCATTGTCGAGTTTGACGGTGACGCCGGCGGCCGAATTGGCGTAGCTCAGCGTATCGATGCCGGCGCCGCCGTCGAGCTTGTCGGCGCCGCCGTCGCCGAAGATAGTGTCGTTGCCGATGCCGCCGTAGACGGTGTCGTTGCCGTTGGCGGCAAGGTCCGTAAGCGAATTGAGGCCGACGCTGAGCGTGATGCCGCCCAGCGTGTCATTGCCGGCGCCGCCGGAAATGACGTCGGCACCGAGCCCGCCGATGATGATATTGGCATTGGCGTCGCCGGTCAGCGTGTCGTCGCCGGCGCCGCCGGCGAGGTTTTCGAAGCCGGTAAACTTGTCGCCCTGGGCGTCGCCGCCGATGCCGTCGGTGCCGCCGACCAGATTGCCGGTCTTGGCGTCGATGGTGGCCTGATGCGACAGGTCGGCGGTCACGCCGGTGACGTCGTTGTGGTAGTTGAGCGTGTCGCCGGTGCCCAGGCCGCCGATGAGGACGTCGGCGCCGCCGCCGCCGGCGACAAAATCGTTGCCGGCGCCGCCGTCGATGTGATTGACCACGCTGCCTTTGCTGCCGAACAGCGCGTCGTCGAATTTCGTGCCGATGATGTTCTCAAAATTCTGCAGCACGTCGCCGTCGGCGTCGTTCGCCGCCGGCCCGTTCTGTGAGGCGGACTGGCCCGGCAACAGCAGGCCGAGATCGACAAACACCGCGCCAGGCGAGTTGGCGTAGCTCACCGTGTCGCCGTTGGTCTCGCCGCCCGAGCCGCCGTCGAGGTTGTCGCCGCCGGCGCCGCCCTGGATGATGTCGTCGCCGCTGCCGCCGAACAGGGTGTCGCTGCCGCCGTTGCCGGTCAGCGTGTCGTTGCCGCCGTTGCCGTCGAGCGTGTTGTCCTGGCTGTTGCCGGTGATGATGTCGTTGCCTTCGCCGGCGACCACGGCCTCGAAATTCACGATCTTGTCGCCGACGGCGTCGCCGGCCTTGAGGTTCGACGTCACCATCGTCTGCTTGCCGGCCTCGCCGAGCGTCAGCGTGATGTTCTCGGCATCGCCGCTGTAGACGACGGTGTCGAAATCGGCGCCGCCATCCATGATGTCGGCGCCGGCGCCGCCGACGATCTGGTCGTCGCCGCTGTCGCCGAAGAACGTGTCGTTGCCGGCGCCGCCGCTGAGCGTGTCGTCGCCAAAGACGCCGTCCAGATAGTTGGCGCCGGAATTGCCGGTGAGCACGTCGTTGCCGCCGCCGCCGACAACGCTTTCGAAATGCGTCGCCACGTCGCCGGCGGCGCCGCCGGTCGTCGTCGCCGCGGCATTGCCTTCGTTGAGGGTCACGGTGACATCGGTAACGCTGCCCGTGTAGGCCAACTGATCGATGCCCGCGCCGCCGTCCATCGTGTCGTTGCCGGCGCCGCCGATGATCACGTCATTGCCGCCGCCGCCGTTGAGTGTGTCGTCACCGGCGCCGCCGTCCAGGAGGTCGTCGAGGTTGGGCGCGGAGAAGGTCTCGGCGCCGTCATTGCCGTGGAAGCCGGTCTTGTAGGCGCCGAAGATGGCGTCGAGCTTGCTGGTATCGCCGGGGTTCTGGAACAGGAAGTCGGCCGCGGTCACGACCGCCGCGATCGAGACCCCCGTATTAAACGTCGCGTGCATCAGCTGCGTCGTGTCCGGGTCGTCGGTGATGACGAAGCTGGTCGCGATGCCGGCAGAGGGTATGCCGCTTGTGTACTTGAAACCCGTCCCGGTGATGACGGCTTCAAGGTGGTCGGTCGAATCGTGCGCGGTGAACGAGGTGGTCGAGGTGGCGTCGACGGAATCGATGTTGGCGAGGAAATTGTAGAATTTCTGCCCGATGTCGCCGTTAACCGTCGCCGAGTCGACGAACAAATCTGCAAGTTTTACAGCCATGACATCCCCCGTTGCGGCACGGCGCGCGGAGACCGCTTCGCGGATCCCGCGCTGCACATGCCATGTTTTGTCAGGATTATCCGGGCAGTTCGCCGCAGCCCTTGAACCCTGGCCTCAATCCTCGTTAGCGGCAGCAGAATGCGATACTATGACGCGGCCGGCAAGTTTGTGCCACGCGGACAGTCCATTCCGTGGATGGAACTTTTGCCACGGTCCAACCCGTTCTGTGTGCAACGTAATTTCTGTCACACGTCCTGCGGATTGACGACCTCGGCCGAGGAGTGCGCCTTGATTTCGCGCGCCGGCGTGCGGCCCTTGATGTCGCGGCCAGTCGGCTGCCAGGCGCAGATCTCGTTCTCGTTGACCCAGATGGTCTTGAATTCGGCCGGCGCGAAGAATTCGGCGAACACCAGTTCGTCGTCCTTGGCGGCTTCGAGATAGTGCCGCTCGCGGTCCGGATAATAGATGACGTCGCCCGCTTTCACCGCGAACGGCTTTTCGCTTGCATAGACCGTGCCGCGGCCGCGCAGCACATACATGAAATGCTCGGCGCCCTCGTGGTGATGGTTGGCGGCCCTGGTGCCGGGCGGATAGATGATCATCTCGCCTTTGACCGCCTTGGTGCCGAACAGGCCGGGCGTCACCAGATAGATGCGCTTGCGCGCGTCGTGCTCGGAATCCAGCACCGGCTCGCGCGTCCAGTCGGCCAGGCGAAACGGAATGTTTGTCGTGAAACCCGGATCGAGCGCGGCCGCCCGCGGAATTTCGCCGTAGAGCACCGCCGTACGGCGGCGGCTGTGCAGCTGCGCCGAAAAGCCCGGCGGCAGAAAGGCGACATGCGCCTCGTCAAGCTCGTGCGTCGCCGCGCCGGCGACGAGCGCGGCTTGGCCTTCCAGCACCTGCACCCAGGCGACGCTGCCCGCGGCAACCGCAAGCTGCGCCTCGCCGCCGGGCGCAAGGCTGAGGCGGTCGAGCAGGATGGCGGTGCCCGGGACGCGCGCCTCGTTGAGCAGGTGCTGGCGCATCGCGCCATGTCCGGCGGGCTCCGCCGTGACCACGCTCTGGTTGAATATTGTTGCCAAAGCCATCCTCCCGGGCTGTAATTTCAGCAAAGCCGCGGAAATCCGCAAGGATTACCGCCGGCCGGCACCCTGACACCTCGCAAAGCCGCGAGTCTCGAGGCAAAGGCTGTCATGTTCCGCCGCCGATAACGTAGTAAGGTAACGCCAGCCCAGGCAATCCCGCGAACCGTCAGAAGAGCACGCTATGGCCAAACCAACCGTCATTCTCGTCGGCGCCGACAAGGGCGGCGTGGGCAAGACCACCGTCGCCCGCACCTTGCTCGATTATTTCGCCGCCCATCAGACGCCGACCCGCGCCTTCGACACGGAATCGCCGCGCGGCACGCTCAAGCGCTTCCACCCCGACGTTACCGAGGTGGTGGACGTCACCGCGGTGGCCGACCAGATGAAGATCTTCGACACGCTCGGCAGCGCGGCGGCCCGCGTCACCGTGATCGACGTCCGCGCCGGCCTTCTGTCGTCGACCCTGCAGGCGCTCAGCGATATCGGCTTTCTCGAGTCGGCCAAGAAGGGCCAGATCACCTTCGCGGTGTTCCACATCCTCGGGCCGTCGATCGCCTCGCTCAACGAGATCGCCGAGACCGCGCGCTTCGTCGGCGACGCCAACTATTTCCTGGTGAAGAACCGCATCAACGACACCACGTTCTTCGAGTGGGACCCCAAGACCTACAATTCCTACTTCAAGCAGATCAAAGGCGCCGCAGAGATCTCGATTCCCAAGCTCAACGAAATGGCCTGCGAGCAGGTCGAGGTGGCGAGCCAGCCCTTCGTCGCCTTCATCGCCAACAAGGACAGCAACGGGCAACCGGCGAACTATTCGTTCGTGTTGCGCGGCTACGTGCGGCACTGGCTCGGCAATGTCTGGGGCGAGTACGACCGGGTGAAGCTGATCGACCTGGTCGCGCCGAAAGTGGAAGCGGTCCGCCAGCAGGCGGCGGGGTAATCATTTTTCCTGTCGTCGCCGGGCTTGTCCCGGCGACCCCGATTAGGGAGGTACGGTGCCTTCCTAAGCGAGATGGCCGGGACTAGCCCGGCCATGACAAAGAAATTGCTCGAGGCGCGGTCGCATGACCTTCCGCCATTCCGTCACCATCGTCGCCTCGCCGCGCTCGCGCGTCGGCAAGACGCTGCTGGCGCGGCTGCTCATCGATTTTCACGCCCAGGAAGGCCGCGAGGTGGCGGCCTTCGATCTCAATTCCGGCGGCGGCACGCTCGCCGCCTTCGCACCCGAGCGCACCACGATGTCGGAGATCGCCGACACCAGGGGCCAGGTCGCGTTGTTCGACCGCCTGATCGCCGACGACGGCGTCACCAAGATCGTCGACCTCGGCCACGAGTCCTATGCGGCATTTTTCGCGCTCGCCGGGCAGATCGGCTTTGCCGAGGAGGCGCACCGGCGCGCCATCGCCCCCGCCGTCATGTTCGTGGCGACGCCCGATGCGACGTCGGTCGAGGCCTACGCGGCGCTGCGCGCGCGGCTGCCGCAGGCGATGCTGGCGCCGGTGCACAACGAGATTTTCGGCGCCGCGCAGCACCGCGGCAAATACCAGCTCGTCGGCCACGGGCAGGCGCTGGTGCATCTGCCGCTCCTGGCGCCGGGCCTGCACAAATATGTCGAGACGCCGCCGTTCTCCTTCGCCGACCAGGCGCTCGCTTCGAGCCGCGTGCCGCTGGAAGTGCAGGTCGAATTGCAGCGCTGGCTGCGCCGCGTGTGGCGCGAGTTCCGCGAGCTCGACCTGCGCATCCTGCTCGCCGACCTGAAGTCCTCGATCGGGCTCGGCACGTGATTTCGCTGTTGACGTCGCGGCGTTTCCTGCCGCTGTTCTGCTGCCAGTTTTTCGCGGCCTTCAACGACAATTTCCTCAAGACCGCGCTGGTGTTCCTGATTCTGTTCGGCGGCGCGCGCGAGGCCGAGGCGCTGATCACGGCGGCGAGCGCGGTCTTCATCGCGCCGTTCTTTTTCCTGTCGGGTCTGGGCGGGCAGTTGGCCGACCGCTACGACAAGGCGCGAGTGGCGCAATGGGTGAAATTCGCCGAGATGTTCGTCGCCGCGCTGGCGGTCGCGGGCTACGCGCTGCACTCGCTTGCCGTGCTGTTCGTCGCGCTCGCCGGCTTCGGCGCGCTGGCGGCGCTGTTCGGGCCGGTCAAATACGGCATCCTGCCGGACCATCTCAAGCGCGAGCAGCTGCCAGGCGCCAACGCGCTGATCGAGGGCGCGACCTTCATCGCCATCCTCACCGGCACCATTGCCGGCGGCCTTGCCTCGCGCGGCGACATCGCCGCCTTCGCGCCGCTGCTGATCGGCTTTGCGCTGGCCTGCTGGCTTTCGGCGCTGCTGATCCCGCCGGGCGGGCAGGGCGCGCCGCAACTCGCGGTCAGCGGCAATATCGCCGCCTCGACGCTGGCGATGCTGCGCCATCTGCGCGCCGACGCGCGGCTGTGGTGGGGCGCCATGGTGACGAGCTGGTTCTGGCTGGTCGGTATCGTCGTGCTGTCGCTGCTGCCGCCGCTGATCAAGACGCTGATCGGCGGCGACGAGGACACCGTCACCGCCTATCTCGCGCTGTTCTCGGTCGCGGTCGGGGTTGGCTCGGGGCTCGCGGCCGTCATCGCGCGCGGGCGCATCGTGCTCAACACCACGCTTTGCGGCTGCGTGCTGATCGCGTTGTTCGCGCTCGATCTCGGCGCGGCGAGCTTTGCCGCCGTCCCGGCCGCCGCGGTGCGGGGGCCCGGCGCGGTGTTTGCCTCCGCGCTCGGCATCCGCGCCGCGATCGACCTCGCCGGGCTCGCGGTTGCCGGCGGGCTGTTCATCGTGCCGGCCTTTGCCGCGGTGCAGGCCTGGGCCGGCGCCGGCTATCGCGCCCGCACGGTGGCCGCGGTCAACGTGCTCAACGCCGCCTTCATGACCGGCGCGACGGTGCTGGTGGCGGCCCTGCAGAAGTTCGGCGCCACGCTGCCGATGCTGTTCCTCGGCATCGGCGCGGCGACGGCGCTGGTCGCACTGGCGATCTGGAGGACGATGCCGAAGGGCTCATAGCGCGCCGCACGCTCTTTTTAGCTCTCCTATAGGGCACCTCAACCCTCTCCCCAGTGGGAGAGGCAACGCGCCATGCCCGCGGCGCGAGGCTACTTCCCCCGCAGCTTCAGCACGCGGTCGACCATCTCGCCGGCGACGCCGAGATAGTTTGAAGGGTCGACCATCGTCGCGAGCTCCTTGCGGCTGGCGTGCCTGGAGATTTCCTTGTCCTCGGCCAGCAGGTCGATGAGCGGCCGCCCGGTCTTTACCACCTCGCGGCAGATGTCGTAGACGACGTCGTGGGCGCGGTTGCGGCCCATGGCGGCGCCGAGCCCCATCATCACCGCCTCCGACATGATCAGGCCCTTGGTGATGTCGAGGTTGTCGCGCATCTTCTTCTCGTTGACCTGCAAGCCGTCGACCATGAACTTGGTCTGCGCCAGCGCGCCGGCGCTGAGCATGAAGATTTCCGGCAGCGCGATCCACTCGATTTCCCACGGCCCGGTCGAGCGCTCGTGGTCCTCGATCTGCGCTTCGAGCAGCGCGGCGGCGAGCTGACGCACCATCGCGGTCTGCGCCGTGATGTAGACCGAGGAGATCGGGTTGCGCTTCTGCGGCATGGTCGAGGACGAGCCGCGGCCGGCGTGGAACGGCTCGTAGACCTCCTCGACCTCGGTCTGCATCAACAGCTTGACGTCGAAGGCGATCTTGCCGCACGAGCCGGTGACGAGGCCGAGGAAGCAGCCGACCTCGGCGATGCGGTCGCGCACGGTGTGCCAGGAAATTTCCGGCTGGCCGAGCTTCAATTCCTTCATCAATTCGGCCTGCACGCGCAAGCCGTCCTTGCCGAGCGAGGACAAGGTGCCGGCGGCGCCGCCGAATTCGCCGACCAGCAGGCGCGGCTTGAGCTCGTTGAGGCGCTGCTTGTGGCGCTCGAAGGCGGCGAGCATGGTCGCCATCTTGTAGCCGAAGGTGATCGGCACCGCCTGCTGCAGGTTGGAGCGCCCCGCCATCGGCGTGTCGCGGTAGCGCTTGGCGAGCGCGGCCAGCGCGTCGCAGATGTCGTCGATGTCGCTTTCGACGAGCGCCAGCGCCTCGCGGATCTGCATGATGGTCGCGGTGTCGGTGATGTCCTGCGTGGTAGCGCCCCAGTGCGACCATTCGCCGAGACCGTCCTTGCACAGCTTGACCAGCTGCTGCACCACCGGCAGCACCGGATAGCCGATGCGCTCGGTCGCCTCCTTGAGCTTGGCCATGTCGATTTCCTCGGCACGGCAATGCTTGACGATCTCGGCCGCGGCCTCCTTGGGGATGATGCCGAGCCCGCCCTGCGCCTTGGCCAGCGCCGCCTCGAAGTCGAGATATTTCTGCACGCGGTTTTCGTCGGACCACACCTGCCGCATGGCCGGCGTGGTGAAGATGTCGCGGAACACCGCGGAATCGAGGATGGTGGAGGGCATTCTTGGCTCCCGTAATTGAGCCGGACCATAGCTGAATTTTTATCCCTGTCATCACCGGCCGCGCCGGAGGCGCGAGTCCCGATGCCCCCGCTTCCGGAAGGCACTGCGTCCCTAAGCGAGATGGCCGGGACAAGCCCGGCCATGACCGCTATGAAAGCGCCTATGAGTGTCAGCCTCCCCGCGCATCTGCGCGCCATTCTCGACGCTGCCATCCCCCGCTTCTCCGCCGCCGAAATGGCGCGGCGGCGCGCGGCGATCGAGGCGCTGCTGGCGCAGGCGCAATGCGACCATCTCCTGTTTTGCGGCGCCAACCGCTTCGGCTCCGCCGTGCAATGGCTGACGCAATGGCCGGTGACCGCGGAAGCCGTCGGCGTGCTGACGCCGGGAATGCGCGACGCGCTGTTCGTGCAATACGTCAATCACGCGCCGCAGGCTTCGTTGGTCGCCGACAAGGCCGACGTGGCCTGGGGCGGCGAATCCTCGATTGCCGCGGCGATCGAGGTTTTGAAAAAACGCGGCGCGCGCGAAAATCGCGTTGCGACATTGGGGCCGGTGAGTGCGGATCAATACGCGTCGTTGTCGGCAAAATTCGGCAAATTGAAAAACTTGAACCGCGATTACATCCGCCTGCGCCAGGTCAAGTCGGCGGAGGAAATCGACTGGCTGCGCATCGGCGCGCATTTTTCCGATCTCGGCATGATGGCGTTGCGCGACGCCATCAAGCCGGGGATCAGCGAACGCGAGCTCGGCAATGCCGTCGAGCGCGCCTATGTGGGCTTCGGCGGCACCACCGGTATCCACTACATCGGCACCACATCGATGGCGGCGCCCGATCTCGCCGTGCCGCGGCAGTTTGCGACGCCGCGCAAAGTGCAGACCGGCGACGTGGTGGTGGCGGAAATCACCGCGGCGTTCTGGGAGCATCCGGGCCAGGTGCTGCGCAGTTTCGCGCTGGGCCAGCCGACGCCGCTCTACCGCGACCTGCACGCCGCGGCCGACAGCGCCTTCGACGCCGTCGCCGCCGTGCTGAAAGCCGGCGCAACGCCGGCACAGGTGATCGAAGCCTCCGGTGTGATCGAAGACAAAGGCTTCACCATCATCGACGATCTGCTGCACGGCTATGGCGGCGGCTATCTGCCGCCGATCCTCGGCTGCAAGAGCCGCCCGGCCGGGCCCGTGCCCGAGACGCCGTTCCGCGCCGGACAGACGGTGGTCATCCAGCCCAACGTGGTGACGCGCGACGGCAAGGCCGGTGTGCAAACCGGCGAGATGGTGTTGATCACGGAGGCCGGCGTCGAGCGTTTTCACAATTTTCCGCGAGGACTCGCTATTCTTTCGCCGTCATCCTGAGGTGCGAGCGTAGCGAGCCTCGAAGGATGACGGGCATTGAGTCCGCGGCCGTTCATCCTTCGAGGGCCGTGCTGCGCACGGCCACCTCAGGATGACGGCGAGAGGGCTACCTGAGCTGCTCCGCCATCCAGTCGGCCGACTGCGAGCGCCAGCGGTAGGCGCGGTTGGTGGCGATGTGGTTGCCGTCCTCGATCATCATCAAGACGACGGGGCCCTTCACTTCCTTCGCCAGCCGCTCCGCGTCGGCCGCCGGCACGATGCGGTCGAGCCGGCCGTTCACGATGAAGATCGGGCAGGTGATGTTCTGCGCGATGCCCTCGAGCGAAAGCGTCGCCGCGTTCCTCTTCGCCTCGTCCTGCGTCGCGCAATGGCTGCGCACGCGGAAGGCTTCGCGCGTCAGCTCGGGCAGGCCGTCCCAGGCCGCGCCCCAGTTGAACGGCCCGCCGAGCGCGATGCAGGCCTTGATGCGCTTGTCGTGCGCCGCGGCGCGCGGCGCGTAATAGCCGCCGAGGCTGACGCCCCACATGCCGATGCGGCTGGAATCGAGGTCGCGCCGGGTGGCGACGTAATCGAGCACGGCCTTCACCGGCACCTCGTAGTCGCCGCGGATGGCGAGATCGTATTGCGCCTCGCCCTGGCCCGGTCCCTCGAAGATCAGCGTCGCCATGCCGCGCGCCAGAAACGGCGCCTCGTAGGCGTCGCCTTCTTCCTTGGTCGAGTCGAGGCCGACCGCCATCACCACGACCGGCGGTTTGTCGTAGCCGATCGGCTTGCGCAGGATGCCGGCCAGCGTCCTGCTCTCGTAGGGGATGCTGACGCGCTCGCCCGGCGGACGCAGGAACGGCAGCGCCGCCTGCCGGCACTCGACCGCCTTCATGTGCGCGGCCTTCATCTGCGGCACGTCGTTGACGAACAGGAAGGCGGCGAAGTGGTAGTAGACGCCGGCGCGCTGCAGCGCCTCGCCGGCGGTCAAGTGGTGGCCGCGCGCGAGCGCCTCGCGCCCGATCTGCTCGTGATGGGCGGCGCGGGCCGACCACGCGGCGCACCACTCGTCGTAGCTCGCAATCGAGGACGTCACCTCCTCGAAGTCGGTGAGCACGACGCCGTTGGCGACGAAGCGGGGGCCCCAATGGGCGATGGCGGCCTTGAGCCGGGGATCGGTTGCCATGGAAGTCGGTCCTTAAAGCCGCTCGTCCCCGCGAAAGCGGGGACCCAGCATTGCAAACCGGATTTCCGCTGGCGCGGGAATGAGCAGGTGTGGGGCGGGTTCTCGCATCGTCAGTCGGTCATCTCGTCGCGGCGATACCAGGGCATCAGGCGGCGGGTGGCGTGCTTGACGATGAGCTCGAAGCCGACGCCGAAGGCGGCCAGCAGCAGCACGCCGACGAAGGCCTCGTTGTGGCGATAGCTGCGCGAGTTGTAGAGGATGTAGTAGCCGAGCCCGCCGATCGACAGGAAGAACTCGGCGACCACGGCGCCGATCAGCGCGCGGCCGGCGGCAAGCCGCACGCCGGCGAGCAGATAGGGCATCGACGACGGCAGCACGATCTCGAGCAGCATGCGCAGCCGGCCGGAGCGGAACGAGCGCGCCACCTCGAGATATTCGCGCGGCACCGAGCGCGCGCCGTCGGCGACGTTGAGGGTGATGGCGAAGATGGCGGCGAAAATGATGGTGGCGGTGCGCGCAGCGCTCGAATAGCCGAACCACAGCGAGAACAGCGGCAGCACCACGATCATCGGCATGGCGTTGAGGCCGTTGATGTAGTGCTGGATGCCGCGGGCAAAGCCGGGGCTGCGGCCCATCAACAGGCCGATGACGGTGCCGGCGACCAGCGTGATGACGAGCCCCTGGCCGACCGCGGCGAGCGTCGAGCCGGTGGCGGCGAGGAACTGCGGATCGATAATGACGTGCGGGATCGCCATCAGTACCGTGGTGGGCTTGGCGACATAGCCGGGGGCGAAGGCGCGCACCACCACTTCCCACAGCACCAGGATCACCAGCCCGACCAGCAGGCGCGGCATGACGCTGTCGCCGAGCGCGGAAGCCTTGCGTTCGGCGGCGGCCGGGACGGTGAGGGCGGACTCGGCCATCTACTGCCTCCACCGCGCGAAATGCTGCTCGATCTTGAGGCCGATGCGCATCAGCCCGACGCCGATCAGCGCGATCAGGAAGATCGAGGAGAACACGCCGGCGGTGTCGAAATTCTGCGAGGCGCCCATGATGAGTTGGCCGAGCCCGGTGGCGGAGAGGAAGAACTCGGCCGCCACCATGCCGACCAGCGCCCGGCCGATCGCCTGGCGCACGCCGGTCATGGCGTAGGGCAGGGTGTAGGGCAGCATCACCTCGCGCCACAGCGCCCATTCCGACGAGCGATAGGCCTTCGCCACCTCGATCAGCTCGGGCTTGATGCTGCGCGCCCCCTCGACCGTGTTGTAGAGCACGGGAAAGACCGAGAACAGGAACACCACCAGCACCTTGGGCGCGAAGCCGAAGCCCATCAGCGACAGGATGAAGGGAATGAGCGCCACCATCGGCGTGGCGTAGATGATCATCAGATACGGCTCGACGCCGATGCGCACCGACGGGATGCGCGCCAGCAGCATGCCGAGCGGCATGCCGACGACCAGCGCCAGGATGAAGCCGGTCAGGAACAGTTGCGCGGAATCGAGAAACTGCTGCAGGAACTCCGCCGTCATCATCAATTTGCCGAGGTGCACCACGGTGGTGGAGAACGGCACCATGAAGGCCTGGCTGGTGTTGCGGCCGATGATCTCCCAAACGGCGACGCCGATGGCGATGCTGATCCAGAACGGCGCGTGGCGGCGGATGGCGTTTTGCAAGTCGCGTCTCACATTGAAGCGTCATTCCGGGGCCGGCCGCAGGCCGGAGCCCGGAATCCAGGGGCCGGTTGCTCTGGATTCCGGGCTCGCTCGCTTGCGCGAGCGCCCCGGAATGACGGCTTAGGGCGTCATTTCACCTGCGCGTTGGCGTCCTTCCAGACGGTGGTGTCGACGAACTGCTCGTAGGTCACCGGCTCCTTGTCGGCGGTGATGGCGCCGATCTTCTTCATCAGCGCGGCGACCGCCTCGATCTTCTTGCGCGGCAGGCCGTCGTCGCTCACCGCCCAGAACTTGATGCCGAGGAACTCCTTGAGCGCCTCCTTGTTGACGTCCGGCGTGTGACCGGTGACGACCGCGACCTGCGCCACCGCGTCGGCGTTTTTCGGATCGGCCATGTAATGGGCCGATTCGACCATCGCCGCGACCGCGCGCACGATGGCGTCGCGCTTCTTGGCGAGGTTGTCCTTGCGCGCGACCAGGATGAGATAGTGGCTGGTCGGATTGGTCTCGCTCTGGCGCAGCAGGATGGTCAGCGGCTTGCCTTGCGTGTTGATCTCGGCGAGGTCGTCGAGGTGCAGCACGCCGTAGTGCAGGCGGCCGGCGATCATGGCCGGGCCGGCGCCGCCGCCGAGCGCGACCTGCTTGGTGTCCTCGATCTTCACCTCGGGGCAGCCGCCGGCCAGCATCGAGCGCAGCGCCACCGAGCGCGCGCCGCCGACCGAGTCGACGCCGACTTCCTGGCCCTTGAGGTCCTTGCAGGTCTTGCCCTTCTCGGTGGTGCCGATGACCCAGTCCGGATTGGGCATGCCGTAGATCGCGACCAGCGGCACGCCGGCGTTCGACACCTGGTTGATGACCGGCGGGGTCGGCGACCACGACATGTCGACGTCGCCGGCGACCACGGCGCGCGCCGCCGCGGTGCCGTTGTCGAACGGCCGGATCTCGACGTCGACGCCGTGCTTCTTGAACAGGCCCTGCTTCTCCGCGACGTAGGCGATCATCACCGAGAAGATCGGCGGAATGCCGGGCGTGGCGAGCGTGATCTTTTCCGCGGCGGCCGGCGCCGCCGGCACGGCCAAGAGCGCACAGGCAAGCCCGAGCCCGGCTGCGGCGGTGGTCAAGCGTTTCAACATGGCAATCCTCCCTTTGGCGTCCAGTGTTCTTATGTCAGCGTTCGAGAACGAATTCGGCTTCGCGCGCCTCCCGCATCAGCGTCGACCACACCCGCTCGCGCAATTCGGCAAAGCGCGGCTCGCGCAGCGTCGCCCGCGTGCGCGGCTCCGGCAGGTCGATGGTGATGGTCTCGTGGATGCTCGAGGGCCGGCCCTTGAGCACGATGACGCGATGGCCGAGCAGCACCGCTTCTTCGATCGAGTGCGTGACGAAGATCATCGCGGTCGGCCGCTCCTCCCAGATGCGCAGCAGCTCGAACTGCAGGATCTCGCGGGTCTGCGCGTCGACCGCGGCGAACGGCTCGTCCATCAGCAGCACGCCCGGCTCGACCGCGAGCGCGCGCGCCAGCCCGCAGCGCTGCTGCATGCCGCCCGACATCTGATAGGGGAAGGCGTGCTCGAAGCCGGACAGGCCGACGAGCTTGATGAAGACCGGCACCTTGCGCTCGATCTCGGCCTTGGGCGCGCCGGCCATGCGCAGGCCGTAGGCGACGTTGTCGAACACCGTCTTCCACGGAAACAGCCCGAAGTGCTGGAACACCATGGCGACGCCCGGGATCGGCTCGCTGACGCGCTGGTTGCCGACCCAGATCTCGCCGGCGTCGTGCGACAGAAGGCCGTCGATGCAGCGCAAGAGCGTGGTCTTGCCGCAACCCGACGGCCCGACGATGGCGACGATCTCGCGCTCACCGACCTCGAAGTCGATGTTGTTGAACACCTGCAGGGCACCGTAGCGCTTGGCCAGGCCCTTGACGCGGATGCGCGCCTCGCCCTTGGCCCGCGAGGCCGGCGAAGAACGAACGGCAGTCGTCTGCGCTTCAGTCACTCGGCGGCCTGCGATACTGGTTTGGGCGCGATCTTGGCCCAGTAATTGGCGGCGGCCTTGGAGCGCTTGAGCGCGTCCTCGGTCTCGAAGCCCGGCGCCATCGAAGCGTCGGTGCCGGCGAGGATCTGATGGTGCTCGATGTTGAGCGTGCGCAGCCAGCGCTGCTGGCCCATGGTGATGGCGACAAAGTAACCGATCTCGACCAGTTCCGGCTCGCTGAAATGTTTGTGCAGCCGGTTCCACAATTCGTCGGTTGCCGGCAGGTCCCAGGTGATGCACTCGGCATAGGCGAGCGCCGCCTTCTGCTTGTCATTATAGTTGGGCGAGGACTCGAAATTGATCAGGTCCGAATAGTCGTCCTCCTTCAGGCCGGCCTTGGCCGCCTTGATCGAGCGCTGGTTGCCGCAGAACTCGCACAGCACCGAGCGCGACACGTAGACGCGGCACAGTTCCTTGATGGCGTGGTCGGCAACCCCGTTCTTGAAGACGTCGCGCCAGGTATTGGCGAAGGACCAGAACGTGGCCGGCACGTGGGCGCGGATGGCCTGGCTTTCCGGCCGCGGCGTGCCTTCGCGCGCGCAGCGCTCGAATTCGGCGATCATGGCGGGGTCTTTGACCGTCGCCGGATCGACATAGCTAATGCGGGGTTTCGACATCGGGGCAATTTCTCCCAAATCATTATTGTTCGCGGGCCGCCCGGCCTGGGGCCGCTTTTCCTAGCCGCGGCAGCATGTTGCCGCAAGCGCGCGGCTGGAGCAACGCCGCAAAAAGACGGCCTTAACCTCCGCGCCGGACTGGCGAATTCGCGATCTGGGGCGCCGCCCCTTATGGCGCGCGGCGCCGCGAATTGGCAGCAGCCTTTCCCGTTTCTAAACGCGCGCGCGGCGGCAAAAAGAGCGATGCGCAAGGTTAGTCGAAACTTGCAGCGGTCTGTGAAACGCCTCGTAAAGAATAGGTATTCAGTAGCTCTTCAGCATAGCGCGAAGAGTTTGCGCGCCGTTAGCAATTGAATACTGCCTGCTCCGTAGTCTCGTTTTACGAAAGAGACCGAAAGCGAATTTCGGGTCGCGTCAAACGAGGCAACCGCCGTGCGTGCCAGTACCGTCGTCATGATCGGTTTCGCCGTGGTGTTCGGCCTGCTCGCCGTGTTCATCGCGCAGGTGTGGCTCAACAACCAGGCCGCCATGCGCGCCAAGAGCATGGAAGCCGACAAGAAACCGCTCGCCACCCAGACCATCGTTGTCGCTGCGCAGCCGCTGCGCTTCGGCGCCGAGCTCAACGCCTCGATGCTCAAGGAGATGACCTGGCCGCAGGACGCGCTGCCGGCCGGCGCCTTCCACAAGATCAGCGAGGTTCTGTCGGGCGGACGCCGCGTCGTGCTGACCGCGATCGAGCCCAACGAGCCGGTGCTGGCGCTCAAGATCACCGGCGCCGGCGAGCGCGCCACCCTCTCGGCGCTGGTGCACAAGGGCATGAAGGCGGTGACCATCCGCGTCAACGACGTCGAGGGCGTCGGCGGCTTCGTGCTGCCGGGCGACCGCGTCGACGTCGTGCTGACGCGCACCATCGACAAGGGCCAGGCGACCACCGAGGTCGTCTTGCAGAACGCCCGCGTGCTCGCGGTCGACCAGACCGCCGATGAGCGCGCCGCCAAGGCCACGGTGGCGAAATCGGTCACGCTCGAAGTCAGCACGGTCGAGGCGCAGAAGGTGTGGCTTGCCTCGTCGGTCGGCAACCTGTCGCTGCTGCTGCGCAAGGCCGGCGAAACCGCCGAGGCCAAGACGCGCAAGATCACGCTCAACGATCTCAGCGGCAACGAGCCGATCGACAGCGGCAAGGTCGCGACCACCACGGTGGTGGTGACGCGGCCGACGGCCAAGCAGGAATACACGGTGCCAGTGGAGAACAAGGAAGCCTTGGCGGCGATGGGTAGCGCTCGCTGAGGCAGCACAAGGGGCGGGGGGAGAGCGTCGTGATTACCAACAATGATGACTGCGCCGTCGGCTTCTCGTGGCGGCGTCCGGACAGGAATGAGCCGCGCGGCGCCTGGCTGCGCGATGCGGCGATCGCGCTCGCGGCGGCGCTGGCGGCGACGCTGCTGTGCATGATCGGCGACGCGCGCGCCGCCGATCAGCACCTGGTGCGCATCAACGGCAGCACGCACACCACCATGGTGCTGGTCACCATCGGCAAGTCGCTCGACGTGCGCACCGACAGCAGCTTCGTCGACGTCACCGTCGGCGATCCGGAGGTGGCCGACGTCAATCCGCTCACCGACCACACCATCTCGATCCTCGGCAAGAAGATCGGCACCACCCGCGTCTCGGTCTACGCCGAGGGCAAGCGGCTGGTTGGCATCTTCGACGTCGAGGTGTCCTACGACATCACGCGGCTGACCAACGAGCTCGCGCGCCGCTTCCCCGGCTCGCGGCTGCGCGCCTCCTCGGTCAACGGCCGCATCATGCTGTCGGGCGAGGTGGCCGATGCCGCCACCCTCGACAAGGCGGTCACCATCGCCCGCCAGTTCGGGCCGGAGATCATCAATTCGGTGTCGGTGATGTCGCCGCAGCAGGTCATGCTGGAAGTGCGCTTCATCGAACTGTCGCGCAACGCCGGCCGCGAGTTCGGCGTGCAGTGGAATCGTTTCGGCGATTCAAGCACCACCAATATCGGCTCCGGCAAGCCGGCGCAGACCCTGCCGATCTCGGCGCCGCCCAACAGCAAGACGTTCCCGGTCGGCGAAACCGCGGCCGGCGTGCTGTCGGGGGCCTCGCCGTTCGGCTTCGCCATCGCCCGCATCGCCGGCGGCGGCGCGCTCACCGACGTCGCCATCAACGCGCTGGAGCAGAAGGGCGTCGCCCGCAGCCTGGCCGAGCCCAATCTGGTGGCGCTGTCCGGCGACACCGCGAGCTTCCTCGCCGGCGGCGAATACCCCATTCCGGTGGCCGGCTCGTTCGGCCAGGTCACCGTCGACTACAAGAAGTACGGCGTCGGCCTTGCCTTCACGCCGACCGTACTCGGCCGCGGCCTCATCAACCTCAAGATCGAGCCCGAGGTCAGCCAGATCGACACCAACCACACCATCGCGGTGGCGACCGGCGTCTCGGTGCCGGCGCTGATCGTGCGCCGCGCCTCGACCACGGTGGAGCTGCGCGACGGCCAGAGCTTCATGATCGGCGGCCTGCTGCAGAACAACAACCAGCATACCATCGACCAGTTGCCCTGGGTCGGCACCGTGCCGGTGCTGGGCGCGCTGTTCTCGTCGAAGTCCTACCAGAACAACGAGACCGACCTGGTCATCATCGTCACGCCGCATCTGGTGCGGCCGATGCGGCCCGGCGATCCGATCAAGACGCCGCTCGACGACACGGTGCCGCCGAACGACGCCGACTTCTTCCTGCTCGGCAAGACGGAGTTCACCCGCGCCAAGGCGGCCTACTGGACGCCGCAGGCGGCGCGCCTGGCCACCGCCGAGCAGCAGCCGTTCACGGGACACATGATCGACATGCCGAGGGGGGTGGCCGATGCGTCGCTTCAATAATCACGCACGGGCGCTCGCGCTCGGGCTGCTGCTCGCCGCGCTCGCCGGCTGCTCGGAATACATCGACCGCCGCGACACCGTTTCGCTGAGCGGCGGCGACGCCGTGGCCGCCAACAAGGTGACGCAGATGGTCGATCCCTGGCCGGCGGTCAGCGCGCAGAAGAGCATCGGCTTCTCCGGCGAACGCATGGAGACGGCGGTCGAGCGCTACCGCACCAACCGCAGCTACCAGCCCATCGGCATCGGCACCTCCGGCACCTATCAGCAGCAGCCGTCGCAGCAGCCCAACAACACAAGTCCGGTCGGCCCGACGGTGACGCAGCCGGCCGCGCCGGTGAAATAGCCGGGGGCGTCCGTCATGCGCCTCGGCCGCAATCCCGCTCCGAGCCGGACCCGCGTCGTGGTGGTCACCGCCGACGCCGAGTTCGAGCACGCCGTGCGCGCGACGTTTGGCGCCTCGAGCGCCATTGCGCTCGATCTGGTCACCGGCCGCATCACCGACAAGGGCGAGGGCCTGGCGTTGCAGGATGCGACCGTGGTCGTGGTCGATCTCGATGCCGGCCGCGCCGACGAGATGGAGGCGCTGGCGCGCCTGACCGCGCGCACGGGCGGCACGCCGCCGGTGATCGCCGTCACCCAGGGCTTCGACGCCGAGCTTGCCCGCACGCTGATGCAGATGCGGACCGCCGATTTCCTGGTGAAACCGGTGGCGCCGATCGACCTGGTGCGCGCCTGCGCCCGCGTCGCCCGTGCCGCGCCCGGCGCCGACAAGCCGACCGAGGCGCAGATCTATACGTTCCTTCCCGCGGTCGGCGGCGCCGGCGTCACCACGCTCGCCATCCAGACCGCGCTCATCCTGCTCAACAGCGCCGGGCCCCGGGCCAAGACCTCGACCTGCCTGGTCGACCTCGATTTCCAGCACGGCGCGGTCGCCGACTATCTCGACCTCGAGCCGCGGCTCAATCTCGCCGAGATCGAGCCGCGGCCCGACCGGCTCGACCGCCAGCTGCTCGAGGTGATGCTGTCCTATCACGCCTCAGGGCTTGCGGTGGTCGCCGCGCCGAACCGGCCGGCCGAGATGCGCTCGTTCGATCCGGACGTGGTGACGCGGCTCTTGGACCTCGTCTCCAGCCATTTCGACTACGTCGTGTTCGACATGCCGCGCACCTGGTTCTCCTGGACCGACAGCGTGCTGCTCGGCTCCAACAAGCTGTTCATCGTCAGCGAGACCACGGTGCCGGCGCTGCGCCACGGCAAGCAGCTGGTGGCGGCGATCAAGGAGCGGCTCGGCGAGGGGCCGAAGCCCCAGGTCATCGTCAACCGCTTCCAGTCCAAGATGTTCTCCGCGGGCTTGCGGCTCAACGACCTGCGCCAGGTGCTGGGCGACGCCTTCCTCTCCGCCGTGCCCAACGACTATCCGCTGGTGCGCGAGGCGATCGACCGCGGCGTGCCGCTCGACGAGGTCAAGCCGGGCAACAAGATCACCGCGGAGCTCAAGAAGCTGGTGCTGGCCGGCGTCGTCAAGGACGAGGCCAAGCCGGCGCCGCTGATCAAGAAGCTCAAGCTCGCCGTCGCGAGGTAGCGCATGATCCCGAAAAGTGGGAGCCGGTTTTCGGAGACGATCATGCGCAGGCGAAAGCATTGACCATGGCCGGACGTTTCTCAGCCCGCCGTGCCGCTGCCGAGCTGCCGACGATCGAGGCGCCGCCGGCAGCGCCCGAGGCCATGACCTTCACGGTGTTTCCCGATGCCCCGGCGCCGGACGCCGCGCCGCAGGCCAACCTTCTGCAAAGCGACAAGGTGCTCGACGCCAAGGTGCGCCTGCACCGCCGCCTGATCGAGGAGATCAACCTCTCGGCGCTGGAAAAGCTGCCGGAGGAGGAGATCCGCGGCCACGTCCAGGGCCTGGTGTCGCAATACGTGCTGACCGAGCGGCTGGCGCTCAACGCCCAGGAGCTCGACGAGTTCGTCTCCGAAATTCTCGACGAGATGACCGGGCTCGGGCCGCTCGAGCCGCTGCTCAAGGACGAGAGCATCAACGACATCCTGATCAACGGCCACGAATGCGTCTATGTCGAGCGCCGCGGCGTGCTGGAGCCGCTCACGGTGCGCTTCAAGGACGAGGCGCATCTCTTGCGCATCATCAACAAGATCGTCTCCGCGGTCGGCCGGAGAGTCGACGAGAGCCACCCGCTGTGCGACGCCCGCCTGCAGGACGGCAGCCGCGTCAACGTCGCGGTGCGCCCGATCGGCGTCGACGGCCCGCTGGTGTCGATCCGCAAGTTCTCCAAGAAGCCGCTCAGCCTCACCAAGCTGGTCGAGGTCGGCGCGCTGCGTCCGCCGATGGCGGAGCTGTTGGCGGCGGCGGTCAAGGCGCGCATCACCACCATCATTTCCGGCGGCACCGGCTCCGGCAAAACCACCATGCTCAACGCGCTGTCCGCCTTCATTTCGGAGAAGGAGCGCCTCATCACCATCGAGGACGCCGCCGAACTGCAATTGCAGCAGCCGCACGTCGGCCGCATGGAGACGCGCCCGCCCAACATCGAGGGCAAGGGCGAAATCCGCCAGCGCGAGCTGGTCAAGAACGCGCTGCGCATGCGCCCCGACCGCATCATCCTCGGCGAGTGCCGCGGCGAGGAGGCCTTCGACATGCTGCAGGCCATGAACACCGGCCACGAAGGCTCGATGGCCACCATCCACGCCAACACGCCGCGCGACGCCATCTCGCGCCTGGAGCAGATGATCGGCATGGCCGGGCTGCCGATGACGGTCGCCTCGATCCGCAGCCAGATCGCCGGCG
Source organism: Pseudolabrys sp. (assembly GCA_035651255.1). Lineage (GTDB taxonomy): Bacteria > Pseudomonadota > Alphaproteobacteria > Rhizobiales > Xanthobacteraceae > Pseudolabrys. The sequence continues at coordinate 41,667 of DASRGB010000041.1, forward strand.
CCATCCAGCTCATCGTGCAGCTGCAGCGCCAGTCCGACGGCAAGCGCAAGGTCACCTCGATCGCCGAGGTCACCGGGCTCGAAGGCGACATCATCCAGATGCAGGAGATCTACAAGTTCGTGCGCACCGGCACCGGCGCCGACGGCAAGGTCGAGGGCCATTTCCAGGCCACCGGCGTGCGCCCGCGCTTTCTCACGCACCTCGCCAATCTCGGCATCAAGATTCCCGGCAACTACTTCGATCCGAGCCAGCCGCTGTGAGCACGCCAACCTTCATCGTCATTGCGGGGCGCGTGCGCAGCACGCGAACCCGGAATCCAGTAACAGGCGCGGCGCTTGCGTCTGGATTCCGGATCGCCGCGTCGCGGCGTCCGGAATGACGGGGACGCTTCAGCGATGGAAAAGCTGCTCACCTTCGATCCGGTCTACCTGTTCTACCTGCTGATCGGCGTTTCGGCGGCGATGGTGGCGGAGGCCGGCTACCTGCTGTTCTACAACCAGGCCTCCTACCGCAAGAACATCAACCGCCGCCTCAAGGTGATGGACGACAAGACCAGCCGCGACGTCGTGCTGGCGCAATTGCGCCGCGAGCGCGGCTTGACCTCGGGCGGCGACTACCGGCTGCCGCTCATCAATCTCAACCAGCTGGTGCTGCAATCGGGCCTGAGCCTCGGCTTCGGCAAGCTCGTCCTGTTCATCGCCATCGGCGCGGTCGGCGCCTTCGTCGCCGCCATGACGTTCGACGGCAACGTCACGCACGCCTTCGGCGCGGCGCTGTTTGCCGCGGTGCCGCTGCCGCTTCTGGTGCTGAAGATCCTGCGCGGCCGGCGCCAGAAGAAGTTCGGCGCCCAGTTCCCCGACGCCATCGACATCATCGTGCGGAGCTTGCGCGCCGGCCATCCGGTGCCGGTCGCCATCACCATGGTGGCCAAGGAAATTCCCGATCCGGTCGGCACCGAGTTCGGCATCGTCACCGACGAGATCACCTACGGCGCCGACCTGGAAACCGCCATGCGCAACCTCTATTTCCGCGTCGGCGCCGACGACCTGCCGCTGTTCGTCACCGCGGTGGCGATCCAGGGCTCGACCGGCGGCAATCTCGGCGAAATCCTGGAGAACCTGTCGGGCGTCATCCGCCAGCGCTTCAAGATGCGGCGCAAGATCCGCGCGCTCGCCGCCGAGGGCCGCGCCTCGGCGCTGATCCTGTCGTCGCTGCCGATCGGCATGTTCATCACCATCAACCTGCTGGTGCCGGACTTCTACGCCAGCGTCTGGCACGAGGACCTGACCAAGATCTCGCTGGTGCTGGCCGGCTGCTGGATGGGCATCGGCAATTTCATCATGTACCGGCTGGTCAACTTCCGGATCTAGTCATGCGACAGGCGCCGCCGCACCTTCCGCTTCATCTCTCCCATAGGGAGAGGTCGGCGCGCGTTAGCGCGCCGGGAGCGGCGTCATGAACCCCCTGCACATCGTCACCGACTTGCTGCGCGACCAGCAGAGCATGCTGACCGCGCTGCTCGTCTTCCTTGCCGCCGGCACGCTCGCCTTCACGGTGATGGCCTTTGTCCGGGTGCGCGGCGCGGTGAAGCGGCGCACCGAGCGCGTCATGGAGGAGGGCGGGTCGAAGAACCCGAAGCGCTCGCTGCGCTACAAGAGCCTCAACGCGGTGACGCAGCTCATCGAATACACCACCAGGCACTACGCCACCGCCAACACCGAGAACCTCAAGGTGCTGCGCCAGCGCCTGATCCAGGCCGGCATCTTCGATCCGCGCGCCGTCGCCTTCTTTTTCATCGCCCGCACCGCGCTCGCGGTGGCGATCGCCGCGGCGCTGTTCGTCATGCTGCCGGCGGTGATGTCGAAGGGCGGCTCGGCCTATTGGCTGTTCGTGGTGGCGGGCGGCATCGCCGGCTATATCGGCCCGTCGATGTACATCGACCAGCGCATCAAGGCGCGCAAGTTCGAGCACCGCATGGGCTTCCCCGATTTCATGGATCTCCTGGTGGTGTGCGCCGATTCCGGCCTGTCGATGGAGGCGTCGCTCGAGCGCGTCGGCCGCGAGCTCGGCGACAGCTATCCCTCGCTCACCGCCAACATCCACATGGCCAATCTCGAGGTCCGCGCCGGCCGCCCGCTCAAGGATGCGCTCGAGCGCTTCGCCAACCGCCTGGCGCTGGAGGAGGCCCGCGCCTTCGCCACCCTGATCAACCAGTCGATCGACATCGGCTCCTCGATCACCGACGCGCTGCGCGTCTACTCCGACGACATGCGGCACAAGCGGTTGTCCTATGCCGAGGAGAAGGCCTATGCGCTGCCGGCCAAGCTGTCGGTGCCGATGATGGTCTGCATCTTCCCGGTGCTGTTCGTGGTGATCCTGCTGCCGGTCATCGTGCGGCTGCACGTCGGGCATTATTTCTGATCCGTCAGCCCGGGGGCGCTTCGTGCAGCGAGCGGAATCCGGTCCCCAGAGCGGGCGCTCTCAAGGCCTGGCGTTTGGCCCCGGATTGCGGGCCCGGCGCTTCGCGCCGTCCCGCAAATGACGGCGGCCGCCATAAGTGAACAACTTCTTAACTTTCTCGCCCTAGCCTGACACCGTCCCGGGGGTGCGGGCGGTATTCCGAACAGGTAGCGTATGCGTGCAGGAATGGCCCGAGCCTTGATGATTGCCTGCGCCGCGCTGGCGCTGGCCGGCTGCAACACCGCGGGCGATCTGTTCAGCCAGTCCGCCGATCAGACCGCCGCCGACGGCGCCCCGCCGGCCGACGGCTCAGCGGCGAGCGCGCTCGCCTCCGCCAACACCGCCGGCCTCGACACCCCGGCCGCGGCCGAGACGCCGGGCCTGCTCGGCTCCGATCCCAACGACGAATTGGCGCAGGGCAAGAAGATGTACCGCGCCAACAATTTCGGCCTGGCCGAGACGCATTTCCGCCGCGCCGTCGAGGTGCATCCGCGCGACGCCGAGGCCTGGCTCGGGCTCGCCGCGAGCTACGACCGCCTGCGGCGCTTCGATCTTGCCGACCGCGCCTATGCCGAGGCCATCAAGATCGTCGGCCCGACGGTCGAGATCCTCAACAACCAGGGCTTCTCCTACATGCTGCGCGGCGACTACAAGCGGGCGCGCGAGAAGCTTATCGCCGCCGACCGCAAGGACCCCGGCAACAAATACGTCGCCAACAACCTGCACCTGCTCGACGAGAGCATGGCGCAGGGCAAGCAGGTGCAGTAGGCGGCTAGGACACTGTGCTTAGTTAGCGCTAAGCGGCATCCGCGAGACGCGTAATTGTTTCGTCGGAAACGTCTTCATCAATAACGCTTGCTGCTTGCGAAAGTACGCCCAGGAATGTGCCGAATTCTTTCTTCTTATGCACGATTGCGACTCTAGTTGGCGCGTCCTTTCCAAGAAGAGCGATATCGTGAAATTTCATAGTCGCGTGAGCTACCGAATTATGATGTTTCGTGACCGGCTCAAATATTGTCTGCTTTTTTGCTCCAGGTAATCTTACTAATGTTGCAATCGGCCACTCAGTCGACGAATGGCCAATTACATGAGCGTTCTTCGTTACCACTTTTTTGGTTGGTCCGACCTTCTTTGCGAAAACCGAAACAAGCCGCTCGTACAACCGCTCTTTGCTATCCTCGAAAGTCTTTTCTGCTTGTGCATCAGCAGCCCGCATGGCGGCTTCTTGGGAGCAATTCGCAATAGTGACTGCGGCTCCTGCAAGTTGCTCGCGAGAAGCTTCCATAATGAAAAAGGCTTGGTTGTCGAAGCCGACGCCCGCTTTCTCTGCAATTGTGCGCGCGTGCCTCATATAGAAAGTGCCCGCGCCATAAAGATCAGTTTCCTGGTAGCCGAGACCCCAATCGGAAACAAAATACCTATTTTCACCCTGCTGGATTCGTACGACGACCGTCGCGCCACTGGGATAAAGTAATGGCGTGCGGATGAATGCTCCGCCAACGTCATGCTCTGTCGCGACGATTTCACGTGCGACTTTTTCGATCAGAGTTTCGAACTTTTCGGCCTTCATGTTTTCTCGGAGAATCATAGCATACTTGGTTCCCAAGGCGGGATAGGTATCTGCTGTATCGCAGCGATGTTGAATTCTTTGCCCACGAGCCCTAGTAACGCCCGATAATTCTTTGGATCGTCGTTAATCGGAATTGCTATAGGGAGATCTCCACGCAATACGGCCTCTTTTGAGTGCGCCCAATTCAGATCGAAAGGGTGGTGGTGAGAGCCTGTCAAAAGTACGTGCCGAAACTGTCTAGGGCCAAGCCCTTTGTTGTTGTGGGCGCTTAAGGGGCGCCATTCGATCCGACAGCAGGGTCCTCCTGCGATCTGGGCATGCCTATATTCGAGCTGAAAGATCAACTCGCGATCCTGCAATGGCTTCCGCGCTCGCCCCCGTAAGCTCAAACCCTCAATAACAACGCCGTCGATCTCTAGCGGAGCCGTAAGTTCAAGCCCCATTGGCCCGCGCTCGACCCAGGTAGGAGCCGAGGTAAGCGATTTTTTGGCGGCTACAAGCGCGGGAAGGCTTGTCGGCATGCAGGTATTCTAAATGCCGATAGGTTCCGGAAGCGAATCCATTCGGCTTGCTGTGCCTTAAAAAGACCATATTCCTATCCTTATATTCCTCCCAGCCACCCCGGCGAGGGGCGTCTCTGCAGGACGCTCAGAGATGCGGGGTGGTTGCGGCGCCCGCGGGCGAGGCTCGTAACCTCGCACTCGGGCGGCGCCGGGGCTCCGCCCGGCCCTACTATGGGGGCCTGCCAGGAGCTGGCTGACGGCGGGCCGCTTCAAGGTCTGCCCGAGGCCCGGAGCGTGTCGTGGCCCGATGGACCGAAACGCGCGACGGGCGGACGGCAGCACCAAGCGGACCGCGGGCAAAGCGCGGCCCGGCGCCGTA
>DASRGB010000042.1:0-13587 GCA_035651255.1 Pseudolabrys sp.
CAACAATACGGTGGCGAGCACCGCAAGCGCCGCCGGTTCTTCGATCGTCGGCTCCGGCAACACGGTGAACGCCACCAATGCGCTGGTGCTGGCGAATACCGCCGCCGTGACCGGCGCGGGCGCGATTGCCATCGGCAACACCGTCTCGGTGACAGGTTCCGATGCGATCGCCATCGGCAATAATGTGGCCGCGATCGCAACCGACGCCATTGCCATCGGCCATAACAGCGCCGCGACCGGCGCGTTTAGCGCGGCCTATGGCAGCTTTAGCTTCGCGAGCGGCAGCGAAAGTTCGGCCTATGGCGTCGAGAGCGCCGCAACCGGCGACCAGAGCTCGGCCTATGGCGTCGCGAGCATCGCCAGCGGCTTCGCAAGCTCGGCCTATGGCAGCTTTAGTACCGCGAGCGGCGATTTCAGCGCGGCCTATGGCGTAAACACGCAGGCGCTCGCCGCCAACTCGATCGCCATCGGTGGCAGCCTGACAAGCAACGATGCCGCTTCCGTCGACTCGACCTCCGCCAACGGCATCGCCATCGGCAACCAGTCGCACATCAGCGCCGCGAGCGCCAACAGCGTCGCCGTCGGCTTCAACAACAGCGTGACCGGGGCGAACAGCGGCGCCTTCGGCACCGGGCAGGTGATCAACGGCACCGGCAGCTTCGGCTTCGGCGATCCCAACACGATCAACGGCAACGGCAGCTTCGTGCTCGGCGACAACAATACGATCAACGGGCCCAACACCGCAGGCAACGGCGACACCATCAACGTCGTCGGCTCCAACAATACGGTGGCGAGCACCGCAAGCGCGGCCGGCTCCTCGATCGTCGGCGCCGGCAATACCGTGAACGGAACCAACGCGCTGGTAATGGCCAATGCGGCCACCGTGACCGGCGCGGGCGCGATCGCCATCGGCAATACCGTGTCGGTCACCGGCTCCGACGCCGTCGCCATCGGCAACAATACCAGCGCCAATTTCGCCAACTCGGTCGCCATCGGCAACGGCGCAACGGTGACCCGCGCCAACCAGCAGGCGTTCGGCACGGCGAGCAACACCTACACCATGGCCGGCATCACCTCGGCGGCGAGCAAGGCGGCGCAGAGCGGGCCGGTTGAGATCGTCACCTCCGACGCCGGCGGCAATCTCGCCACCTCGACGCTCGCCGGCCTCGGCCTGGCGTCGAGCTCCACCATCTCGACGATCAATTCGCAGCTCGCTTCCATCAACGGCCGCATCGACGACCTCTATACGCGCAGCAGCAAGGCCTATAACGGCGTCGCCATGGCCTTCGCCATGGCCGGCGTGCCGACGCTGATGCCGGGGGAGAAGCTGGCGATGACCATGAACTACGGCACCTTCGAGGGCGCCAGCGGCCTGGCGCTCAACGCCGCGTTCCGGCTCACCGACGCCATGCAGCTCACCGGCGGCATCGGCTACGGCGCCAACGAGCACATCGCCGGCGGCCGCGTCGGCCTGCGCATGGCCTGGTGACGGAGATGCCCCGGCCCGGCGCCGCCGTCTGCGCGCTGCTTGCCCTGCCGCTCGCCGCCGCCGCGGCGGCCGGACAGCCGGCGCAACCGCAGCCGGCGCCGCCCTTTGCCGAGCGCTGGAAGGAGGTCCCGCCCGCCCGCGCCGCGCAGAATGCGCCGAAGCCTGCGCAGCCGCCGGCCGGTAACGCGCAGAATGCGCCGAAGCCGGCGCAGCCGCCGGCCGGTAACGCGCAGAGCAATCTGCCGGTCAGCCTCGAGCAGGCGCTTTATCTCATCCGCTCGACCTTGCTCACGCTCAACGACGCCAACCGCTCCGGCAACTACACGGTGTTGCACGATCTGGCGGCGCCCGGCTTCCAGGCCAAGAACAATTCGGCGGATCTGGCAAGAATCTTCACCGATTTGCGCAACCGTCATTTCGATCTTTTCGCCGTCGCGCTTGCGGCGCCGCGGCTGTCGACGCCGCCGCACCTGGAAAGCAACGGCATGCTGCGGCTGACCGGGGAATTTCCGACGCGGCCCTTGCAGATCAATTTCGACCTGCTGTTCGAGAACGTCGGCGGGCAATGGAAATTGTTCGGCATCTCGGTGGCGACGCCGCAAGCGCCGGCCGCACCGGAAGCGGCCCAGGACAAGGGCGCGGCAACGGCCCACAAGGACGCGCCGGCGCCGCGAACGGCGCCGAAGAAGCCGTGAATCAGATCAGCGCGATCTGCGCCGCTTCACCTTCGCCATCTTCTCCAGCACGGCGCAGACCGCGGCGGTGTCCTGCGCGCCCAGTCCGCTCGCCTCGGCCTTGCGGTAGATCGGCTTGGAGGCATCGAACATCGGCGTCGGCACCTTGATCTTGCGGGCGTAGCCGCCGATTACCTGCATGTCCTTGTCCCACACCGAGATCTTCATGGTGACGTTCTTGTAATTGCCCTTCACCATCATCGGCGCGCGCAGTTCGAAGACGCGGGAATTGCCGGCGCCGGCCTTGATCAGGTCGAAGATCATCTGCGGCTTGAGGCCGGCCTTCATGCCGAGCACCATGGCCTCGGCGCTGGCGACGTTGTTGATGGCGACCAGCAGGTTGGCGACGTATTTCATCTTGCTGCCGTTGCCGAAGGCGCCGACGTCGTAGACGTGGCGGCCGAAGGCCTCGAGCATCGGCTTCAGCCGCCGGATCAGACGGGGTTCGCCGCTGGCGTAAAACACGAGGTCGCGCGCCTTGGCCTGCGCGCCGGTGCCGCTCACCGGGGTGTCGAGCATGTCGTGGCCGGCCTTGCGCAGCGCGGCGCGCGCCTTTTCCTTGTCGGCGATGGCGAAGGTGCTCATCTCGACCAGCAGCTTGCGCGGCAGCCTGGCCGCGGCGATGGCGCGCACGGTGTCCATGAGCGCGGCAGGCTTGGGCAGGCTGGTCAGGACGGTCGGCGCCGCCTTGGCGACGGCGGCGGCGCTGGCGGCGATCTCGACGCCGGCGCGTTGCGCCTCGCGGCGGCGCGCCGCGCTGATGTCGTAGCCCACCACCCGCCAGCCGGCCCGCGCCAGATTTTTCGCGAAGGCCCCGCCCATGATGCCGAGCCCGATCACGCCGACCGTGCCCTTCGACCTGCCAGCCGCCATTCGACACTTTCCTTCTGGTGAAAATTGCAAACCCGCGAAACCAAATCAGCCGTTGCACTTAAACGGTCGCCGGCCGCGCTGTCGAGTAGGCCATGAGTTGTAAGGCGGCTTTCGTGGCGCGCCATGATCGCCTATCGTCGTCGTCGATCCGAGACCGGGAGGAACCATGAAAGTCGCAGTCGCCGGGTTGGGCGCGATGGGGAGCAACATCGCCGCCCGCCTGATGGAAGTCGGCCACCAGGTGAGCGTCTGGAATCGCACGGCGGACAAGGCCAAGCCCTTGGCCGCGGCCGGCGCCAAGGTCGCCACGTCGCCGGCCGAGCTCGCCGCCTCGAGCGAAGCGGTCATCACCATGCTGACCGACGGCAAAGCCATCGACGACGTCTATAACGGGCCGAACGGCCTCTTGTCCGGCGACGTCAAGGGCAAGATGTTCATCGAGATGAGCACGGTGGCGCCCAAGGTGGAGACCGATCTCGCGCCCAAAGTGCGCGCCAAAGGCGCGGCCATGGTCGAGTGCCCGGTCGGCGGCTCGACCGCGCCCGCGCGCAAGGGCCAGTTGCTCGGCCTGATGGGCGCGGACAAGGCCGACGCCGACCGCGCGCGGCCGCTGCTCGAACAGCTTTGCCGCAAGGTCGAGCATTGCGGGCCGGTCGGCGCCGGCAGCGCCATGAAGCTCGCCATCAATCTGCCGCTGATGGTGGCGTGGCAGGCCTATGGCGAGGCCTTCGCCATTGCGCGCAGCGTCGGCTGGGAGCCCAAGCGCCTGCTCGACCTGTTCGTCGAGAGCAACGGCGCCAACAACGCGCTCAAGATGCGCGCCGAAATGATCGTGAAAATGCTCGAAGGCAAGGATCCCGGACCGACCACGTTCTCGATCGCCAATGCGGTCAAGGATCTGCGCACCATGGTGGCGACCGGCGAGGCGCTCGGCGCGGCGATGCCGGCGACCAAGGCCGCGCTCGCCAGCTTCGAGGAGGCGACCAAGAGCGGCATCGGCGGTGGCGACGGCGCGCAGATGACGGTGTTCTGGTCGGGACGCAAGAAATCGTAATCCGTCATCCTGAGGTGCCCGCCGAAGGCGGGCCTCGAAGGATGAACGGCCGCCGATTAAGTGCCCGTCATCCTTCGAGGCTCGCTACGCTCGCACCTCAGGATGACGGATAAAGGCAGAACGGGGAGGAAACGTTGAAACTGTTCTCATTCTGGCGCTCGCTCGCGACCTATCGCGTGCGCATCGCGCTCAACCTCAAGGGCATCACGCCCGACGAGGTGATCGACGTCAATCTGCCGCAGGGCAGGCAGCGTGAGGATGCCTTCCGCAGGATCAACCCGATGATGGCGATCCCGGCGCTGATCGAGGACGACGGCACCGTGCTCGTCGAATCGCTCGCCATCCTGGAATACCTCGACGAGACGCATCCCAATCCGCCGCTGCTGCCGAAGGACGCCAAGGCGCGCGCCCGCGTGCGCGGCATCGCCCAGATCATCGCCTGCGACACCCATCCGCTGATCGTGCCGCGGGTGCGCGAATATCTGGCGCACGAGTACAAGATCGACGAGCCCGGCGTCATGAAGTGGGGCCACCACTGGCACATGACCTCGCTCAAGGCGCTGGAGACCGTGCTGAGCGCGAAGGAGACCGGTCGCTTCGCGCAAGGCGACCAGCTCACCATCGCCGACATCTGCCTGTGCGGGCAGGCGGTCGGCGCGCATTATTTCAAGGCCGACATCGCGCAGTTTCCGACCTTCAAGCGCATCGTCGAGGAGTGCAACAAGATCGAGGCGGTGGCGCGCGCGCATCCGCTCAAGCAGCCCGGGGCGCCGGCTGCGGCATGATCAACACGGGCATTGTCGGCCTCGGCTGGTGGGGCAAGCAACTGGTCAAGGCGGCGCGCGAGTTCGGCGCGCCGCTCAAGTTCACGCGCGGCGTCACGCTCGAGCCCGATGCGGTGCGCGACTTCGTCGCCGAGCACAAGATCGCGCTGGGGTCCTTCGACGACGTGCTGGCGGACAAGTCGATCCAGGCCGTCGTGCTGGCCACGCCGCATACCAAGCATCCCGAACAGGTCAAGGCTCTGGCCGCGGCCGGCAAGCAGATCTATTGCGAGAAGCCGTTCGCGCTCAGCAAAGCCGAGGCGCAGGCCATGCTCGACGCCGTCAATCGCGCCGGCGTCATCATCGCCGTCGGTCATCACTTCCGGCTGATGCCGTCGATGCGCGCGCTCGCCGAATTGAAGGCGCAGGGCGCCTTCGGCACCATCATGCACATGGAGGGCAATTACAGCCACGACTGGCTGGCGAGCTACCCCGCCGACAGCTGGCGCATGGCGCCGGAGGAAAGCCGCGCCGGCGGCATGACCGGCATGGGCATTCACGTGCTCGACTGCTTCCGCGACCTCGCCGGACCGATGAAGCGCATCAGCGCGCTGTCGAAGGCGCGGGCGATGAAGCTCTCGACCGGCGACACCACCGCCGCGCTGGTCGAGTTCGAAAGCGGCGCCACCGGCGTGCTCGGCACCACCATCAAGACGCCGTTCCGCTGGCGCATCGCGGTGTTCGGCGAGAACTGCTGGGCCGAGAGCGTGAGCGAGACCAGGCTGATCGTGCGCCGCGCCGGCAAGGACGAGCCGCAGGTGTTCGACTATCCGCCCGAGAGCCACCTCGGGCGCAATCTCGACTATTTCGCCAAGGCGGTGATGGGGCAGGGCGCGTTTCCGATTTCGCCCGATGGCATCCTGCAGACGGCCGCCGCGCTCGAAGCCGTGTTCAAATCCGCCGACGCCAACGGCGCCTGGATGGATGTCTGATTTGGCCGAGCCGGTGACCCGCTTCGAGGACGGCGCTTTCTACGAGCGCATGATGGGCGTGTGGAGCCGGCTTGCCGGCGAGGTCTTTCTCGACTGGGCGGCGCCGGCTGCGGGCCTGCGCTGGATCGACGTCGGCTGCGGCAACGGCGCCTTCACCGAGCTCGTCGTCGATCGCTGCAAGCCCGCGGGCATCGACGGCGTCGATCCCTCGGAAGGCCAGTTGGCCTTTGCGCGGACCCGCCCGGCCTCGCGTGTCGCCAAATTTACGCAAGGCGATGCGATGGCGCTGCCTTTTCCGGACGCGAGCTTCGATGTCGCCACCATGGCGCTGGTGATCTTTTTCGTGCCCGATCCGGCGAAAGGCGTCGCCGAAATGGCGCGCGTGCTGCGGCCGGGCGGGCTGGCGGCCGCCTATGCCTGGGATATGGCGGGCGGCGGCTTCCCCTGGACGGTCGTGCAAAGCGAGATCAAGGCCCTCGGCCACAAAATCGTCTCGCCGCCGAGCGCCGACGCCTCCCGCGTCGAGGTCATGCGCGGCTTGTGGGAGAAGGCGGGCTTCGTCGGCGTGGAAACCCGCGCCATCGCCGTTCAGCGAAGCTTCGACAGCATCGACGAATTCCTGTCGATCGGGCTGAACACGCCGAGCATCGGGCCCGTCGTCAAGGCGATGCCGGCGAGCGACGTCGAGGCGCTGAAGGCGCGCCTGCGCGCCGGGCTTCGGCCCGATGAGCGGGGCCGCGTCACCTTGAACGCGCGGGCGAACGCGGTGAAGGGCAGGCTGCCGCGCTAGCCGTCAGGCCCGGCGGCGCCGGGGCGCCGCGATCGCGTCGTCCCACACCGCGTGGATATGCGACACCTCCTGCTCGAAGCGTTGCAGGAAGATCTGCGCTTGCGTCGACAGCGTGCGCCGCGCCGGCTGGATGACGACGAATTCGGCGTGCAGCTCGGGCTGCACGATCGGGTTGACGATCAATTCGCCGCGGCCGATGTCGTTGACCGAGATCACGCTCGGCAGGATGGTGGTCCAGTCCGAGCGGGCGACGAATTCGAGCGTCGCGATCATCGCATCCATTTCCAGCGTCGCCTCGATCTCGACGCCGTGCGCCTGGAAATAGGTTTCGAGATTGCGGCGGCGGATGTTGTCGGGGCTCGGCAGCACGATCTTGAGCGGCCTGCATTCCGACAGGCGGATCGGCGCGAGCGGCCTGAGACCGCGTCGCGGTCCCGATATCAGCATCTCGCGGTCGCGCACCAGGAGCCGCGACTTGAGCCCGATGGTGCCCTCGAAGGCCGGCACCACAGCGAAATCAAGCTCGTCGTTGCGCACCATCTCGGTCAGCAGATTGCTGTAGCCCTCGACGATGTGCAGGCGCACTTCCGGGCAGCGCGGCACGAAGTCGTCGAGCACCGGCGCCAGCACCGCGCGGGTGAAGGTCGGCATCAAGCCGATGCGCAGTTCGCCGACGACCTGGCCGGCCAGCGCGCGCGCCTGCTCGGCGGCGTGCTCGAGCGCCCCGACCGCCGCGACGCAGCTCTTGTAGTAGCGCAGGCCCGCCGCGGTCGGCTTGACGCCGCCGCTGTCGCGCTCGAACAGCTTGACGCCGAGCGTGCGCTCGACCGCGGCGACGTGCTGCGAGATGCCGGATTGGGTGGCGTTTTCGCGCTCGGCGGCGCGGGTGAAGGAGCCTTCCTCGCAGACGGCGATGACGGCGCGCACCTGGCGGAGGGGGATGTTGCGCATGGGCTCTGGTATTAGAAAAAATAATGCCGAAGGGCAGATTATATTATTTCTTTACACGGCGCCATCCGCATAACATCGCCATTAATCAACCAATAAACGGCGCTGATAGCGCAGTCGGAGGAACTTCAATGGGTACCGCAAATTTCGGCATTGCCGGCCTCGATTGGCAGCAGCGGGTCAACTGGGACCGGCTGCGCGAATACCGCATCGACCGCGCCCGCAAGATGATGAAGAAGCACGGGCTCGGCGCCATGCTCTGCATGTACGACGAGAACGTCCGCTACATCACCGGCACGCTCACCCCCGGCTGGAACCGGCTCAAGCCGGGCCTGCGCTACGCCATGCTGTGCGGCGACGGGCGGCCGATCCTGTTCGAGCAGGGCGACATCGGCATGCAGGTCGAGCGCCACAGCCCGTGGATTCCGAAGGAGAACCTGCGTCACTCCTTCGCCTGGATCAAAGGCGCCGCGGGTCCCGCCTCCATCCAGCAGGTGACCAAGTTCACCAAGGCGGTGCTGCAGGCGATGAAGGACAACGGCGTCTCCGGGCAGAAGCTCGGCGTCGACTTCATCGACATCAACATGATCCAGGTCTTCAAGGACAACAACATCACCTGGGCCGACGGCATGACGCCGATGATGGAAGCGCGTGCGGTCAAGTCGCCGGACGAGCAGGAATGCTTCCGCATCGTCGGCGCCATCGGCGACGCCACGCATTGGGAGTGCATGAAGTTCCTGCGCCCCGGCATCACCGAAAACCAGGTGACCGCGCACCTGATGGAATATCTCTACAACATCCCCGGCATGGAAGACGTCGAGGACGTCATCGTCTCGTCCGGTCCGAACACCTGGCCGAACTGGCGCAACTTCTCCGACCGCATCATCCAGCCCGGCGACATCGTGTTCATGGATTTGGCCGCGCTCACCTGGAACGGCTACAAGTCCTGCTATTACCGCACCTACTGCGTCGGCAAGGAGCCGACCAAGGAGCAGAAGGAGACCTACGAGATCGCGCTCAAGTGGCTCTACGACTCCATCGGCGCGGTCAAGGTCGGCGCCACCACGCGCGACATCGCGATGAAGTGGCCGTCGGCCATGGAGACCTGGGGCTACGAGGACGAGGACCAGGCCGCCGCCAATCTGTGGGGCCATGGCCTGGGGCTTGCGCAATACGATCCGCCGGTCATCTCGCGCATCTGGTCGCTCGATCATCCGATCGAGATCCAGGAGGGCATGACCTTCGCGCTCGAAACCCAGCACGGCAAGAAGCACCGCTACGGCGTGCGCATCGAGGAAATGCTGATCGTCAAGAAGAACGACATCGAGATCGTGTCGAACTTCCCGGTCAAGCAGATCACGGTGGTCGATCCGATCCCGGGTTATGGGGATCACGTGAAGTGACGTCGGCTTAAGCCGACGTCATCCCCGGGCGAGCCAAAGGCGAGACCCGGGGATCTCGCGCCACAAGCTGTGCCCTCCTAAGCGAGATGGCCGGGACAAGCCCGGCCATGACAGTAAAGAAGCGCAAGGCGATCAATGGCCGAATTCATCCTCCCGCTCAGCGACCCGGCCGCGACCGACCCTGAGACCGTCGGTCCGAAGGCGGCAAATCTGGCGTCGCTGACGCAAAGCGGGCTGCCGACGCCGGGCGGCTTTGCGCTCACCGCCGCGGCCTATCGCCATCAGCTGCGCCATCTCGGCATCGAGGACCTGGTCCGCGCCTATAACGAGGCCGACCTGCCAGCGTCGCGCAAGCTGTCGGTGCAGATCCGGCTGGCGCTCTATGAGAGGCCGATTGCGCCGGAGATTTTCGCGCCGCTGATCGCCGCCTGGCGCGCGCGCGCGACCGAACTCGGCGTGGTGCGCTCCTCGGCGCTGATCGAGGACCGCAAGGGCGCCAATTTCGCCGGCCAGTTCGAGAGCTTCCTCGGCCTCGCCGACGAAACGGAATTCCTCACGGCGGTGCGCGCCTGCTGGGCGGCGCTGTGGACCTCGCATGCGCGCCGCTACATGGACAATCACGGCCTGTCGCCGGCAGACACCGCGATGGGCGTGCTGATCCAGCCGCTGGTGCCGGCCAAGGCCTCCGGCGGCGGCTTGAGCGAAACCGCCGAGGGCCACATGCTGATCTCGGCGACTTGGGGGCTCGGCTCGGCGATCGCGCAGGGCGAGGTGGTGCCCGACCGCATCGTGTTGTCGAAGACCGGCTTCCTGCGCAGCGTCGCCGCCGGCCGCAAGAATCATCAGGACACCTGCGCCCACGGCGTCGCCGCGCCGCAGCTGGTGCCGCAAGACCTCATCAGCGAGCCGTGCCTGACGCCGGGCCAGGCGGTGACGCTCGGCCGCCTGCTCAGGAAATGCGAGCAGCTCGCCGGCCATCCGGTCGAGATCGAATGGGCGATGGACGAAGGCGGCTTCAAGCTCTTGCAGTCGAGGCCGCTGCACGTCGAAGCTCCCATCGTGCCCGACGAGATCTGGCTCAGGCATCCCGGCCTCAACGGCCATCCGGCCGGCATCGGCTGGGGCTCGGGCCGCGCCGTGGTCGTCAACTGCGAATGCGAATTGTCGCGCGTCGCGCCCGGCGACATCCTCGTCACCAAGGTGGCGGGCCCGTCGCTGACGCACATCCTCAACCGCGTGTCGGGCGTGGTCGCCGAGCTCGGCGGCTCGACTTCGCATCTTGCGTCGCTGGCGCGCGAGCGCGGCATTCCGATGGTGCTGGGCGTGCTCGACGCCACCCGCACCATTCCCGACGGCGCGCAATGCGCGGTCGACGGCGTCGCCGGCATCGTGCGGTGGCTGCGGTGAGCGGCAAACCGCGCATCTTCGTCACGCAGCCCGTTGCCGACAGCGCCGTGAAGCGGCTGCGCGCTTTGGGCAGCGTCACGGTGTTTCCGGACGACAGCCGCATCATCCCGCACAAGACGCTGATGGCCGCGGTGAAACGGGCCGACATCCTGTTCTGCCTGCTGCACGACAAGATCGACCGCGCGGTGGTCGCCGCCAACCCCAAGCTGCGGCACATCGCGGCGCAGTCGATCACGCCGTCCAACATCGACGTCGCCGAGGCGACCCGACGCGGCATTCCGGTCACCGTCGTGCCGCCGGTCACCACCGAGGCGACCGCCGATCTCGCCTTCGGGCTGATGCTGGCGGCGGCGCGCCGCATGGTCGAAGGCGACCGGCTGGTGCGCGCCGGCAAATTCCCCGGCGGCCAGTCGCGCCACCTGCTCGGCGCCATCGTGCACGGCAAGACGCTCGGCCTCGTCGGCGGCGGCGGCCTGATCGGCCGGGCGGTGGCGCGCCGCGCCCAGGGCTTTGCCATGCGCGTGCTGTACTGGACGCCGCGCCGCAAGCCGGAGAGCCTGGAGCGCGAATTCGGGCTGGAATACGTGCCGCTCGACCGGCTGCTGCGCGAAGCCGATTTCGTGTCCATCCATTCGCCGCTCAACGCGGAGACCCGCCACCAGATCGGCGCGCGCGAGCTTTCCCTGATGAAGAAGACCGCCTTCATCATCAACACCGCGCGCGGCGCCATCATCGACGAGACGGCGCTGGTGCGCGCGCTCAAGGCCAAGCGGATCGCCGGCGCCGGGCTTGACGTCTTCGAGCACGAGCCGAAGGTGGCGGCCGACCTCAAGCGCATGAACAACGTGGTGCTCAATCCGCATCTCGGCAGCGCAACGCGCGAGGTGCGCGAGGAGATGGCCAACATCGTGGTCGACAATATCGAGGCGCTGCTCGGTGGGCGGCGGCCCCCGAATTGCGTCAATCCGCAGGTTTTGAAATCATAGCGTGCTGCCGGGGAGGACTGTCATGGCATTACCCAAGCTCGACGTCGTCATCGCCAACAATTTCGGCCATCTGCCGATGTTCATCGGCGCGGAGAAGGGCTTCTTCAAGGCCCACGGCGTCGACGCCAGCTTCCGCGTCGTCGATACCGGCACCGACATGGTCAATGCGCTGGCCCGCGGCGAAGCCCAGGTCGGCGACATGAGCACGACGACCTATTTGAAGGCCGTGCATTCCGGCAACCCGTTCCAGGTCATCGGCCTGATCATGAACGACGCCACCAACGACCGCTGCGACACCCCGCTCGCCATCGTCACCAAGAAGGGCAGGGGCATCAACGTCGGCAAGATCGGCGATCTCGTCGGCAAGAAGGTCGGCCTCGCCAAGGGCCAGACGTCGGACGAATATTTCAAGATGGTGCTGCGCCGCGCCGGGGTGAAATACGAGGACATCACCATCGAGAACATCTGGTCGCAGTTCGGGCTCGCGCCGGCGCTCAAGGAGGGCAAGGTCGACGCCATCGTCACCTGGGAGCCGTTCGTGACGCAGACGCTGACCCAGGTGCCGGACACCTTCGAGGTGATCCGCGGCGGCCAGCACATGTCCTACATCATGGTTGCGGTGGCGCACGGACCGACGATCCAGGAGAAGCCGGCGGTCATCAAGAGCATCGCCGCGGGGCTGGCGCAGTCGTCGTGGTTCACGCGCAAGAATCCCGGCGAGGCGGTGGAGATCTTCGCCAAATGGGTGCCGGGTACCGACGTCGCCATCGGCAAGAAGTCGATCAAGCACATCCACTTCGACCCGCGCATGTCGAAGAACGTGCTGCAGGCCTTCGAGAACGCCGAGGACGAGGTGCTGACCAACACGCTCAAGGGCGCGCCGCGGCTCAACGTGCCGGGCCTGTTCCGGCCGGAGTTCATGCAGGCCGTCGAGAAGGAGCACCCGGAGTATTTCGCCGACCTGCCGAAGCTGACGTAGGCGCGCTCACTTCTCCTTCGAGAAGTCCTTGTCGTCGACCCACCAGTCGGTCCCCTCGAACCGGCCCTTGCCCAGCATCTTCACTTCCATCGCATGCTGCTCGGGATAATAGGTGAGCACCTTGACCGAAAGCGGTCCGGCGATGAACTGCCAGGCCTGCCGCGTCGACAGGATGATTTCCTGATAGGCCTCGACATCCTTGGGCGCGAACACCTGGCGCACCCGCTTCCAGACGGCCAGGTCCGGCTCGTTGGTGAACCAGATCGAGTTGTCGGCGATGTAGCCGGTATCGCCTTCGTGAATTTCCGCGGCTTTGGCGCCGAGACGCGGCTCGGCGTGGGCTGCGGCACACAGCAGCGACGCTGCGACCAAGGCTTGCCAGGCGCGCATGGTGTCACCCCCGGAAAGCGTAAAATCTATTCCGCCGTCCAGCCGCCGTCGAGCACCAGCGCCGAGCCCGTCATCAGCGAGGAGGCGTCCGAGGCGAGGAAGACGATGGCGCCGGTCAGCTCCTCGAGCTGGCCGAGGCGGCCGAGCTTGATCTTTCCCAGCACCTCGTCGCGGAACGCCTTGTTCTCGAAGAACGGCCGCGTCATCGGCGTTTCCAGGAACGTGGGGCCGAGCGAATTGACGCGGATATTGTGCGGCGCGAGCTCGATCGCCATCGCTTTGGTGAAGCCTTCCATGGCGTGCTTGGACGTGCAGTAGACGGTGCGGCGCGCGGCGCCGACATGGCCCATCTGCGAGGAGATATTGATGATCGAGCCCGGAAGCTTCGCCTCGATCAGCCGCAGTGCCACGGTCTGCGCCATGAAGAAAGCGGCGCGCACGTTGAGGCCCATGATCGCGTCGAAGTCTTCGATCGTCACATCCGCCAGCAGCTTCGGCCGGTTGGTGCCGGCATTGTTGACCAGCACCTGATAGGGCTCGCGCGCCGCCAGCGCCGTGCGCACGGCGGCGATGTCGGTGACGTCGAGCGTCAGCGTATCGGCCTTCTGGCCGCGCGCGCGGATCGCCTCGGCGGCCTCCTCGATCTCCTTGGTCGTGCGCGCGGCGAGCGTCACATGCGCGCCGGCCTCCGCCAGCGCCGCGGCGGCGGTCAGCCCGATGCCGCGCCCTGCCCCGGTGACCAGTGCGCGGCGTCCGTCGAGGCGGAAGGAGGGGGTGG
>DASRGB010000043.1:0-22868 GCA_035651255.1 Pseudolabrys sp.
TCGGCCGCGACAAGGTGGTGCAGGCCATCGTCGACCTGACCGGCGGCGGCGCCGACTTCTCGTTCGAGTGCATCGGCAATGTCCAGGTCATGCGCCAGGCGCTTGAATGCTGCCACCGCGGCTGGGGCGAGAGCATCATCATCGGCGTCGCCGCCTCGGGCCAGGAAATCTCGACGCGCCCGTTCCAGCTGGTCACCGGAAGGGTCTGGCGCGGCACCGCCTTCGGCGGCGCCCGCGGCCGCACCGACGTGCCGAAAATCGTCGACTGGTACATGGAGGGCAAGATCAATATCGACGACCTCATCACCCACACCATGCCGCTCGACACGATCAACGACGCCTTCGCGCTGATGCACGAAGGCAAGTCGATCCGCAGCGTCGTGGTCTACTGAAACGGCAACGGCCGATGCGGCGTCACATCGTGGCCGGAGGATTGCTCGCCCTCTCCTGCACGGCGGCGGCCGCCGGCACCGGCCCGTGCAAGCCCGACCGGTTCGACGGGCTGACCTGCGGCGAAGGCCCGGGCGCGGCGCGCGTCATCGCCGGCACCATCTCGCCGTCGAAAGAGTTCGCCTTCGCCTGGCGCGATCCCGGCAGGCCGCCGACCGACGAGCCGGACATTGATCAGGTCGAAAGCGTGCTGCTGTGGCTGCACAACGGCACCGCAATGGCGATCGCACCGGGCGCCTACTGGGATACGGGAACGGCGCATGTGAACCGATACGACTTTCACGCCATCTGGTCGCCCGACAGCCGTTACGTCATCGAGCTGCTCGACTTTCGCTGGAGCACCGAGGCGCTGCGTCTTCATGCGCTGGCCGAGCATGGCCGTTCGGTGCGCAGCATCGATCTCAAACCGATCGTCGAGACCGCCGTGCGCAAGCAGTTGCGCAAGACGATGAAGAACGAAGCCGTCTATGCCTTGGAAATCGAGGGCGACAATTCCGGCGAGCCGCCGGTGCTGACCATCGACAATCGCGGCCTGATCAAGACGCGCATCGAGATGCAGGTGCCCAAGGGCGATGATCCCGTGATCCACGTCGACGCCGCGTTCCAGGTGAGCGATCGCGACGGCGCGCTCGAGGTGCGCGCGCTGTCGATCCGCCGCGTCAAGGACGCGGACTGACGGCTATTTCGCGCAGAGCTTCCGCGGCCCGTTCGACGGCTGATAGGTGCAGTCGGCCGGGTTGAAGGTGAAATAGGCCTGGCGGCAGGCGTCCACGTTGCACTTCGGCGCCGGCTGATCGCCGTTCGGCTCCGGCGCGACAATGGAACCGGCGGCGGGTGCAGCGGAGGCTTCAGTCTGCGGCGGCGGCTGGCCTTTGTCGCAGAAGCGGCGCGGCCCGTCGAACGGCTGCCAGGTGCAGTCGCTGGCGCGGAACGAATGGAAGGCGGCGCTGCACGCCGCGATGTCGCATTTCGGCTGCGCCGGCGCGGCGGTCTGCACAGGAGCCGCGGGCGGCGGCGTGCCGATTTGCGGTTCGCCCATCGCCGTCACGGCGGGCGTGGTGTCGGGGGCGGCGGGCAGCGGCCGCGCCGGATACACCGAGCGCACCTGCTGCACAGGCTTGAACAGGCCGGGCGGCGGCACGTTGGCGGCGAGCTTGGCCGCCTGCACCGAGGCCTCGGTTTCCGCCATCGGCTGCAGCGGCGCGCTCAGCCAGTCGAGCCCTGACGCCACGCTGCCGGCGGTCACCAGCGCGACCGTCGCGTAGAAGAAGAACGAGCCTGCCTGCCCGGTACGAGACGCCATTCACCACACCACGATGATTGCCGGCCCCCGCTGGCGAAGGCCGGCCGTTGCGCCGAATTATATACGGCTTCGCCGGCCGCCGCGCCATGCCCGGCTAGCGATAGAACTTGCGGACGATGAATATCCTGCCGTCGGCGTCCTGCACCGGGATATCGCCGGCTTCGTCGCGCGTCATATGGCGCACGATGCGTTCGACTTCGCTCATGCTGTCCCCGGCGAGGCGTTGATCGTCGCGGCTGACGCTTTGGCGCCCGGGCCGCAGCTCAAGCGGCGGGCGTGTGACCATGCGCTCGCCCTCGCGCAATCCGGCATTGCGCGCTGACGGATGCGCCGGCCGCGGCGCAGCGCGCGCCGGCAGCGCCGTGGCGGCGACCCGGCCCGGGATCGCGCAGGCGCGGCGCGGGCCGTCGATCGGCTGATAGCTGCAATCGGACGCGCGGAACGACTGATAGGCGGCGGCGCAGGCCTGTACATTGCAGCTGTTTGCGGCCTGCTGTGGCGCCGGCGGCGGCGCGGCGGCGGCCTGTTGTTGCGGAACCGGTTGCGGAGCCTGCGCGGTGGTCGCGGCCGGTTCCGGCGGCGGCGGTGCAGGTTGCGGCGGTGCGGGCTCGTCCGCCGCTTTGGCTTCGCGCTGGCGCGGCACCGGCTGCGGCGAAACCGGCACGCTGCGCCCGATCGGAACGTTCGGCGTGCGCGGCAGCGGCGAACTCATGAGATCGAGGCCGAACAGCACGCTCGCCGCGCTGACCAGCAATACGAAAAAGTAGATTAAAAACGCCATGACCGTGTCCGTGCGGAGAATTCCACATTGTCGAAACTCCGGACGCGGCGCCGCGTTCCTCAGCCGAAAGTGGCGCGGCGGAACTGCGGCGGCACCGTGGCGGGGCTGCCCCAAATCTTGCCGCAGCCTTAACAAAAATCCGGCCGCTTTAGATTTCAAAAGCGCAATTCAGTCGGGGATTTCCCTTAACTCACAGCTGCGGCCGCGACGTCGTTCCTGGGCCAGCCAATTTGGAGATTCGGCGGAATGCGGCAGCTTTTCGTGCCCGCTTGCCTTTGCTTCGTGACGCTGTCGAGCACGACCGGGTTCGACCTGCCGCTCAAAACGACGGCCGGATCGTCGAGCTTCGACAAGAACGTGGTGCTGCGCGAGCGGCCGGCTGGCGACGATTCGCGCGGCGATGCCGGCGCGGACCAGACCGGCTCAGCCGACGCCGCGCCGCCGCCCGACGCGCCGGCCATTGCGCCCGACAGGATTCCATTGCCGCCGGTGCCGAAGCCCATCGTGAACCGCTCGCGCGCCGAAATCTGCGACACGCTGGCGCAGTCGGCGCACAGCAACAACCTGCCGGTGCCGTTCTTCATCCGCCTGCTGTTCCAGGAAAGCGGCTTCCGGCCCGGCGAGGTCAGCTCGGCCGGCGCCGAAGGCATCGCGCAATTCATGCCGGAAACCTCCGCGAGCGAGGGCCTGCACAATCCGTTCGACCCACTCGAGGCGATTCCGGCGTCGGCGCGCTTCCTGCGCAAATTGCTGGCGCAGTTCGGCAACCTCGGGCTTGCCGCCGCCGCCTACAATGCCGGACCCAGACGCATTCAGGATTGGATCGACAGCAAGGGCAAAGGCAAGTTGCCGCAGGAGACCGAGGGCTACGTCAGAAGCGTGACCGGCCGGCCGGCGGAGACCTGGCGCGTCGCCAGCGCGGCCGGCACCGCGCTTTCGGTGCCGCCCGACGCGCCGTGCAAGGAGATGGTCCCGCCCCCGCCGAAGCCACAGATCGTGATGGCGGCGAACAAGGCCGGCGCCCGCGCGCACGACAGGAAGGCAAACGTCGCCGCGGCGGCCAAGCCGACCAGGATTGCCGCGGCCCGGCAAAAGCCGCCGATCCAGCAGCTGGCGGCGCGCCGGCACAAGGCCGCGCGCAAGAACCAGACCGTGGCGCAGAACTAGCGCGCCGCCGCTTCACGCCGGCGCGGGCGCCTCGAGCAGACGGAGAAGCCCCGTCACATCGGCCACCGCCCGCACCACCATCGGCTCGTCGCGGCCGCGGATCGAGACCTGCGAGCGCGGCAGCGCGGCGCCGGCAAGGCCCGCCGCCGCGCAGACCTCGTCCGACACGACGAGCTGGCAGTGCAGCGCCTTGGTCATGTCCTGCAATCGGGCGGCGACGTTGACGGGATCGCCGAGCGCGGTGAACACCGTGTGCTCCTTGAAGCCGATGTCGCCGATGATCACCTCGCCGCCGTGAATGCCGATGCCGAAGGCGATCGGCTCGCGCAGATCGGAGGCAAATTGCCGGTTCATGTGGGCGACGTTGTCGGCGACCTTGGCCGCCGCGCGCAGCGCCTGGCGGCACGCCGTCTGCGGATCGCTGTCGACGCCGAACAGCGCCAGGACGCCGTCGCCGACGAACTGGTTGGGCTGGCCGCCGGCGTCGAGCACGGCCTGCGACGCCGCGCCGATGAAACGGTTGATGAGAAACACCACGTCGAACGGCAGCCGCGCCTCGGCGAGCCTGGTCGAGCCGCGCATGTCGACGAACATGCTGACGATGTAGCGCTCCTTGCCGATGTTCATGTTGCTGCCTTTGCGCAGCAGGCCGGCGTTCATGTGCGGCGGCAAGATGGGAATAACGTCGACATCGTCGCGCGGCCGCAGCTGGCAGGCCAGCCGGATCGCCGGATTTTGCGCGACGCCGACGCGCTTGAGCACGAAGGCTTCGCGCGGCGACGGCGGCGGCAGGGAAGCGGCGCCACCGACGATGCGCACGCGGCAGGTCGAGCACCTGGCGCGGCCGCCGCAGACGCTGGCGTGGGGAATGTGGTAGCGCATGCTGGCCTCGAGAACGCTCAGGCCCTTGGGCACGCGCACCTCGCGGTCGGGATAGGAAATCGTGATCAGTCCGCGGCGATGCTCGTTGACGCTGCGCACACCGCGCGCCACGAACACCAGCAGGATCGCGGCGGCATAGCCGATCGGAAAGTACAACAGGGCGATATCGTTGACGGTGCGGAACTGCGCCGTCGGCATGCCGTGCAGGTTTTCCTTGCGCCAGTCCTGGTCCTGCGCGAGCTCGACCACTTCGCGGCCGCCGTGATGGGTGCCGAGCATCGCCAGCACCGGCAGCAGCGCCGCCAGCACCAGCAGGATCGGCGCCGCCCAGCCGAAAAACGACTTCAGCCGCAGCCAGAAATACAGCCCGATGCAGGCGTGCACCCATGCCACCGTCAGCAGAATGAACTGCACGGCGATGAATTTCGGCATCAGCCCCCAGTAGGCGAACAGCGTGCTGGCGTAATTGAACGGCGGCGTGCCGAACAGCCAGCCGCTGATGCGGACGCCGGCGAAATGGCCGGCGAGCCACAGCGGGATGCTCAGGCCCAGGATGAGCTGGGTGATCTCGGCGCCGGTGTAGCGGAAGTGGCGGCGCTGATAGAGCGCCCACAGGCCGAGTGAAAAGTGGACCATCGCCGCGCCGTAGAGCGTGGTGTTGACGACGGGGTTGCGCCAGAAGCGGACGTGCCAGACAAGCCAGCCCTCCATCGCCTCGTAGGAGATATTGCCGAGCGCGTGATTGAAGAAGTGCGACAGGATGTAGGCGAACATGACGAGGCCGGTCGCCAGCCGCACCTGCCGCACGCCGATGCCGCGCAGCCAGTCCGGGAGTTTCGACGCTGCCTCTGCGCGCGGCGCCCGCGCTTCACCGATCGCGGTCATCGGCTAGGCGTCCGCGGCTTCCAACTCGGGCTCCGGTCCGGGCTCGGCCTGCGGCGCCAGCAGGCTTGCCAGCACGGTCGGATCCTTCTCGATGCGCACGGTCATGGCCTGCGTCTGGCCGCGGATCTCGACCTGCGTGCGGGTCAACGCGTCGGTGGCAATGCCGGCGGTGGCGCAGACTTCTTCCGACACCACCACCTTGCAGTCGAGCGACTTCGACAGCTCCTGCAGCCGCGCGGTGACGTTGACCGAATCGCCGAGCGCCGTGAACACCGTGCGGCCGCGGAAGCCGACGTCGCCGACGATTACCTCGCCGGCATGGATGCCGATGCCGTATTGGATCGGATCGCGCACCTCGGTGGCGAACTGATGATTGAGGTGGGCGACGTTCGAGGCGACCAGCGCCGCCGCCCGCAGCGCCTGCCGGCAGGCGGTCTGCGCGTCGGTCTTGAGGCCGAAAATGGCGAGGATGCCGTCGCCGACGAAATTGTTCGGCTCGCCGCCCGCCTCGGTGATGCCGCGCGAGGCGGCGTCGACGAAGCGGTTGATCAGGAACACGATGTCGTAGGGCAGCCGCATTTCCGACAGCGTGGTGGAGCCGCGCATGTCGACGAACATGCTGACCAGGTAGCGCTCCTCGCCGACATTGATGCGCTGGCGGTTGCGCACGAACTCGGCGCCGACGTAAGGCGGCAGGATCGGGATGACCGAGACGTCGCTCTGCGGCCTGAGCTGGCAGGCCAGCCGGATCGAGGGATCGGCGCTGGCGCCGACGCGCTTGAGCACGAAGGCCTCGCGGCCGGACGGCCTCGGCAGCACCGAACGGTCGCTGACGACGCGCACGCGGCAGGTCGAACAGCGCGCCCGCCCGCCGCAGACGCTGGCGTGCGGCACCTTGAAGCGCAGGCTCGCCTCCAGCACGCTCATGCCCTTGGGCACCTTCACCTGCCGGCTGGGATAGGTCACGGTGTAGAGGCCGCGCCGCCGCTCGTTGAGGCTGCGTATCCCGCGTGCGGCGAAAAGCGCCACGAAGGCGCAGCCGTAAAAGATCGGAAAATAGAACAATGTAATATTGTCGATCGTTTCGCGCATTGGCGACATGATCGGCGGCGCCATGAACTGCTTGCGCCACTGCGGATCTTTCGCGGCCGCAAGCACCTCGCGTGCGCCGTGAATGGCGCCGAGCATGGCCAGCGGCGGCATCAACACTGCGACGGCAAAGAACAGCGGCCACGCCCACTTAAACGACGGCTTCAAGCGCAGCCAGAAAAACAATCCGATGCAGGCATGCGTCCAGGCGATCGTCAGCAGAGTGAACTGGACCCACTCCATGTGCGGCCGCACGCGCCAATAAGCCACAAGCACGTTGGCATAAGGGACCACCGGCCATGAGTAGACCCAGCCTGCGACACGCACGGCGGCGAAATGCGACGCCAACCATAGCGGAATGCTCAAGCCCAGCAGCAGCTGCGTGATTTCGATCGCCGTGTAGCGGAAGTGGCGGCGCTGATAGAGCGCCCAGAGGCCGAGCGAGAAATGGACGAGCGCCGCCAGATAGAGCGCGTCGTTGACGAGCGGGATGCGCCACCACGCGACATGCACGTTGACGCGCCACCATTCCATGGCGGCGAAGGAAATATTGCCGAGCGCGTGATTGAAAAAATGCGAAAAAATGTAGGCGAACATCACCAGGCCGCAGGTGATGCGCACCTGCCGCACGCCGATACCGCTGAGCCACGTCTTGAGCCTCGACGTGGACGCAGTGTGCGCGGCGCGCACGTCAGCGATCGCAGGTGCCTGGGCCGTCACGCTGGACCATCGTCTCGTGTTGTGTCGAAAACGGCCGCAACAACAATAAGAAGGCCGCCGCGGCGCCGCCAAAAATCGAACACCGCAATGGCAAGATCATAGGGGCCAAATCGGCCTTTGCAACGCCCGCCGATCCCGACGCAAAAGCGCAATGCCCGTGATCGCGCCCGCGTGCCGCCGACCGTGCGGGCGCAAGGCAGCAGCCGCAGCGCCGTTTTGACACGGCGCGGCCGCTTGCATGTTATGCGCCGCGGCTAAATGATGACTGCTGAGCGGACGCGTCACAAGTCCACCGTCGGGGGTGTGCGATGTGGTCGAAACTGCGCGGCTTGCTGAGCGACTGGGGCATTCTGCTGCTCGGCGTCTTCATCATGCTGCCGTTCATCTATCTGGCGGCGCAGCCGAAACCGCCGGCCGAGCCCGGCCCCAGTGCCGCGGTGAGCCGTCCCAGCAGTCCGCCGCCGCAGCGCAGCGCGGCCGCGCAACAAGCCAAGCCGGCCCCTGCTCCGGCGCCGGCGGCGGCGCACGCCGCCGATCACGCGCAACCGGTGAGCCAGCCCAAGCCGCCGCAGCGCCAGGCCGCCGCCGTGCCGCAACAGACCAGCGGTCAGGCAACGCCCGCGGCCAATGTGGGCGCAGGCGACAGCGCGGCCGGACGCCAGGTGTTCCGCAAGTGCCAGGCCTGCCATTCGCTTGAGCCGGGCAAGGTGCTGCTCGGCCCCTCGCTCGCCCACATCATCGGACGCAAGGCCGGCGCCGAGTCGAACTACGGCTATTCGCCGGCGATGAAGCAGGCCGACATCGTCTGGGACACCAAGACGCTCGATGGCTATCTCGCCGATCCGCAGAAGACCGTGCCCGGCAACAAGATGCCGTTCCCCGGCCTGAAGACCGATCACGACCGCGCCGACGTCATCGCCTATCTCGCCGCCCAGTCCGGCGCCGCCCAGGCACAGGCTCAGGCGGCCGCGCAACCCGGCGCGCCCGCGGCCAGCGCGCCGCAAAGCGCGCCGGCTCCTTCGATCGGCTACGTGCCCGACGCCCGCTACACCCTGCGCTCCGGCATTGCCGAAGGCCGCATGGTCTATATCGGCGTCGGCGGCGCCATCGACGGCAAGGTCAATCCGGTGCTGACCGCGGCCGAGGGCCAGGTGGTGCAGCTCACCCTGATCAACGGCGAAGGCGCCGAGCACGACATCGTCTTTCCCGATCAGGATACGCGCTCGCCGCGCGTCACCGGCAAGGGCGCCAGCACCACCATCGCGTTCCGCGCCGCCAAGTCGGGCGACTTCGTCTACTTCTGCAGCGTGCCCGGCCATCGCCAGGCCGGCATGGAGGGGCAATTCGTGGTGACGCCGCAGCCGCCGGCGCAGACGCTGGTCGAGGCGGACATTTCACGCGAGGCCACCGACCTGCCGCCGCCGATCGCCAGGCGCGATCCGCAGACCGTGCGCGTCGACCTGCTCAGCGTCGAGGTCGAAGGCCGGCTCGCCGAAGGCACCACGTTCGGCTACTGGACCTTCAACGGCAAGGTGCCGGGGCCCTTCATCCGCGTGCGCGTCGGCGACACCATCGACATCCACCTCAAGAACTCGGCCGACAGCGCCATGATCCACTCGGTCGACTTCCACGCCGCCACCGGCCCCGGCGGCGGCGCCGCCGCCCTACAGGTCGATCCGGGCAAGGAGAAGTCGATGACCTGGAAGGCGCTGGTGCCCGGCCTCTACGTCTATCACTGCGCGACGCCGATGGTCGCCGAGCACATCGCCAACGGCATGTACGGCCTGATCCTGGTCGAGCCGGAGGGCGGACTGCCCAAGGTCGATCACGAATTCTACGTCATGCAGGGCGAGATCTACACCGATCAGCCGTTCGGCCAGCACGGCAGCCAGGAATTCAGCGTCGAGAAGCTGCTCAACGAGCGGCCGGAATATTTCGTGTTCAACGGCGCGGTCGGCGCGCTGTCGAAACTGCATCCGTTGCAGGCCAAGGTCGGCGAAACCGTGCGCATCTTCTTCGGCGTCGGCGGGCCGTCCTTCACCTCGTCGTTCCACGTCATCGGCGAGATCTTTGACAAGGTCTACATGCTGGGCGGACTGGAGAGCCAGCCGGTGCAGGGCATCCAGACCGTGACGGTGGCGCCGGGCGGCGCGGTGGTGGTCGAGTTCAAGCTCGACGTCCCCGGCAACTACACGCTGGTCGATCATGCGCTGGCGCGGGCGGAGCGCGGCCTCATCGGTGTGCTGCATGTCGAGGGGCCGCCGAACCCGGAAATCTACAACGGCCAGGTCATGCCCGGCATGGGCCACTAGGCGCGCTCAGCGCAGCGCGGCGCCGCGCAGCGGGGCGAAATTGCTCTGCTCGCAATGATCGATGGCGACGGCGGTGCGCGCGTCGACCACGCTGTTGCCGGCGATGAAGACGGCGTAGATGGCCCGGCTGCCGTTGAGCTCGAGGCGGATGCAGGTCTGCCAGGCCCAGCCGTAGAAATTGGTCTGCACCATGTGGATCGAGTCGGCGACCTCGACGCGCTCGATCTTGGCGTTGTCCTTGAAGATGCCGCCGCGATTGGTGAAGTGATCGAGCCCGGTCTGGCCGTACTTGTCCTTGATGCGCAGGCTCTTGGCGATGATGGCGCGGTAATTGGGCGTCGGCTGCTGCGGCGGGCCGGCGCTCGGCTGCGCCAGGGCACAGGGCGCAGCGCCGAGCAGCATGAGCGCGGTCGCGGCGGCGAGCGGCTTGCGGCGGGGAATCATGGCCGACGTATTAGCGCAATAACGCGGCGCGCGCCCGCAAAGACGGCATTAAATTTGCCGCGATTCCGCCGCCGAATCCGCCACGGCCCGCGGCCATGACGGGCCTATTGGCCCGTGCTAGAGAACGCGCCGCCAATCAAAATCGCCGCCGGGATTATGCCGCAAACGCCCTCGCTCAAGACCTTCCGCCGCATCGTCGTGAAGGTCGGCTCCTCGCTGCTGGTCGATGCCGCGGCCGGCGGCCTCAAGCGCGCCTGGCTGTCGACGCTCGCCGCCGACATCGGCGCGCTGCACAAGGACAAGGACGTGCTGGTGGTGTCGTCCGGCGCCATCGCGCTCGGCCGCGCCGTGCTGAAGCTGCCGGCGGGCAGCCTCAAGCTCGAGGAGGCGCAGGCCGCCGCCGCCGTCGGGCAGATCGCGCTGGCGCGGGCCTGGTCGGAGGCCTTGTCGGCGCAGACCATCGCCGCCGGCCAGGTGCTGGTGACGCTCGGCGACACCGAGGAGCGCCGCCGTTATCTCAACGCGCGCTCGACCATCGCCAAGCTGCTCGAATGGCGCAGCGTGCCGGTGATCAACGAGAACGACACCGTGGCGACGAGCGAGATCCGCTACGGCGACAACGACCGGCTCGCCGCCCGCGTCGCCACCATGATGAGCGCCGACCTGCTGGTGCTGTTGTCCGACGTCGACGGCCTCTACGACAGGCCGCCCGGGCAAAAGGGCGCCAAGCGCATCGCCACGGTGGCGCGCATCACGCCGGACATCGAGGCCATGGCCGGCGCCTCGGAGAAGGAAACGGCGCGCGGCGGCATGGTCACCAAGATCGAGGCCGGCAAGATCGCCACCACCGCCGGCACCCACATGGTGATCGCCTCCGGCCACGTCGATCATCCGCTCAAGGCGATCGCCGACGGCGCGCCCTGCACCTGGTTCCTGACGGGCGCCAATCCGGTGACGGCGCGCAAGAAATGGATCGCCGGCTCGCTCGAGCCGCGCGGCGCGCTGACCGTCGACGCCGGCGCGGTCAAGGCGCTGCGCTCCGGCAAGAGCCTGCTGCCGGCGGGCGTCATCAAGGTCGAGGGCGCCTTCGAGCGCGGCGACGCCGTGGTGGTGCGCGGGCCGGACGGCCACGAGCTCGGCCGCGGGCTGTCCGCCTACGACGCCGCCGACGCCGACAAGATCAAGGGCCGCTCGTCGGCCGACATCTTGCTGATCCTCGGCTACACCGGCCGCACCGAGATGATCCACCGCGACGACCTGGTGCTGGGCGGGGGATAGCGCGCCTGATGGAACCCCGCTCCGCGGCGACCCGCAAACCCCGGCTGGCACAGCCGGGGTTTCTGCATTGGCCGACTGGGTCACTGGCCGACGTCTCGGCCTTGCGGCGAACGCCCGACCGGCCGCCGGCGGCCAAGTTCGACCAAGTCGGCCAATGACCCAGCCACCCTCAGGACTTGCGGTTGCGCCGGCGCCGGGCGCTCAGGCGACGCGAAATCGGGGGCTTCGGCTTCAGCGCCGCCGGCACCGGGCGCGACGGCAACGGGAAGAACGAACCGTCGGGGAACTCGAGGTACCGGCTGTAGATCTGGCCCTTGCCTTCGATGACGAACTTGGTGCCGACGGGAAAGCGGCTTGGCAACTTGGTACTCAACGCCATGGAACCCTCCTGCGTGCCGCCACCCTGCCAGCCCAATGTGTAGGTCAATTGATCCGTTTCCCCCCGGCCGCCGTTATCCACGCTATCCCCAGGTAAAATCGGCCCGGATGCCGCCGGGCGGCGACCTCGCCCCGTCCGCCCCGACGTGATAGGAAAACCACCCCATATTGGGGCAAATGGGCCGATTCCGATGACCGCGCCGCTGAAAAGCATCGAAGGCACCGGCGATATCGCCGCCGTGATGGCCGATATCGGCCGCGGCGCGCGTGCTGCCGCGCGGGCGCTCGCCTTGGCGCCGGCCGAGCAGAAGAACCGCGCTTTGTCGGCCATGGCAACGGCCTTGCGCAGCCAGAGCGGGGCCATTCTGGCGGCCAATGCCGAGGATATCGCCGAGGCGCGCGCCTCGGGCGCGACCGGGGCCTTCCTCGACCGCCTGGCGCTCGATGCGCCCCGCGTCGAGGCCATGGCGGCCGGCATCGAGACGGTGCGGCAGCTTGCCGACCCGGTCGGCAGCGTCATGGCGTCCTGGACCCGGCCCAACGGCATGACCATCGAGCGCGTCCGGGTGCCGCTCGGCGTCATCGGCATCATCTACGAGAGCCGCCCTAATGTGACGGCGGATGCCGGCGCGCTGTGCCTGAAGTCGGGCAATGCCGCGATTCTGCGCGGCGGTTCGGACAGTTTGCGCTCCAGCCGCGCCATCCACGCCGCGCTGGAAGCGGGCCTGCGCCAGGCCAACCTGCCGGCGGCGTCGATCCAGCTGGTGCCATCCCGCGACCGCGCCGCGGTCGGCCACATGCTGTCCGGCCTCGACGGCAATATCGACGTCATCGTGCCGCGCGGCGGCAAGGGCCTGGTGGCGCGCGTGCAGGCCGAAGCGCGGCTGCCGGTGTTCGCGCATCTCGAAGGCGTCTGCCACGTCTATGTCGACAAGGCGGCCTCGCTGGCCATGGCCAAGAGCATCGTGCTCAACGCCAAGATGCGCCGCACCGGGGTTTGCGGCGCGGCCGAAACCCTGCTGGTCGACAAAGCTGCAACCGCGACGCATTTGACGCCGCTGATCGAGATGCTGCTCGAGGCCAAATGCGAGGTGCGCGGCGACAAGGCGGCGCAGGGCGCCGACAAGCGCGTCAAGGCCGCGACCGAAGCGGATTGGTCGACCGAATATCTCGACGCCATCATCACCGTCGGCGTGGTCGACGGCGTCGACGCGGCCATCGCCCATATCGAGCGCTACGGCTCGCACCACACCGACGCCATCGTCACCGACGATGCCAAGACGGCGGAGAAGTTCCTGGCCCAGGTCGATTCGGCGATCGTGCTGCACAACGCCTCGACCCAGTTCGCCGACGGCGGCGAATTCGGCTTTGGCGCCGAGATCGGCATCGCCACCGGGCGCCTGCACGCGCGCGGACCGGTCGGCGTCGAGCAGCTCACCACCTTCAAATATCGCATCCGCGGAAACGGCCAGATCCGCCCGTGACAGCCGTCCCCTTTAGTGCCGAGCGGCTGCTCCCGCCCCAGGCGCCCGGAATGCGCATCGGGCTGTTCGGCGGCACTTTCGATCCGCCGCATCGCGCCCATGTCGGCGCGGCGCTGCTGGCGCTCAAGCGGCTCAAGCTCGACCGGATCTGGTGGCTGGTGACGCCGGGCAACCCGCTCAAGAACACCGCCGGGCTTGCGCCCTTGCAGAAGCGCCTGATCTCCGTCCGCAGCCTGGTGCATCACCCGCGCATCGACGTCACCGGTCTCGAGGCTGTCATTAAGACGAGATACACCTATGACACGATATCGTGGTTGAAGGCCCGCTGCCCGCGGGTCCGATTCGTCTGGATCATGGGCGCGGACAACCTCCGGAGCTTTCACCGCTGGCAGCGATGGCGGGACATAGCGAAGTTGGTGCCGTTCGTGGTGATCGACCGCCTCGGACCCAGCCTTTACGCCGGAGCCAGCCCGGCCGGCCAAGCGCTGCGCCGCGCCCGCATTCCCGAACATGCCGCCGCCGGCCTGCCATGGCGCAAGCCGCCGGCCTGGACCTTTCTCCACGGCCTCAAATCGCCTTTATCGTCGACCGCTTTGCGCGCGCTGCGCG
Source organism: Pseudolabrys sp. (assembly GCA_035651255.1). Classification (GTDB taxonomy): domain Bacteria; phylum Pseudomonadota; class Alphaproteobacteria; order Rhizobiales; family Xanthobacteraceae; genus Pseudolabrys. Next base: position 13,783 of record DASRGB010000043.1, read on the forward strand.
GACGCGGCGGAACGTCTCCGGCGCCCGGCAGGCCGAAGGCGTCCAAAACCGGCAGGCGCAAGGCGGCCAAGGCGACCAAGGCGACCAAGCCCGCCAGACGCAAAGCCGGCAAAACCGTCCGGCGCAAAGCCGGCAAGAAGGGTGGCAAGAAGCGGCTCTAGTGGTTATGTTTTGCCTGTCCCCGGCCCGCGCCGGGGCGAGTGCAACGAACTGAAAGGACAAGGACCTGGCAACCTCTGCACTCTCTCGGGCGGCGCATCGCAAGCCCGTGACCGTCTCCCGGCATCCGAGCGCCGACGAGACGCTTCGCATCGTCCTCGCCCGTCTCGATGACATGAAGGCCGAGGACGCCGTGACCATAAACCTCTCCGGCAAATCCTCGATCGCGGACTACATGGTGGTGGCCTCCGGCCGCTCCAACCGCCATGTCGCGGCGGTCGCCGAGCATGTGATCAAGGATCTCGAGCAGGCTCATGTCTCCCGCGTGCGGGTCGAAGGCCTGCGCCAGGGTGACTGGGTGCTGATCGACGCCGGCGACGTCATCGTTCATGTCTTCCGGCCCGAAGTGCGCGACCACTACAATCTCGAAAAGATGTGGTCGGCCGGCCGCGCGGACGGCAAGCGGGCGAACTGATACTGTAGCGGCGTGCGCATCGTCGTCGCCGCCGTCGGACGCCTCAAACACGGCCCGGAAACCGAGCTTTCCGAGCGTTACCGCAAGCGCGCGGCGCAAACCGGCCGCCAGCTCGGCTGGCGCGACGTCGACATCATCGAAATTCGCGAAAGCCGCGCCGGGGATGCCGCCAAGCGCATGCTCGAGGAATCGATCGCGCTCGCCAATGTCATCCCGCCGGGCGCCGCCGTCGTCATGCTCGACGCGCAGGGCGAGGACGTCGACAGCCCGACGCTCGCCGCCCGGCTGGCGCAATGGCGCGCCGGCGGGCGCGCGGCGGTGGCATTCCTGATTGGTGGCGCCGACGGGCTTGCGCCCAGTCTGCGCGACAAGGCGGACCTGCGGCTCGCCTTCGGCACCGCCACCTGGCCGCACCAGCTGGCGCGGGTGATGCTGCTCGAGCAGCTCTACCGGACGGCGACGATCCTGACCGGCCACCCTTACCACCGGGCGTAAAGATTACGGCGCGGTTATGCCGCGGTCCCGATTTGGTCGTAATCGGCGGCTTTATTTGCGCCCGGCGGTCGACGCTGCGCTTGCCCGTCAACAATGAGCTTGCCGTCGCACACCGCGGGCGTAACTTGGCCGAAATGATTTGCCTTGGGGGGATGAGCCGCGATCCGCGCCTGGCGCTGTTGGCCGGATTGGGCCTGGCCTTGCCGCTCGCGCTCGCCGGGCCGCTCGATGCGCAGCCGGCACCGCCAAACGACAAGACCGAGCGCCTCGACGCGCTCAAGCAGCACGACGAGGAGCTCAAGGCGACGCGCGAGGCGCAGCGCAAATCGGCCGACGCCGAAGCCGCCCTCAAGCGCGAGATCGAGAAGATCGGCGCCGATCGCCGCAAGCTCAACCAGGACCTGGTCGATACCGCGGCGCGGCTGCGCGGCGTCGAGGCCCAGGTCGAGGCTACGCAGGCGCGCCTGGCGCCGCTCGACGACAACCAGCGCCGCATCCAGGCTTCGCTCGACGGCCGCCGCGCCGTGATCGGCGAAGTGCTGGCGGCGTTGCAAAGAATCGGCCATCGCGCCCCGCCGGCGCTGATCGCCAGTCCGGAAGACGCGCTGCAGGCGGTGCGCACGGCGATGGTGCTCGGCGCCGTGCTGCCGGAGATGCGGCACCAGGTCGAGGCGCTCGCCAGCGATCTCGCCGCTCTGCTCGAGGTGCGCAAGAAGATCGCCGACGAACGCGACCGCCTCAAAGCCGAAGTCGCCTCGCTCGACGGCGAGCGCGCGCGCATGAGCGCGCTGATCGCGGAACGGCAAAGGCAGCAAGCCGAGCGTGAAAAGGCGCTGGAGGCGGAACGCGCCCGCGCCGCCGATTTGGCGAAGAAGGCCGACAGCCTCAAGGACCTGATCGGCCAGCTCGAACAGGGGCTCGATCCGGCGACTCGCGCCGCGCGTGAAGCCGCGATTCGCGATGCCGCGCGCCCGGCGCTCGCCGCCTTGCATGACCCGGGACGGCTTGCGCCCGCGGTCGCTTTTGCGTCGCTGCGCGGGCGAATTCCGATTCCGGTTAATGGCGTCAAATTGAAGGATTACGGGGCGCCCGACAGCGTGGGCGGGCTGGAAAAGGGTGTTTCCATCGCGACCCGCGCCGGCGCACAAGTGACTTCGCCGGCCGACGGCTGGGTGGTATATGCAGGCCCGTTCCGCTCATACGGGCAACTCTTGATCCTGAATGCAGGCGGCGGATATCATATCCTTCTCGCCGGGATGGATAAGATATCAGTTGATCTCGGGCAGTTCGTGCTGACCGGGGAACCCGTTGCGGTGATGGGGAACGGCCCCCAAATTGCCGCTATCCTCGCGACAGGTTCCAGCCAACCGGTGCTCTACATCGAGTTTCGAAAGGACGGGACACCCGTCGATCCAGGCCCATGGTGGGCGGCTGGCGAAGGTGAAAAGGTTCGCGGATGATGCGCAAGACCTCACTCATACTCCTCGGCGCGGCGGCGGGAGCGGCGATGACGCTGCTCGCCACACAGCCTCGTCTGGTTCTCCTCGGCACCAGCGCCAAGGCGGCGGCCGCCGACACCTACCGGCAGCTCAATCTGTTCGGCGACGTGTTCGAGCGCGTGCGCGCCGACTATGTCGAGAAGCCCGACGACGGCAAGCTGATCGAGACCGCGATCAACGGCATGCTGGCCGGGCTCGATCCGCATTCGAGCTACATGGACGCCAAGAGCTTCCGCGACATGCAGGTGCAGACCCGCGGAGAATTCGGCGGGCTCGGCATCGAGGTCACCATGGAAGACGGCCTGATCAAGGTGGTGGCGCCGATCGACGACACCCCCGCCGCCAAGGCCGGCATCCTTGCCAATGATCTCATCACCAGGCTCGACGACGAGCAGGTGCAGGGCCTCACCCTGAACCAGGCGGTCGAGAAGATGCGCGGGCCGGTGAACACCAAGATCCGCCTCACCATCATGCGCAAGGGCCAGGACAAACCGATCGAGGTGACGCTGACGCGCGACGTCATCCGCGTCCGCTCGGTTCGCTCCCATGTCGAAGGCGAGGACGTCGGCTATATCCGTCTGACGCAGTTCAACGAGCAGACCACCGAGGGCCTGAAGAAGGCCATCGCCGACATCAAGGCGAAGGTCGCCGAGGACAAGCTCAAGGGCTACATCCTCGACCTGCGCAACAATCCGGGCGGCCTGCTCGACCAGGCGATCTCGGTGTCGGATGCGTTCCTGCAGAAGGGCGAAATCGTCTCGACGCGCGGCCGCAACGCCGAGGAGACGCAGCGCTTCAACGCCCGGCCGGGCGACCTGACCGGCGGCAAGCCGCTGATCGTCCTGGTCAATGGCGGCTCGGCCTCGGCGTCGGAAATCGTCGCCGGCGCCCTGCAGGATCACCGGCGCGCCACCGTGCTCGGCACCCGTTCGTTCGGCAAAGGCTCGGTGCAGACCATCATCCCGCTCGGCTCCGGCAACGGCGCACTGCGGCTGACCACGGCGCGCTACTACACGCCGTCGGGCCGTTCGATCCAGGCCAAGGGCATCACCCCGGATATCGAGGTGCTGCAGGACGTGCCGGAAGAGCTCAAGGCCAAGACCGACACCAAGGGCGAGGCTTCGCTGCGCGGCCATCTCGCGGCCTCCGGCAAGGAGGAAGGCGGCTCGCAGTCCTACATCCCGCCCGACCCGAAGGACGACAAGGCGCTGCATATGGCCGACGACCTGCTGCGCGGTACGCAGGTTAACTCCGCGTTCCCGCCCAATCCGAAGGCGCCGATCCCGAACTGACCGCGGACCTCGGCGGTTAACGAATCCGGCGGGGCGGCCCCATGGGCCGCCCCGTTGATTTTTGACGAATCCTCGCGTGCTAGACTCCGCACGCGCTGATTCGCGAGGTTGCCCACCGTGGCATCGGATGACCTGAACGCCCCGCTCGGCCAAGACAAAAAGAAGCGGCCACCGCGGCTGCCGGCGAATATGCCGCAGATCCTCGCCGTGGTGCTCGGCCTGTTCGGGCTCATCGTGGTGGCATGGGGCATCTTCGTCAACGATCCGCTGGGCGGCGAGCCGGTGGCGGTTGTCGCCACCGCGCGGCCCAATGCCCATGACCGCGTCGACGCCGCCGCCGCGCTCGAGCAGCATTACCGTCACGACGGCCAGACGAGCGCCGCGCCGAACGCGGCGGCCGCCACCGCCAAGATCGCATCCGAACCGCCGGCGGCGCCGCCCGGCGCCAAGACCGTCACCATCATTGACGGCTCCAGCGGCAAGAGCCGCGACGTCGTCATTCCCGGCAAGGACAATGCCGGCGCCCCCAATGCCGGCGCCCCCAAGGCGCCGCTCGATCCCAAGCTGCTGGAGCCAACCCGGCACGGCGCCATCCCCAAAATCGGCGCCGACGGCTCGCGGGCCTTTGCGCTCTACGCCGAGAAGCGCGAAGTGCCGGACAACAAGAAGGACTGGCCGCGGATCGCCGTCATCGTCGGCGGCCTCGGCATCAGCGCCTCCGGCACCGCCGACGCCCTGGCAAATCTGCCGGACACGATCACGTTTGCACTGGCGCCCTACAGCGCCGAGCTCGAGACGCTGGCGGAGCGGGCGCGCGCGCAGAAGCATGAAGTGCTGCTGCAGGTGCCGATGGAGCCGTTCGACTATCCCGACAACGATCCCGGGCCGCAGACGCTGCTGACCTCGCTGTCGGGCGATCAGAACATCGACCGGCTGCATTGGCTGATGAGCCGCTTCCAGGGCTATGTCGGCCTCATCAGCTACATGGGCGGCAAGTTCACGGCATCGGAGGCATCGCTGGCACCGGTGCTGCGCGAGGCCGCCAAGCGCGGCCTGATCTATGTCGACGACGGCGCTTCGGCGCGCAGCATCGCCAGCCAGCTGGCGGGCAGTCAGAACCTGCCTTTCGCCAAGACCGACGTCGTGCTCGACGCCGTGCCGACCCCGACCGAGATCGACCACGCGCTGGCGCGGCTTGAGCTCGCCGCGCGCGAGCGCGGCAGCGCCGTCGGGCTTGCCGGCGCGCTGCCGGCGACGGTGGCGCGCATCGCCGCCTGGGCGAAAACCGTGGAGGGCCGAGGCTTCGTGCTGGTGCCCATCACCATGGTGACGGTGAAGGCGAAGTCGACCTGATGCGGGAGCGTCATGGCCGGGCTTGACCCGGCCATCCCCGTCTTATTCATAGAGCAAGAGACATGGATGCCCGCGACATAGGCGTGCGAAAGCACGCCGTCCTTCGGACGGCTATGCGCGGGCATGACGGAGTCCGTTTGATGTCCGCCATCGAATCCCTGCCCTACCGCCCCTGCGCCGGCATCATGGTGATCAACCGCGCCGGCCTGGTCTTCATCGGCCGCCGCACCAGCGGCCCCGAGCACACCGACATGAAGAACGACTGGCAGATGCCGCAAGGCGGCATCGACGACGGCGAAGACACCTACAAGGCGGCGCTGCGCGAGCTTTATGAGGAAACCAACATCCGCTCGGTCGAGAAGCTCGGCGAGATCGCCGACTGGCTCACTTACGACATCCCGCGCGATCTCATCGGCCAGGCCTGGGGCGGCAAATACCGCGGCCAGAAGCAGAAATGGTACGCGCTGCGCTTCACCGGGCCGGAGAACGAGATCGACATCGCCCATCCGGGCGGCGGACATCACGAGCCGGAATTCGTCGACTGGCGCTGGGAGCAGATGAGCGCGCTGCCCGGCATTGTCGTGCCGTTCAAGCGGCCGACCTACCAACGGGTGGTGCAGGAATTCGAGAAATTCGTCCGCCCCTGATCCGTCATCTTGAGGCGCCGGCGCGAAACGCGGGCCTCGGACGATGCTCGGCTGCGTGCTGTCGTCCTTCGGGGCTCGCGGAGTTTATCATCGGGCCGCGCTTCGCGCGGGACCCGTTGGCTCGCCCCTCAGGACCCGATCGATCAGTGCATCGCCGTGCCGGTCAGGTGCCGGTCGACCTGGCGGTAGTGATCGAGCCGCGTGATCAGCTTGTCGAGCTCGGAGCCGGGCTCGGTCTTGGCGATGCGGCTTTCGAGCGCGCTGATGCGCTCGGCGATCGTGGCGCGGTCGATCGCTTCCACCGCCTCGGCGACGTCGGCGAGCACGGTCAGCCCTTGCGCCGAGACTTCGGCGAAACCGCCGAGCACGACGATCCGCTGGGCGCCGCCGGCGCCGTGCATGGTCAGGATGCCCGGCCGCAGCGTCGTCACCATCGGCGCGTGACCCTCGAGCACGCCGAAATCGCCTTCGGCGCCCGGCACGTCGACCTGCTCGACCTCGCCCGAGAACACGAGCTTTTCCGGTGATACCAGTTCGAACCGCAGAGCCATGATCAGATCCTGAACTTGCCGCTTTTCACGCCGTAACCGAGCGCCAGACCCAAGACGCCGCCGATCGCCGCCACCATCGCGATGTAGCGCATCTGGCTGCCGGTCATCGGGCCGCTGCCGCGCGCCACCTGGTTGCCGGTGACCTCGATGTTGAGCGGCCCGATGCGGATCTCCGCCGATTCCGGCCGCGTCAGATAGCCCGCCGCGATGCCGACGAACAGCCCGATGGCCGCGAACACGACCAGGGGATTCGCCTGCTGCTTGCGGGCCATCGCGCTACATCGCCTCCGCCGCCAGTTTCTTGCCCTTCTCCACCGCCTCTTCGATGGTGCCGACCATGTAGAACGCGGCCTCCGGCAGGTGATCGTATTTGCCCTCGACCAGCCCCTTGAAGCCGCGGATCGTATCCTGAAGGTCGACGAGCTTGCCGGGCGAGCCGGTGAACACCTCGGCGACGTGGAACGGCTGCGACAGGAAGCGCTCGATCTTGCGGGCGCGCGCCACCGTCAGCTTGTCGTCTTCCGACAGCTCGTCCATGCCGAGAATGGCGATGATGTCCTGCAGCGCCTTGTAGCGCTGCAGCACCTCCTGCACGCGCCGCGCCACGGCGTAATGCTCCTCGCCGACGATCATCGGCGACAGCATGCGCGAGGTGGAGTCGAGCGGGTCGACCGCCGGATAGATGCCCTTGGCGGCGATGTCGCGCGACAGCACGGTGGTGGCGTCGAGATGCGCGAACGAGGTCGCCGGCGCGGGGTCGGTCAGGTCGTCGGCCGGCACGTAGATGGCCTGCACCGAAGTCACCGACCCTTTGGTGGTGGTGGTGATGCGCTCCTGCAGCGCGCCCATGTCGGTGGCGAGCGTCGGCTGGTAGCCCACGGCGGAAGGAATACGGCCGAGCAGCGCCGACACTTCGGAGCCGGCCTGCGTAAAGCGGAAGATATTGTCGACGAAGAACAGCACGTCCTGGCCCTGGTCGCGGAAATATTCGGCGACCGTCAGGCCGGTCAGGCCGACGCGGGCGCGGGCGCCGGGCGGCTCGTTCATCTGCCCGTAGACCAGCGCGCATTTGGAGCCTTCGACCGAGCCCTTCTTCGGGTCCTTGTTGACGCCCGACTCGATCATCTCGTGATAGAGGTCGTTGCCCTCGCGGGTGCGCTCGCCGACGCCGGCGAACACCGAATAGCCGCCGTGCGCCTTGGCGACGTTGTTGATGAGCTCCATGATCAGCACGGTCTTGCCGACGCCGGCGCCGCCGAACAGGCCGATCTTGCCGCCCTTGGCGTAGGGCGCGAGCAGGTCGACGACCTTGATACCGGTGACCAGGATCTGCGCCTCGGTCGACTGGTCGATGTAGGCCGGCGCCGGCTGGTGGATGGCGCGCTTCTGCGCGGTCTTGACCGGCCCGGCCTGGTCGACCGGCTCGCCGACCACGTTGATGATGCGGCCGAGCGTCTCCTGACCCACCGGCACCGCGATCGGCTGGCCAGTATCGGTCACGTCCTGGCCGCGCACCAGGCCTTCGGTCGAGTCCATGGCGATGGTGCGCACGGTCGACTCGCCGAGATGCTGGGCGACCTCGAGCACCAGGCGGTTGCCGCCGTTCTTGGTCTCGAGCGCGTTCAGGATTTCCGGCAGGTGCGCCTCGAACTGCACGTCGACGACGGCGCCGATGACCTGCGTGATTTTTCCGACTGCGTTTGCTGTAGCCATATCGTCCTCGTTGCGGAATTAGAGCGCCTCGGCGCCGGAAATGATCTCGATCAGTTCCTTGGTGATCATCGCCTGGCGGGTGCGGTTATAGGTGAGCGTCTGCTTGCGGATCATTTCGCCGGCGTTGCGGGTGGCGTTGTCCATGGCGCTCATGCGCGCGCCCTGCTCGGAGGCGGCGTTTTCCAGAAGCGCACGGAACACCTGGACCGACAGATTGCGCGGCAGCAGTTCGGCGAGAATTTCCTCTTCTTCCGGCTCATATTCATAGGAGGCCAGCCCTCCGCCGCTTGCAGGCGAGGAGGGCGCCTCGAACACCGGCGGGATGATCTGCTGCGCGGTCGGGATCTGCGCGATCACCGACTTGAAGCGCGAGAAGAACAGCGTGGCGACGTCGAACTGGCCGCCGTCGAACAGCTCGACGATCTTCCTGGCGATCATGTCGGCCTGCTCGAAGCCGATGACGCGCACGCCGCGCAGTTCGATCACCTCGACGATCTGCTTGGCGAATTGCCGCCGCAATTGCTCATAGCCCTTGCGGCCGACGCAGAGAAATTTGACGTCCTTGCCCTGGCCGGTGAGCGTCGTCGCCTTCTCGCGCGCCAGCCGCACGATCGAGGAATTGAACGGGCCGCACAGTCCGCGCTCGGCGGTGCAGACGACCAGCAGATGCACCTGGTCCTGGCCGGTGCCGGCGAGCAGCTTCGGCGCCGAATCGCTGCCCGCCACCGCCGCGGCGATCGAGCCAAGCACGGCGCCCATGCGCTCGGCATAGGGCCGCGCCGCCTCCGCCGCGGCCTGCGCGCGGCGCAGCTTGGAAGCGGCCACCATCTGCATGGCCTTGGTGATCTTCTGCGTCGCCTTGGTGGCGGCGATGCGCACGCGCATGTCTTTGAGCGAAGCCA
>DASRGB010000044.1:0-12444 GCA_035651255.1 Pseudolabrys sp.
GGAGCGGTGGCCGGGGAATGACGTGGCGGCGGAGATGCGCTTGCCACGGCCCGGCGGTCCAAGCCGCGAAGCTCCCGACGCTTCGACGTTGCGTCGAGGGCCCTGACGGCCGGCATGGCCGGGTCTTGTCAGAAGACCCCGACCCGAGCGCCTGGCCCCCACGGTGGTAAGCGCGACAGCGTGTAATCGCTCGGCCACCTGGGACCTTCGCGGAGCAAACCTAAGAAACACCGCGCGCGGGACGCCTTGGGACTGGCGGACTTGCGGTGCTCGCGACAGCGAGCAAAAGGACTTCGACGAGCCTCGACGTCGCGAGGTGTCGAGGCCCGTGGGTCCGTTCGGACCCACAGGCGTCCCGCGCGCCCTCGGTACTTTCAAGGGCGATGCGGATGGGTTGGGACTACGGCCTCCCCGGGGCCGCACAAAGAATACGGGCGATGACGCATGCCTGCTTCCACCCTCCCCCTGAAAGGGGAGGGTGAAGCGCCGCCCACTCCTCACCATGAGGCTCGACCCACCCTGAAAGGTAAGGGTGAAGCTCAGCTGCGGAACGGCCGCTTGTCGCGGCGGCGGTCGGTGAGCGGCTGGTAGGCGACGCGCGAATGGTAGGAGCAATAGGGCAGCTCGTTCACGGTCTCGCCGCCGCAGAAGAAGAAATCGGCGCTGCCCGGATCGCCGACAGGCCAGCGGCAGGTCTTCTCGGTGAGCTGCAGCAGCGTCTTGCGCTGCTCGATCGGGATCTCGATCAGCTCCGGCTCGGGCTCGACGTCGTAGTCGTAGGCGAGCGCCGTGTTGCCGCGCATCGAGGGCCGCGACACCCGCAGCATGCCGGAGGAGCGCGCCTTGCGCGGCCTTGGGCTCGACGAGGAGGGGCTCTTGGCGCGGCCCGACAGGCCGAGGCGGTGCACCTTGCCGATGACCGCGTTGCGGGTGATGCCGCCGAGTTCGGCCGCGATCTGGCTGGCGGACAGCCCATCGGCCCACAATTTTTTCAGCATTTCGACCCGTTCTTCGGTCCAGCCCATAGCCGTTTCTCCTCAGCCCTCAGGGACTTGGCGGAATCCACCCTCGACGCCGGACGCCCATCATCCGGACGCCTGACGCTTACGCCTCAGGAATGAACTAGAAGTCGGTCGCCGTACGATATGTCGTGGCGGCTGATCCAAACGCTACAATATGGAGTGACTCCCCCGCAAGCATTTGCAATCGCCAACGCACAGCTACCAACAGGTTTTCCTTTAGAATCGGCACTTGCGGCGAAAGTGAGTCGGCGCCGCGTCATCCCCAAAAAGCTAAATCCGTTTGGCAAACAAGGCGATGCGCGGGAAATGCCGCGCCGTTGAAAATCGCAAGATATTGGAATAGACTGCAAAAAGTGCCGCCCGGCGAGGCGGCACATTTCTTTTCGGCATAGGTTTCCGACGGAAGGTTGAGGCTGTGAGCTCGCATCTTTTGCCGACCTACGCGCGGGTCGACCTCGCTTTCGAGCGGGGCGAGGGCGCGTGGCTGACGACGGTCGGCGGCGAGCGCTACCTCGATTTCACCTCGGGCGTTGCGGTCAACGCGCTCGGCCACGCCCATCCTTATCTGGTCAAGGCGCTGAGCGAGCAGGCCGAGCGGCTCTGGCACGTCTCCAATCTCTACCGCATTCCCGAAGGCGAGCGGCTGGCCGAACGGCTGTGCCAGGCGACCTTTGCCGACTATGTGTTCTTCCAGAACTCCGGCGCCGAGGCGATCGAGTGCGCCATCAAGGTGGCGCGCAAGTACCAGTCGGCCAACGGCAAGCCGGAGCGCTATCGCCTCGTCACCTTCGAAGGCGCCTTTCACGGCCGCACCCTCGCCGCGGTCGCCGCGACCGGCAACAAGAAATACCTCGAAGGCTTCGGCCCGCCGGTCGAAGGCTTCGACCAGGTGCCGTTCGGCGACCTCGAGGCGGTCAAGCGGGCGATCACCGGCGAAACCGCCGGCATCATGATCGAGCCGGTGCAGGGCGAGGGCGGCGTGCGCGTCGCCGCCTCGGGCTTCCTGCGCGCGCTGCGCCAGCTCTGCGACGACAAGGACCTGATGCTGATCTTCGACGAGGTGCAGACCGGCTTTGCCCGCACCGGCGACCTGTTCGCCTATCAGCGCAGCGGCGTCACGCCCGACATCATGCCGGTCGCCAAGGCGCTGGGCGGCGGCTTTCCGGTCGGCGCCTGCCTTGCCACCACCAAGGCGGCCAAGGGCATGACCGCCGGCACGCACGGCTCGACCTTCGGCGGCAATCCGCTGGCCATGGCGGTCGGCAACGCCGTGCTCGACGTCATGCTGGCCGACGGCTTCATCGACAAGGTGCGCAAGACGGCGCTGCTGCTGAAGCAGCGGCTGGCCGAGCTTAAGGACCGCCACGGCGCGGTCATCGCCGAAGTGCGCGGCGAGGGCCTGCTGATCGGCCTGCGCATGGTGCCGCCGGCTTCCGCCATGGTCGATGAATTGCGCGCCGAGAAGATGCTCACGGTCTCGGCCGGCGACAACGTGGTGCGGCTGTTGCCGCCGCTGATCATCGGCGAGACCGAGGTCGCGGAGGCCGTCGCCCGCATCGATCGCGCCTGCGCGCGCTTAGCGCAGATGCACGCGCGGCCCAAGGAGAAGGCGTCATGACCGCGAACGGTCTTCGCCATTTCCTCGATCTGACCGACATTTCCAAGCCGACGCTTCAGGGCGTCATCGAGCAGGCGCGCGCCATGAAGGCGGCGCGTGCGCGCGGGCTCGAGCAGAAGCCGCTCGCCGGCAAGACGCTGGCCATGATCTTCGACAAGCCGTCGACCCGCACCCGCGTATCCTTCGACGTCGGCATGCGCCAGCTCGGCGGCGAATCCATCACTTTGACGGCCGAGGAGATGCAGCTCGGCCGCGGCGAGACGCTCGCCGACACCGCGCGCGTGCTGTCGCGCTACGTCGACGCCATCATGATCCGCATCCTCGACCACGAAGCCGTCGCCGAGATCGCGCGCAACGCCACCATCCCGGTGATCAACGGGCTGACGCGGCGCTCGCATCCCTGCCAGGTGCTGGCCGACGTCATGACCTTCGAGGAGAAAAAGGGCTCCATCCGCGGCCGCACCGTGGCCTGGAGCGGCGACGCCAACAACGTGCTGGCGTCGTGGATGCACGCCGCCGAGCGCTTCGATTTCCGCCTCAACGTGGCGACGCCCAGCGAGCTCAAGCCGAAGAAATGGCTGCTGGACTGGGTGAAATCCTCGGGCGCCGCGATCAAGATCGGCGAGGACCCCGAAATCGCCGTCAAGGACGCCGACTGCGTCGTCACCGACACCTGGGTGTCGATGGGCGACCGCGACGGCAAGCGCCGCCACAACGTGCTCAAGCGCTACCAGGTCAATGCGCGGCTGATGGCCAAGGCCAAGCCCGACGCCATTTTCATGCATTGCCTGCCGGCGCACCGCGGCGAGGAGGTTACCGACGAGGTGATCGACGGTCCGCAATCGGTTGTGTTCGACGAGGCGGAGAACCGGCTGCACGCCCAGAAGGGGCTGCTGACCTGGTGCCTGCACGCCGAGCGGTAATCGTCGTTCCGGGGCCGGCCGCGGGCCGGAACCCGGAATCCAGATGCCGGCACTGAACGTGTTTCCGGACTCCGGGTTCGCGCCAACGGCGCGCCCCGGAATGGCGACTTCGGGGGCTCGCTTTCGCGGCAATAGAAACTAAATTGGGCCTCATGACCGATCCGAATCCCGATCCCGGCATTGCCATCCCGTCCCGGGCCCCCTCCGCCACCCCCACCGACGACATCGTCACCCCCTTCGAGGTGGCCAAGCTCGATCTGCGTGGCCGCGTGGTGCGGCTGGGGCCGGTGGTCGACGAGATCCTGGAGCGGCACGATTATCCGCAGCCCATCGCCAAACTGGTCGGCGAGGCGATCGTGCTCACCGTCATGCTCGGTTCGGCCCTCAAGATCGACGGCCGCTTCATCCTGCAGACGCAGACCGACGGCCCGGTGCGCATGCTGGTCGTCGACTTCGTGACGCCCGGCAAGGTGCGCGCCTGCGCCCGTTTCGACAAATCCCGCGTCGCCCAGGCGATCGCCGCCGGCAAGACCGAAGCGGGGCAACTGCTTGGCCGCGGCCACCTCGCCATGACCATCGACCAGGGTCCCGACATGAGCCGTTACCAGGGGCTGGTGGCGCTCGACGGCGGCTCGCTGGAAGACGCCGCGCACGAATATTTCCTGCGCTCCGAGCAGATTCCGACGCGGGTGCGGCTTGCCGTCGCCGAGGAACTGCGCGCCGGCAGCGGCGGCCCCAGCCATCGCTGGCGCGCCGGCGGCATCATGCTGCAATTCTTGCCGAAGTCGCCCGAGCGCGCCCGCGTCGCCGATCTGCATCCGGGCGACGCCCCGGAAGGCACCGTGCCGCACAAGGTGGCGGAAGACGAAGCCTGGGTGGAAGGCAAGGCGCTCGTCTCCACGGTCGAGGATATCGAACTCATCGATCCGGCCTTGTCGAGCGAGCGGCTGGTCTATCGGCTGTTCCACGAGCCGGGCGTGCGCGTGTTCCGCGGCGCGCCGGTGCAGGCGGAGTGCTCGTGCTCGCGCCAGAGCGTCGAGGCCATGCTCAAGAGCTTCTCGCAGGACGACCGCGACCATATGGTCGAGGACGGCCGCATTTCGGTGACCTGCGAGTTCTGCAGCGCGAATTATCTGTTCGCGCCCGACGAGGTCGGCGCCAAGCCGAGCTGAGGGGCTCAATCATGCGCGCGGCGTTGTTGGCTCTTATCGTGCTGATCGCGCCGCAGGCGGCGGCCGCGCAGAGCTGCCCGGCGCCGCTTGCCGATGCGCGCCGCCTGGTGCTGGTCGTCGCCGACAAAATGACGAGCACCACGGCAAGCCTGCAAAGCTACGAGCGCGCCGCGCCCGGGACGCCGTGGAAGAAGGTCGGCGGACCCGCGAGTGCGCTGATCGGCCACCGCGGCCTCGCCTGGGCGCCCGCCTTCCGCAGCGCGGCCCGCGCCGGCGAGCCGACCAAGCTCGAAGGCGACAAGCGCGCCCCGGCGGGCTTTTTCAGAATCGGCAACAGTTTCGGCTTTGCGGCGTCCAGCCGGCCCGGCTATCTGCGCATCGTCAATGGCACGACCTGCGTCGACGATCCGTCCTCGCCAGCCTACAACACCATCACCACGCGCGCGGTTCTGGGCTGGAAGGTCCACGGCGAGAACATGTGGCGGGTGCCGGATTATGCCCGCGGCCTGCTGGTCGATTACCCCACCGATGCGAAAGCGCGCGCCGGGTCCTGCGTTTTCGTGCACCTGTGGCTGCCGGGCCGAACCGGAACCGCCGGCTGCGTCGCGCTGTCCGAGCCGCAGCTCGTCAAATTGCAGAATTTTGCGCAGGGCGGCGCCGTGCTCGCCGTTTTACCCAGGGGCGCGCTCGGTCGCTTTCGCGGCTGCCTGCCTAATTGATGGTGCGCTCGGCGAAGGACGAGTCGAGCGAAAACGCCGGGATCTCGATATCGAAATGTTCCCCTGCCGCCGTCACCATGCCGTAACTGCCGGCCATGAAGCCCGATGCCGTCGGCAGCGGCACGCCGCTGGTGTACTCGTAGGATTCGCCGGGCTTGAGCACCGGTTCCTCGCCGACCACGCCCGGGCCCTTGACCTCCTGCAGCCGGCCGGTGGCATCGGTGATGCGCCAGTGCCGCGTCTTGAGCTGCACGGTCTCGCTGCCGAGATTGGTGATGTCGATGGTGTAGGCCCAGAAGTAATAGCCGTTGCTCGGCGAGGAGCGCTCCGACACGAAGCGGGGCGTCACGGTAACCTCGATCTTGCGGGTGACGGCGCGGTACATCTATATGCCGTACGAATGTCCTAGCTCGGGCCGGGTGACCTCGGCCCGGGATTATGGCCGAAACGCCGTCTGAAAGAAAAGCCGTTCATGGCCCCGGTTTCGACCGAACGCGATCTGCGGCTCGATCTGTTCCGGGGGCTTGCCCTCTGGCTGATCTTCCTCGACCACATTCCGTCCAATGCGGTGAGCTGGGTCACCATTCGCAATTACGGTTTTTCCGACGCCACCGAAATCTTCGTCTTCATCTCCGGCTATACCGCCGCCTTCGTCTACGGCCGCGCCATGGACCAGCACGGCTTCGTGGTGTCGAGCGCGCGCGTGCTCAAGCGCGCCTGGCAGATCTACATCGCCCACGTCTTTCTGTTCGCGATCTATCTCGCGGAGATCGCCTACGTCGCCCATTCCTTCGACAATCCACTCTATACCGAAGAAATGGGCATGCTCGATTTCATGAAAGAGCCGGACATCACCATCCTTCAGGCGCTGTTGTTGAAGTTCAAGCCGGTCAACATGGACGTGCTGCCGCTCTATATCGTGCTGCTCGCCTGGTTTCCGCCGGTGCTGTGGCTGTTGCGGCGCGCGCCATCGACCGCGTTGATCGCCTCGGCCGCGTTCTATTCGCTGACCTGGTGGTTCGACTGGAACATCCCGGCCTATCCGAAGGGCGTCTGGCTGTTCAATCCCTTCGCCTGGCAGATGCTGTTCGTGTTCGGCGCCTGGTGCGCGCTCGGCGGCGCGCAGCGGCTGTCGCGCTGGATCGACTCTCCCATCGTGATCACGCTCGCCGTCTTGTACCTCGGCTTCGCGTTTTTCATCACGCTGGGCTGGTACATTCCGCGCCTGGCGGCGCTGGTGCCGCATGTCGTCAACGAGATCATCTATCCGATCGACAAGACCAACCTCGACGTGCTGCGCATCCTGCATTTCCTGTCGCTGGCCGTGATCACGGTCTGGTTCGTGCCGCGCGACTGGCCGGCGCTCAGGTCACCGGTGTTCTGGCCGGCGGTCGTCTGCGGCCAGCACTCGCTTGAGACATTTTGCCTCGGGGTATTTCTGTCCTTCGCCGGTCATTTCGTGTTCACCGAGATTTCCAACGGCCTGCCGATGCAAATCGCGGTGAGTCTTGCCGGGATCGGCGTCATGGTAGGCGCGGCGGCCCTGGTTTCGTGGTATAGAGGCGTCGAGCGACGGGGACCGGGGCCGCGTCCGCCGGCGGCGACGCCGAGCTACGCGGGGGGCGCACCATGAAACGCGTGCCATTGCTGCTGGCATGCTTTAGCCTGGCTTGGCCGGCTGTGGCCGAGCAGCCGGCGGAATGTCTGGTCGCCCAGCACCAGGTCGAGCAATTGATGCCGCTGCCGCGGGTCTCGGCCGCTCTGGCCGCCAAGAAGCTCGATGTTCTGGTGGTCGGCGCCGGCTCGTCCAACCTGCCCGGGCCGAACGGCGCCAGAGCCGCCTACCCGGCCCGCTTGCAGAAGGCGCTGACCGAATCATTGCCGGGCGTGGCCGTCAAAGTCGCCACCGACGTCAACGCGCACCGCACCGCGATGGAGATGGTCAAGACGCTGGCCAAGCCGCTGTCCGAGACCAAGCCGGCCTTGATGGTGTGGCAAACCGGGACAACCGATGCCATGCAGGCGGTTGATCAAGATCAATTCGCCAGGGCGCTCGATCAGGGTATCAATATTGCACATTCCGCTGGCGCTGACGTTATCTTAGTCAATGCGCAGTACAGTCCGCGGACGGAATCGATCATCGCGCTGTCGATCTACGCCGACATCATGCGCTGGGTTGCACTGCAACATGACATTCCATTGTTCGACAGGTTCGAAATCATGAAAGTCTGGGCCGACCTCGGTACGTTCGACTTGACCGGCGCGGCCAATAAGCTTGATATCGCCATAAGGGTTCATAATTGCATCGGTTGGCTGCTGGCCGATCTCGTCAACGAGGCGGTCAAGCAGGGCGGACCTCAGGTCGAGGGCGCCAAGCCGGGGGGCGGAAACTAAGTGCAACACCATTTTGCTATTCGCGCGGCAAAGTTGATCGTCGTCGCCGCGCTCGCGGGCAGCGTCGCTCTGCCGCTGGCCGCGCGCGCCGAGACGCCGCGCTGTGACGCGCAGCTCAATCTCGTACGCTTCGCCAATCCGCTGGCCCATGTCGGGCACAAGTTGGCGAACCATCAGCCGGTCACCATCGTCGCCATCGGCTCGTCGTCGACGGCGGGCGCCGGGGCGAGCTCGCCGGCCGCGAGCTATCCGAGCCGGCTGCAAGCCGAACTGCGCGATCACTTCAAAGGCAGCACGATCACCGTCATCAACCGGGGCGTCAACGGCGAGGAAATCGCCGACATGCTCAAGCGCTTCGATCAGGCCGTGGTCGCGGCCAAGCCCGATTTGGTCATCTGGCAGCTCGGCACCAACTCCGTGATTCGCGACCACAAGGTCACCGATCATGGCGCCTCGATCCGCGCCGGCATCGCAAAGATTCGTTCGACCGGCGCCGATATCGTCCTGCTCGACCCGCAATACGCGCCGAAGGTGATTGCCAAGCCGGAGGTCGGCACCATGGTTGGGCTGATCTCGGTCACGGCGAAGCAGGAAAACATCGATCTGTTCCCGCGCTTCGAGGTGATGCGGCGCTGGCACGATGCCGAGCACATGGACTTCTCCGCCTTCGTGTCGGCTGACGGGCTGCACATGAACGACTGGAGCTACGCCTGCCTCGCCAAGAGCCTCGCGCTGGCGATCGCGGAAGCCGCGCAGCGGCCGGTCCTGTCGGCCTCGGTCCACGCCTTCGCCGACTAGACCGCGTCGAGCGCCGCCAGCAGATCCTCGATCAGGTCGTCCGGGTGTTCGAGCCCGGCTGAGAACCTCACCAGGCCGTCGCCGATGCCGAGTTCGGCGCGCTGCGCCGGCGTCAAGCGTTGATGCGTGGTCGTGGTCGGATGCGTCACCAGGCTCTTGGCGTCGCCGAGATTGTTGGTGATGGCGATGAGCTTGAGCGCGTTGAGAAAGCGGAACGCGCCGTCCTTGCCGCCGTTCACTTCGAACGCCACCAGCGTCGAGCCGGCCTTCATCTGCTTCCTGATGACGTCCGCCTGCGGATGATCGGCCCGCCCAGGATAGATGAGCCGGCCGATGTTGCGATGTCCGGCGAGCGCGTCGGCGACCTTGCCGGCGGTCGCGGTCTGACGCTCGACGCGCACCGACAAGGTCTCCAGGCCCTTCAGCATGACCCAGGCGTTGAACGGCGACAGCGACGGGCCGGTCTGCCGGATCACCTGGTGGACATGATCCATGATGAATTTCTCCGAGCCGAGGATGATGCCGCCGAGCACGCGGCCCTGGCCGTCGATGTGCTTGGTCGCGGAATAAACGACGCAGTCGGCGCCGAGCGCCAGCGGCTGCTGGAACAGCGGCGTGGCGAACACGTTGTCGACCACCAGCTTGGCGCCCGCCCGGTGCGCGATGTCGGCGACTGCCGCGATGTCATAGACTTCGAGGCAGGGGTTGGTCGGCGTCTCCATGAAGAACGCCTTGGTGTTCTTGGTCACCGCCTGTTGCCATTGGCCGAGGTCCTTGCCGTCGACCAGCGTCGAGGTAACGCCGAAACGGCCGAGCCAGTCCTCGATCACCCAGCGGCAGGAGCCGAACAGCGCCTTGGCGGCGACGATATGGTCGCCCGCGCGCACCAGCCCCATCAAAGCCGTGGTCACCGCTGCCATGCCGGTTGCGGTGGCGCGGGCCGTTTCCGCGCCTTCGAGCGCGGCCATGCGCTGCTCGAACATCGACAGGGTCGGGTTGGAGTAGCGCGAATAGACGTAGCCGGGCTTCTTGCCCGAGAAGCGCGCCTCGCACTCCTCCGCGCTCGGATAGACGTAGCCTTGCGTCAGGAACAGCGCTTCCGAGGTTTCACCGAATTCGGAGCGCAGCGTGCCGGCATGAACCAGGCGGGTTTCGGGACGGTACTTCTTATTCGGCGCGGACATGCGAGCCTCCAACAAAAAACCGGCCGGAGAAAAATCTCGGCCGGGCTCACGCGTCCCCGGCCTTTTAGCGACTTATTTAACGTGGCTGCAAGCCGGCCGGCTCAAATGACCACGGATTAAACTGTTTGTAGCGGGAGGACCGCCTTCCCGTCAAGGCGGCTGTCGGGTTAGATCGCCGGGACCGTCACCCTGAGGTGCGCGGCAGCGAAACTGCCGAGGCTCGAAGGGCGACGGTCCGGGAGTCCGTGGCCGATTATCCGTCGAGGCTCGCTGCGCTCGTGCCTCGGGATGACGCAGAGAGGGCCGAGCCGCTTGCCGCTTCACTTCGCCGTCGAGGACAGGGGCATTTTGCCCGACCGCATGATCGCGCAGCTTGCCCGCGACGGCGGGATCCTGCCCGCCGCCGACTTCGCGCCCGACCAGATCCAGCCGGCAAGCCTCGACCTGCGGCTGGGCGACGTCGCCTATCGCGTGCGCGCGAGCTTCCTGCCCGGGTCGAGCACGGTGGCCAAGCGCATCGACGAACTCAAGCTGCACGAAATCGCGCTGTCGGACGGCGCCGTGCTGGAAACCGGGTGCGTCTACATCGTGCCGCTGCTCGAGAGCCTCGCGCTGCCCGACGAGATTTCCGCCGCCGCCAACCCGAAGAGCTCGACCGGCCGGCTCGACGTCTTCACCCGCGTCATCGCCGACGAGATCCGCGGCTTCGACCGCATCGAGGCCGGTTATCACGGCCCGCTCTATGCCGAGATTTCGCCGCGCACGTTTCCGGTGCTGGTGCGCGAAGGCTCGCGCCTGTCGCAGATCCGCTTCCGCCGCGGCAGCGCGCTGCTCGACGGCGAGGCGCTACGCGCGCTGCACGCGCGTGAGCGGCTGGTCGATACGGATGACGCCGACGTCAGCGAGGGTGTCGCCGTCGGCGTCGATCTTTCGGGCACGCTTCTTTCTCCTTCCCCGCTTGTGGCGGAGAGCAAGGGAGGGGGCATCGTCGGCTACCGCGCCAAGCGCCACACCGGCCTGATCGACGTCGAACGCCGCGCCGGCTACGCCGTGCTCGACTTCTGGGAGCCGATGCAGGCGCGCCCCGACAAGACGCTGATCCTCGACCCCAACGAATTCTACATCCTCGCCTCCAAGGAGGCGGTGCAGGTGCCGCCCGACTACGCCGCCGAGATGGTGCCGTTCGATCCCTTGGTCGGCGAATTCCGCGTGCACTATGCCGGCTTCTTCGATCCGGGCTTCGGCTATGCCGGCGCCGGCGGCAAGGGCGCGCGGGCCGTGCTCGAAGTGCGCTCGCGCGAAGTGCCGTTCATCCTCGAGCACGGCCAGATCGTCGGCCGGCTGGTCTACGAGAAGATGTTGGCGCGGCCCGATACGCTGTACGGGCAGGGCATCGGCTCCAACTACCAGGCGCAGAGCCTGAAGCTGAGCAAGCATTTCAAAAGCTGAGGCCGCGCCGGATACCCGTATTGCGTGAGTGCAGCATGGAGCCTAAACTATTTATTTTAACTAGTGGCTTTCGATGGGATCGAACATTCCCGACCTTCTAAGTTCGATCGCTGCTATCGTCGCTTTGGCAATAGCGTCGTATGGTCTCGTCGACGCGGCGAGCGCGTTTTGGGGCGGCCCTTTGCTCTTTGGCTACGGACGCATAAAGGTTGCCTTAGCGCCGTTCGATCCTGCCTTGCAGACGCTCGGCAACGCAGCTTGGCAGACTTTCCACGCAAACTGGCTCAACAACGTACCATTGGCCGACCAAAAAGCAGCCGCGAAATCGATAATCAATTTGACAATGGCGCCCGAAAACGCTTCGGCGCTAGCCGGGATTTTTGGACTCGATAAAATCGCATTAAAAGCTGCGATCATAAAGAAAAACAAAGGCTCTAAACTAACTTCGCGTGACGTCAAGATCCTTGAGCGATTTGATGCACTCGCAGGTACAATTGTAGACGCTGCGTATGAACGCGCCGACCAAGTGCGAAGAGGCGGTTTAAAACTATTGACCGCCGAGGTCGCCATGACGCTGGCGCCTTTTGCCGATATCGCAATTAAACTCGGTAGCTCTAACATCACGGTCGAAAGCTACCTGGCCTCGCGAGATTTCTTAATTGCTATTTTGGTCGGTGCAGTGGCAGCGCCGCTAGCTGTAATTTTTAGAGATCATCTTCCTACCTTACTTACCATTAGTGCCCGCGCTCTAGGACGGGTAAAAGGCTGATCTAAGCGAGGCTTCCCCTGATACCCGTATTGCGTGTGCGATCCTCGCGAACTAGGCTTCCGGCTCTCGTGGGGGGAAGCGTCATGGACATTCAAGGCATTCCGAACGTAGGAGATACGATTGCCGCGATCGCCGCATTGGGCACTGCGGCTTACGGCTTGGTCGACGCCATGAAGGCGTTTGGGGGCGGGCCCTCGCTCGTTGGTTATGGGCGAATCAAGAGTGCCTTGGCACCGTTCGATCCCGCCTTGCAAGCGCTCGGCAATGCGCCGTGGCAGACGCTGCGCGCCAATTGGCTCAACGGCGTTGCCAAAGCCGATCAGAAGGCCGCGGCCAAGTCGCTGATCCATCTCGCGCTGTCGCCGGGGAATGCGACCAAGCTCGCCGCTGCGGTCG